>CALIRO010000048.1 GCA_938042245.1 uncultured Thermoguttaceae bacterium
GGACTACGGCGCTACGGAAAAGGACATTAAATACTGGCTCGGCGTCCCAGGTCGACTCAAACCCGGGTTGATCCTGTTGGGCGAAAAAGGCCTCCTGATTAGCAATAGCCATAATATGATGATCGCCCTGTTTCCGAAGGATCGGTTCGAGGGCGTCAACCTGGATGACCCGCAAACGTTGCCTATTTCCAAGGGACATTATATGGATTGGGTATTAGCCTGTCGGGGCGGCCCGGCGCCATTGGGTCGATTTGAATATGGCGCTACAGTGAACGAATTTTTAATGCTTGGCGACATTGCCACTCGGCTTCCGGGCCAGAAACTGGAATATGACCCCCAGAGCGGCCGGTTTGTCCACCCCACCGAAGCCAACCAGTACTTAATGTACGAGTACCGCCAAGGCTGGCAATTGTAACAGGTGGGCCAAACCTAATTTTCACCGAACCGCATCCAGCCCCTCCCAACAACTTATCCTGCGGTGAAACCTCTGCTGCGTTCGCCGAAACTGCTAGCTTCTTAGGAACACTTCAGCCGAATGAATCCCTTTCCTTTATCCCCCAAAAGTGCACGATCGAGGAAAAACTGCCTCCCCATTCTGAACTGCCGGGCACCCCCCAGTCGAGTAAACTAGCACAAACACTGCCTTCCTGCTTTCGCAGGAATGCCTTGGTACCCCATTGGGTTGACTGGGACAAAAATGGATTTTTAGGTTTCTTTGAGCTGCAGGGGCTTCATACGGCGGAAAGGGTAGGGGGATTGGCCGCCCTTGCCATCCATGGGATTTTTGGCTACTCTCATGTAAAATGGTAAAAGGTGCGGAGGGAGCAATGCCGAAGTTTTTCTGGAGAGGCGAAAGCCTCCCAGAGAACACAATATTTTGTGTTATTTTTGGTAAATAATACAATATGTTGTGTCTAATTGAGGCCTTCCCCAAACGTTCTCCACCGGTTCAGCGAGCTCCTCTGCTAGGGAGAGGGTGCCAGCAAAGATGGTTTTGGAGAAACTTTAGGTGCCCGGCCTGCCGTTTGGCCAGCAATGAGAAGCAGGAGTTTGGCCCAAGTTAGAAAACCTACCCCAACCGGCTGACCTATTGCCTGCAATCTCTCCAGACTTTTTGGCAAATAAACTGCACATCCTACTCCAACTAGCTGAAGGATTTGCAATTTTTGCCCCCTTAGCTCAGTTGGTAGAGCAACTGACTCTTAATCAGTGGGTCGGAGGTTCGAGTCCTCCAGGGGGCATTAAGTCCTTATGTAAAAATAAGTTACGACAAGTAAGCTCGAGAAATCTAGGGATAAGAGATGTTCCGCTGCTGAAAAACTGGCTTTCCCCAAACCGGTCATTTCTTGCAGGTTGCAAGAGCCTTTTCATGAGGCCATTTTGGAAGACTTTGGCCTTGTTTCCGTCGGGGCGGTGCGGCTGCTCAAAGTCGGCGTCGGTTGCCTGGCAATCGTGTCTGATTGCTCGTTGGGTGCTATGTCCACCCCAAGCCGGTGCTCCATGCAGGGGAATAGGCTCTAGCCAGTTGTAGTGCTTTGGATTGGCGGATGGTTCCCCAGAGCTTCCGTCAAGCCGTTGGCTGGACTTTTATGAACTGTAAGCCCCTTCCAGAGGCCTTTTTCCAATTGGGTTGGAAAATTACGTAAACTAACATGAACTTTTGTATAATTATTGGTGCCAAAAGGAGTTACCAAAATTGGCCAAAGAGGAGTTTCCTCTCAAGATGTTATTGGCCTATTTTTGGTTTGATGAAGAGCATTTCGCCCGGGGTTACCCAATTGGTCCGCAGATCCACCCGGAACCAACCTTCGGCGTTTTTGCGGTGGAATCGGCATGGGGAGCGTCGGCCAAACTCTTTGAGATCATGTTGGGCCCAGGTTTTGCCCATATCCAACGAGATGATAAAGCCGGTGGCCAGCGGCGAGGCCGGCGCACAGTGCGAGGCCAGGATCACGCCGTCCTGGATGATCATGTTGCCGGATTCCACCTCGGGATTGTACAGAAGCTCATGTTTCTCCGGTTTGGCGATGTCCGCCGGATCGCAGCGGAAAACGCCTCGGTCGTGCGGCTTGGGACCGTTGGCGTCGCTAATCCAATAGAGTTTGCCATCGACAAAATTGATCCCGCCCGATTTCCATCGGGAGTTCAGCGGCGCCGAAACAAGCACCTTCCAATCCCAGCGATCTTTGGCCGCATCGTAGGTTCCCCGCAGCCAATGGCATTCAAAGCCTTCGGGGCGATTGGCATCTCCGGTGCAGGCGTAGAAGGCCCGTTCGGCCGGGTTGTAGGAGACATCATGAACATGACGGCAGATGAGCGGATTATCCGGATTTCCCAGCAGCGTGCCGGTCCTGCCGCCGCCTTCGGAGCCGTCGTCCCGAAAGTAGGGATTCTGGCCGAACTGGTAGGCGATTTTGACGGTCTGGCCTTGGTCGGTAGAGTAATAGATGTTTACCGGAGCGGCCCCGCCGATCACATTGCAGTAATTGCCCCAGACGAGCATTTCCCGGCCGTCGATCTCCCAGGTGTTTACGCCGCTGAGGCTATGGAAGTACCAGCCGGGCCGACGAGGGTCTTTCGGCTGATGCGGCGTGTAATCCGAACCGTCCGAGTTTTTCACCGTCACCTGCCGATACGTCTTGAGCCGATCGGTGCTTAGGTACAGTTTAGCCAGGGCGCTGAAGAGTACATTACCGTTCTTAAAGATACAGCTAAACACAATGTGGCGGGCGTCGGGAAACTCGGCCCGGTAGGGCCAACTATGGCCGTTATCCTCGGAAAGCAAAATCTCCCGATCCGTGTAGGCAAATGCCCAAGGGCCGTTCTGCGAATCGACGAACATGCCTTTCGGCTGGGGCCGATACCAAAAATGTTCCGTCGAAGGATACTCCTCCCCAGTCATGCTACTTCTTCCAATGGCGAAGGTACTAGGCACAAAACCTATACTGGCCGCTCCGGCGGCCAAAAATCGCCGACGACTCAAACGATCCAAACGCCTTCGATCTTGCATCCTAAGCTCCTTTCTTGGCAGGACAAATGGCGGCAGGCTAACCCAGAGGCTGGCCCGCAGGGCGGGGATCGGGGGAGAAAAGCCCGGAATCCTCCTACTTTTATACGAATGATCCCCTGACTGAGCTGGGGACCAGACCCCTTCTGCTATTTTCGGATAAAGGCCAGTCCTATGCAAGCGGCGGGTTGTAAATCGGCCTCGAGCCAAGCCTATCCGTAAACAAGCTTATCAGTAGTTACTCCGCTTATGGAGAAGGCTTGGGCGTATTTCAGAACATCTGTTCCATGGCGATCTTGATGTTGTATCTGGCGATGTCCACAATATTTTCATCCGGCCAGAGAACGTCGCCCTGAAGCCACCGGATATGGGGAAACCGCTGGCGATATTCCTCTAAGAGTTGACGCAAAAGGTTGGTCATTTCCCCCTCGAACAGTAAATAAGGTTGGACCACCACTGCCGGCAATCCCGATGCTGCCGCTTGTTCTAAAGCCTCTTGTAGCGTTGGCTTCGCTAGCGAAAAATAACACAGGAATTTTCGGTCAGAGATCAAGGTAGCTATCGTAAACACGGCCTCCATATCGCGAATGGCTTCTGGGTCCCGGCTTCCGGCGCCGACCATGACGTGGGCTACCTCAGAAAGGCTCAATTCCGTCAATCCGGCCTGTTTCAACGCCGCCACAGAACGTTGGCGGGCAAGCATCGCCAAGCGAATTCGGACTCCCAGCGGCGATGCTATAGCGATATTCACGGGTTGCTCCGCGTAACGCCGCACACACTCGTCGATCAGTTGAGGAATATCCCGCTTAACATGAACGCCCGCGAAGAGCATCACCGGTGCGACCAAAATGTTCTCGGAGATTCTAATCAGGATTCTTAACATTTCTTCTGCCGACGGCTCGGCGAACTGAAGAAAACCAGCGTACATACGAACCTGTATCCCACGCCATTCCTGCAGCGATAGGGCCAACTCTCCGCACAGCTCTCCCGCCTGGCTTAAGCCGGTACGATCCTTGGTGCCGTGAAGCACTAATAGAACCGCTAGGGGTAATCGACGAGACGGGATGGCCATCGTACTGGCTCCGTTGGTGAAAAGGCATAAGGGTTGTTATTGCGGCGGCAAATTCCGGGCGCCTCCTCCGTGTAATGAGTTCCAGATAATTCCCACCGGAAGGATTCCCAGCTGATTCCGGGAACCGTTTACGGGCTTTGTGCCTTCTTGCGCTCTGGCCAGACCTGCAAGCAGCCCGAACCGGGAAGCAACAAGATGGCAACCATCATCTCAAAAGAGGTCAGCTATCGTTTTGAGTCCTAGGGTTGATTTTGAACTACCCGGTGGGCCGTGGCAAGCATCCCAAAAGATATTCCGTATCATACAGCTAATGGCTAAACCTGTCGTTCGGTCGAAAGCAGCCGTGGCGGCGTCCTCAGACGGCCTTGCCTTCGGCTCAGACGGCCTCTCCCGCGGCGGGGAGAGGCGATTTTTTTTGCGGATGGGAGAGGCAAACAAGTTCCCTCTTCCCTGGCGGGAGAGGGTTAGGGTGAGGGGGAATGCGGGCGAGATTGCCACGCTCCAGGCGCCCCCTCACCCGGCCAAGCTAACGCTTGGCCGGCCTTTCCCACGGCGGGGAGAGGCGAATGCGCTCCCTCACCCGGCTTGGCCGTTGGCCAAGCCGGCCTCTCCCGCAGTGGGGAGAGGCGATGTTTTGCGGCGTGGAGAGGCAATGGACAATGGAGCAGCACCAGGTAGCCTGGGTTCCCGCTTTCGCGGCAATGACATCTGAGGGGCAGATACGTAGCAACCTGGGTTCCCGTTGGCGGGGGAATGCCATGGCGCCTTATTCGGCTGAAGTGTGACGATTCTGGAAAATGGGTGTATCAGCGTCGTTCGCCCTGGGAGCCAGTGTTAAGGGGTGGGGTGGAGCGGCGCACGAAGAGCTAATGTACTAAGAAATACTATTTTCCCTTGGTGGGATATCCGCAGGCTTCCAGCAGGAGTTGCTGGACGATCAGCTCATGGTCGAGCGGATAGGGATTTTCTTTTTCCCCACGGATGATTTGGGCCAATTCGATTAGTTGCAGGTCGTACCTGCCCGGCGGCGGGGGGAAGGTAACTTCCTGAGAACCCTTCTGGTAAGGATGGCGAGCATGGGATAGGGTTAGTTGCAGTTTGAGGGGGGGCGGCGGTTGGATGTCGAACGTCTCCAGCGGGCGGATGTCGATCGTTCCTTCATCGCCGCAGACGACCAACTGGCGGCGGCGGTAGCCGTCGACCTCCAACGACGCCGTGCGGATCGTAGCGGTGGTTTTCGGATACTCCAGGACGATCAGGCCGTTGTCGCACACCGGCACGCCTACGTCAAAGCGCGTCTGCCGGGGGAAGGCGACGATTCGATCCGGTTTGCCCATGAGGCTGACCACCAGGTCGATCAAGTGGCAGGCATAGATGAACATTACTCCCCCACGAAACTGGGAGAGGTACTTCCGATAACCGGGCGGGCTGAACTTGCTCATGACGGCATGAATCTCGAAGACCTGGCCGAGCCAACCTTCCCGGACCGCGCGCTGGCAAAACTGCACGGCGGGGTTGTTCCGGTACATGTACCCCAATTGCACGGTCAGACGGCGTCGTCTGGCCTCGTCGATCAGCCTCGCGAACTGCGTAAACGAATAGCCAGCGGGCTTGTCCAGATGGATGTGCAAGCCTGCCTGGATGCATCGGTCGGCAATATCCAACAGGCGGGGATCGGCGGAATCCAGTTCGACGGCCGCCGCCTCCAGGCCAGGCGTACTCAACAGTTCCTCCACGCTCATGCACCTCAGCCCCTGATAGACGGGGTCCTTTTGCAGGGTTTGTTGGCGTCCCGGATCCGGCTCGGCGACGCCCAGCACTTCGTAGTGGTCCTGAAGTTTACGGAAGGCGGCCATTTTCGCCGAGGCATGTTCATGACCTGTGCCGATCTGGCCGATCTTGATCCGGCGTTTGGGTTGCTCGGCGGCGTGGGCCGCCGCTTCGAGCCAGGAACGTGCGCCGGCGATCGTACCTACGCCGACCGCAGCCCCTAGAAAACCACGACGAGTAAAATCCATGCGATGCTCCTTGATTCGATTGGATCCTATTTTTCCCGAAGAATCAGAGAACAGCGGTTCCGCAAACCGTTCCCATGATATTTTGCTCCGAAATCCGAAGACGGCGTTTCGGGAATCCGTTCCCATGAAGATCGACGGGGCGGAATACCCGGCGGCGCCCTGGACGCTCTCCTTATCACGGAGTGCGCCGGAACGTTAAAGGGGAAAAGGGGGCGGTTCCGGCTTCTGGTAGGGTTTCAACGCCTCGAATCGGAACTCGATCTCCGCAATCTGCTCCTCGGTCAGATGAAGTTCTGAACATATCGGCGACGGCGGCACGGTCCGGTTGGGTCCATAGTGGCGCGAGACCATGGTTCGAAATACCCCCCGCTTCTTCCAGAGATATAAATGGATTCCGCGGAGGTCCTCGCCGGGGTGAGTGATATCCAGATTGAGCATGAGGAGGAATTTACTGTAGGCGTCTCTCAAGGCGACCGGATCCGAGCCGCTCTGGTGCAGTTGCCAGATACGTGTCAGCACATCGGCGTAAATGGCGCGTTCGGTAATCAGTCCTTCCACGCCAAGCCGCAACTCGTAGAGCCACCCGTAGCCGCCACGGGCTCCGAATACGCGCCGGATGGGGGGTCGGGCGCCCAGCAAGGCGCGGATCCGTGCGATGACATCGCCCGCCTCTTCCTTCACATAGCCGAAGTTGGGAAACTCCCTGGCTAGCTCGACCAGCAAGGGAACCGAGGGGGCAGGCCCCTTGTAGGCGGCGCCGCCGGTGGTCTGAATGATCACCGGACGCTTCGTCACCGAGGCCAGCGCGCGCCAGTACTGGCGTAAGTCGTCTTCCGTCTTGCCTGTATCCGGCGGTCGGGAGATGATGGCCGCCGGTTCCAGTTTTTCCGCGTGTTTGGCGTACAGGAGCATCTCATCTGTATCCTTGCCCTGAACGCCCAGACATAGCACCGTCGTCCGTAGATCGCGCGATGTCTGGGCAAGCACCTCCATGCCGCGCAGCTTCTCCTCGGTGGTCAACAGATCGACGCTGTCGCTGGACAGCGGCCAGATCATCCCGGGACACCCGCACCAGTCCACGTAGCGTGCTTGCCTGGCCAGCGCCTCGAAGTCCACGGCGCCGGAGCCCGTAAAGGGGGTCGAAAGGATGAGAAATGGCCCCTGAATCCTGGCGTCGGCGTCGGCTGGGCTGGCCGAAACAGCAGACAACGGCCCACCTTCCGGGAGTATTGCCCCGGCAACCACCCCGGCGGCGCCGGCCATCGCATCGCGGAGGATTCCACGTCGGGAGAATTTTCTTTCACTGGGCACCAGATTCCTCCTCGCCAAACAGAACGACACCGTCCAGTACCAGCTATTCCACTTCTTCGACTACCCAGGGCTTCCGATACTCACGCCGGAAAAACTTCATGGCCTCCGGATCGTCGAGGATGTGTTCGGTCTTGGGGTCGATCCGCAGCTTCCGGCCCCCGAGCCGATAACTAATGTTCGCGTAGTGGACCAACAGCATGCTGCGATGGCCTTCCTCGATGTCGGCATTAGGCTTGCGGCGACTTCGGACCGATTGGACAAAATTTTCCTTGTGCGGCGAATCGGGATAGCGACCGTACATTTGGTCCCGGACAACGGGCTGGCGGTTCTTCGGCCTGATGAAGACCTGCCAACCGCCGCCCATCCGGCCCACGTACATGACGCCTTCCTCGCCGTAAAGTTCGATCCGCGAGGCGTTCTGGGGCCAATACGGAAAGAGGTCGCCGTTGCGGACCTCGTTGTCGGTCTCCAGCATATACGGCGTATAGACCGTCTGCTCGTAGGTCATCGTCATCTGAGGAAACTCGAAGACAGCCACCTGCGTCTCGGGGGTCTCGGCGTCGCCTTGGCTGTAGCGGCCGCCGGTACAATACACACTGATCGGATAACCGACGCCGCAAAACCAACGGGCCAGGTCGAGCTGGTGGATCCCCTGATAGGCCATCTGGCCGCCGGAAAAGTCCCACAGTTGGCGCCATTGCTGATGGATGGCAGGATGGTACTTGCGCGCCGGCGCAGGACCAAGCCACATGTCCCAGTCCAAGGCGTCCGGCGGCATCGTATCTGGCCCCCACCGAAAATTAGGCTCATACCGTTGCTCAAACACCCGGCAGAGATACACTCGGCCCAACTTCCCCTCTTCCAAATAACGTTTCGCCGCCAGATGGTAAGGGGCGCTGCGGTTCTGCGTACCAATCTGAACCACCCGATCATACTTTCGGGCCGCCTTAATCGCTTGTTGGCCTTCCCAGGGGTTGTGGCTTTGCGGCTTTTCACAATACACATCTTTGCCTGCGCGGCAAGCCAGGATCGTGGCCAGAGCGTGCCAGTGCGGCGGGGGTAGCAATGACGACGGCGTCCACCGAAGAATCCTCAAGCATCTGGCGAAAATCCTGCACGCACTTAGGACGCTTGCCCCCTTGACGAGCCGCATACGCCTCCGACCGCGATATGTGCCACCGCCGGTTCACATCACACACATAACCGATCTCGCAATCGCCGCGATCCAAAAATCCCATGGCCAACGAGTGGCCCCGATCGCCCACGCCGATCATCGCTAACACCAGCCGCTCGTTGGCCGGAAAGGCCCTCACCGAACTTGCATCAGCAAGAATGGTCGCTCCCGCAGCAAAACCGAGGGCGGTCCTTCGGGAATGATCCAGAAACTCGCGACGACTCACGCCTGACCTACCAGACATCAATGTCGGTCCTCCTATCGCAACAGATGTTATGGCATGGCAACCAGTCCAACTCCGCCCCCGTCCTTCCCCAACAGCGCCCCTACCATCGCAACATATCTCCTATCCCCGCACATTTCTACTTGCCAAAACGGCCGGAGGCCCATCCACTAATTTCACCTACGCAAGCAATATATATCTTTACATATTCCTCCGCTGCTCCCCTTTGGGATTATTCTTGCGGAAAGCTCGCTCGGATAACGCCCCTGCCCCCGGCAGCAGCCCAGCAGGCCGATTCCTCCGGGCCTACCAGCGACGTCCAATCACTGTCATCATGAACACAGAAGTTCGGCTTGTCAATTACCTTTAGGAATTTACCAGATTTTGTAAGACTCAGCCGAATGAAGAACTCCCCTGTCTTTTCCGAGGAAACTGCTACGTTGTCCTTCCGGCGCAAGCGCTCAGCTTGTCATTCCCGCGCAAGCGGAAACCCAGGCTCCTTGATGCTGATCTACTGTCCATCGCCTTTCCCGCAGCGGGGAGAGGCGTGGTTTTGCGGCCTGGAGAGGCGATGGACAATCGAGCAGCACAGGTAGCCTGCACTCCCGCTTGCGAGGGAGAGAGAACAGGGAGGGCTTGGAGGGAATGGTTTTCTCCTGCGTTTAAGTGGATATTTATTCATATATAAACCGGGCGGTGGCTCGGCAGGGGCGATTGGCCTTCAGCCGAACCCAATGCGCCGAGTACCCTTCCGGAAACTCATAGACGAGCTTTTGGCCCGGCGGGACCCGAAAGGTAGTGAACTGATGCCACTTATTGCGCTGGACGGTAAAATCCACCTCGAGGGTAAACTCCACCGGCTCATCGGCGTCGTGCTCTAGCTCCAAGCGTTTGCGGTCGAAATGGCACATCAGATAGGGGTCCGACGGCGTGCCGGGCTGCACCGGGCTGCGAAGCCAAGGGCCGCCTACGCCTCGAATTTTGCCCATAAGCCAAAGGTCATCCACCGTGCCGAACCAAAGAGCCACCCCATCCGGGGAACGAAAGATCGGCCCAGAACAAGTCGCCCGAGAGTCAGAAGATGTCGCCGGCGAACCAGAAGAAGCTGCCGGAGAAGTGCCTTTCTGTTCAGATGAACTTCTGTTATTCTGAGCCAGTTCGGCCGCCGGAGCGGATACAGAGAAGCCAGCGGAACCTTGGGCGTGGGAAGAAACCGACTGGCTGGCTTCCGAGGAGGCTGGGTTGGCCTGGGTAGGTTGGGCGTCGGCGGTTTGGCAACCGGCCAAGACCAAAAGCCCCCGCCAGGAACAAAAGTCGGCGATCCGGCGGTTGTGGGTCGTAATCGGCCGAATGCTCCAAGCATACGGCAATCCGGAGACCTCATAAAACAGTCCGCCCGCATCTAAAAGTATCCGTTCAGTAACCACCTCCCGGATTCTGGGCGAGTAGTCGGCCCTTGGGGGCGGATAGTTTTCTGAGGCCTTGGGGAGCCGATATTTTTGCCAACCTTGGGCGGTCCGAAGCATCAGGATTGTGGAGGCGGCGTCCCAGCCGACGGCCACCACCTGCTCGCTCATCGAACCGAGGTTGCAGACCTCGGCATAGTGGGCCTGGTCGATGATGCGCCATTTGCCGCCGGACTGCTCGGCCAGAAGGCCCGGCTGCTGGCCGTCTCCCATAGCAGCCACAATAAGGGTATTGCCGGTAGTATGGGCGGCCCGGAATCGAAGCGGCTTGCCTTGGACAGCCAGTTCAGCGGGAAGATCCCGGGCGCCCTGTACCGCCAAGGTGGCCAGATCGACCTCCAGGAGCCGACCAGTAGCCGTCAACAGACCCAATTGCTCCTTCTTTTGAGCCGAACCTCCTTTCGGTTTCGCCTGGCCAGTCGGAGAAGTTTCCTCCAGCCGAACGGAAGCGACCAAATGTTCGCCGGCCAAGCCGGGGATGGTCCGTACTGTGCCGTCGGCGGCGATTAGATGTGGGCCGATGCTCAGGTAGCCAGGCACTCCGCCGACCATCAACCGATTGGAGAAGACCCCCGGCACCGATTCGGCACGTCGGATAAATTGCATGGATTCGGTAATTTCATAAAGGCCGGCAGGTTGGAACCGTTGGCCCGCCCCGGGATCCCGGTAGGCGCAAAACCACAACCGCTCGGCAAAGGGGAGCAATGCGCCGTGGATTTGGCCGGTTTCAGTCCGGCTGGCCGGAGGGGTGTCCTGTCCGGCGGTGGTATTGTAGCTGCCAACGGGGATCTGCCCGGTTAGGGGTGGGGGGGAACTGGCCAGCGGCAACTGGGCAAACAGTTCTGGCTGCACCGCCTTTGGCTGGCCGGGGGCGAAATGGAACTGGGCCGACATCCGGGCTGGCCGATCTACCTGAAGCCGCATCCAAACGGCCTGCACACTCTTGGGCAACACATGCCAAGCATATCCGCCCTGGGGAACCGAGAGCGAAAGATACGGCTTCCACTGTCCGGAACCGTCGGGATCGAGCTCCAGGGCCACCTGAATCGGTTTGTCGGACTCCGAGGGACTGGGGCAAGAAGGGGATGGAGCGGGGGAAGAAGAGGCGGGGGACGGGGCCATCGGATCGGCCGAGAGGTGCAAACACCGATGTTCAAAGCCGCCGACAAGAAACGGATCGGAGGGGGTATGGGGAGCTACGGGGTCGTGCAGCCAAGGGCCACCCCAACCGGAGGGTCGCCCCCATCGGCCCACCTGCTCCAACGTGCCAAACCAGAGGTTGGACTGCGGCTGGCCGCCGGTGCGATGCCGATGGTTCATCGAGGAGTTTTCATTGCCTGCTAGCACCAGCCGATCGTGCCAAATGCAGAAATCGGGGGTCATTTTCAGGTGGGCGGCAAACGGCTCCAGCCCCCCCATTTGACCTGGCCGAAGCTGCGGCGACATCTTGTAATACAAGCCATGCATATCCAGCAGCATCAGGTCTGGGCTGAGGGGTCGAATCCTGGGCCACTCGGTACACCAGGCCTGATCGTAGGATTGGCTTCCTTTGGGCAGGCGATAAGTATGCCACTGGCCGTCGTGCAAAATGCACAAAAGCACGCTCCTTCGATCCCAGCCGTTGGCCCACAAGGTAGAAGTATCCTTTGGCGCCGGCAGGATACTGGGCGCTGTAGTGACATCGCAGAAGGCGGTCCGCTGCAAGATGGTCCAGCGCTGGCCGTCCCACTGGGCCAATCGGCCCCGGCCGTAGCCGTCCCGCTGGTCCTCCTCAAAATAGCTATTATTGGCCACGACGACCCGGCCTTGAGCGGTATAGGCCCCCTTGAAATGCACCCGGGACTCGATGCCCAGCTCCTTGGTCAGTTCAAAAAGCTTTCGGGCCTGGAGGGTGGCCAGATCGACTTCGTAAAAGGCACCTTCCATCGCAAGATAATAAACTTTGTGGGCAGGATCGGTTAAATGGCGCATCGTGCCGGTCAGCCGTTCATGCACCAATTGCTTAATCACCCGGACTTGGCCCTTGGCGTCGATCACATAGGGGCCGATCAAAAGTTGCTGGGTTTCCGGATGGATCATCCGATTGGCATGGGTGCCAACGATGCTGGCCGGATGCCGACGGATGGCCAACGGCAGCGGGCCATCCGCGGAAGGTTTCACAGAGGAGCCTAGGCCTGTCTGTTGGGAGGAACACCCGGCCAGGATTTCATACAGGCCCACCCCTTCGCCTTGGATATGGGCGACATAACTGACATACCAGAGTCGATCCGCCCAGGGCACTAAAGCTCCAATGCCCGCTTCAGTATAGGAGGTGGACAGGGACGCCAAATGGGGATAGACCCCCTGGATGCACCGATTGGCGCATTTCCAACCTGCCTGGGCCGGTGCGGGATCAGCCCGGTTGTCCGCCGAACATACCGATGGATTGGGATTTGCGGCGGATGGAGGAAGTAGAGGATCGGACCTGCTGTGGGCCGAAAAGGCCCTGTCGGATGGGAAAAGCCCTCCCAACTGGGCCAAAACAAGCCCCAACAGGATCACCCGCCGGGCTAGTATGCGCCAACCCTGGCCCAGGCTGCACCAAGGATTTCGGTTTGTTTTCCCCCGTCTCTGGGAAGAGGCGTGGGATAATAAGGCCCCAGACGGCATCCGCCAAAGGTTTCGGTTCCTTTTAGCCATCGGGTTAGTCTGTCGGAAGGCAGAGGCGGCGGCGAGAGTTTGGGGAAAGTCATGGGATCTTTGTGTCATGGAAAAGCCCTCTCTGAGAGAAATCTTTGCTCGGGGTCGGGAAAGGGAAGGCATCACCATGGATTGGGCGAGTTGAGTTAGGGAGGATACAAAAAGAAGGAAAGTTGCCTTCGGCTATCCTGACTTGAATAGTGTCTCAAGGTTTTCCCGCATCGTCAAGCCGCTGGCAAACCGATAGGAAAACAAGAGGAAATGAACGAAAAAACTAAAATTGGGATTGTCAGGGAGAATGGTGGTGCATAGGATAGCGATACCGGCGGGCAGGCAAGCTTTGTGGGAGGGTGTACGTTTCCTTCTGAAATTGGGGCCCCTGGTGGCAGGCGGCCTTTGGGAAGGAGAAAGGCATTGGGCAGCTGGGCACTTTGGTGAGGGTGGGCCTTTGGTACGGTTTGGAGAGCGGTTTAAGGTTTTATGGGAAATGGCGCTGAAGGTGGCCGACGCGGTCTCGGCCCAGGCGGTGCTTTTGTTGGTGGAGGGGCCTTGTGATTGGGCCCGGCTGGCTAAACTGGTAGATACGCAGAGGGTCCTGGTGGCGGTGGATTCGTCGCAAGATTTAGCCCAGGCTCAACAGGCTGGTTTCCGGGGGGTGGCGGTGGAGTTGCTCTCAGCCCCGCTGTACGACCGACTCACCCAGGCCCTTTTGGAAGCGGTGGCCGACGACCTGCTCGCTCCCGGAGCTACCGTAGTAGCGCTGTATAGCGGCTTCCACCCCGAACAGACCATCGACACGATCAGCATCATCCAACTGGAGGAACATCTGGAAAAACTCTCCAGCCGAGAACTCCGCCAACTGGAAACCCAAGTGCCTTTGGATACCCTCAAATTGGTGGTGGACCTGGCCGTCGAGATCGGCCGAGAAGGCCGAGAAGGCCAACCGATCGGCACGATGTTCGTGGTGGGGGACACCCGAAAGGTGCTGGCAGCCAGCCGACCGGTCGGTTTTGATCCGGTCCGAGGTTACAGCCGAGCCGAACGCAATCTGTTCGATCCCCGGGTTCGGGAAGGCATCAAAGAGATCGCCCAATTGGATGGGGCTATAATTGTCTCTTCGGAGGGGATTGTGGAAGCAGCCTGCCGATATGTGGATAGCTCGGCCGCCGATGTAACTCTTTCGAAGGGGTTGGGGGCCCGACATTGGGCAGCAGCCGCCATTAGCCGGGCCACTAAAGCTATCGCGATTACTGTCAGCAAATCCAACGGCACGGTGCGCATCTTCCAAAACGGCGAGGTGGTGCTCCGGATCGAGCCGCAGTTCCGACGCCCGATGGTCTGGCGAGAATTTGAATACGAACCGCCCACGCCCGAACCCCGAGTGAAAGCCAAACCGCCCGAAAAATCCCCCGACGCGAAGTCTAAGACGCCAGAAAAATCCCCTCAAAAGCTCGAAAAAAGCGAAAAACCTGCCGAAAGCGAACGACCAGCTTCCTAACTCCAGGCACCCTCTGAGGTAATCCCTCTTCTGCTCCAACCCCCCTATCCAATACAGCCTGTTGGCGCCCCAAAAGCTGGATTATTTTAAGCCGAGTCGTTCCCAGAACGGTTTTGGCGGTTCTTCGGGCCGCTCGATGACCAGCCATACGTCAAACCGTTGATGCGGCCGATCTGCCTTTAAAGTGGGAGCTAATTTCAATCGGAGCACACTCTGCGGGGGTCCGCCCAACCGAGGCACTTCATAGACAAACAGACTCGGATCATTGGTCAGCCGACGTTGAAACCCATACCGACTGGCCAAAAACTGGACCAATTCCCGACCGTCGCCGGTCGTGCCTTGAAAGGTGATCCGTTGGAGTTGCTGATAGGAATTAAAATAGTAGGTCAACGCCCCAGCCAAATCGGTCTCGCTCGGACCAGTTACTACCGGAACCCGATAACCTTGCAGTTGGAGATCAGCTAAGCTGGTGGAAACCCTCGGCCAACGGGCCACCACATCCCGAATCGTCAGATCAAACCGGAACAGCTCGTCGAAAGAAAGGGTCTGTTGGGAATGCGGGGTTTTGCCGTCAAAAGCGGCCGCATCTGGTGAGCCTCCCTCCGCTTGGGCCGGGGCGGAAACGTCATGGGTGGGTAGAGGGAAGTTATCGGGAGATAGCTGGCCCCCTTGAAGAGGGGGATTCGAAACGGTTCCTACACCTTGCGGTTGTAGGGGAACCCCTCCGGTAGAGGCATCTGAAAAAGGAGACAATGAATTGGAGGGAGGGGGTTTCCACACTTGCCAAAGCGTACTGGCTCCCCACGGCCCCACAGCAGCCAGCACTAGCCCCCCTAATGCCACCAGCCAAGTTGGCATTTTGCCCGATCGTTTCAGAGGATTCATTCCCAAATCCGTCTCCCCTCTACAGGGAATGCCCCGGAAGATAGAACCGTCTCATAAGAGTAACAGGGTCGGTCAGAAAGGACACGCTCGGTCAATCCGGTATTGCCCATCCGGGGACCTTGTGGTACCTCCTCAATAAGGGATCGGTCGAACGGAATAGCTACCTTGTGAAGATGGGCAATTTTTAGCTGTCTAACTCCGCAGAAGAGAAGAGGGCCCGGAAAATCCACTTTCGTTGGGGGACAACAGTTTGACTTCGGCTTTTACGACGGGGGCCTGACCTTTGGAAACCCCCCTTAGGAGGAGGTCAAAACAGCCAGTGGTATTGCTAGGATTGGAGATGCTAACTGCCGGTGAGCGGTCGGCCATGGGGTTGTAGTTGAAACAACCTGGTTGTATGGCCAGCATTGTAGAGATTGGTACCCCCCTTAAGGTACCGTTACAGCTTGGCCGTCGTTCCGCACACACAGCCAGCGGAAGATCTGCAGATCGATCGACAAGGAGATGGGCCGGACCGACCCGTCCGCCAGGGCCACATTAAACCCTCCAGGATGGGAGGAACCAAACCGGCTTACCCAGCATGGGTTACTTGTATTGGAAGGATCCGTTTCGTTGGTGCCACATTCAGGTGGATGAGTTGCATCCGAAAGAGGGGGATATGCAGCTACTCGGGTGGCATCCGTATCCCCCGAAGACCCAAACGCCCCGCAATTGGCGTAGCATTCGTTGTCCCCACCACTCCAGCCGAAAGAGAACACCTTCTGATACTTTTCCCCCAAAAGGATGGTATTAGAAGTTCCGTCCCGGATTTCGGCAAACCCGAGCGGGGGGTTGCAGACCCTGGTGACTACGGGGCCATTGGCTTTGCTGTAGCTTTCCCCGGCCGAACCAGCATAATCGGCCCGTGCTGTGCCGCTGTCGGACGGATATCGAGCTGCCCGGCGCCGACTCGGACAGTAATAAATCGAGATAGGCGTTTTGCAGATCTTGTTATTATCCGGATCATTGTAAAGGTTTGTCTGTTCGACGAAGGGGAAGATTTGGTAGAAGAAGTTCCAATCCCCCCGGTTGGGGGAATCGCAGCACCCGTTGCAAGCGGTGGTACCTGGCTTGTCTTTGCCCGCATCCGGCAGCGCCCCATAAGCCGCATGATAATTATGAAAAGCCAGCGCGATTTGCTTCAGATGATTGGTGCATTGCATCCGGCGGGCTGCCTCCCGGGCCGACTGCACCGCCGGAAGCAGTAGGGCAATCAAAATCCCAATAATCGTAATGACTACCAAAAGCTCCACTAAGGTGAAACCCCAGCGGAGCCGGCCGAAGCAGGTGTCTGTCCCCCCTAGCAAAGCCGATTGCCCTTTTGACAACCGAACCGGCACCCGGTGGGCTCTCCCCTGATCCATAACTATCTCCTTTTTCTCGGATTCGTGATGAGTTCGAGAAACCATGGAGCCAGGGGTATTTTACCAACTTTTTCATTCCCAAATCAATTTTCCGCTCCCGAAAGTCCGCATTGCAAAACAGCGTCCGATGTGGTTAACTAATAAGGTTTTATGGCATGATTGGCTAGCAGAGCCGGACTTTGGGTATCTCTTAGGTGGCTGCTCCTGGAAAGTTAGGGTCTTTCTAGCTGGCTGCCGCATTTCGGCATCCTAGGCCCGGAATCTGGTGGCTGGCCCTAGAAAGTCAGGGATTTTCTGAGGGAGCAGCCCTGGGGGCTCCGATTGGTTTGGATAAGTCCGGCCTAGGAGAAAAGGACGGTTCGAGCGATGTTTCGACCTGTAGAGAGCAACGTGTTTTTCCCCACCTTAGAGGAAGAGGTTCTGCGGTTTTGGAAAGAGCGGCAGATTTATGAGAAGTCGCTAGAAAATCGGCGTGGGGCGCCGCTATTTGTCTTTTACGAGGGGCCGCCGACGGCCAACGGCCTGCCGCATCCCGGCCATTGTTTGACCCGGGCCATCAAAGACCTCTTCCCCCGCTACCGGACGATGCGAGGCTATTTGTGCAAGCGGAAAGCCGGGTGGGATACCCATGGGCTGCCCGTGGAAGTCGAGGTCTGCAAAGAACTCGGTATTCACAGCAAACAGGAAATCGAACAATATGGGGTGGAAGCCTTCATCCACCGCTGTTTGGAGAGTGTATTTCGATACACCAAGGAGTGGGAGGAGCTGACCGAACGGCTCGGCTTCTGGATTCACCTGAAAGATGCCTATGTAACATATCATCAGAGCTATGTGGAAAGCATTTGGTGGGCGCTGAAGGAGCTGTTTGACCGGGGACTGTTGTATCAGGGGCATAAGATTGTATGGTGGTGGGCGCAGGGCGGCACAGCCCTTTCGGCAGCGGAGGTGGGGCAGGGGTACCGGCAGGTAGCCGATCCGAGCGTGTATGTCCGGTTTCCGCTTTTGGAGCCGCTGCCGGTACCAGCCCATGTGGATCCGACCGGTCAAGTGGAGGCGGATCTATTGGTCTGGACCACGACGCCCTGGACTTTGCCGAGCAATCAGTTTGCCGCCGTCAAGCCGGAGTTGGAGTACTCTTTGGTTGATCTTGGCGGCCAGGGCCGACCGATGATCATAGCGTCGGCTTTGGTCGATCAGGTGGCCGGGAAGGTGGGCAAAGCTTTTCGGGTTCTGGCCACTTATCGGGGCGCTGAGCTGGTCGGCCGACGTTACTTGCCGCCGTTTGACTATTTCTACCGCAGCCAGGGGAATCAGCAGGGTCGGCTCCGCGCAGGCGGCCACCAGTATATTGCCTGGCGGGTGGTACCCGCGGAGTTTGTCACCGTCGATACCGGCACCGGGGTGGTGCATCAGGCCCCGGCCTTCGGCGAAGTCGATTATGAGCTGCTCCTGGAGGAGCAGGCCCAGTTTGTCGAAGGCGAAGGGCCGCCGCTTCTCTGTCCGGTGGCGCCGGATGGCACGTTCACTCAGGAATGCGCTGATTTGCAAGGTCGATGGGTCAAAGACTGTGATCCGGATATTATCCGCCGGTTAAAGGCATCGGGGCTGCTTTTCCACCAGGAACAATATCTGCATGAATATCCGTTCTGTTGGCGGGCCGAGGAAGATCCCCTCATCCAATATCCTCGCCGAAGTTGGTTCATCCGGACCCGCCAATTTCGGGAGCAGATGTTGGCTAACAATCGCCTGATCAACTGGCTGCCGGAGCATATCCGGGACGGTCGGTTCGGCAATTTTTTGGAAACCAATGTCGATTGGGCTTTGTCCAGGGAGCGCTATTGGGGCACGCCGTTGCCGATTTGGATCTGCGAAAAGACCGGCTATGCGGAAGCGGTAGCCAGCTACCAGGAGCTTTTGTCCAAGCCGGGCCTCGCCGGCGCTGAAGTTTGGCTGGAAGCCAAACGCCGAAATCCCGAATTGCCGGAACATCTCAAAGTCCATAAACCCTATATTGATGCCATCACGTATGATTCCCCCAAAGTCCCGGGAGCCCGGATGCGCCGGGTGCCGGATGTGATCGACTGCTGGTTCGATTCCGGGGCAATGCCTTTTGCCCAATGGGGCTATCCCCATGTACCCGGTTCTGAGGAGGCCTTCTGGGAGCAATTCCCGGCGGATTTTATCAGCGAGGCGATCGATCAGACCAGGGGCTGGTTTTACAGTCTGCTAACGATCAGTACACTTCTGTTTGGTAATCGGCCTTCCGAATCGACTGGCCAGACTGCTGCGCATCCGGGCCGAACGATTCCGGAATCGTTCTATCAGACCGGCCAAACCGGTTCCGGAAAGCCGTCTGCCTCTGCAGGCGGGCAAGCGGGGGAGTTACCGGCCGCCTTCCCAAGCTCGGTTTCTAGCAGCAAAGCCCGGCCTGTGCCCTATCCCCATCCATTCCGAAACTGCATTGTCCTGGGCCTGATGTTGGCCGAGTGGTGGGAAAGCCCGGACGGCAAACGCCGTTTCCTTTCGGAAACCGAGGCCCAACAGGCCTGCGGCCAAGGTTATGTCCATAAAGTGGGCAAAATGTCCAAACAGCTCCGAAACTACCGCACACCGGAAGAAATTTTCAACCAATATGGCGCCGACGCGCTGCGCTGGTATTTCTTTGCCAACCAGGCGCCGTGGACTTCTATCGTCTATAGTGAACGGGCAATCAAGGAGACGATTCCGGAATTTTTGCTTCGGCTTTGGAATGTGTACAGTTTTTTTGTGATTTATGCGAATATCGACGGGTTTGATCCGGCCAAGGAGATTGGCAAGCCCGGCGGGCAATTGACGCCGCAGGTGTTGGCCCAGGCCCCCAGCTATCGGCCCATCCCAAAACGGACGGAGCTCGACCGCTGGATCCTCAGCGAACTGCATCGGTGCACTCAGGCGGTCATCGCTGCGATGGACGCCTATGATAACTTCACCGCCTGCCAGCGCCTGGCGGACTTTTTGGACGGCCTGAGCAACTGGTATGTTCGGCTGAGCCGGGATCGTTTCTGGAGCGGGCAGATGACGCCCGACAAATGGGACGCCCATTGGACGCTGTACGAATGTTTGGTTACCTTCTGTAAACTGATCGCCCCCTTTGTTCCCTTCACTGCGGAGGCGATCTGGCAGAACCTGGCCGTTGCCGCCTTCCATGGGCAGACAGCAGAAAGCGTGCATCTGTGCGATTATCCCACCCCTGCGGCGGACGTCATCGACGAAATTCTTTCGGCTCGGATGGCCTTAGCCAGGGAAATCGTCTCCTTAGGGCGAAGCGCCCGGATGACCGCCAAACTGAAGGTTCGCCAGCCCCTGGCTCGGGTGGAGGTTGTTTTGGCCGATAGGGAACATTTGTCTTGGCTTCGGCAACATGCGGACCTGATCGCCAAGGAATTGAATGTTCATCAGGTCGATTTTGTTACCCAGGCGGAGCAGTATATCCGATATACGGTGTTGCCGGACCTGAAGCGGTTGGGGCCGCGGTTAGGGCGTCGGCTGCCGGCCGTGCGGGAAAAACTGGCTCAGACCGACCCCGCCCAATTGCTCCAGGAGCTTCAGTCGGCCGGTTCGGTCCGCCTGGAACTGCCCGACGGGCCCGTGGAGCTTTCGCAGGAAGAAGTAGTAGTTCGGCTGGAAGCCAAACCGGGTTGGACCGCCGCCCAAGGCCGACAGTCTGTGGTAGTCCTTTCCACCGAACTTACCCCGGAACTGGTGGCTGAGGGACTAGCCCGGGAACTGGTCCATGCCATCCAAAACCGCCGCAAAGAGCTTCAGTGCCAGTACACCGACCGGATCCATCTGGGCGTGGTTACTGCGTCGGACGACCTTCGGGCAGCCATCCAGGCCCATCGCCACTACATCATGCAGGAAACCTTGGCCTTGGAACTGACCGAAACGCCCCTGCCGGGGGCAGAACCGTCCGAGGTAAAACTTTCCGGCCACCCGGCAGTACTTTACCTACGCATCGTGGGCCGACCAGACCGATAGTATTCCGGAAATCCTTCTGCCTTCGGAAAAATCTTCCAGAGGCAGGGGACCGGGAAAATCGAAAGGTCGGTTCCCTTCGGAAAATCCGTCCTGGGAAAAACCTCCCGCGGTCTCCCAGGAGAGAAAAATATCCTGGCTGCCCCCAGGGGGTACCGGGGGGGTCGGCCCAGGGACGAACAACTTGCCGTCTAACAGACGGCGCTACGTAACTTAGGGCGTTAGGTAACTTAGCCTGTACTGAGCCAATCCTCCGGCCAGAGAGCCGACGAGGTTGGCGGCTAAACAGCCCACGTGGCGCCGGGCGCCGTCTGATAGACGACGGTCCAGGGCGCTGGCTAAACAGACAGCGTTACCAAATCATTCGAGACGGCAATGTCCGAGTATTTAGCTTCCGGTTCTTATATAGCGATTTTGGTGGTTTTGGTGCTTACGGGCATGGGGCTGCCGCTGCCGGAGGAGGTGCCGATTGTGGCAGCGGGGGTCCTAAGTGCACATGATCATTTGAACCCCTGGTTGGCTCTGGCCGTCTGTATTGCCGGCGCATTACTGGGGGACACGGCCAGTTATTGGCTTGGATATCATTTTGGCCGGGGCCTGTTGCAGCGCCATCGATGGTGGGCTCGGGTAGTTACGCCGGAGCGGGAGCTGCGTTTGGAACGGCTCATCCGAGCCCATGGGCTAAAGATTTTTTTCACGGCTCGGTTTTTGATTGGGATTCGATCGGCCATTTATCTAACGGCTGGCATTTTGCGGATTTCCTTTGTCCGATTTATTTTGATCGACGCCGCCTGTGCGGCACTGATTATCAGCGTGTTTTTTGGGCTAAGCTATTGGTTTGGGGAACAAGTAGGCCATTGGATTCGGCAGGGCGAATGGGCGATTACGATTGCTGTGGTGGTAGGATGTTTGGTGGTCTTGGTGGTGGCGGTTTGGCGGTACAGTAAGCGGGCGGCAGCCTTACTGGATTCGCCCGAGCTAGCGCCAGAAGCTTCTTCCGACCCTTCCGATTCTGGGCCGAGCTCCTAACTGTGTTGCCGGCTCCCAAACGGCTTGGTTGGCACTTCTCCGAATGGCCATTGGATGGCAAGGAGGCTTCTCATGACTGCTTCAGCAAACGCCCGGACTGTTTGGCATTTGGCAGGGATTGGGTTGGTGACGGGGGTAGTCTTTTTTGTTCAGTTAGGTACTCCCGCCCTGTGGGATGAAGATGAACCTTTGTATGCTTCTATTGCTCTGGATATGTACCAGCGAGGCGACCTGATCGTGCCTCGCTATAACGGTCAGCTTTTTGCCGAAAAGCCGCCACTGGCCTATTGGCTGATGATGCTCGGTTATACCCTCTGGGGAGTCAATGAATGGGCCGTCCGGGCGCCGTCGGCCCTGTTTGGCGTGGGCACGGGCTGGGTGGTGTATTTTTTAGGCCGACGCTTGTTTAACCCTGCGGTGGGATTTTGGGCGGCCCTGGCCACGACAACCAGCATTATTTTTACCGTCTCGGCCCGGGCAGCTACGACGGATTCAGTGCTTGTCTTTTTTACCACCTTGGGTATCTACAGTTTTGTGGCGGGGAGCGGGGTTCAACCTAATATAGTCAAATGCTCATTAAGGCCGACGAATTCCAGAACCCCCAACCAGCCAGAGGGGGATTCGGCTGCGGCTGCTTCGGCCAACGGAGAGCGCTTCGCCACCAACTCAAGTTGGTGGGCTTTGGCCGGCATGTACGTGTGCTTCAGTATAGCTGTCTTAGCGAAGGGACCTATTGGGCTGGTGTTGCCGGTTGGGATGCTGGCGATATTCTTGTTGATTCGGCGGCAATGGGAATCGGCCGACCGATGGTGGGCGGATCGGCGGCCCTGGCTGCTGCAGCAATTTCCCCAACCAGAAAAGACCGAATTGCTTCAGCCTCTTTGGCAGGCAAAAACCCTCTGGGCCATGCTCCTGAGTTGGTTGGTGGGACTGGCCGCCCTGGCGCGGGCCTTCCGACCCGGTCGGATCGTGCAAACCTTTTGGCAAATGCGCCCGATCACCGCCCTGATCATTTGCACTCTGATAGCCCTTCCTTGGTATGTCCTGGTAGGCCTCCGCACCGAGGGCCAATTCCTCTGGCAGTTCTTCTGGGAGCAAAATGTCCTTCGAACTCTCAAGCCGATGCAGGGCCACAGCGGCCCGTTCTGGTATTACATCCCAGCCATTTTGGTAGGGTTTTTCCCCTGGTCGGTCTTTTTGGGGCCTGCTTTGGTGGAACTGGTTCGGGGCATCCGATCTGCCCAGGCCCAACACGACCCCTTGAAAGAAGGTGCTTTGGAAACGGACGGAGAACCGGGAAAATACCAGGTAGCATGCATTTTTGTAGCCTGCTGGATCGGCGTCTTTGTGGCTGCTTGGTCCGTGCCTCGGACAAAACTGCCCCATTATGTGCTTACGGCTTATCCGGCCCTGGGGCTGATGACTGGCTACTTCATCCAGCAGTGGGTGAAGCGGCCTGAAAGGGTCGCTCGGTTCTGGATGCGGCTGGCCATTGGCAGTTTGGTGGTGGTCGGATTGGCCCTGGCGGTGGGATTCCCCATAGCGGCTCGGCGGTTTATACCCGGAGAAGAATGGCTGGGAGGATTAGGACTGGTGCTACCGGCTGGTGCGGGTATTTTTGTTTATTTTTCCCGGCAAGGCCGATTCGGCCATGCTATGGCCAGTTTCGCCCTGACAACGATTCTATTTTTAGTAGGTATTTTCGGGTTGGCAGCGGTGCGGATCGACCGATTCCAAGAGGCCCGGCCTATGATGGCGCAGCTCCGGCAATTGGCTGGGAGCGATTTCCAATTGGCTGGGTATCAGTTCATCCGGGAGAGTTTCGTCTTCTACGCCGCCCGACCCATCCAGTATCTGGAAACGCCTGAACAGTTGGCCAACTTTTTGCACCAGTCGCCTCGGCCGTTTGTCCTTTCGACCAACAAACAAGAAGCAGAACTCCGTGAGCAGTTTGGCGCACAGCTTCATCTGATAGCCCGACGGCCCCGATTCTTACGCCGCGGCGAAATTCTGCTTTGGGCCCCATCCACACCGAGGGCTGCTTGCTTGGCCAACCGCCTAGAAAACGCCATCCGATACTTCCACTGCAACCAGCGACCAGAGGAATAAAGTACCATGTTCCCGGGCTGAGGCGTCCAACGACGGAGTGTTTATGAGAAAGAGCGTTCTTCTGGGCCGGGGCCGAGCCGGTCGCCGGGGCGAATCCGGTAGCCGCACAAAAACGAACGCATCGGAAGCATCTTTTTCCCCGCCGGTTGCACCGCTCGGATCCCTACAGGTCCGTCGCCGGCGGCCACAACGAGCAGGTCCGGTTCCACGGCCACCACGGTGCCAGGTTCTCCTTTGGGATATTTTTCCGGAGGCAACACTTGTACCTGCCCCAGGATCAATCGGAGCGGCTCTGCGTTGGGCCGGTACCAATAGGTATAGCATTTGGGCCAGGGCTCCATGGCTCGAACGTGGTTTTTAATGGCCAGGGCCGGCCGGGACCAATCGATCCGGCCATGTTCTTTTTTGAGCCGAGGAGCTTTTGTTGCCTGCGAAGGGTCCTGGGGAAGGGCTTCGATTTGGCCGGCCTCCATGTTATCCAGCACGCGGCGCACGAGCCAGGCGCCGATCTCGGCCAACCGACGTTCCAACTCCCCAGCGGTTTCGTCCGGATCAATCGGCACCCGTACCTGCCCCACACAAGGACCGGCATCCACCTGCGGCGTCATGTGAATGACGGTTACCCCGGTTTCGGTTTCGCCGTGATAAAGTGCCCAGTTGATCGGGGCAGCGCCTCGGTATTTCGGCAGCAGCGATGCGTGCAGATTGATCCCCCCCAGCCGGGCAGTAGCCAACGTCTGGGCGGAAAGAATCTGGCCGTAGTCGCACACGACCAACAAATCGGCGTCATAGGCGGCCAAATGCCGTTGGGCTTCCGGAGTGTTCACATTTTCCGGATCGAAAATGGGCACTCCGTGTTCGTGGGCAATGTCTCGCAGAGGAGAAATAGGTCGATCGGATCGGCCGGAGGCCGGACGCAGCGGCGCCGTAACCAATAGCAGCACCTGATGATGTGTCTCGAACAACCCTCGGAACGTCGGCGCCCCAAACGGGCCGGTCCCCATCATGATCAGTCGCATGGAAGCCTACGGCCCCCTAAGAAGTTTTCCCAAAATATCCTGCTAGCCCTATCCGGTCCCCCGTCCCGGCACGATGGACGGCCAACCGATCGATCAGGCCCTGAACTGGGGGTGCTACCCAGCCGAGCTTACTACAAAATTTATCGGGTTCTCAAACTTTACATAAATTGGCCAATCCAAGCCTACTTTATATAGCGAAGTTTGAATAATCAATCAAACTTCCAATGCCAGGAATCCTAGGGAAAATATAGTATTTCGTCAATGAAGAGAGTTTAGTTAGCCGTTTGAATACCAATAAACTCCATCAGCCGAAGAAAAACTCACTGGACAACCTGGTTGATATATTGGGCGAAATCAGCCCGGATGTCGGCCAGACGTGTCTCCAAACGGGAAATGACGGCGTCCATCTCGTCGATTTTTTCAGGGGGTTGGTAGGCAAATAGATAAAATTTCACCTTTGGTTCGGTTCCCGAGGGGCGAACCGCTACATGGTAGCTATTTTCCGGCTCCGCCAGGTCCCTCAGGTCAAAAAAGAGCATGTCCCCTCTTTGGGGCGCCGGATAAGGC
Organism: uncultured Thermoguttaceae bacterium; assembly: GCA_938042245.1. Taxonomy (GTDB): domain Bacteria; phylum Planctomycetota; class Planctomycetia; order Pirellulales; family Thermoguttaceae; genus JANXAQ01. Next base: position 25,475 of record CALIRO010000048.1, read on the forward strand.
TGAGGGGATTTCCCCAGTTCGGTGCGGGTGGCCTGCAGGTAGTCCCGAATTGCGACAACAGGCATTCCAGCGATCTGAGCCGGCGGATGGGTTCGGAGATGGTTCATCAGATGCTCCATTTTTTCCATCCCTTGCCGACCAGGCATCTGATGGGAAAAACTGGCCTCCTGATGACAGCCGTACCGTCGAAATAGCTCATAGAGTTTTTGCTGGAGGGACCATCCGGCCGATTTGCCCTGGGCCGTCATCTCCGCCACCATCATGCAGGCCACCACACCGTCTTTATCCCGCACATGACCGCCCACCAAAAACCCATAGGATTCTTCGGCGCCGAAGAGAAACCCCTCTGGACCAAGTTCGTCCATTACGCCGCCGATCCACTTAAAGCCCACTAAAAGGTCCCCCACACAGCGGACACCATAATCTTCGGCTATTCGCCGAATCAGCTCCGTGGTAACCGCCGTTTTGACCACATAGGACTCCGGCCTCAGACGCCCGAAGTCCTTGGCTTGCTGAAGCAGATAGTCGGTCAACAAGGCGCCGATCTGATTGCCGGTAAACGTCTGCCACGCAGCGCCCGGTTCCCATTGGACCGGAGCGGCACAGCCGACCCGATCGCAGTCCGGGTCGGTGGCCAGGATAAGGTCAAAGGAATGGGCTTGGGCATAGTCGATCAGGGCGTCGAAGACCCGTGGGTTTTCCGGATTGGCCATGTGGCCGGGCACGTTCGGAAAATCGCCGTCCGGCGCCGCATGGGGAGCGAAGACCTCTAGCTGGGAAAATCCATCCGCCTGCAGCACCGGGACCACCGCCGATGTCCCCACACCGTGCAACGGCGAATAGAGAATCTTTAGGTCCCGAGGCCCAGGCCGACGTTGCTCCAGCACTGCCTGCTGAAACGCCGCATCGACCTCCTGCTGGCAGATAAGGATTTTGCCCTCGGCCACCGCCTGCTGGAAATCTATTCGCCGGATTTCCCGAACCGCCATCACCCGCTGAATGACTCCCTCATCGTGCGGCGGCAGCAGTTGGCCCCCCGTGGACCAATACACCTTAATGGCGTTATCTTCCGGCGGATTATGGCTTGCTGTGATCATTAGACCACAGGAACATTTTTTGTATCGGACGGCAAACGACAGCTCCGGCGTGCTCCGGAAGCCCTCCAGAAAATAGACCACAAATCCGTTGGCCGCCATGACCTCGGCGCACAGTCGGGCAAACTCCGGCGAACGATGCCGAGTGTCGTAGGCAATGGCGCAGCTGAGCGGCTGTCCGGTCGGATGGCTCCGGAGCCAGTCAGCAACATAGTCGGCCACCCCTTGAGCGGACTCGGCCATGGTACGCTCATTGACGGCATTGGCGCCAATGGGGTACATTTTACCACGTCTCCCCCCGGTCCCAAAGGGGATCACCTGCCAGAACAGCTCATCCAATAGGTCCCACTGGCCTTGTTGGATATGCTCTGCCACCAGCGGGGCATACTCGGCATAAGCAGGTTCAGTCAGCCAGGTCTGGATGTTCTTGGCCGCACTGGCCGATAGTTTTCCTGCGGCCGTAGCCTCATCCAACCGGCCCACCAGCTCCGACAAAGAGCACAAGCCAGCCTGATCCGTCATAGGAATCCTCCTGTTTTTCCTAACCCGACGTCGGAAGAGCCATCTTGGACTTCCCGGTGCCATTGGGGGCGGAGCGAGTGGCTAACTTAGCAGTTACTTTGCCTATTTTGTTTATATTCTCCAGATTCTCCATTGTGCTCATTTGCTCGCCCTCCCTACGCCACCGGCAAAACACCCATTTTCCTCTCCCCTTATCTAAAAGAAAAGAGGCCCCGGAAAAGCCTGGCCCTCTGTGCCAATGACTTTCAGCAAAACTCCAATCCAGAACCTTCGGTTCTACCCCCCTTCCGCAAAAGGCCAGCATCTATAAGACTTCCCCCACTTTTGGTAGGGGCCCCTGCCCGAGCAGATGGCCCATCGCCTCAAACTTCCTCCTCTGGGCGAAGGCCTGTGGCCAACGCCCTTGCCCAGGTCTTAGGGCTCAGGGCTCCTCCTGGACCGAGCCAGACCCCCTTGTCTTGACTTTCTCCAATCCCTGTCCTTTCGGGCCAGCAGAGGGCCTGCTTTTCGATCCAGGCAGGCTAGTCTATACTAGGACCAGGGACCTTGGAAGGAGAGTCCCATGGCCGGTCTGATCATCAGTGTTTCTGGTTTGCGGGGGATTGTCGGACAGCAGTTGACGCCGGAGGCGGCCTTACGCTATGTGGCCGCTTTTGCTCGCTTAGCCCCGGCTGGCCCGATTGTGGTGGCCCGGGATAGCCGACCCACCGGCCAAATGCTCCTCGAAGCGGTGCTTGCCGGCCTGCACGCTGCGGGCCGAAATACTCTGGAGGCGGGCATTATCCCCACGCCCACCCTCGGAATTTTAGTGCGAAAGTACCAGGCCGCCGGCGGCATCATGATCTCTGCCAGCCACAATCCCCCCGAATACAATGGCCTGAAACTTTTCGCCCCCGAAGGCCGAGTGGTCCCAGAGCGGTTCGGCCAACAGGTCCTAGAATCGTACCGCCGAGGGCAATTCGACTGGGCGCCCTGGCATCGGATCGGCAGCAGCCAAACCTGTGCCGACCCGATCAACCCCCATCTGGAAGCCATCTTGGCTGTCGTCGATAGCCAGGCCATTCGGAGCCGATCGTTTCGCGTGCTGCTGGACGCCAACCACGGCGCCGGCGGCGAAGCAGGCCGTCGGCTTCTGGATGCCCTCGGCTGTCAGGTGATCGTACTCGGCGGCCAAGCAGACGGCCAATTTGAACACCCCCCCGAACCAACCGCTGAAAACCTAGCCAGCCTCGCCGCTCTGGTTCGCCAATCCGGCGCCGAGATCGGCTTTGCCCAAGACCCGGACGCCGATCGGCTGGCCATCCTCGATGCTACCGGTCGCTATCTGGGCGAAGAAGCCACCTTGGCCCTCTGTGTGGCTCATGTGCTCCGCAGCCGACAAGGCCCCATCGTGACCAATTGCTCCACCAGCCGAATGATCGAAGACCTAGCCCGAAAATCCAATGTACCCTTCTTCCGCTCTCCGGTGGGCGAACCGCATGTGGTCGATCTCATGCTGGCCAAAGACGCCCTGTTCGGCGGCGAGGGCAATGGAGGGCCGATCGACCCTCGGGTCGGCTATGTGCGGGATAGTCTGGTCGGCATGGCCCTGGTCCTGGAAGCGATGGCCCAGACCGGCCTCTCGGTAGCCGCCCTGGCCGACCAGTTGCCACGCTATGAAATCGTCAAAACCAAAGTCCCCCTGGAACCGGGCAAAGTGCGGGAGGCGTTAGATCGGCTCGAACGGCACTTTTCCGACGCTCGTTCAGATCGGCTGGACGGCCTGCGCCTGGACTGGCCCGACCGCTGGCTGCTTGTCCGACCCAGCAACACCGAACCCATCTGCCGCATCGTGGCCGAAGCCCGCACAGAGCCCGACGCCCGCCACCTGGCCCATCAAGCCGTCCAATTGCTCAGCTCCTTGGTCTGACGGTCTGCCGGAATTGGTTTGCCTCTCCCCCGGTGGGAGAGGCCGGCTAGCCGACAGGTTGGCCGGGTGAGGGGGCGCCTGGAGTGCGGGCCTGCCGTCCGCCTGAATTCCCCCTCACCCCGCCGGGCTTGCGCCCGGCCTCCCCTCTCCCGCAGAGGGGA
>CALIRO010000049.1 GCA_938042245.1 uncultured Thermoguttaceae bacterium
GCGGCCGACCGTTCTCCTACATGGAAATGGTCCAGCCGATTTGGGATCGCCATTGTCTGGGATGTCACGATGGGAAAAAACCGCCGGTGCAGATTGATCTTACTAGCCAGCCCCATCAACAGTTCAGCCGATCCTACTGGACCCTGTGCGGGGATGTGGATTTTTGGGGCGGGGGGACCAATCCTGAGAATGCGGCCAAAGCCCTGGTTCCACGCTTTGGCGGTCGAAACCAAGTGCAGGTTACCCCGCCTGGCGGCATGTACGGCGCCCGGGGCAGCCGACTGATCCGGTTGCTCCGCAGCGGGCATGAGGGAGTTCGGCTTACCGCGGAGGAATTGGCCGTCGTCGCCGCTTGGATTGACCTGAACGCCATCTTCTACGGCGTGTATCTGCCCGAAGACCAAGCTCGCCAACTTGCCGGCGAACAAGTCCCAATGCCGGAAATTCAATAACTCGAAAGACACGCTTCCCTTTTAAAAACAGAAAAATCTTAAATCGTAACAAAAGTGAACCTCAAAGCGTGGGGAAGTCAAAATAAAAAGATAGTAACACTTCAGGTGCATGGCGTACTGAGAGATTCCTGCGAAAGCAGGAATTCAGTAGCTTCTCCTCTGGGGGAGAGGCGGGGGAGCGGCCTAAAAAGGAGGTTGTTCAGCAAAAAGCGGAGGGGAGCGGTTGATGGACACTAAAAAACCCGGTTTTACGTTAGTGGAGCTTTTGGTGGTGATTGCGATTATTGGGATTTTGATTGCCCTGTTGTTGCCGGCGGTTCAGGCGGCCCGGGAGGCGGCCCGCAGGATGCAATGCACCAACCACCTGAAACAATGGGGCCTGGCCATGCTCAACTATGAACATACGCACAAGGCCCTGGTATATCCCAATTCTCGGCTTGGCTGGCCGAATAGCTGTGGATCGGTGGCGCCGAACAGTCCCCGGATCAGTTATCCGCCCCGGCTTTGGCCGTTCATCGAGCAGCAGCCGCTCTACGACCGATATGACTTCAAATTGCCGTTCCATCATCTGGGCACGCCGGGCACGGGCAACGAGCCGGTGGTGTTGGTGCAAGTGCCGCTATACTTTTGTCCCTCGGACCGGACCGGGTTTTGGCTTCCGCCGGCTGATTCGCACAGCCGATCCCGCGGCAACTATGTGCTCAATTGGGGGGCGGCGGATTTCTGCCAAGATAGGAGCAAGTACCCCGACTATCGGCCGTCGCCTTTTGGGCCGAACCGATCCGCCCGATTGGCCGAGCTGACCGATGGCACCTCCAATACAATGCTAATGTCCGAAGTGCTCCAGGCGGTGCAAGACGGCATCTGGGATTTCCGGGGCGACATTCTGAACGACGACGTTTCCTGCGCCCAGTTCATGACGATCAATACGCCCAATACCGGGGTGGATCAAAACTCCTGCATTGCCTCCCGTGGCTGTACGGAGCCGAATCGGCCTGCCCCGCTGGTGGACGTCTGGCCTCGGATCGTGGCCGCCCGGAGCAAACACCCCGGCGGCGTCAATGTGCTCATGGCCGACGGATCCGTCCACTTTATTTCCAATTCCATCGCTCAGGCCACCTGGCAAGCCATGGGCTCGATGAACGGCGGCGAAGTGCTGAAAGATTCACCCTTTTAGAACGGCGGGGAAGCGCTAAACGGCTTCGCCCTTTGAAGCAAATGCAAATGCTGTAAAAGGAGGTCTCCGATGGCCCCCTATGGGTTGTATAAGTGGGATAAGCGGATAGGAGAGATAAACATCTATGGCCTGTGCTGGTTGGTTTTGGCCGGGCTGGCGGCGCCGGTAGTATTGAGCGGCTGCGGTTCCTCGGGGCTTCGGATGGTTTCGGTGGCCGGGCAGGTAAGGCTCAACGGAAAGCCGCTGGAGGAAGGTACCATCGACTTCCAGGACCCTCATGGCAATGCGCCCAACGCCCAGGCCGTCATCCGTCAAGGGGCGTACAACTGTCAAGTGCTGCCCGGACGGAAAAAGGTGGTCATTCAGGGGTTCAAAGTCGTCGGCAAAGAGCGGGCAAGCCGCGCTGACCCCGATAGCCCCCTGGTCGATCGCAAAGAACAATTCCTCCCGCCAAAATACAGCAGTCCCACCAGCACGGAACTTACGGCCGACATCGGCCCCAGCGGCAACCGGTCGCTTAACTTCGAACTAAAAATACCGTAAACGCAAAAGAGTTCTACATTCCTGGTTGGACAAGAGGAGAACTCCACCAGAGGCAAACGGGATTTTTTATGGAGGAATCCGGCCATGGGGAAACGGCCTTGCAAAATGTTGTTGGTTTTTTCGGCAGGTCTCTTTTGGACAGCAGGCTGGGTTGGAACGGTTCTCCCCGCAGAAAAGCCGCCTACACCGAGGGAATCGAGTCAGCCATCCGAAAGCCAGTCTGCAAAGCCGGAGCTGGCCATGTCGATCCCAAAGCCGCTGTTGGCCCATTGGCGCATGGATGAGCTGGACGGGGCGCTGTTGCAGGACGGGAGCGGCCATCAGTGGGATGCCACGCCGCAGCCTCGAACTGCCCTGGAACCGGTCGAAGGCGTCTTCGGCGGCGGCATGAAGTTCAGCGGACAGCATACCGTGCGCGTGCCGGCAAAACTGCAATTTACCGGCCTGAAAGGCCTTACATTTAGCGCCTGGGTTCAGCCAACGGATTTAAGCACCTATCGGGAAATCTTCCGCAAAGAGGACGGCGAGCAGCGCGTGCTGTTTTCCTTCCAGAACAATGGGACCATCCTTTCGTTGGGCCTGAACATTGGTGGCTATGTAGAGTGCGACGCTCCGATCAAGCCGGAGACGCTGATGGACGGGGCCTGGCACCACTGTGCCGCCACGTTCGACGGCCAGTGGATGCGGGTCTATTTGGACGGACGCGAGATCGGCGCCTTGCACCGGCCCGGGCAGATCATCGCTGGCGGACCGGCCCAGGGCTGCATCGGATCGACCAACGGCGGCGAGTGTTTCCAGGGGCTCATGGACGATCTGCGGATCTACGGCGAGGCCCTTTCCCCGCAGGAGATCACCCGGCTTTATCGGGAAGGTTTGGAGGCGTTGGCGGCGGCTGCCAAACAGACCGGCCTGAACGTCGATGCCTTCTTTGTACGAGGAAGCACCTTTGCCGAAACCTTGGCCCAAAGCCGACAAAAACTCCACCAGCTACAGGAAGGCCAAGTTCGCCTGGACAAAAAGACCGCCGCCCTGTTCCAGGCCCGATTGCAAGAGGCGTTTCCGGAGGAATGCCAAAAGTTTACCGAATACACGGGCCGAACGCCGGGCGTTTATCTTACCTCGATGGGCAATGACTTTCATCTTCGGGAAGTGGGCCGGTTGATCGAACTGCTTTTAGAATACAAGCCGCTTACCGAAGAGCAGTGGCGGAAGCAATCCCCGGAAGATCGCCGCCGGTGGGCCGAAGCCGACCAACTGGCCGCCCGTTTTGAGACCCTTCGGGCGGAAGGCGATCAGGCCGCCTATAAACCCGACTGGATTGATCTGGTCTTGGATGCAGGCCAACGCATCGCCTTCCGACCCGTAGTGCACGAGGCAGTAGCTCCGTATGTTCGGCCCGAAACGCCGCCCACACAGGACCTAAGTGCCGAAGAAGCCCAGCGATTGCTCGAAGACGACTGGCTCCATCAGGCGGACCGCCGCCCCAACGGCCAGCGAATTCAGCAGGAGATTCAGTGGACCCGGCAATTGGCCGACCGAATAGCTGCCGCCCATGATGGTAAACTAGATTTCACCGCAGAACTTGCCCAACTGGCTGAGCTAGAAAAGAAACTCCCACCGCCGGACCAACTCGACCAAGGGCTTTACTTTGCGGTTCGTCGGCTGAAACGGCAGATCATGTTCCGAAACCCGGTCCTTACGTTCGATAAACTAGTCTTTGTCGATGGGCCGTTCCCACAGGGTTCGGAGTGGCGGCATGAGACGCGGCATCGGCTCGGCTACATGGCCGTTCCGGGCGGCAGGCTGCTGGTGCTGGAAGGATTGAGGCCAGACGGCCATGTTCGCCAACTGGCGCCCCAGCCGCCGCTTCACGGCTCGTTTTGGCGGCCCGATGTCTCCTGGGATGGACGGCAGGTGCTCTTCTGCTTCAAACCGCACAATGAAAAATCGTTCCATCTTTATGAAATCAACGCCGATGGCAGCGGACTGCGGCAACTGACCGACAGCCCCTACGACGACCTAGACCCCATCTACCTGCCGGACGAAAAGTATATTTTGTTTACTACCACCCGGGGACATACCTACGTACGCTGTATGCCGCCGACCAATGCGTTTGTGCTGGCCCGCTGCGATCGGGACGGCCAAAATATCTACCTCATTTCCCAAAACAACGAACCGGACTACACCCCCAGCGTCATGCACGACGGCCGGATCATCTACACCCGGTGGGAATACACGGATAAGCCGCTCTGGCGCGCACAGGGCCTGTGGACCGTCAACCCGGACGGCACTCAGGTGCAGACCTTCTGGGGCAATCAGAGCGTCTGGCCCGATCTATTGAAAGACGCCCGCAGCATCCCCGGCAGCCGACGGGTCATGTTCACCGGAAGCGCCCATCATAACTGGTTTTCCGGCTCCATCGGGATTATCGACCCGGACAAGGGTTTCAATTTTCCTGATGGGCTAACCAAGGTAACCGCCGATCTGGCGTGGCCCGAATCGGGCAATGGGCCGATCGATCCGATCCAGTCCCCACGGTATCATCCGAGCGGCCGGTATCAGGCCTATTATTCCCCGTATCCGTTGAGCGAACAGGATTTTTTAGTGTCGGCCAATCGGGGCGGCAAATTCGTGCTCTATCTGATGGATGTGGATGGCAACCGGGAGTTGATTTACGAAGGGGTGTACAATATTTTCCATGCGATGCCGCTTGCGCCTCGGCCAAAACCGCCGGTCATTGTGGATCGGGTGGATTGGCCAAGCCGCCAGGACCGAGACCGGCCAAAAGACGGCGTCATTTATAGCGCCAACGTCTATTACGGCGCCCCGCCGGAACTGGAAGGCAAAGCCCGATTCCTCCGCATCCTGAACATCGAACACAAGACCTATACTTATTGGCACCGTCGGCCGTATATCTCCACCGGGCCAGTCATTTCGGCAGTTCAGTCCGAAGGGGTAAAACGCATCCTTGGCACCGTGCCCATTGAGCCAGATGGTTCTGTGTCCTTTTATGCACCCAGTGGGCTGCCGTTGCATTTTCAGCTTTTGGATGCAGATGGCCGGGCCTTACAAACGATGCGAAGTTTTGTGGGCGTGATGCCTGGGGAAATGCGGGGCTGCCTGGGGTGCCATGAGTCGCATAGCCGGACGCCGCCGCTTCAAAGCGGCCTGGCCCTTCGCCGAGTCCCCAGCCCCATCACGCCGCCGCCCTGGGGTGATGAGTCGATTAGCTACGGCCGATTCGTCCAGCCAGTGCTGGACCAATACTGCGGCAAATGCCACCAGGGCGACGGCCAGGCCCGCAAAGTGCTGGACCTGACCCAACGGCCCGGCCTCCTACACTTTACAGAGCCGTATCTGACCCTGATCGGCCGACCGAGCTGGGGCCAGCCGTACCAGGCCCCGCCCAATCCGCCGCCCGGCTGGGGCATTGCCGATATGATCATGGTGGAAGCCTACGACCAGCGGGACCCGGCTGGTTACCGAACCCCGCCCCCGATGACGAAACTATCGTACCGAAGTCGATTGGTGGAAATTTGTGCTAGTGGGCGTCATAACGACGTTCGGGTCGATCCGGTAAGCCTGCAGCGGATCATCGCCTGGGTGGATGCGATGTGCCCGTTCTGGGGATCGGAAGAGGTCCGCCAGGAGCCGGACCCGGTGTTCCAAGGCGTGGATTGGCTGGCCATTCGGCCCCGGGTGAAAACCGCCCCGACCATCCGCCGCCCCGGCCCCGTGGATTAGGAGGAAGATTTCCGGCGGCCCAGGGGGCAGACGGAAAAAAAGACCCCACCGCCTCTCCCACTAGGAGAGAGGGGATTTATTCGCCTCTCCCCTCCGCGGGAGAGGCCGGCTAGCGAAGCTAGCCGGGTGAGGGGGCTTCGCTTGGAGCGCGGACGTCTCGCCCGCATCCGTCCGGAGCATGGACCTCCGGTCCGCATCATTATTCTGGATCCCCGCTTGCGCGGAGATGACAATGGATTGCCCCTCACCCTAACCTTCTCCCGTCAGGGGAGAGGGGACTTATTCGCCTCTGCCCTCCGCAAAAAGTCGCCTCTCCCGCGGCGGGCAGAGGCAATGGGAAGGGCCTCCCCCTTCCGTGGCAGAAGTTGCTCCGGTGCAAGCCAGGTCGGGGCCAGGAACCTGGATTCCCGCGTGGGCGAGAAGGGCAAGCCCATCCTTCTTCCCAGGAAAACGAGAAAGGTTCTTTCATTCGGCTGAATGAGGACTTAGTTGAAATGGTTCCCTATGTAGCTCTAGGAGACACGACCATGAGAAAAAACAATTGGACGGTTTTGTTTGGTTGGGCAAAATGGGAGGGGAAGTGGGATTTTGTTGGCGGAGTGCTTTTTATTAGCCTGGGGATGGTGTCCGCGTTGGGGGCAGAATCGGGGGCAGTTTCCGCGTCGGCTTGGCAGGCGAAGTTGGCTGAGGGCCATCGGCTGTTTGCCGCCGGCGATTACCAAGCCGCCCAAACTGCTTATAAGGAAGTGGTTCAGATGGCCGAGGCGCCTGGGCATTTTCGATCGGCCGCCCAGTTGCAATTGGCCGCCTGCTGTCTCCGCCAGAAACAATATCCGGCAGCCGAGGCCGCCTATCGCCAATTGCTTCAGATGCCCGGCATCCCAGGCCATCACCGATGGGAGGCAGAGGAGTGTCTTCGGGAGTTAGAACGGGTTCGTCAGGGTCTGCCCGCCCGAGATCCCAACCAGGGCCGAACTCCGCTGCCGAAATTGCCCGAACCGGCCATAAAACTTTATGTGGCTCCAGACGGCGACGACTCGGGCCCCGGCGATCCAAACAAACCATTTGCCAGCTTGGAACGAGCGAGGGATCGGATTCGGGAGCTGAAACGCCAAGGCGGTCTGCCCCCAGGCGGGGTAACCGTCTTCCTGAAAGGCGGGCGGTACCTCCGTCGGCAAACGTTCGTGCTCAGCGCCGAAGATTCCGGCACAGCCGAAGCGCCGATTGTCTACCGGGCCATGCCAGGCCAGGTGGCCTGGTTGGACGGCGGCCTGGTGCTTCGGGACTTTCAGCCGGTAAAAGACCCGGCTGTCTTAGCTCGTCTGCCTGAAGAGGCCCGGCAGAAAGTCGTCCAGGTCGATCTGAAGGCGGCCGGCCTGCAGGACTACGGTAAATTAGTACCGTTGGGATTTGGCCGAGGGTTTGCCCCCCAGTTGGAGGTCTTCTTTAACGATCGGCCCTTGATCCTAGCCCGTTGGCCTAACGAAGGATTTGTCCGGGTGGCCAAGCGGGTGGCTGAAGACGAAAAGGGATTTACATTTGAATATGAAGGCGACCGGCCTGCCCGATGGACCCAGGCGCCGGACGGTTGGCTCTACGGCTATTGGGTCCACTTGTGGGCGGATAATTATGTGCCGATCGTTTCGATCGATCCCAAGCAGCGGCAAATTCGGACCGGTGACCGGGGCGCCTATGCGGGCATCCGAGCCGGGGCACCCTACCATGCTCTGAACCTGCTGGAAGAGCTGGACATGCCCGGTGAATACTATCTAGACCGAAGCCAGGGGGTGCTGTATTTCTATCCACCCGGGGACCTGGCCCAGGCGAAGGTGGAAGTTTCCGTATTGGCCGAGCCATTGATCCGCCTGCAGAACGCCTCTCATATCCGCCTCCAGCAGTTAGCCTTAGAAACGGGCCGGGCCGACGGCATCCACATTACCGGCGGGACCAATTGCCTGGTGGTCGGCTGCACCATCCGGAAATTGGCGGGCGGGGCCATCGTCATTTCTGGCGGCCAGGGGCACCGGGTCCAAAGCTGCGATATGTACACCCTGGGCCGGGGCGGTTGTGCGCTGAGCGGCGGCGACCGAAAAAGCCTCAGCCCAGGCGGACACCTGATGGAAAATTGCCATGTCTGGGACTTTTCCCGCATCAATCGCACCTATACGCCGGCTGTTTCGCTCGATGGCGTGGCCAACCGAGCAGCCCACAACTATTTCCACCACAGCCCTGGCCACGGAATGCGGATCGGAGGTAATGAACATTTAGTAGAATGGAACGAAATCCACGATGTGGTCCTAGAAACCGACGACCAAGGCGGCCTCGATATGTGGGGCAACCCCACTTATCGGGGCAATATCATCCGATATAACTATTGGCATCATATTCGAAACGATCGGCCCTGCGGGCAGGCCGGGGTTCGCCTGGACGACGCCATCAGCAGTACACTTGTTTATGGTAACCTCTTTTACCGCTGTTCGGAGGCCGGTTTCGGCGGCGTGCAAATCCACGGCGGCAAGGAAAACATCGTGGATAATAACCTTTTTGTACAGTGTAAATATGCGATCAGTTTCTCGGGATGGGGAGAAAAGCGTTGGCGGGAGTTCCTAAATAAACCCTGGATCCAGAAACAGCTTCAAGAGGTTCGGTACGACCAGCCGCCCTACAGCACACGCTATCCGACGCTTGCCCAATTGGCGGAACATCCGGATCGAAACTCCGTCTGGCGGAACGTGGCCTATCAGTGTGGGGCCCTGCTTACCCGGGACCGAGGCATCCAGGAGGTGCGGGATAACCTATTGGTAGAGCAAGAAAGGTACATTCCGAGTGTGGCTGGCCAGAGGGGCCCGTCTGGTGCTTCCCCTGCTCCGAAGGAGTCCGGCACCGGAGGGCATTCGGAGGCGGGGGTGCCGGCGGTCCGCTTGGGCAACCCCCAGGAGCCTTCGATTCCGGTTACCAGCTACTTAGCGGGGCCTTTGCCGGACGGCCGGTTGCCGATGCCGCCGCCGATCACGAATCGGCTTCCGCCGGAGCTGCCCAGCCCGTCGATCATGGACCAGATCGGCTTCCGCCCGCTGCCGTTGGAGCAGATCGGCCTGTATGCGGATGAGTTCCGAGTTATGCCTCCTGCAGAAAAGCCGAAGAATTAAATCTTCCCGCTTGCCATGGGGAGCCTCTTTGGGTGATGATAGAAGAGGGGGGCGGGACGATGGTATCTTTTCGGAACTAAAAATTGGCGTGGAAGAGGCTGCCCATTGCAGGACCATGCGGATGGAACAGAGAAGCAACGTTTTTGGATTCCCAAGCAGGCGGGGGAGCGGGTTTGATTTTTTGAGATGGTTAGTCTTCCTGGGATGGGTGGGTGGCCTATGGGTTGGGGGGGCCGCGGAGGCGGCTACGGTGGTCTTGGCCAATCGGGCCTCCCGGCCGGTGCAGCTTTCGGTTCGGCTCAGCAGCGGGCATACGGGGCAAGCGACGTTGCCGCCGGGTCGGCTGATGGTGTTGCCGGTCGGCGAGGCGGCGGAGCTTATATATACTTTTGTTCCATCTCCCGGAAGCCGATCTCCTACCAGCCCTTCCCCGGCCAGTTCCCCTCCCTCAATGCCTCCGGCAGGGGGTCCCCAACGGCTCACCCTCCGCCTGAATACGCTTTACTATTTTCTGGATCAAGGCGGTCGGGTGGTATGTCGGCCGGTGCTGTTTTCCCAGGATGGGGTGGTCGGCTGGATTCATGCGGACGCCTCGGGTCAATTGCCGCCGGTGGTACGGGTGCCGGTCAAGGTCCTGGCCGACGAAGAGCACCCGGCCAAACCGGAAGTCTGGCAGGAAGAGTTCAAACGCCTTTTCCGTTCTGCCTCGGAGATTTTCGAGCAGTATTGTCGGGTGCGGTTTGAGGTGGTAGCAGCCGACGCCTGGCAATCGGACAACTCTTTGGGGCAGGATTTTGGGAAGCTGTTCGACGAGTTTCGGCGGGAGGTGAGCCCAGCGCCTGCCTGGTTGGCTGTCGGTTTTACCAGCCAATGGAAACTGGGCCATCCGAACCACGTGCCGGCGCCGTATCTACCGCCGCTGAGCACCCATCTATTGCTTCCCACGCCGCAAAAGAACCTTTCCGATCAAGAGCTATTTTTATTGCTTTTGCATCAATTGGGCCATTGGCTTGGTGCGGTGGAATCGCCGGAACCCGGCTCGATCATGAGTCAGCATTTCTACGCGGATCGAGAAAAGGCGTTCAAAGAAGGCCTGCGATTCGATCCGGTCAATACCTTGGCCATGAACTTGCTGGCCGAGGAAATCCGCCGGGGGCAAATCCGGACGGTTGCCGACATTCCCCGTAGCACCCGCCGGTATTTGCAGGCAATCTATCTGAGCTTGAATCCACACCATTTGAGTGAACCGTTTCAAGCGGCCGCACTGTTGGCGGAACCGGCCACGCCATCGGCTCGGTACCTGGGCCGATGGACCGACGGCACGGAGGCTTCCGCCGATGCCGTGGAAAACTGGCATGATCTGCGTGCCCAACCCCGATTGGCCGGCCGGATGATGTTCGACTCCCAACCAGAAATCCGTTGGCTTATGCAGACCCGGTTTGCCCCGCCCGAACTGCCGGAAGCGGCCGTGGAGTTTTTCGGCGGCGATCTGTTGCCCGGTCGAGTCGTTGGGTTGGCGCCGGAATCCACAGACGAACCCACTGCGGGGCAATGGCTTCATGTGGTGCCTGCCATCCCGGTCGATTGGCCGGAGGCCTCGGGCAGTAGCCCCTTTTTGGTCAGCATTCGGTGGATTCGGCGAATCTGGTGGCAACGACCGCAGCCAGGGTATGAACCCGCCACCCTGTTCGACCGCCAAGGACGCCGGATCAAATACCGCTCGATCCGGTTTGGCCAAGAAGGGGTCCGAGTCCTTACCGCCGACGGCATCCAACAGTTCCCCTACGAGGCCTTAGCCGAACTCCACCTGCCTGCACAAGACCCCTGGGAAGCTTGGCTAGAGCAATTGGCCATTTTAGCGCCGGATGGCAAAACCCGGCTTGTTCAGCTGGAAACTCCTCAAGGGCTGCGGGCCACCGCCTCCTGGCAACGGATGCAAATCTACCACCGAGGCAATCCAGGCGATGCCAACCAGTGGTATCAGATGATTCAGCCGGCCTGGGCGCAGCGGCCCATTTGGACCCCGTTTCGAGAAGTACGGTTGTGGTGTTTCTACCGGCCGGAGGAGGTTCCGCTCAGTCGGATTCCGCCGTCCAGCTATCGGCAATCGTCGGCTTTGGGGGGGCCTTGGCCGATGCGGGTGGATCGCAACGTGGAAGGCGGACCGTTGGCCAGCGGCGGGCGGGAGTTTGCCTGGGGCTTTGGCCTTCATGCCAGTGCCGAGTTGGAATTCCTGCTACCCCGATTTGCGAAGGCCTTTTCGAGCCGATTGGGCTTGGATCATTTGGCTGGCGAAGGCGGCTGTGTGGCCGCCGCCGTGCATCTGGGACAGGCCAATACCCCGCCTTTATACCAAAGTCCGCTCCTGCTCGGCTCCGCAGATGTTCTGAACACCGGCCGACTAGAACTGCCACCCTCCTCCGAGGGCAACTCGGCAGCGAGGAGGCTCCTTTTACGGGTGGAAGCCAACCCGCCCCAGACGCCCCGCGGCGCAGACCCCTGGGACATCCGAGACCACTTCGATTGGCTCGAACCGATGGTCGAATTGGACGCGGAAAAATTGCCCGCCGAATTACTTCAGCGTATGCCCCGGCTTGTACCAGCCTGGGAAGGATGGACATTTCAGACGGAGGGGGTGCTGCGAGGCCCGCTGCTGGTGAATCTACTGAACACGCTCTGGCAGGAACACCGGCCCATGCATCAGCGGAAATACATTTTGGCCGTGTCGACGCCGGCAGCGACGATTCGGCTTTCCAGAAAACTTTTCATCCCGCCGGAGAAGGAGCTGTTGTGTCTAGGGGTTTGGCGCTTGGAAAGCG
The DNA here is from genome assembly GCA_938042245.1 of uncultured Thermoguttaceae bacterium. Taxonomy (GTDB): domain Bacteria; phylum Planctomycetota; class Planctomycetia; order Pirellulales; family Thermoguttaceae; genus JANXAQ01. The sequence goes on from CALIRO010000049.1 coordinate 11,885, forward strand.
TGCCGACGACGACGATCCAACTGCTGGTGGACGGGCAGGTAGCCGGGACCTTCGAAACGCCTGTCCGTCGGAATCAGCGCTACCCTTTGCGAAGCCTTTCATTGGCCGACTATCAGGGCAGGGAAATCCTGCTGGAACTGATACAACGTGCTTCAGACGATCGGGCCTGGGTAGTCTGGGAGACGCTTCGGCTAGCCGGCTCCGGAGAGCTGGAGACGGAACGGATTAAACCTATACAAAAGTAGATTTTCTTCCAGACACTCCTTTCTCTCCCCAATTCCCAACCAAGAGCAAAGAAATAGGAACGTTCCAGCATCAACGGACGCCGGAATGGAGAACCTCTCCAAATAGGCCCGTAGAAGATGACTTAATTAGCCCCCCTAATTGGGAAAGGTCTGAGGAAAGCAAAGGTGTCATTTAAGGGGATGATTACTAGTTGACCGTAGGCTAACTGTCCATGGAGTTCAGTCTGCTTTAGGGAGCAGAGACGACCAGGGCATCCACGGGCACTTCCACCCAGGGGCTGTCAGGCAGATCGGTCTGGATGCGGAGCCGACCGGAGACTTTGCCTGTCTGTTGGCCGGCGGTGAACTGAATCGGCAATACATGGACCGCTTTTGCCTGTTGAGGTGGGGCAGCTTGGAACTCCGGTGGGTCGGCTTCGATGGCGAGGATGCGGAACGGCTGACGGGCCTGAAGCACCAAGGGTTTGGTTACCCTAGCCCCAGCGGCCACCGGTCCCATGCTCAGCGGCAATGGGCTGACCGCCAGCGGCGGTACCACCGTCCCCTCCACTGCCAAGGGAATCTGAGCGTTTTTCGGATTCGGGTCATTGGTTGTCAGGATCAAATGTTCCAGGATCCTCCCGGCGGGCGCTTCCGGCTTCAGGTCCACCAGAAGTTCATAGGTTACCTTTGTTGCCCCCAAGGCCGGGTCCCGCACCCGGGAAACTTCTCTCAGATGGGGTTCCAGATAGGGCTTAGGACTTTCCACTTGCAGAATCTGCCAATCGGGCCGACCTGCATACATCACCGTTACTTTCTGCTGGGCCGGTTGACCCTGAGGCACACTGCCAAATTGCACGCTGCCCGGATGGAAGACCACATCGGTCCGAATAAACACAGATACATATAAAACCACCTCCGCGGGGAAAGGTTGGTCAAACTGAACGGTAATAGTAACATCTTTTCGGCCGCTGAAGTTTTTCGTATCCAGTTCAATCCGCAGCGGCAGTTTTTCATAGGTCTTCAGGAGCTTTTTTTCTATGCTGGGGATGGTACAGCCACAGGTAGAACGGATCGAGGCAATCCGAACATCTTCCACGTAGAGGTTCTCGATGGTAAAGACATGTTCGATCTTTGCCCCGCGAGCGACCGTACCCAAATCCACGCTGGTATGGTCGAACATCCGTTTGGCCCACTCCTGAGCCGGGCTGGCTGAGGCCCAAAAAAACAGCAGGCCCCAGATCGCCGCGGTTATCCGTTGACGACCGGCCCCCCGAGACTCCCCCCTGCCTTTTGGAACCGCCATGCTTGGCATCGGAGTACCTCCTTGATTAACAGAGTCCTATAAGAACCCAGGCGCTTCGAGCCCAGAAAAGGGAACTTTGCCCCGTGGCTCCTTTTCCTGGTCGCTTAGCCGGTTATCCCTCTTGAAGTTCCTGCATCACCTGTTTGGCTGCGGCAATGGTAGTATCAATATGTTCTTCGGTATGGGCTGCGGAAACAAAAAAGGCTTCAAACTGACTACAGGGCAAATACACGCCCCGGCGCAGCATCCCCCAAAAATACTGCGCATATCGTTGGGTGTTACAACGGCGAGCCGACGGCCAATCCACCACCGGCGCCGAAGTGAAAAACAACGTCATCATCGACCCAAACCAGCCGATCTGGACCGGAATACCGGCCTCTTTAGCCGCCTGTTCTAGGCCAACAGCCAGTCGGGTGCTCAATCGCTCCAGGTACGGATACGGATTGGTTTGCCGGAGTACCCGGAGCGTAGCGATTCCGGCAGCAGTGGCCAGGGGATTGCCGCTCAAGGTACCGGCCTGAAAGACCTTCCCGGTGGGCAGGAGCTGGTCCATGATGTCGGCCCGGCCTCCGTAAGCGCCAATCGGCAGGCCGCCGCCTACGATTTTGCCCAGGATGGTCAGGTCCGGCTGGATACCGAAAAGCCTCTGCGCCCCGCCGTAGCATACCCGAAAGCCGGTGATCACTTCGTCGAAGATCAACAAGCTCCCATATTGGGTGGTCAGTTCCCGCAGCGCTTGCCGAAACCCAGCCTCCGCCTTCACTACCCCCATATTGCCAGCCACCGGTTCCACGATGGCCGCAGCAATCTGGTTGCCGAAGCGGCCAAAAGCCTCCTCTAGGGCAGCCACATCGTTATATTCCAGTACCAACGTGTCTTTTGCGGTACCGGCAGTAACTCCGGGGGAGCTTGGAACCCCCAGTGTAGCGGCCGAACTGCCCGCTGCTACCAACAGGCTATCTACATGCCCATGATAATTGCCGGCGAATTTGACGATCAGGTCCCTTCCGGTATAGGCCCGGGCTAGCCGAATGGCACTCATAGCCGCCTCAGTACCCGAATTAACTAGCCGAACCCGCTCTATGGAGGGGAAAGCCTCGATAATCAGTTCCGCCAATTCGGTCTCGGCTTCGGTCGGTGCGCCGAAGCTGGTCCCTCGGCGGAGGGCGGCTTCCACGGCAGCTACCACTTCTGGGTGCGCATGGCCCAGAATCATCGGCCCCCAACTGGCCACGTAGTCGATAAAACGATTCCCATCGATGTCGTAAAGATAAGCCCCTTCGGCTTTTGCGATAAACAGCGGCTGGCCGCCTACTGCCCCAAACGCCCGGGCAGGACTATTGACTCCGCCGGCAATGAGTTGTTTGGCTTTTTGGAAAGCGGCTTGGCTTTTGTCGAACTGCATGGCCCCAGAAAACCCGGAATCCTTTTAAGGAGGAGATGTTGAGGAGTACGCTTCTCCCCAGGGGGTATATAATCCTCTATCAGAAAGGGTAAGCGAAGATATTGTAAGTTTTTTGGTGAGGAATCGCTAGCCCGATTTTCCTACGGTTCTAAAGGAAGAAGGGTACCTCCTTTTTCGGGGCAGAGAAACGAAGGCTAAGATAGGGAAACGGATCAAGTAAACTGGGGGGTATATAACCCCCAGAATTTGGCACGTCCGGCTTTCCCGACACACCTAAGGGGAGAAGGAGAAAGATCTGGATAAGGGAGTTTTTACTTCCGGATTAGCTCATGGATGGTCATGCCGGCGGGGATCATTGGGAGAACATGTTCCTGATAGGGAATATGGACATCTAGCAGGAATGGGCCGTCGGACTGAATCATGGCCCGGATGCCTTCGACCAGTTCCTTCGGCTCTCTAGCAGCCCGGGCTTCCCAACCGAAACTTCGGGCCACAGCCACGAAGTCAGGATACCGAACCTTTGGGGTAATCCCATCCCCTTGTCCGATGGCCTCCGGATGGCGGATTGGGCCCAAATAGGTATGGGCCCGGTTGCCCTGATGGAACCGATCCTCCCATTGGACCACCATGCCCAGGTGCATGTTATTCATCAGCATCACTTTGACGGGCACCTCTTCGCAGTAGCAGGTGGCCATCTCTTGGATGTTCATCAGCAGGCTGCCGTCGCCGTCGATGTCGATGACCAGCATCTCCGGATGGGCGATTTTGGCGCCAATCGCTGCGGGCAGACCAAAGCCCATGGTGCCCAGGCCGCCGCTGGAAAGAAACGTTCGCGGTTGAGAAAACTTGTAAAACTGCGCGGTCCACATCTGATGCTGGCCCACTCCGGTGGTAATGATGGTCGGCCGATCCTTGGTCTGCTTCCATAGCTCATGAATGGCCCGTTGGGGCAGGATGCCGGGGAAGGATTGGTCGTAGCTGAATGGATCGGCCTTCTTCCAACCGTCGATCTTCCGATACCATTCCGAAAGATCTTCAGGCGGCTGGACGATTTCGTTGAGCATCTGAAGAGCGTATTTGACATCGCTGATGATATCCAAATGTACCTGTTTGACCTTGTTAATTTCCGAGGGATCGATATCGATATGAACAATTTTGGCGTGTTTGGCAAATTCGCTCGCTTTGCCGGTTACCCGGTCGCTAAACCGCACGCCCAAAGCTAAGAGCAGATCACACTCATAGGCCGCATAATTGGCATACACACTGCCGTGCATCCCGATCATATCCAGCGAGAGGGGATGATCGCCCGGGAAGCTACCGAGACCCCGCAGCGTCATGGCCACTGGGATACCGGTCTTTTGTACCAGGCGGCGGAGTTCGTCCGAAGCATCGGCCGAGATGATGCCGCCGCCGGCCAAAATCAGCGGTCGTTTCGACTCCCGGATCAGTTTAGCCACCTGCTCGATCTGTTCTGGTTGTGCCCCGTGCTCCTGGACCTGATAGCCGGGCAAGTCCATCGGCACGTTGTAATCCGGGATGGTCTTGGCCTGTTGGATATTTTTCGGCAGATCGACCAGCACGGGGCCGGGTCGGCCGGTAGTGGCCACATAGAAAGCTTCCCGCATGATGCGCGCGAGATCATGAACATTAGTTACCAAGTAGTGGTGCTTCGTTACACTCCGGCAGACCTCCACAATCGGCGTCTCTTGGAAGGCGTCGGTGCCAATGACAGCCGTTCCCACCTGCCCCGTCAGAGCCAATAGCGGCACACTGTCCAGCTTGGCATCGGCAATCGGGGTAACCAGGTTGGTAGCGCCGGGGCCGCTGGTGCTCATGCACACGCCAATCCGACCGGTGCTCCGGGCGTAGCCCTGGGCAGCAAAACCGCCGCCTTGTTCATGCCGCGGCAAAACGACCCGAATTTTGTCCCGGTATCGGGTCAACGCCTGGTGCAACGGCATACTGGCCCCGCCCGGATACGCAAAAATCGTCGTAACCCCGTGGTGGAGCAGGCTTTGTACCACCACCTCCGCCCCACTGATCGGTTCAGTAGGTCGAGGCAGGTCCAAAGCCGGCTGAGAAACCATCCCCCGAGGCACGACTCCCTGCTCCTTTACCAAAAAGAAATGCTACCGCATAAATCTAACCTAATAACACTATAACTATAACTGAGAATATTTTAGAATATGCCAATCCTCCTCAGAAGGCAAGAGGTTTTCCGTCCCTATTGCCCCTCTGATCCAAGCGCCAGGGCTTCTCTTAAAAAGCCACAAAAGGCCGCTAGACAAGCAGGAAGCCAGTTGTTAGCCCTGGTGGCCAGAGGGACGGGGACGGCCTCTCCCCTGTGCAAGGGGCGACGGTTTTTGGCCCTCCGGGGTTTTTCTGGTTTTTTTCCCGTTGCAAAGCAACCAAGCCCAGATTCTCGCCTGGACCGGCAACCCCCGCCGCAGCCCTCCAGGAATACCAGGGGTGCCAGCCTATTTAATGGGGCGGAGAGGGGTTAGTTTTGCGGAGGTGGGGGGCGTCCAGGTAGCCGGTTTGGGATTTGGGACAGTCCAGGGGGTGCTATCGCCTTCGGATTGCAACATCTGCCGAAGCCGAGCCGTTAACTGGGCCAGGGTCGGAGCGTATTCAGGCCGATCGGCCAGGTTGCTCGTCTCATGAGGGTCCGTTTGCAGGTCAAACAGTTGAGTGCGATCGACCTGGGGGTATCGGATGAGTTTCCATCGGCCTTGGCGGATGGCCCGTTGGAGGTCCCGATAGGCAAATAGGAGGTCCGGTCGGCCGGGCTGAGCCGGGTCTTGCAATACCCCGGTTAAATCTATTCCTTCAGAACCTGCCGGTGGCCGAACCCCGCATAGCCGGCCCAAAGTGGGCAGCAGATCATGCAGATAACACAGGGCCTGGGTCCGTCTGCCTTTGGGGATGGTGGGACCAGCGATGACCAGGGGAATACGGATCGAATGTTCATAAAGATTCTGTTTGCCGATCAACCCGTGGCTGCCTCGTGCTACGGCGGAATCCGCGGCAAAAACGACAATGGTTCGGTCCCGATGGGGGGAATTGGCCAAAGCATCCAAAATTCGCCCGATCTGGTGGTCGATGTAGGAAATATACCGGTAATACTCGGCGAGCATCTGACGGATTTGTTCTGGCCGACGTGGCCAGGGCAACAGCCGCTCGTCTCGCACGGTCATTTCCCCGTTGTCGAACGGATGCTGAGGCAGGAAGTTGGGCGGCAACGGGATCTTTTCGGCATCGTAGCCAACGGGGAAATCCTCCGGCACAATATGGGGATCGTGCGGCCCGTTGAAGGCCACATAGCAGAAAAACGGCCCCTGCCGATGCTCCCGGAGAAACCGGATCGCTTGATCGGCAAAGACCTGGCAGGAATGGGCAGGAGCGGGTGTAGGTTTGGTCAGCTTTCCTTCTACCAGATCCCCCAGCGGGGCTTGCAACGGATTGTGCATTCCGCCCAGAAAGACCGAACGTGCTTCGGCAAAGACTCGGGGCAGCGATTTGGCCCCGTTGTGCCATTTGCCGGTCATGAAGGTGGTGTACCCGGCCCGTTGGAAGGCGGCGGGCCAAGTGTCCTGGGTAATCATTTTTTCATCTACTCGAAAAAGCCCTCTGCCCGTGAGCAGCATCGCCCTGGATGGAATGCAGGTAGCTCCATGCATCCCGCCCTGCATGTAGGCACCGTCGAAGACCAAACCGGCCCGCACCAGCCGATCCAAGTTGGGCGTCTGGATTACTGGGTTGCCCAGAGCAGCAATGGTGTCGGCCCGCTGATCGTCGGTAAAAAGCACCAGGACATTCCAGCGGCTCAGTTCTTCGGCCTTTATAAAGTGTACAAAATAAAATGTGATCAAAACCATCCCTACCCAACCAACCGCCCAGCAAATCCATTTCTTTTGCCAATGGATCATCACTTCTAGTCTCCTCGTTCTTCAGGCCATCCGCGATTTTCAGCCTCAGTGATCTGAAAGTGGTAAATCGTCCGATCGGAACAGGTAGATTGCCCTTCCAGGATCATTGGACTGGGGATGGGTAAATATGGTGCTGCGGGAATTGCTCCGGACGTTCGGCCAGGCAGATTGGGCAGCCAGCCTCTTCGACATGGTATCGGATATCCCGATATTGGGGGGCATTGGGATCAGCCCAATAAGCGGCCAATCGCTCCGGACTCGGACAAAAGGCCCCTAGCTCTTCGACCACCCAACGGACCACATCTCCGAAACTGTTCATCAGGGGCGGTTCTTTCACCGATAAGTGCTCCTTATAGACTAGCTGAAAACTAACGAACATTTCCGCCGAATGATCCTGCTTATCACTCCTCCAAAAGCAGGAACCCAGTTTTTTCGCGCGATTTCTGTTCTCTGGATCCCCGCTTGCCCGGGAATGACACTGCCGGCGCCTTGTCCATAGAAAGCGGGAAGCTTCCTCACTCGGTGAACATGTAACTTAAAATGATTCTAAAAGGGCTTCTGCACGTCATGGCGGAAGAATGTCAAGAATGGTGGCTCCCTTTGTGGGCAAACAGGGTAACAAACACCGACCGATCCACATCTGTTTGTTGAATCCGGGTTAATATCCACTGGCGTGCTCGGTAGAGAAGCTGGTGGACTTGGTCGGGCGGCAGGTGCATGGCTGCGGCAATCTGTTCAGGTTTCTGGCCCCGCAGGACCCGTTCGTAGGCTTCTTTCATAGCCAATCGGGTGGGCTTGGCCTCGCAGAATCGGCAAAAAGCCACCAACACCTCACTCAACAGGAGACCTTGACGGCTACGCCGTTCGGATTCGGCGGCTTGGGTAGCAGGGCCAGGGGTCGAATCGGCCGGGTCCTGAGAAGAGCTTTCCGTCGAGCTGGTTCCATCCCAAGTGTCGGCGCTCCGGGAGGTGCTTTGCCCGCTTAACTGTCGAAACGCCCGCCGTTCCCACTGCCGAAGCCGATCGATCGCCCGATGCCGAACCACCGTCCGAAACCATTTGCCCCAATCTTCCACCGGTGCCCTCTGCTGGCAGCGACCTCGCTCCACCGCTTCTAAAAAGGCCTCTTGGAGGATGTCCTCCGCCTCGTTCTGCAAGCAGGGGAAAACCCGCAGAACATACCGGCGTAGCGACTCCTGAAGGTCGCTCCAAGCCGTAACCGCTTCCTGATCTCGTTCCATGCGCACGCCCCCTTTCCCGACCAAACTGGCCCACCCCTAAACAACCGACTCTAATGGGAACAAATCATCCCGCCGTCTTTTCCCTCCTGCTGTTGTTGCCGCTACTGCCCCATGGGCTTCGGGGTGCTGGGCTTCCTCCCGCCGACTTTTTCCAATATATTCCTTAGGAGTGGAAAATGGTAGAGAGGGGTGGGGCATCGGTCGGCTTGTACACCTGGACCAGACCCGCAAAGGAACCTAATTAATCCAGTAATCCCTAGTAGGTGAGCTGTGGTGGAGTTTCTGGTCTATTGCGCAAGCAGCGCCTTTGGCATAGAGGAACAAACTTCCCACTCCTGTCCTCCAGGTTCTAATAAAACCACTTTTGGCCTGTCTCCCTACAAGAGGGGCCGGCCCCCCCTTGGGGGACTAGAGGTTTTAGCCCCCTAAATTCCCCTCCAGGGGTTTTCAATTATCTTCTATCTTCGGTAACATTCATAATGGGCGAGCAAAAGCAGAGATTTTCCCAGTATTTCGCTGGATGGTAGCAGTATTTGCCGGGAGAGTTGGAGTTGCTCAGGTAGCTTCTTTTTAGTGAGGGTAAAGCGATGAAGAAAACGGACAGATTGGTCGATCGGCGAACCTTTTTGAAGGCATCGGCGCGGGTAAGCAGCGGTGGAGCGGTTATGGGTTGTCTGGGCTCTGTCGGTTATTTCCCAGCACCAGCCGTGCTGGGCGCCGAAAAGCTCAAACGCTATCGGACAGCCCTTGTCGGGTGCGGCTGGTGGGGGATGAATATTCTGAACGAAGCCATGGCGGCGGGCCAGTCGGATGTGGTCGGCCTGTGCGACGTTGATCAGCGGCATTTGAAGGCGGCCTTAGCGACCGTGGAGCAAAAGACCGGCCAACAGCCCAAACTGTACAAAGACTACCGGGAACTTCTGGAAAAGGAAAAGCCGGAGATTGTCATCGTGGCTACTCCGGACCATTGGCATCCGCTGATGACGATCGACGCCTGCCGGGCAGGCGCCCATGTGTATGTGGAAAAACCGATCAGCCATACCATTCGCGAAGGCCGGGCCATGGTCCAGGCAGCTCGGGAAGCCAACCGAGTGGTGCAGGTGGGCACCCATCGCCGGATTTCCCCGCATAACGTATCGGGCATGGAGTTTTTGCGATCGGGCAAAGCGGGCAAAATCGGCATGATCCGAGCTTTTGTCCTGTATGGCGGCGGCGGCCCGGAAAGGGCGGAACCCAACGAAGATCCGCCGCCGGAGTTGGATTGGGACCTCTGGTGTGGACCGGCGCCGAAACGGCCATTTAATCGCAAAATCCATCCCCGGGGCTTCCGTAATTTTTTGGACTATGCCAACGGCACCCTCGGCGATTGGGGCATCCACTGGATGGACCAGATCCTCTGGTGGAGCGAGGAGCAATGGCCCAAGCAGGTGGCTTCCGTAGGAGGCCGACCCATCCTTGGCCCGCCTGTAAACGACGGCAAAGTGCAAACCTCCGACGCCCCCGATCATCAGATTGCCATCTATCAATTCGACCATTTTTCCGTCACCTGGGAGCATCGCAGGTTTGGCGGCAACAATGCGGAAAAAACCCATCCCAACCAGCCCGTGGGCGTCTATTTCTACGGCACCGAGGGCACGTTCCACATGGGCTGGCTGGACGGCTGGACCTTTTACCCGGCCAATCCCAAAAAGCCGGTCCTCCACGAAGACGCCCAACTCCATCAGCCCGACGCCCAGAACATCAAAGAACTCTGGGCCGATTTTCTCCAAGCCATTCAGACAGGCCGACGTCCGGTTTGCGACATTGAGATCGGCCATCGCTCCACCACAATGAGCCTTCTGGGCATGTTGGCATGGCGGTTGGGCCGAAGCATCCGCTGGGATGGCGAAAAAGAAGTTTGCCCAGGCGATGAGGAGGCCAATCGGCTCCTGGAACGCCCCTACCGAGCGCCGTGGCAGTATCCAAAGGTATAACCGGTCAACTCCTTTCCCAACGGGGAAAGCGATCCGGTGTCAGTGGTCCTCTGACACGGGCCAATCCAGGAAGCTCATCCCCGACAAACCGGAGTTCCAGGAGTCACAGGGGAGCAGATACCCAGGTGCCCGGGACTGCTCGTTGCGCAGAAATGACAGGGGGGGCACAAGACGGCCTACATTACTGCTTGCGCAGGAAGGAAACGTAGCAAGGGGACGCCTGGAGCGCAGACGTCCCGCCCGCAATGACTCGGACAGCGGAGCTCCTGGACGCCAATATTCCCCCTCACCCTCACCCTAACCCTCTCCCGCCAGGGGAGAGGGGATTTTTGTCCCCCTCACTCCGCCGGGCTTGCGCCCGGCATCCCCTCTCCCGCCAGGGGAGAGGGGACTTATTCGCCTCTGCCCTCCGCAAAAAATCGCCTCTCCCCTCTGTGGGAGAGGCCGGCTAGCCGTCAGGCTAGCCGGGTGAGGGGGAATCCCCGCCTCTGCCCACCATGGGAGATGCGGGGAACAATGGAGCGGCACAAGGGAGCCTGGACTGCTGCTTGCGCAGGAATGACAATTGAAAAGTCTCTTTTGCTAAACGGAAGGTGGAATCAACGCTACTTGGAGAGGCGTTGTCATGACCAGTCATCCGGCAGCGGCGTTAGCGGCGGTAGCGCCGTTGGGTGTGGTGTTTGTGCTTTTGGTGTGGCGGCGTTGGCCGGCGCGGCATGTGATGCCGGTTGGCCTGGCGCTGACGGTGCTGGTGGGCTGGTTGTATTGGAAGATTCCTTGGGTGCGGATGGCGGCGTCCGGGGTGCAGGGGCTGGTGATTGCCATGGAGCTTTTGTACATCATCTTTGGCGCTCTTCTGCTCCTTTATGTGCTGAAGCATTCTGGAGCGGTGGCGACGATCCGTCGGGGTTTTGAGCGGATCAGCCCCGATCGGCGGGTGCAGGCGGTGATCGTGGCCTGGGCGTTTGGGGCCTTCATTGAGGGGAGTGCAGGTTTTGGCACTCCGGCGGCGGTGGCGGGGCCGCTGATGGTGATTTTAGGCTTTCCCCCCATGGCCGCCGTAACTGCCGCCTTGATCATCCAGAGTACGCCGGTTTCCTTCGGCGCCGTAGGCACGCCGATCCGAATCGGAGTCCACCGGGGCCTCTACCAACAAGAGCCGGTCGCCGCATTTTTGAGGCAGTATTTTCTGAATGATCCGGGCGGTTCGAGTTCTTTGGCGGCGTCAGGGTCGGCCTCCCCAGGGATAGGCGTCTCTGCGGCGGCATCGGCGGTGACAGGTTCCGGCGGCGTCGGCTCCCTAGGATGGAGTCAGACGCTGGAAGGTCCTTATGAACAGATGATTCTTGCCGTGGCCGCCCGGGTGGCCATCCTCCATGCCGTCATTGGCGTGCTGATTCCCTTGATCATGTGCTGTGTGCTGACGCGGTTTTTCGGCGCCCGGCGATCGTGGTGCGAAGGCCTGGGGGCGTGGAAGTTTGCCCTTTTTGGCGGCCTGGCCTTTACCGTACCCTATGCACTATTGGGTATCTTTTTAGGGCCGGAATATCCTAGCCTGATCGGGTCGCTGGTGGCGTTGGGGCTAACGGCGACGGCGGCTCGGTTGGGCTGGTTTTTGCCCCGGCAAGTGTGGGATTTTCCTCAGCCCGCCCAGTGGGAAGCCGAGTGGCGCAGCACGTTGCCCGAACGGCATAACACTGTCCATGAGGCGGGCGTAGCGTTGTGGAGGGCCTGGTTGCCGTATGTCTTGGTGGCGGTGCTTCTGCTGGCCATGCGTTTTTGCCCGCTGGTCTGGCAATGGGCTAAAGAAACCAAAATCGGTTTGAAGAATGTCTTTGGGACCGACGTAGCGGCCGAGTCGGCGCCGCTGGCGCTGCCGGGGACAGTGTTTTTGGTGGTGGTGTTAGTAAGTGTTCTTTTGTTCATGATGCGGGTGGAAGCGGTGGGCCAGGCGGTACGGGATGCAGGCCGGGCATTGTGCGGGGCGGCTACGGCGCTGGTGTTTGCCGTACCAATGGTGCGGATTTTCATCAATTCCGGCGTCAACATGGCGGAGCTGGCCAGTATGCCGACGGAACTGGCTCGTGCCGTTGCCGAGGCGGTCGGGGCGGCCTGGCCCGCGTTTGCCGCGGTCATCGGCGCCCTAGGCGCTTTTGTGGCCGGCAGCAATACGATCAGCAATATGACCTTTGCGCTGTTTCAGTTTCAGGTGGGATTGCAGATACCGGCCTTTGGCCTGGACCCGATGACGCCGCTTTGGATCGTGGCGCTTCAGGCCGTCGGGGGAGCCGCGGGCAATATGATCTGTGTACACAATGTGGTAGCCGCCTCGGCCACCGTGGGGATGTCGGGCCGAGAAGGCGCGCTCATCCGAAAGACGCTGCCGCCGACCGCCTACTATCTGGCCGCTGCTGGACTGTTGGGGCTACTGATCGTCGGAGGTTTTCGTTAAAGGTCGGCTTGTACCCCAGCAGTGTTGGAAAAGCCAGCATCGCCGCCCGAGGGAGGTGTTCGGCTGGGCCGGGGCCTTCGGGGGGCTGAACCTCGAAGAAGGATAGAAAGGGACGGTGTTTTGGCAAATATTCTTCGGTCTATGGAAAAGGTTTCCCATCCCAAGGAGGTTGCCAAACCGGTGGAGCTAGATCGGCGGGATATTCCCCATGGCTGGTACGATCTGGTGGTGGTGGGGCATGGCTGGGAGGCGATCGGAGCGGCCTGGTATGCTAGGCGACTGGGTGCTCGGGTGGCCATTGTGCCAGGTGCCGATACCGCCGGCGCCTGCCTGAAGGTCCCTTGGCCGTTGTGCCAATGGTGGAACCTAGGCCGACCGAGCTGTTCGAATAGCGTTCCGAAGGCGGGTTCTTCTGTCTGTTGGCAGCCGCCCGATCCTCCTTTTGTGGAAGGAATGCCCATGGGCGGCCAGACCCTGCAGGTTCTGCCGGCCGACAAAGCCTTAGGCCAGTTGGCTGCCAGTGGAGTGGCCGTGTTCCGAGGTCCCGTTTGCTTCCAAGCCCCGGATGTGTTGGAAGTTCAGGGGCATCCGGTTCCCTTCCGAAAACTGCTTTTAGCCATGGGGCAACAGGAAGAAAAGATTTCTCTGCCGGGGGCAGAACCAGCCCAAATAACCACCCCAGAACAACTTTTAGACCAGTTGGGGTTCTCGGTGGCTGCCGGCAGCGGCCCAGGAGTTGTTTGGACGGCGGCGTCCCAGCCTTCGGGTGGGTCCTCCGAGGTATCAGCTCGGGCGGGAGGTGTAGATCAAACAGTTCCTTCGCCTCCGGGAAAGCCAGAGCGAGAAAGAAAGGCTTTGGCTCACCGGGTAGCTATTTTAGGACATGGATCGGAAGAATGCTCCTGGGCGCAGTGGTTGGCACGCCGGGGCTGCCAAGTCCATCTTCTGACCCCCGAGCCGACAATCCTGCCCGATCATGAACCGGAAATCCGCCAATGGGTACAAACCTGCCTGCTCCAGGAGGGCGTCCGGATTCATCTCCATACGGTTTGCCGCCATGTGGAGCCTATTGGCCAAGCTAAGCTTTTGTTGTTGGAGCAGCGCGGCCAGCAGGAGAAACTGCTGGTTGATTTTTTCAGCGCATTACCAGCCAGACGTGTGGTGGATGGGGGGTTGCAAATGGATTTAGCCGGCCTGGATTGGGACCCGACCGGCATTCCGATCGACGCTGGCTGTCGCAGTAGGAATCGGCGGATTTTTGCCGCCGGAAGTGTTTGCGGCTGCCAGTTTCGCTGTGCTCGAATTGCTTGGAGCATGCTCCAGTGGGCAGTGGCCAAGGCATTGGGACATCGGCCGCCCAACCGGGATTGGCATTTGCGATTCCAGTGCATTCCTATCGATCCGCCTATTTTCTGGCTAGGCCAAACGCCTGCCGAAGCGGAGCAACAATGTTGGTCGGTGCGAAGCTATCGAGTAGAAGACGCCGCTTCCATAGCAGGCCAGGCAACCAGCGCAAGGGTTTCGGATTACTCAGGAGGTATGGCCCTCCAGCCGAACAGAGCAGCTAACCACCCCAAAGCTTTTTTGCACATCCATCTCCGGCGGCGTACAGGCCGAATTCTAGGGGCAGTGGTAGCGGGGCCTTGGGCCCATGAATTGGCCGACCTGATAGCTTTTCTCATTCAGCAAAAAATCTCCCTATGCCAATGGGCAGTTCCCACCGGCTGTGCTTCCCCGGCCATGGGCCTGCTAGAGGAAGCGGCCCGATTGGCCCGACAAGATCATCCAGCCCACTGGTGGGATCCGCCCCTAGAAAGTCTCTCTCGTTTGTGGCAAAAATGGAAGAATCGGTTTTCGGAGTCCACGGAACACCTCAGCCCGAATAGGGGTTGCTTTGGACAGCCCGAGTAATCCTGCTTTAAGTCCAGCAACGCCATTCTTGACAGAGAAAGACCTTGTACGATGCGGCAACAAGGAACACTCAAGCTGGCAGAACGAACGCTCAGATGGTTCATGATATGGCTTTGGCTGTTGCTGTTGAGCGGGGCGGGCCCACCTGCTTGGGCAGCCGAACCAGCCAAACCCCTGGACACTCAACCGGTGGAATCCCAACCAACGCAAACTCGCCACGGGGAGGCGAAACCGGCGGAACCTAAGCCAGCGCCGCCTCATGTGGTGCTGGTGGCGTATGAAGACGAATACGAGGCGGCTCGGACGCTGCAGGATTTCGCCCGCTTGCTCCGGCAGTGCTATGGTTGCCAAACCACGCTGCTCGTCGGCCAGCCGGAAAAAGATCTCCCAGGACTGGAAGTCGTAGAACAGGCGGATGGGCTGGTCCTTTATGTCCGGCGTAAGGCCCTGCCTGCGGAACAGATGAAGCACATCCGCCGGTATCTGGAGGCGGGCAAGCCGCTGGTGGCTCTTCGCACCTCCAGCCATGCCTTTGTCCTCCGGCCCGGCAGCCCACCCACCACCAAACAGCAATGGCCCGAATTCGACAAGGAAGTCCTAGGCGGCAATTACCACGGGCATACCGGCAAACAGTTTCCGCCGCCGGAAATCTGGGTAGCCCCAGAGGCCGCCGAACATCCTATCTTGGCCGGCGTGGAACCGAAAACGTGGCGATCGGGCGGTTCGCTCTATCTGGTTTCGCCGATTGATCCCAAAGCGACGGTGCTCGTTTGGGGCCAAACCGGCCCGCATAAGGAGCCGGTGGCTTGGGTCCGCACCTACCGAGGCGGCCGAGTGTTTTACACCTCGTTGGGCCATCCGGACGATTTCGACCACTCGCCGCAATTTGTCCGCCTTCTGGTGCAGGCCGTCTTCTGGGCGATGGATCGCACCCCGCCCTCAGCTAAGTGTCCATAGGTGTATCAAGTTCTGCTTCCCCCGCCAACACTCCGATGGAACCTCTTATGCCGCCCATACCGCATCTAGGGGAATTGGCCGCCATTGGCACCGCCATCTTGTGGACCCTTTCCACCTTGGCCTGGACCTCGGCAGGCCGATATATCCGGGCGCTGCCGATTAGTTTTATCCGGCTGGTGCTGACGCTGCTTATGGCCGGAGGGTATCAATTGATTGTTCATGGGACGCCGTTTCCTTTGCCTGCGGATGAGCGGACCTGGTGGCTGCTGGGGATTTCGGGATTTATGGGATTTTTTGTGACCGATGTATGTATGTTTCATGCCTTTTTGTTAATCGGCCCCCGCATCGCGCTATTGATCCTTTCGTTAAGTCCGCCGTTAGCGGCGGTGATTTCTTGGCTGTGGCTGGGCGACCAGTTAAGCGCATGGGATTGGGCAGCCATGGCATTGACCCTGGCCGGCGTGCTCTGGGTGGTCTATGAACAGCCGGATAGCTCCCAGAGGCTTCATTACCTTCGGCCGGAGCGGTACGGTTGGGGGCTGCTGTTGGCATGTGGCGGTGCGGTGGGCCATGCCTTCTCCCTAGTCCTTTCCAAAGATGGCATCGGCGCCTATGACTCCTTTTCCGCCACCTATCTTCGAGTGCTGGGCGCCATGGGAGGATATGTACTTTTGATTAGCTTATTGCGAGCTTGGCCGGAAGTCCGGGCCGCCTTCCGGCATCGCCAAGCCATGAAGATCCTACTGGCCGGTTCTTTCGTCGGCCCGTTTTTGGGAGTGGTCTTTTCGATGACGGCTCTTCGGTATGCCCCGGCTGGGGTGGTAGCCGCCATTCTGGCTACCATGCCCGTCTTAATCCTGCCGTTTGTGGTCCTAGTGTATCGAGAACGCATACACTTGCGCGCCGTCCTGGGAGCCATCCTGGCGGTGCTAGGGGTGACCGGCCTGGTCCTAAATAACCACCATGGATGAAACCGCCATTCACCCCAGGGGCGGAACTTGACATCCCTGGGAAATCCCAAGCCCCCAGGAATCGCTCCCCTAAAAAACCAGAATCCCAAATATCCCTGCCGCCAAACCCTTTGATTGTCAGGAACATTTCAGCCGAGTGAACTAGGTTCCTGTTTTTTAGGGAAAATGCCCCCGAGTGGTATTCCCCCGCAGGCATTGCCTCCCCCAAAGTACACAAAGCTATGGTTGTCATCCCCGCCGAAGCGGGACAGGAGGCTCCTTTGTGCTCCGGCTTTGTCCATCGCCTCTGCCCACCGCAAAAAAATCGCCTCTCCCCTCTGCGGGAGAGGCCGGCCGGAGCCTCGCCCGCCAGGGCGAGGGTCGTCGGCCGGGTGAGGGGGCGCCCAGCACCGCCAACCTCCAGCCCGCAACGACTCGGACAGCGGAGCTCCTAGACGCCCGCATTCCCGCCGAAGGGGAAATGCGGTAGAATGTCATTCCGGCACAGCCGGGCATCTAGACTCTTTTTCCCCAGGGATGACAAGAGGAAGAGCTGTTCCGCTGGGCAGAAGAGTTCCTAACTTAATAATTGAATCGGCAACCCCGCTGGCAAAGTTGTTCCGCCAGCTCCGCAGGCCCGGTGTATTGGACGGCATCCAGGCCGACAGCCCGGGCGCCCTGGACGTTTGGCAAATGGTCATCGACGAAGAAGATTTCCTCCGGCTGGCAACCGGCTAGTTGAATCGCTGCCTGATAGATTTCCGGCGTCGGCTTCAGATAGCCCACCTGGTAGCTGAGCACATAGACACGGAACGTCTCCCGCAACACACAGTACCGGCGCCAGCAGTGCTGCCAATGCAGCGGAGAGGTGTTTGAGAGAATCCCAAGTCGATATCCTGCCTGGCGCAGATGCACCGCCAGGGCCGCCGATTCCGGCTTCCAGGTGAAGATGTCGGCAGCGGCCTGGGCTAGCCGCTCAAAGTCCACTCGGCGGCCAATCTGCCGACAAAACTCCTCATAAAACTCCTCGGTGGAAATTAGGCCCCGTTCATACCGCAGTTCCAACCCGTCGGAAAAAAGCACGCGATGAATTTCCTCCGGCGTCGTCTGGGCCGCCTCGGCCATCTGCTCACACATCCGCTGAACCGTAAAATCCACTAACACCTTCCCTAAATCAAAATAAATAAATTTGAGCGAGTTCATATCGACTTCCTGGTTGATGCGGTTTTGGTACGTTTTCATAGAAAAATAGAACAGTAAGGCAGAAAATGGAAGACGGTAGCCCACCGGTGGCGGGTCCCTCCGGGCCATCTTCTTCCTTTCTCATCTCTGCAAAAGGAGGCATTCGGTACCCTCTCCCCGCCGGACGAGAGAGCAGCCTCCGAAGTAGCCCGGGTGAAAGGACGCCCGGATTCCCCCCCTTGTGCGGGAATGACAAGGTGGGCCTATCCCGCCAGAGCAGAGGGGAATAATTCCCACTCCTAAGACCTTTCCAAACACGCTTTGAGACCGCCCAATACCAGGAAGCCAAAAGGATGGGATTTGCCAGGGGGCCAAGCTTCCGTTGGTACCATCTGCGAAGCCTCGGATGGTTTCAACCGAGGCCGGCAGGCCGGGAAAAACTCCCTTTGGGGAGGCTTATCAGCCGGAATTGGGGATTTGCCTCCCTACTTCTTTCCTATATTCGTAAAAAGTACAGGATACCTTCCCATAGGCTAGACGACCAGAGAGGGCCGATTTAAGCTCTGAGGCACGGTTGTGCGGCACTAGGGAAAGATTTACCTGGATCAGATTGGGTATTTGGGAAGGTGGAGGATTGGACTTTCGCCTGGGAAAAAGTACGCCGAGGCCCCTTTGGGTTCCCAGGGCTGGCGCTAGGCGCACTAGCTGCGCAAACGAAAGCAACCGTGCTCCCAGGAGCAGGTGCGAAAGGTTCCCCGCCGCATTTTTCCATCAGGGGTTTGGGTTCGGGGGATTACTCTTCGGCGGTGATCTTGTCGTAGAAATCGACGTAGCGGTCGCGGGACTGGCCGTTGCTGCGGGCGGCAATGGCACTGCGGGGATGTTGGTTGAGCATGCCGGTCATCATGTACTGGGGATAGGGCCCCCATTCGATTTGTCGGCGGAGGGGTTCGATATAATCCTGGACGAAGGCCCAGATGGGGCGGATGTGGAATTTCGGGTTTCGTAAAAAGCCGATCAGCAGTTCCATCGGGCAGTTGCCCGCGCCTCGGCCTAGGCCGCCCATGCTGGCGTCCAGGCGATTGGCGCCGTGGATGATTGCCTCGATCGTATTAGCAAAGGCCAGTTGCTGGTTATTGTGGGCGTGGATGCCGACTTCTTTGCCGGTCGGCTTGGCGTATTGGAGATATTTTTTCACGAGCATCTCGATCTGCTC
Source organism: uncultured Thermoguttaceae bacterium (assembly GCA_938042245.1). GTDB lineage: Bacteria > Planctomycetota > Planctomycetia > Pirellulales > Thermoguttaceae > JANXAQ01. Next base: position 30,631 of record CALIRO010000049.1, read on the forward strand.
CGTATAAAGGGCGCCAAAACTATCCACGACCACAATGACCGATGCGGGCGTCTGGGCAATCAGTTCCAGGACTTGGTCGATTTCCAGTTCGGTATTTCGGCTGACGGCCATCAGATTGGCGGAGACTTCGTACCCTTTCTGATAGGCGTCGTGGATCATATCCACTGCCTCGGCCACCTGGGTGGCGTAGAAAGCCACCCGGATCATATCGAGGATGCTTTTGTCTTTGGGGAGGATGTCGGTTTTGTAGTCGGCTTTGCCGGCGTCGATCATGGCGGCCAGTTTCAAGGGGGTTTGGTTTTCGCCGAAGACCCGGCGCAGATCATCTTCGTCGCAGAATTTCCAGGCCCCGAACTTGTCGCGGGCGAAAATCTTTTTGGAGGCCTTATAGCCGACTTCCATATAATCGATGCCCGCTTCCACACAGGTCTGATATAAGGCCCGGACAAAGGGGTCGTCGAAGTGGTGATCATTGACCAACCCGCCATCCCGCAGCGTGCAATCTAAAACCTTAATTTCTGGCCGATAGGTAATCCAGGGTGCTGGCACCGCTTAGGTCTCCTTGATCGAACAAGTCGGAATCCTGACGGTCGGTTGAAAGAGTTCCCTTCCTATCTTGGAACACAAAATGCAACACCGGAATATCTTATTTAATTGTGGTTCGCAACATGGGGTTTGTCAACGCAATCCGGCTGCTCAGGCTCTTCCGAGGAGGCCTTTGGGCCGGATCAAACGCGGACGGGGCTAGGTGGGCAACAACGGCAGGCCTGGCCCCCACATTCCTCGAATCCAACGAAGCCTCCTCCCCCTTTTGGGTCCTACCGACGTAAGGCGAACACCGGCGGCAACCGCCCATGCTTCTTGTCATTCCCCCGCAAGCGGGAATCCAGAACAAATAGACTACCACAAAAACTGGACTGCTGCTTTCGCAGGAACCACAGGGACATCATTCCGCTGAGCTGTTACGGAATTCCCAAGCGTCAGGAAGGATTCTCCTGGTCCAAAATGCTTTTTGCTCGTCCCTCCTGTTTGGGACGCTTTTTATTTGACAAATTATTTGACAAAAAGCGTACACCTGGATATAAAAAAGATACAGAGAAGCATAGGCCAAATGGATCTTGGTGGGGTTAGTTTAGAAAATGCCAGCAGCGCCATGTTCGGGGTGGCCGCTAGCACACAGATAACTTCTCACTTCTAACTCCGGGGTGCTTTCTCAACGAGGAATTTTTCTAAGAAAGGGGATGCCATGAAACGTCTTTTTCTTTATGCCAAGGTCCGAGGGGTATTGGGAAAAGGCCGGTTCCTCTGGTTGGTAGGGGTATTGGCGGGGGGCTTGCTAGGCACAGCGGCCCAGGCGGCTACCATCACCTGGGATGCCGGCGATTACTTAACCAATCAGAATTGGAGCAACATCTACAACTGGAATCCGGACCAGACGCCGGGCAGCTCGGATACGGCGCTGTTTGATACGACAGCGACGGGGACGACCTTGGGCTACAATGTGGTGGATCAAAATTTTACGATTCAGAAGCTGACCTATGGCGCAGCCGGGGCCACCACCACTGAACATACGACCGTCATCCCCAGTGGGGTAACCCTTCTGGTAACCGGCGATACCACCACAACTCTGGATCAGGCCGATTTTAACATTGCCCATGATGTTTCTACTTACACCGGGACGAAATCGGTTACAGTAACTTTTAGCGGGGCCGGTACGCTTCGGGTGGGCCAGACGGGCACAAGCACCGCGGACATCGTCTTTGGCCGACGCGGCCCCAGCGGCTCCGGCACAGGTACCATCAATGCCACGGTCAATATGTCCGCTCTGGGCGCCTTCCAGGCCGAGGTGGACGAAATCCTGGTGGGCCAGCCAGGCTATGACAATACCGCCCATGTGGTTGTTACTTGGCGTCTGGCTCAGACAAACTCCATCCTGGCCAATACGCTTACCATCGGCGATTCCCGGAACAACGGCAACTCCGGTACTAACGAGATGCGTCTAGGCCCGCAAAATACGCTCCAAATCAATAACATCTATGTGGGCCGAAAGAAGACCAGTGCCACCTTGCAGTTTGACACGGGGCTGACGAATCCTAGTGTCAGTATTACCAATCGAGCGGGTACTGGGGCGGCCAATCTTTATGTGGGTTATAACGACGCTACTGGCACCGCCGCAGCGGTTACCGGGCTGGTGGATTTTACGGCTGGTTCGGTATCGGCCAATTTCGGCACGGTTGTTTTAGGCTACTATGCTGGGGCATCGGGAGGCGGCGGCAGCGGCAGCGGCACGGGCGAGTTCCGCATGTCGGCCGGGTCGGTCACCGCCGCCGGACTCCAACTGGGCATGGTTACCGGCACGCCGAGCAATCCGGCAAATACCAAGGGCATCCTCACCATCAACGGCGGTTCCTTTACTGTCAACGGCAATGTCACCAATGGCGGCGGCGCGGCCACCATCCAACTAAAAAGCAGCACCCTCACCGGGGCTACCTTTACCGTCAACGGCAACATCCAAGACCCCAACGGCACGATGAACCTGTATGCCGACGGCGGCACGATGACGGTAGTAGGCTCGGTGGAGACGGATAACCTGCGGGTCGGGTACAACGGCACGGCGGGGTCGGCCACCTTCTCCGGCGGCTCTGTCCGCATCGGCAGCGGGACAAGCCATAACCTCTACGTCGGCTATCGGGATGCGGATGTGCCTGGAGACTATAGCTTCCAAGGAACTCTCAACCTAGCAGGTGCCAGTTCGGTCATCATCAATGTGAACAACTTCGATATTGGAAGAGCCCTTAACGTCGGTTCTGGACAAGCCTCTCCGAATGGTACAGTAACCCTTTCTCCGAACAACACGATCACGGCGAATACGATCCGATTGGCCCACTCGGAGGGAGTCGGACTGCGTGGCCTAACCAATAAAGTTTCCCTGGGGCAAACCAATCTGATTAGCGCCGATACGGTGATTTTTGGCGGCAGCAAGGGGGTGGGGGTGGTGGATATTCCGGTCGGCGGCACACTAAGCTTGCAGGGCAAAAGCGGACCTCGGGCCAACCTGTATATCGGCTACCAACCCGTCAGCACCGCCGGCGGCAGCACCGGAACGGTCGATCTTACCGGGGCCACTTTTAACGCCATGCTGGACAGGCTATGGATCGGCTGGAAGATATCCGGAGCGGCTGGCACGACCAGCGGAACGCTCAAGTTCGAGGACGGCAACATCGACGTCAATGAAATCCTGCTAGGCGTTCGAGGCGGTGGGGGCGGCAGCGCCATCGGCACGCTGATCATGAACGGCGGCACCCTGACGGCCGGCTCGATGGCCAAAGGCGACGGCACAGCCAACTTCCAGTGGAACAACGGCGTCTTGCATGTGGGAACTTTTGGCACCTCAACTACACCGTGGGATCTGAATCAAACGGCTGGCGTGTTGGCCCCAGGCACGCCGATTGGTTCGACCACTATTTACGGCAATTACAATCAGTCGGCCGGCGGCACGTTGGAGATCGAACTGGCTGGGCTTACTAGCTACGATACGGTAACCGTGTACGGCAACGCCGATTTGCACGGCACGCTTTTGGTGAAGTTTTTGGGCGGCTATGCGCCCGGTTTGGGCGATACGTTCCATATTCTGTATGCCTCCGGTGCGATTGACATAACGAATCTTGTCTTGGCTGGGGACGAGCCGCCCAATACCCGCTGGCTGCTAGATGTCATTCCGGGCGAAGGGCCTTGGGAAAACTGGCGGATTTTGCAATTGCAGGCGGCGGTGCCGGAACCGGCCAGTTGGCTGCTGGGCTTGCTGGCAGCGGCAGGCCTGGGGTTACTTCGATGGCTGGGAGGCTCCCGATACCGCTCTGGTCAAAGCAACTAGCGTAGGCTATAGGGACGGCTTACGCAGCTAATTCGGGCAGAGGCCAGACCCCTGGACTCGGCTTGTCTGGATAGCCAGGGATCGCAAGATGCCGCTTGAGCAAGATGACCATCCGAACAGGGACGGCATCGGGAGGCTGAGCGCTAGCGGGCTGTCAGGTGGATTTATTTGGAATGTCTGGGTTCGGAATGTGGGGGGCGGCCCCCGGAAAACCCCTCCGGGGAAGCTTCCCCCTCTTAAGGGGGGATCCAAGGATAGGTTGCCGGGGCCCGGAGGCCTATCATTGACAACTGTTAAAGAAACTGGATAAATTAAAAAGAGGAGGAGGTTTCTTCGATAGAGGCAGTGCGCTGGGCGTTGGCCGGGGCACCAGACGCAGCGGTGCCGGGCAGGGATGTAGGTCTTGCGAAACAATCCCTTCTGGTAGGTCTTCTCTGACCGGAACGGGGAAGGACGTAGCTATGCCAAAATCGGATGCTGTTTGGGCGTTGGATTTGGGTCAGTGTTCTCTGAAGGCGTTACGGTGCGTGCCGGCGGAAAGGCCAGATCGGCTTGTGGCGGATGCCTTCGATTACATCGAATATCCGAAGATCCTCAGCCAGCCGGGGGCTGAGCCGGCAGAACTGATCGCCGAGGCGCTTGAGCAATTTTTGTCTCGCAATACGGTCAAGGGGGACCGGGTGGCCTTAGGGGTGCCAGGGCAGACGGGGCTTGCCCGCTTTATCAAGTTGCCGCCGGTCGAAAAGAAAAAGATCCCCGCCATTGTCTATTATGAAGCCAAGCAGCAGATTCCGTTCGATCTGGCCGATGTGGTTTGGGACTACCAGCGGATGGGCGGGGAGGCAGAGGAAGAGGGCTTTGCGCTGGAGACGGAGATTGGGCTTTTTGCGATGAAGCGGGAACAAGTGTTCCGTATCCTGGAACCGCTTACCCAGGTGGGCATTGAGGTGGATCTGGTCCAACTGGCGCCGCTGGCATTGTACAATTTTTTCGTTTTCGACCAGATGCCCGATCTGGGGCCGCCGGAAGAATATGATCCGGAAAACCCACCCCCTTCGGTGGTGGTGCTTTCTATGGGGACCGACGCTACCGACCTGATTGTAACCAATGGCTACCGAGTCTGGCAACGGAGCATCCCGATCGGCGGGAACCATTTTACCAAGGCACTGACCAAAGAGTTGCGTCTGACCTTCGCCAAAGCGGAACATCTCAAACGGAATATCTCGGCCGCCGAAGACCCTAAGGCCCTTTTCCAGGCCATGCGCCCGATCTTTCATGATTTTCTGACGGAGGTGCAGCGGTCGCTGACGTTTTTCAGCAACTTGAACCGAAAGGCGCAGATTGGCCGGGTGCTGGCCTTGGGCAATGCGTTCAAACTGCCGGGCCTGCGGAAATATCTTTCTCAAGGCTTGGGCTTGGAGGTACAGCGGATCGAAGCCTTCCGGGGTTTGGTAGGGCCACAGGTGGTCCATGCCCCGGCTTTCAAAGAGAATATGGAAAGTTTCGGCGTTTGTTACGGCTTGGCGGTCCAGGCCTTAGGCAAAGGGCTGCTCCGCACGAATCTATTGCCCAAGGAGATCATTCAAGATCGGATGATTCGGGAGAAGAAGCCTTGGGCCGTAGCAGCGGCGGCCATCTTGATGCTGGCAAGTACCCTTAGCTTTGTCAGTTGGTCTCGGGCCCTCGGAACGGTAGAAGGAACCGCCTGGGAAAGCTCCCAGCAGAAGGCCCGGGAAGTTAAACAATTTGCCGAGAAGTGGAAACAAGACATCGATCAGATCCTGAGCGAATTCCAACGGACGGACCAAATTGGGCAGAATCTGGTGGGCAATGTGGAACGGCGTATCCTTTGGGCCGAATTGTTATATGCGATTAATGAATGTTTGCCCAGAGATCTGGGCAGCCAACCCGGTCAACCCCGTCCGGTCGATCCCAAGGAGCGCAATGAACTCTATATTGAAAGCATCGAGGCGCAGCGGGTTGAACGCTTGGAAGATTGGTATGCGGCGGTGCAGGGAAAAGTTCCGGGCGGTGGCGCGGCTGGTGGGGGAGGGGAGGCCATGCCGCCGGGGAGCCCAGGCATGCCTGGACTAACCGGACCGGGCGCTCCGGCAGGACCGGTAGGTGCGGGGATGGTGCCTGGGGCGGTGGCGGCTCCCCCCGCGGGTCCGGCGCCTGGCAGTGTCCCCGGTCCTGGAGTTGCCCCAGCCCCGGCTGGTACGGCCGGCCCGGAAGCTGCTGCCGGCTCAGCGTCGGAAGGCCCTTCGGGGCCCGGTTGGATCGTGCGGTTGACTGGGTATCATTTCCACAATTATCCGCCGGAGGAAGCTCGGGGGCGACCCACCGCTCTAACATATGTATATCAGACCCTCATCGAGAATCTCCGAAATAAAACCATCGAATTGCCCGTTTTTACTCCCACCGAAGGAACCAGCAGCGAGAAAAAAGAAAAAGTTACCATGAAAGAACTCGGCATCGAGTACCCCGTGTTAGTCGAACCAAAACCCATCCAAACCTACCGGGTACTGCATCCGAAAGCAGCCCTGCAACAGATGCTCAATTCGACCACAGGCACTGCTGCGGGAAAGGGGGAGGCGGGCTTAGCCCCAGAAAAGCAGACTCTGCCGGCAGGCAAAGAATCCTCCCCCGAACAGGATACCATCACTCTGGCAAAATACCCATTTACAGTGGAATTTGTGTGGCGACCTACTCCGCCCAGTAAACGGGCAGAGTTGCGGAAAAAAGCTCAAGAGGCTCAAGCCGCCCAGCAACAGCCAGGTCCAATACCCACGTCGGAAAACACAACCATGTAATCTCCTCCATCCTAGTCTGTCTGAAGGAAATCGATACCGTCCTTATGCCGAAGTGGCTTCGCCTGAAACGCAATGGCTCGCAAACGGAAAGGAACCGGTGGGCTTCCTTCTCTTTATGGATAGTTGTTTATCTTTTTCGGAAGGCAGAATAAGCCATGGACTATGTAAGAAAGATTCTCACCTTAGTGCGGAAGTATCACTTTTGGGCGTTGGCGGTCTTGGTGGTTGTGGTAGTGGGAGTGTTTTGGAGTTCTGCCAGTGCCCGACTCTCCGAGACCTACAAAAAACGGGAGTCGGAGATCAACCAAGACTTTGAGAATATGTATGCCCTGGCGGGCAAGCCCGATCCGATCAACGAGATGGTCCATTCGGCCATTCGGAATGTGCATGAACAACTGCAGAAAAATGTGATGCGTGGGTGGCGGTATTTGTATGAGGAGCAGAAGAAAAACAACCCCCTGCCGGATGTGTTGGGTCCGCGGTTTATCCAGGAATGGGAAAAACGTGGTCCGAATGAAGAACTGCCTCCGGATATGTTGGAACATTATTGGAATTTTATTGAACGGTATTTTCCCCGGCTTTTGGAAAGGGCCAACATTCGACGGCCAAAAAATTGGGAGCGGATGGTGGGCGGGACGTTGGACCGAAGTTTGAGCGGCCTGACGGAAACAGGGGGAATCGCTCCCACTGGCCGCTCTCAAGAAATCGAATATGAAGGCATCGTCATCTGGGAAGACGCCAACTATAAACAGTTTTTGGCCCGCTTCCATTGGGACCGCCTGCCCAGTACTCAAAAGGTGCGTTTGGCTCAGGAAGACCTCTGGGTCTATGAAACGTTGCTGGGCATCATCAAAGAACTTAATAAAGACGCCACCAGCCATTACAACGCCGTGGTCAAACGGATTTACGCCTTGGACATTGGCCAATATGCCACGAAGGCGTTTTACGAGGCTCGGGACGCCCTGGGGCTTCGTAGCTTAACCGGAATGCCAGGGGCAGGCGTAGGGGGGCCCGGGGGAATGCCTGGGGAACTGGGTCCGATGGCAGGCCCGCCCCAGCCCGAAGGAGTTCCTGGTGCGGTAGGGCCGGCCATGCCCGAAGGCCCTCCCCCAGGGATTCAAGGGCCAGCCATGCCCCCGGGAATGGTAGAGGGGCCTGGCATGACGCGTACGGTACCTGCTGGCGCCTCAGAACTGGATCAGCTCTATGCGTATCGATATGTGGATCAGAACGAGCAGCCTGTGCCGGTAGAAAATGGCGTGCCGAAACATCCCTTCTCCGAATTCAAAATGATGCCCGTCCGGATGCGCCTGCTCATGGATCAGCGGAAGATTCCGGAGCTGCTGGTCTTATGCGCCAACTCGAAGATGCCGATTGAAATTCGCCAAGTGCGGATCAATCCCGGTCGATCGGCAAAAGTCAACTACAGTACAGGTCGTAGTGCTCCCGCTGCCGCTATGATGCCCGGCGCTGGCCCGATGATGGAAGCAGGAGCTCCGCCGGGAGTTGGCGGTCCAGGGATGGGGCCGGGCGCTTCCGGGCTAGAAGGCCTCTGGACACCGCCCATTTCTGCCCCTACAGGAACAGGCGCTGGTCTGGCCGGCCCTGGGACGGCAGAGAGCTTCTACCAGGGCCCGTATGATTTAGTAGTAGAAGTGTTGGGGATTATTTACATTTATGAACCGCCGGATGAACGAAAGTTAGGTACCGGAGCGGCCCTCAGCCCAGCACCTGTCGGCGAAGTCCCTCCTTCGGAAGGGCCGACTCCGCCAGCATCCTCCTCTCCGGAGAAGCCGTCTGCTCCTGTACCGCCTGGTGGGCCTGGAGGAATAGGCACGCCAGGGCCGGAGGCCGCACCAACTACCCCTCCTGCGCCCCCCGGACCTGCTACGCCCCCGGCCCCAGGGGCCACTACCCCACCAGCCAACAATCCGCCGCAAGCCCTGCCTCCTCTTGGGCCTGCCCAGCGGCATCCAGCGCCGGTTGCCCCGAAGATGCCCGCCACTCCACCAGCAAACCCGTTACCTCTCTGCTGAAACGGACTGCCAGGAGGCTAGACAATGAAAATCCAATTCGACCCGAAAAAGCTCCAAGACGTTGCAGTCAACCATGGAGAAAAGATTCTATTTGGGTTCGTGGTGTTGGGATTTTTATGGTTTGCTCAATATACGTTTTTTCATACTAAAGGTCTTTCCAAAACGCCTCCGGAGTTGATGCGCTTGGTGGAGGATGTTCGGAAGCAGATTAACAGACCGCCCGAAAAACTTCCTGTACAACCCACCGACTACGAGCAGATCATTAAAAAGACCATCGGCCGAATCGATCCGAAAGATTACACGCATCAGGTGTTATGGTGTCCGCCGATTTTTGATCCGTTGCCCAAGCGGGGGGAACCGCGGCTGCTGACGGTGCGGGATTTGCGGGGATCGGCCGGATGTGCCAAGGTTTATGTAGCGTCAGCGACGCCTACTGGGCCTGCCGTCTCCCCGGATGAAATGGGCCTGGCAGAAGGGGCGCCCCCTGCCGCCTCGATTTCCAGCATGGGAAGAGAAAACATGGAAGGGGAACGCTGGGTAGTCTTGACCGGCTTGGTGCCTTATAAAGAACAGATCGAGGCCTATCGCGAGGCATTCCGAGCAGCCGCCCGAGAACTTACTATGGCCTCCGGCATGCAAGCCAGTCGGACTGGTCCGATGCCTGGCATTATGCCTGCACCCGATGCCGGGCTGATCGAAGGCGCCATGCCGGGGACGATGGGCCCGACTGCCCCTACTGGCACCGGCGCCGATATGCCAAGCTATATCCACTATCATGTCCAACGCGTCGAAGTCTCTAGCGAGGCCGACACCATTGAGGAGGCCCACTGGGAAGCCGGCACCATCAACATCCGACAAGCTAAAGAAGAGGCTACCCGTCGCTGGGGAAGCACCGGCGCAGCATCTATCGCCGGTACCCAGCAAACGGAGATCGGCATTTCTCCGATATTTTGGGATCCTGCTTTGGATTTTCCGTTGCCTCGGTTTGCCGACGCTCGGGAATTGGACGAATCCTTCGCTCATCCCCCGGAAATCCCGCTGCTGAAAAAGAGGACCTGGCCGTTTGGCCCGGATGGCCGACCGATCCTGCTGTCTCCGGAGGCTTCGAGGGAAACGACGGAAATTACCCCCCCTACGGCTGACCAAAAAGCCACCGGCGCTAAACCTGCACCCAAAGATCTACCCGATCTCCCTAGCGGGATGCCCGGCATGGGACCGCCAGGGATGGGACCTATGCCGCCCGGAATGCCGCCCGGCACGATGCAACCTGGCATGGAAGGGATAGCTCCTATGGGCACCATCCCTGGCCCTGCCGGTTCTTTTTATGGAACCATGCGAGTCCCAGATCATAAACTCTTCCGTTTCATTGATCGCACGGTAGAGCCGGGAAAACGCTATCGCTATCGGGTCCGACTCTTGTTAGCCAATCCCAATTACAACCAACCGGCTCGTTTATTGGAACGGCCTGAGTTGGGCAAGGAATATTGGATTGCCACTCCTTGGTCCGAACCCAGTAATGTGGTGGAAGTACCGCGGGACGATCGGGTTCTGGTCTTGGGAGTAAAACCGTCACCCGGCTATCAGGCAGAACCTACCGCAAAAGTGGCCCTGGTGAAATGGATTCATCAAGAGGGGGAAATGGCGATGAAAGAAGAAGAACGGGTCCTCCGAGGCCAACTGCTAAACCTACTAAACCAAAAATGGCCGGAGGAAGACACACGCAAAACTTCCTCTCCTCCAAAATCCACCGTCAAAGCTTCTACCAAACAACCCCTCGGACCAGGGCCAGGTATTGAAGATTATCAAGCGTTGATGGAAGCCGGGGCTCCGAAAAAGAAAACTCCTACGGAAAAAGAGAAGGAAAAAACTCCGCCAACGCCGGAATGGCCGAGAATGGGGCCCCTGGGACCACAACCCAAAACGCCATTGCACATCGATTACCTGACCGAATGCCTGGTGGTCGATCTTCGGGGCGGGTATCGGATCGACTTGCGAGGTCTAGGTCGGCCTCCTCATACCGATCCAAATTATAATGCCCCGGGTGAAATCCTCCTGCTGGATCCCGAAGGATATCTATATGTACAAAACGAGCTGGAGGATGCGGCGAACTACAAAAAAATTCTTCAACTCCAGGCCCCCAAATATGATGAACGATTTGGCCCTGGTTGGCTGGGCATCCAGCCTAGTATGTTAGAAGGAATGCCGCCGCCCGGTGGGGTACCGGGTGAACTGGCCCCAGGCGAAATAGGCCGGCCAAAATCCAAACCTAAATCTTCCTCCCGACCGGAACTGCGCACAGCTCCTCCCCAACCTACCTATCCACCCAGAGGGTAAACAGCACTCTCTTGACTAGGGATGGTGTTGGTCTCTCCCAGCGCCGGCGGTACGCCTCCGCTGCATACGCACATCCTTTTTGTTACCATGTTGGGAATACTTCAGCCCCAATGATGAAGGCATTCCAGCCAAAGCAGGAATCCAGTTTTTTGGCTAGTGGAGCTGTTCTGGACTGCCTTTTGCCGGGCAATGACACCCAAAGGTCGTCCTCGGATGAACCAAGGCAGGTTCTTCCTTCGCCTAGTGTGACAAAACTAAAAAAGAAGGCGAACTTCTATAGGAAGAATTCCGTAACGGATATAACCTGCAGGAGGGGAAGTCCCTGCCGGAGCACGTTTGCCGCTAGTTTGGGTGGTATTAAGTACCCAAAAATGTGGCATTTTAATCGAAGGATGCAACTCGTCATTCCTGCGAAACCAGCAGTCCAGTGTTTTCGATGGATTTCTTGGTCTGTGGACTGCCGTTTCCCTGGGAATGACACTCGGGGGCATCCTCCTAAAAAACTAGAACCTTCTTTCCTCGGCTGAAATGTTCCGAAGTACTTTAGTTTCTTGATTTTTTTAGTATTCTTTGTGTGTCCTTGGTGTGAGACTTTTAGCTCCTTGGGTGTCTCCGGACAGGAAGTCATTGGAGGCGGCGTTTTGAGAAAATCCTATTTCATTCCGGTGAAGTGTTCCCTTTGGCTACTACCTTTGTTGGGGGGGTTGTCTTCCTGCCAAGGTTTCTCGGCCTTGGGTTGCAAAAACTGTACCATTTCAGCCGAATGGCGTAACCTGTCCTTTCTGCGCAGGCAGGGATGCAGGTTTTTTTCTGTGTGGCTTTTCTGGTTTCCCTCTTATGCGGCAACAAGCCTGGCTTGCCGCTTTCGGGGCAGGGACAACCTAGGCGCTTCCTGGGGAAAGGCAGGGGATTTTTCGTTCGGCTGAACTGTTACCAAAAACCTTACGGAACTTTTCCTTGGTTTGGTGGTGCCAACTGGCCATGGTGCTTCAACTGAAAGATGTGAAGAAGTCGTTTACCGAGCCGGACGGTTCGCCTCTGCCTATTTTGGACATTCCTTGGTTTGAATTAGGCCCAGGCGAGCAGATGGTTTTAGTTGGGCCGAGCGGCTGCGGGAAAACGACGCTTTTGCATGTCATCGCCGGCATTAGCCGACCGGATAGTGGACATGTGAAGGTCAACGGCTGGGACATTACCCTAATGAGCGAGGCGGAGGTAGATCGGTTTCGGGCGGAAACGATCGGCTATGTGTTTCAGACCTTTAATCTTCTACCCGGTTTTACCGCCTTGGAGAACGTGATGTTAGGGATGCGGTTTGGCCGGGGAAGGGTGGATCGCAGCCGGGCGAAGTATCTTTTGGAACGGGTTGGGCTAGGGCATCGGCTGCACCACAAGCCGACGGCTCTTTCGGTGGGCGAACAGCAGCGGGTTTCGGTGGCCAGGGCGTTGGCCAATCGCCCAAAACTGATCCTGGCCGACGAACCAACCGCCAACGTCGATGCCGGCCATCAACAGCAAATCGTCGATCTATTACGCCAAACCTGTCAGGAAGAACAGGTGGCCCTACTGATTGTAACTCATAATATGGAGGTAGCCCGGCAGTTTCCTCGGGTGGATCGGCTGGAGGATTTCAATCTGGTGCTGAAAAAGCCCATTAGTTCCCCACAGCCTCCACCAGAGTAATAAGACCAGTCCCATAAGGTGTATCTGAGGTTGCACAGAATGCTGATCGGAAAAGCCAATTCCTTTTTCGGGACGGGGCGGCCAAGGGCCTTGTGGAAGGCTTCGGGGATGCTGATCGGATAAAAAGCCACTTTCTTTTTCGTGGTCCGCTCAACTCCACTTTTGCCATTTTCCCTAACTTCCTTTGTTTGCCCTAGTTACGTAGAAACCTCCCATTGCCCGTATAATTTTCTAAGTCCAATGTTTCCAACTAGTTAGGAGAATGTTTGTACCGACCTAGGCAATTGCCTCTGGAGGGGGCACTCAAAAATGGCAAATGTCGAGTTCAGGGAGGCTTTCTCCTAAGTTGTATTTTTAAGTTGTATTTTCGGTGGATGGGGAAAGCAGACCCAGGTAAACCGAGGGGAAAACGCCGATGAGTCTGTGGTTTATTGCTTGGCGGAATATTCAGCAGCGGTCGTTGGCTTCCACGCTAACGGCCCTTTCGATGGCCCTAGGAGTGGCTTTGGTGGCGGCCGTTTTGGTCATCCATGGGGTGATTGAGCGGAGTTTTCGCCGGGGGGCGCAAGGCTATGACCTGGTGGTAGGCCCCAAAGGCAGCCCCATGCAACTGGTGCTTAATACGGTGTATTATCTGGGCGATCCGGTCGGAAAGCTCCCTTATACGCATTACATGGAGCTTATTTCGCATCGGTTCCAATTACCGGATGGTCGAGTGGCCCCTCCGTTTGCCAAGTGTATTCCGGTCTGCATGGGCGGTAGCTATTTGGGATTTCCCCTGGTGGCCACCACGCCGGAGTTTTTTGAGCTTTCATTCCTGGAGGGTCAGCATTATGAGTTTACCCAGCATGGCGGCCAGGGACGAAATATGGAGATCGGCAATTTTTGGGAGGCGGTGGTCGGACCGGCTGTGGCCAAAGCCGCCAACTTGAAAATCGGCGACCAATTTCAACCCGAGCACACCACTGGGCTGGACGAAGAAGAATGTCCGGAAGAGCATCATCCATTTACGGTGGTGGGGATTTTTGCCCCTACCGGTACTCCCAATGACCGGGCCATCTTCGTCAATATCGAAGGTTTCTGGCGGATGCACGAACACCACTCGGAGAGTTCCCCATCTTCGAGCGAAGCCCAAACCCCGGGCAGTTCTTCCAGCTCCTCCGCCAAGGCAAACCTTCAGCCAAAGCCTGGCCAACCCCGGCCCGACTCTTCCGCATCCCAAAGCCAACCCTTAGCCCACGGTTCACCTGAGCAAACCAACCTGAAGCCTTCCGAGCGGTTTATCTCGGCGGTGCTGATTCGTCTGGACGAATCGGACCCTACGTTGAATGTGGCGCTGCCCCGGCTGATCGAAGACTATCGAATCGGCGGCGTCCAAGTGTTCCAGGCGGTGCATCCTTCGGTCGAAGTGGCAAAACTCCTAGAGGGCATTATCGGCAATGTCCAGTTGGTGCTTCTGATCCTAGCCGTTTTAGTGGTCGTGGTGGCAGGCGTAGGAATCCTGGTGAGCATCTATAATTCCATGAACGAACGCAAACGCGACATCGCCATCATGCGCGCTCTCGGCGCAAGCCGACTAACCGTCATGATGGTCATCCTATTAGAGTCGATCCTGCTTTCTTTAGGCGGCGGAGCCGTCGGAGTGCTCTTTTCCCATGGGCTCATTGGAATTTTAGGCCCTATCATTACCGAACATACCGGCGTGCAGATCAGTGCCCTACACTTTCAGATGAGCGAACTGGTGTTGATTCCTGGCCTAGTAATTCTGGCCTCCATTGTGGGATATTTGCCAGCGGTGGCGGCCTACCGGACCGATGTGGCCAAAGCACTGGCCGCCTCCCCGTAAAAGCGCCTTTTGCTCCAGAAGATCTCCCCCGGCTGAGGCATCTTATATGCAGGAAACTCCGATGGCGACATTTCCTACGGAACAAGCTGGTTATTTATCTTCAGAAGCCGAATCGGCGCCCCTGCCCTATCGCCGTGTCTCCGCCTTGGCAGTAGGGAGCCTAGTTTGTGGTGGTTTGTCGTGGCTGGGGGCCTATTTTGAATGGCTCTTGGTGCTACCACTTGTGGGCATCGGGCTGGGTTTGGCGGCGCTAACCCACATTGACCGGTTTCCCGATGAACTGACCGGCAGCACCGTGGCCAAGGTAGGTATTGGGCTTTGTGCGATTTTGGGGGTGATTGGTTTCGGGTGGCATGGATATCTTTATTTTGCGGCCGCTCCGCCCGGCTATTACCTGATCAGCTACGACATGCTTAAGCCGTTGCCAGGAGCGGCGCCGGATGATCCTCCGCCCTCGGCCAAAGCACTGGAAGGCAAGCGCGTATTTATTAAAGGATATATGTACCCCGGCCGACAGACCATTGGCATCGAACGGTTCACCTTAGTACCCTCGCTCACCCATTGCCAATTCTGTATGCCCCAGCTGAAACCAAGCGAACTGATCGACGTCAAACTGGTTCATGGTCTGAAAGCGCGCTTTACCAACCGGCGTCGCGGGGTAGGTGGCATTTTCCATATCCGCTCGCCTGAAGATAAAGAACCTGGCCTACTTTACCAAATCCAAGCCGATTATCTGAAATAGCCCCCCTAAAAGGAATATATTCATCACCCAAAAGAAGGAATCCCCTGCAGGAAATCTTTAGCTCCACAACTTTTTGGAATAAGAAGGATTTACTTCCTGTTACTTAGCGGATTCCCCACATTTTGAGGGATGCGGGTGTGAGAGAAGGGTGGGGAAAATCTAAAAATTACTTAAGTTCTCTATTTTTTCTATTTTAAACCTTCTGTTGGGATTCCAGTGAGTTTGGGCAAGCAGTTCAGTTCGCAAAAGGGAGGAAAAAGGATATATTTTATCGAATGCGTTTGAAAAAGTCCGCGGGCCAAGCAGATGTTCGGGAGCCGCCAAGCTGCCGAAGGCTAAAAAGGCCAGATTTATTGCATGCTCTAACCCCAAGAAAAGTTGGATTTCTTTAAGGGACGGCAATGGCCAAATATGTCGTGCGATTTGGGGCGATGCGGTTTTTGGGCCTGTTTAGTGGGCCGGAGAATAGTCAATTTGCGCGTGGGGATAAGGTGATCGTATGTACCGATCGGGGATTAGAAGTTGGGCAGGTTCTTCGGGAGGCCGACGAAACGATCCAACAGCAATTGGCTTCCGCCCCCCACGGACAAATCCTCCGTATCATGACCCCGGAAGATGCCAATGAATTGCGGCGAATTCAGGCCCATGAAGAAAAGGAAATGGAAATCTGTCAACGTTATGTGGATCAACTAGGCCTCCACATGAAACTGGTGGATGTGGAGCACCTCTTTGGGGGGGAGCGAGTCATTGTCTATTATTTAGCCGATGGCCGGGTAGATTTTCGGGAGCTGGTGCGTCTTTTGGCGGCCGAATTTAAAACCCGGATCGAAATGCGTCAGATTGGGGTCCGGGACGAGGCGAAGCTACTTGCCGATTACGGCGATTGCGGCCAGCCGATCTGCTGTAATAGCCATTTAATCACTATTCCTCCTGTCTCGATGAAGATGGCCAAGTTGCAAAAATCCACTTTGGATCCGACGAAAATTTCTGGCCGGTGCGGCCGACTGAAATGCTGCCTACGATACGAATATCCACTCTACGAAGAGCTAGTTCAACAATTACCCAGCATTGGGGTTCAGGTGTCAACGCCGTTGGGCCCCGCTCGGGTGATCGCTCAGGAAATTTTGGCCCGCCGGGTGTTGGTACAAACAGAAGACGGTTCTCAACGCTATTTTACCCCTGAGGAGCTTACCATTGTGGCAGAACCCCACAGCACGGAAGCCCTGGAAGAAACCCTCCCAGAGTAAGCTCTCCGTGTTTCCCTCTGTCCTACTGCATCGCCTTGCAAAAGCAGCGGATGGTTTTCCCACGAACGGTAAGCGAAGATCGTTGGGTTTATCCATCTACTAGAAAGGTGGAGTCCTCGTTGTTGCCTATGTTTGATCCGTTGCGTGCGATTGCCAAACTGGCGAAGGAAGACGGTCGCTATAAACTGGACGCCTATCTATTTGTCTTCGAGGCGTTGCATTTTGCTCAGGAGGAGCTTGGCATGGGACGGGAAGCCCCCAGTGAGCCGTTGCCTGGGGGAGGGCCCGAACCCAAAGAAAATCCCGTAGGTCGCCATATAACCGGCCAAGAACTCTGCGAAGCGATCCGGCAATATGCGCTTCGGCAATACGGCTATATGGCGAAGACGGTGCTGAATAGTTGGGGCGTCTATACGACTCGGGATTTCGGGGAAATTGTGTTCAATTTGATCCGAATCGGCCAGATGCGAAAAACCCCTCAGGACCGAATCGAAGATTTCGACAATGTGTATGATTTTCAGACCGTCTTTGTGGATCAATTTCGCCTGGAGTTGCCGAAGACCTCTCATTCCGGCGCCGGATAATCCTTGCCATTGCCGGAAAACATCAGACACCAGCAAGCCAAGGGGCTTTCCATGAGCCGTTCATCTCGATCGGAAAACAAAGACAGGCCAAAGAGTTCGGAGGAACCCCTCGATACTCATCTCTCCGCATCCTGCGGCAAATCCGAATCGCCGACGTGGCGGCAACGGCTGTTGTTGAGGATTATGACGGCCGTGTTGATCGGTTGGCTCATTCTGCTGGGGCTTTTGGCCTGGTGGTCGGGTAGCTAAAATACGCTCTCCGGTCTCTCTGGGTGTCCGCTTCTCCCAGTTTTTCAGGAATCCTTGGGATGAGAGTAACTTCGGCGCGGAAATCGCTTGGCCTACGATGGCCTGTTTGGATGGGGGTGGTGGTTTTGGCAGGCTGGCTCGGCAGCGGAGGCTGGGTCCATTGGTGGTTTGCAGCTCGGAGGCCCAGCTCGGCCCTGGCAGAGCCAATCGCCAACAAACCCCCCGAACCGAAAACGACTCCTCAAAAACCTCTCTGCTCGGAAAAGCCCACGCCCAAAAAAGATCATAAAAATCTCCTCATCTACTGGGATGCCGAGGGCCAGCAGCATCCGGTCGCCACGCTGCACGATTGGCATCGGCGCCGGGCCGACATTTTGCAACGCTTTCAGGAAGTTGCCGGCGCCCTGCCGGAAAAGTTTCGCCAAACCCCTCTGGAAGTTCAAATTCGCAAAACCGAGCAGACGCCGCATTATCGCCGAATTCAACTCACTTATCAACCGGAACCAGGCGACCGAGTGCCAGCCTGGCTTTTGATTCCCAAAAATCTGCAGGGCCGCACCGCTGCTATGCTCTGCCTGCATCAGACCATTCCGATTGGCAAAGATGAGCCGGTCGGGCTGGGCGGTCGCCCATCGCTCCACTATGCCCATGAGTTGGCCCAGCTTGGCTTTGTCTGCCTAGCGCCGGATTATCCTTCTTTTGGCGAGTATCCGTATGAGTTCCGTACTCAGGGCGCCCACTACGCTAGCGGCACTATGAAAGCCATCTGGAATAATATCCGCGCCGTCGATCTATTGGAAACTCGTCCCGAGGTGGATCCAAAGCGGATCGGCTGCATAGGGCATTCATTAGGTGGACATAATGCCATTTTTACTGGGCTTTTCGAGCCTCGTCTGAAGGTGATTGTGTCCAGTTGTGGTTTTACGGCTTTCCATGAATACTATGGAGGGCGATTGGCTGGCTGGACCAGCGAGCGATATATGCCCCGGATCCGAGAGCAATTCGGCAACGACCCCGATCGGGTTCCGTTTGATTTTTATGAATTAATCGCTGCCTTGGCCCCCCGGCCTTTCTTGACCAATTCGCCCCTGCAGGACAACAATTTCGACATCAGCGGCGTCAAAAAAGTGCTACTCGAGGCTAAAAAGATTTATCAGCTTTACGGTGTACCGGAACACCTAGTGGCTTACCACCCGGACTGCGGCCACGATTTTCCCGAACCAGTTCGGAAGGGAATCTACGCCTTTTTGTGCCAATATTTTCAGATCACCGTGCCAACCGCATCCCCCAAATCGCCGGCGGAAAAATGAACGATCCGCTGTGGGGGGGTTCTTTCTCCAAAGACTCCAGGGCGATGTCTATAGTGGAACGCATCCAGTTGATCGACGATCCCCGGATTGCCGGTTACCGGAACTTGCCGGATCGTACCCTCCGAGGGGAAAATATTTTCATTGCCGAAGGGAAATTGGTAGTCCTTCGACTTTTGGACAGCCCCTATGAGGTGGAATCGGTCTTGGCGGCCGATGTCCATGCCGAACCAATAGCCCAGATTGTCGGTAATCGAGCGCCGGTATATGTAGCTACCGAACAGCTGCTGCAGCAGATTGTCGGCTATCCGTTTCATCGGGGGGTGTTGGCCCTGGGACGTCGGCCAACGCAGATCCCCAACTGGGAAGAAATCTTGCAGCAATTTTCTCTCCACCAGCCGTTGCGCCTAGTGGTGCTGCCGGCCATCAACCAGCCGGAAAACCTCGGCCTGATCTTCCGCAGTGCCTGTGCCTTGGGGATCGATGCGGTGCTTTTGGGGCCGCAGACGGTCGATCCGCTCTCCCGGCGAGTTTTACGACTTTCCATGGGGGGCTTGCTCCACATCCGCTGGGCCAGAACAGAACACCTGGTGTCTGATCTGCGCCAGTTAGCCGAGCGCTGGCAGGTGGTGCGAGTGGCTGCCGTGGTCGATCCGGCTGCCACGGCTTTGGAGGAATTCTCTTGGCCCCCACGGGCTGCCCTGCTTCTGGGCAACGAGTTCGAAGGTTTGCCAACCTATGTCCAGCGCCTTTGCGACGCCCGGCTTACCATCCCCATGCATCATCCCATGGATTCGCTCAACGTCGGCGTAGCCGCCGGAATCTTCCTGTACGCCATGACCCGCCAAAAACCCTCGCTGCCTCCCAGGCGGGTTTTCCCTCCCTGAAGGCTTCCGACTGCTTGCTTGCAGTTGGCTGTCGATTCGGATAAGGTAAAGGGTGTGTTTCCGAGCTGGCAGGGTTGTGCCTTGGGAAAAGAGCTTAGCGGCCTCAGATATTCCAGTTTATGAAAAAATGTTCCTGTATCCTTCCTGGAGGAATCTACCGATGAAGCGGCAATTTTCCCGTCGGCAATGGTTGCAAGGGGCGGCAGCGGCTACGGCTGCGTGGAGCATCGGCTGGGTCTGGATCCGCCGAGCCCAGGCAGCACCGAAAATCAAACTGCTAGAAACGAAGGTCATTTCCCATCAGGCAGAGCTTTATCACGGTTGGCCGACCGTAGCCCGCCGACGCAATGGCCAATTGCTTCTGGTTTATTCCGGCGGACGAGAAGCCCATGTCTGCCCGTTCGGCCGGGTCGAACTGATGCGATCCGACGACGAAGGCAAAACCTGGGGTTGGCCCTGTGTGCTGATGGATACCGAAATCGACGACCGTGATGCCGGTGTCTTGGAAACCGCCCAGGGCAGCATCCTGGTAACGACGTTTACTTCGTTGGGCTATGAAGGCATCTTGACCCAAGAAGAACGCCGCATCGCGGAAGGAAAACCCACCTGGGATCCAGAGCGACTGCGCCGTTGGCAGGCCGCCCATCGCCGCTTACCGGCGGAAAAACGGGACGCCATGCTTGGCCAATGGATGCTCCGGTCCACCGACGGCGGCGCCACATGGTCGGCCCCGTATCGGGTGCCGGTCAATAGCCCCCATGGGCCGTTTCAGCTCCGAAATGGCCGATTGCTCTACGCCGGCAAAGAACTCTGGCACAGTAAGGAGGAGCGGATTGGCGTGTGCGAATCGCCGGATGATGGGCAAACATGGACTTGGCTGGCCACCATCCCCACCCGAGACGGCGACAACCATCGTCATTATCATGAGCTTCACGGCGTCGAAGCTGCCGACGGCCGCTTGGTCGTCCAAATCCGAAACCACAATAAAGCCAATGTCCGCGAAACCCTCCAGACCCATTCAACTGACGGCGGCAAGACCTGGGCCGCTCCCTATGAAATCGGCGTTTGGGGGTTGCCCTCGCACCTGGTGCGCCTCCAAGATGATCGGCTGCTGATGACCTACGGCCATCGTCGGCCTCCGTTTGGCGTCCAGGCCCGGCTAAGCGAAGACCACGGCCAGCACTGGTCCGAACCGATCCTGATCGCCCAGGACGGCGTTGGCGGCGACCTGGGTTATCCCAGCACGGTGCAATTATCGGACGGCTCGCTGCTAACGGTTTGGTATGAACTGATGAAAGACAATCCCCGGGCGGTCCTCCGCCAAGCAACATGGAAACTGGTCTAAACTCCATGTTTACTTCTTTATAGGACCGTTCCACCCAGGCAATCGCCGAAGCCCTTCCTAAATAATATGGAAACCTCTGCAAAATTCGAACATCATATGAATATTATGAATATATAATCCCCACTCTTAAAATGATTTCGGGTTTTGGCTACTAGTTGGCGAGTGTTAGCATTGTTAGCATCCCTCCCTATGGGAGGAATGGGACCAGGTCCCGAATGCTATACGAATATATCCTTTGAATTAATGGGAGCTTCCTATTGAAATTATGGAGCAGGTCCGCCGAATCGTGGACCAAGGCATTCCTGCGAAAACAGCAAGGCGTTTTTTTCTCCTAGTCGATTGGGTCGGGATTCCAGAACAATTCAGCCGAATGGAGCCTCTCGCACGATCCAGGAAAAAAACAGCCCCCCATTCTGGATTCCCGCTTGCCCGGGCATGACACGATTCGCTTTCTCACGGAAAAAATACCAAAGGAAGCTCCGCAAAGTTATGAACATTAAGTGAACTTTATGAATATTTGATCCATTCCTTGGCCTATCGGTTCCCATTGCTGGGTGCTATATGTTGACTCTAATGTTGGCAGCGCCCCTATATGTTGGAGATGTTGGCAGAGGTTCTGGAATAGTGTAGAAATATATCCTTTGAATTGTTCAGAGGTTCCCAAATTCCAACCGAGCGATATGAAAATGGAGTTCGATCTTTGCGAGGCGTTCCTAGCAACCACAGACGTTTACTTATGTTGGAAACCCTCCTTCCGAAACTCGATTAAACCGCCGTCGGCGTTCATGAAAGACATCCGGCCTCAAGTAGGAGACTCCATTTATTTTCAGGGCAAATTTATGGTGAGCATCGAAGCTTGTCCCAAATGCGGCGGAAAAGGTTCTATTGATTGCAAGTACTGCCTTGCTGGCCGAACACAAAAGACGGTACTCCAAGAAAAAATAACCCCGGATGGTAAAAAATTTCTGTTTCCTGGTCAGATTCAAATTCCGTGTCCTCATTGTAATGGGGTTGGCCAAGTCCCGTGCGATCACTATATCGCCCCCAGAGATTGGAATCCGGCCAGCTCAGCCGATAAGGCACGATGGGTCGTCGGACAACTTCGCTTCAGCCGGGCAGATTTGCTCAAAGGGAGCAATTTTGAGCCTAAGGAGCTATCTAAAATCCTGTACAATCTGGCCAGAGACAGCGCTTATGCTTTGTGTTTTCACCTGACAGAAATGGAAGTAGGCATCATCTGCCAGGGCAAAAAGCACGTGATCATCAAGCCCCAAAAATCTGATTAGAAAGGCTCGTTGCTCTAACTTCAAATCTCCCCAAAGAAACAGCAGCAAACCACCGAAAAATGGCTTTATAGGGCATGTCCACGAAGGGATTAGCAGATGAAAACGAAATCGCGGCTAGGCTTAACAAACCAGGTTCGCTTAGCCGCTATCATGCCTAGACGAGCAAGAGCAATGTCCGGCAGGCGGGTATCCTGCGTTTTCAACCGGTGGGCGGCGGTGGGCTTCCCTTGATTGGCAAAGAGGCCGATTATCAAACCTTCGAGCGGATCATGAACGAGATACTGCCGCCCCCTCGGCCTCCCGGAACCAAACGCCTGCTCAGCTGGGGAACTAGGATTCGAACCTAGACTAACTGATCCAGAGTCAGTTGTGCTGCCGTTACACTATTCCCCAGTGGACCGGTGCTGCCTGGGCGCCAAGCAACACACGTTTTTATGAAGATGATTTTATCGAAATTTTAAACCAAAAGAAAGTTGTCTTCCAGGGGATTTTTTGGTAATGTAACGCTACAGACTGCCTTGCTTACCTGTTCCTACCGCCATTCCCACCCCCTATTTACCTTTGGCACCACTGAATAATTCAAAGAAGATATTTCTACACTATTTCGGAACCTCCGTTAATAGCCCCAACATATAGTGGCGTTGCCAACATCAGACTCAATATATAGTGCCCAGCAATGGGAACCGATAAGCAAAGGAACGGATCTAATGTTCATAAAGTTCACTTGATGTTCAGTATTTTGCAGAGCTTCCTTTTACTATGGTAGTCTAGGACGCCTGGTTTCGGAAAGTCCTGTTTCCACCTCACCTCGAAAAGGGGAGGCTCATATGGACCGACTAGTAGATCTCCGAAATGCCCATTTTAAGTGGATCGTGATAACTATTTTGTGGGTAATATGGGCCTTTGTCCCCACCCCCATATACCCAGAACAGGTATCGCAAAACCCCTCATATGGAGGTAAAACAGAAAGCCCAAAAGGCTCAGAAGCCCACCAAGCAAGCCTCCCGGCTCTTACGGCCGAGCAGATCGAGGCGGATTGGCGTCGTCAGGATGCGCTTCGGATGGTCAAAGCCGATCCAAAGGGGCCTTCGCACCTATCCCCCGGTTGGGTGGTTCGGCCAGAGCAAGACGCCGCCGGCGCCGTCGATGGGCAAAAGACCGGCAAATGGGGCTTCCACACCAACTACCAAAAAGACCCCTGGTGGCAGGTCGATCTGGAGGAGGTGGTGCGGTTAGGCAAGATTTTGCTGTGGAACCGCTGCGATGCCTGTTCGGAGCGAAATAGTCGCATTTTGGTTTCGGTTAGCCAGGACGGGAAAAAATGGACAAAAATATATCAACACAACGATACTGTCTTCTACGGCCAGACCGATGGCAAACCTCTGGCCGTGCCCGGCCAGGGCCTGCAGGCCCGATACCTCCGAGTGCATCTGGAAGGTGAAAATTATCTCCATCTGGATGAGGTAGAAGTGTTTGCCGAGGGTTCGGACAAAAATATTGCCCTGGGCAAGCCAGCCACCCAATCCAGCACCAGCCAATGGTCCACTGTCCATGCGATGGGCGGTGCGAAGGGGGAGGCGGCGTATCCGATGGAGTTGGTGGTGGAACGGGGTCGGCTTTTGGCGGAGCGACTGGCCCAGATGGGCGCTTCGATTCAGAGGGATCGGCAGGAGTTGGAGCGGGCGGCGGCGGAGTGGGCCCGGCTTGGTCCAGATGCCCCGGACGAACTGCGCCGCAAGATTTATTTCCAGGCCCGATGGGCGGTTCGCCGGATGGCCTTAGCTAATCCGCTGTTAAACTTTGAGCAGATTCTGTTCGTCAAGCGTATCCCGCCGGCTTTTCCGCACATGTCGGATCAATACTACGGTTGGTGGTCCCGGGGCGGCGGGGGGATTTACCTTTTAGAGGGATTCCGGCAAGAGCCGGTCCGATCGGATGCGTCTAACAGTTCCCCCACCGGGCCACAATCGGCACAGGCGGGGGGTAGCCACGTTTCGGCCGCCGGGCCTCGGATCCGCTGTATTACCGAAGGTTGGCCGGTGGGCAGTTTCATCCGCCCCGACCTTTCCTACGACGGAACCAAGGTGCTTTTTGCTTATGCGAAGTATTATCCCCATGTCCACGCCATCCCAGATAAGGTGAATAAGGATAATTTGCCGGAGGATGCGTTTTATCACCTGTACGAGATGCGTCTGGACGGCAGCGGGGTACGTCGGCTGACCAGAGGAAAATATGATCATTTCGATGGGCGCTACCTACCGGACGGCCGGATTGTGTTTCTTTCCACCCGCAAAGGGCAGGCCGTCCAGACGCCGGCCAGTAAAGTCCAACCCTGTGAGGACACCTCGGCCCGGCCAGATAGTTATGTTCGCTGCGGGGGGGATAACGCCCGGCCGGTGCCGGTTTATACGTTGCACGTGATGGACCCTGACGGCGGCAACCTTCGGCCCATTTCGGCCTTTGAAAACTTCGAATGGTATCCGTCGGTCGCCTGGGACGGTCGGATTCTCTATGCCCGGTGGGATTACATCGACCGGCCCAACGGCGACTTCCTGAGCCTCTGGAGCACCAATCCGGACGGCACCAATCCGCAGTTGGTCTATGGCAATTTTACTCACCGACCGCAGTGTGTGTTTCAGGCCCGCTCGATCCCGGGTTCGACGAAGCTCATCTTTACGGCTTCGGCGCATCATTCGAATGTGGGCGGGTCGTTGGTGATTTTGGATCGCTCGCTGGGGACCGAAGGCGACGGGCCGATCCGCCGCATCACCCCCGAAGTGGTCTTTCCGGAGACGGAGGGCTGGCCCCGGCATTATTACACCGATCCGTGGCCGTTGAGTGAGGAGTTTTTCTTGGTGGCTTGGAGCGACCGGTGCTTGCCGCCGTGCGCGTATCCGTATGTTAGCGATGATCGCAATCCGGCAGCGCCGACGGGAATCTATCTATTCGATGTATTCGGAAATTTGGAACTTTTGTACCGAGATCCGGCGATTGGCAGTTGGGATCCGATTCCGGTGGCGGCTCGGCCTAGGCCACCGGTGATCGCCGACCAGACAGTCCCCGCTCAACCAGCCCAACCAAAAACTCCTGAGATGGGTTATTTCCTCTTGCAAGATGTGTATCGGGGCCTGGAACCGCTGGAGCGGGGTTCGGTGCGGCGGCTGCGAGTAGTGGCTGTGGTCCCCAAGCTGCAACCCCATATGAATCAGCCCAACCTAGGTATTACCCGCCAAGACCCCGGCAAATTTGTATTGGGTACTGTCCCGGTTGAAGCCGACGGATCGGCCTATTTTCAGGTTCCTGCAGGGGTGCCGGTGTTTTTCCAGGCGTTGGACGCCCAAGGGTATGCGGTGCAGACGATGCGGACATTGACTTATGTTCAGCCTGGAACAACGCTCAGTTGCATCGGTTGCCATGAACATCGGGACATAGCCCCGCCGCCCGGTTCGTTGCCGATGGCAGCCCGGCGATCCCCCAGCCGACTGCGCCCCGGACCAGAAGGCTCTTGGCCGCTGCGGTACGATCGGCTAGTACAGCCGGTCCTGGACAAACATTGCGTCCGATGCCACCAACCGGGCAGCCCCGAACCAAAGGCTGCCCAGTTCGACCTGACTGCCGCCAAATCCTACGAAAATCTTTTAAACTACGCAGATCGCGATCTGCATAAACTGGCGTTTGAACAGGCCCGTTCGGTCGTCGGCCAGATGCCCGCCCGCCAAAGCAAATTGCTCCGCCGTATCCTGAGTAACAATCCTCCCTTCCGCTCTGACCCGGACGCCCTGGAACGGCTCCAAACCTGGATGGATACCTACGCCCAGCGTCTGGGCCACTTCAGCGACCAGCAGGAAGCCCAACTCATCCAACTCCGCCACCAATGGCAGCCCCTGCTGGAAGAAAGATAAACAAATAAACGAAACCTCCCAGAACTCCGCCAGCTATAACGCTTCCTGTTCGGAGCCTCCCAGAAAAGCTCTGTCGGTGAGAACGTGTTTGGAAAGGGGGCTTTTCCGTCAGGTAAACAGGCAGGGGCGATGGCCGAAGGAACCCACCCAGGACCTCACTCCGCACCTACCCCGCTTACCCAGGAGGCCCTCCCCGCCTGGGAAAAGGCAATGACTCCCCCTCTTCTCCGGGGATCGCTTTCAACCAAGTCTCTTCTCCACACCGTCGGAGAGGGTCAGGGGGCACTGGACTACCGCTTATGCGGCGGTGAGACAAAGGGAGGCCATAACGGGAACCCGAGTCCTGGCTTTCGCAGGAATCACAATAGCCGAGCGGGACGTCCGGCGTCTCTACAGGTTCGGACTGCGACTGCTGGGCAAGGAGAATCCAAGCTCCCATTCTGCCTTTCTTTTGGGGGGTAAAGTGTTTTCCGGTTTCTTTACGGCTTGGCCGATGGGCCAGAGGTAGCAGGTGGCTTCAGCAGAGGTACCGAACGGGACTCCAATGCCTTGGCCAGATCTTTATCGGCCTCCAAAAGCAATTGGCGGACCTGTCGGCGGTCCTCCTCGGAGACGTTGGTTAGCTTATCCAGCACTTCCAACAATGCCCGGACCAGTACCGTCTGAACTTCCCCAGGCTTTGCAGGTGGGGCAGAGGCTTTGGCCTGTTCAGGGGCAGTTGCCGTTTTCGGCTCCTCAGCCGGTCGGCTGGCTGAGGAGAAGGATTTGAACTGAACAGGTGGTTTGGTGTTAGCAGGAGGGGTTGGGGAAGCCTCTCCGGGTTCGGAACCGGCGGGCGGGGCTGGTTTTTTGGTTCCAGATGGCGGCAGGCCAGAGGGTTCCTCAATCACCGGCACAACCGGTTTGCGGTTGAGTTGGAGGATTTTTTCTTTTCGGCTGCCCAGCAGACTGCGAAGCTCTTGGTCGGCCTGGTGCAAGCGGTTCCGAAGTGCATCCTTGGCATCTTGGCCTTCTCCGTGGAAGGCATCCAGGGCTTGCAGCAGAGCCTGAATGAGCGGATGGGTTGGTGCAGGAGGTTCTTTTTGGCCAGGAGGTTGTTGGTTGGCCTGAGCAGCAAGAGGTTGCTGGCCTTGACCAGGGCCGGCGGGGACCAAAAGGGCTAAGAGTTGGGCGGCGGCTGGTCGGCCAGGGAGGTTCTGCCAAGCCAAGCCGGATTTGACGGTAATCCCCAGGCAGCAGATTCCTAGAAGGGCTGGAAGAAGCCAAAACGAGCGTTGCCATTTCGGCCGAAAGGTGGTTTGGGAGAGCATGAGTTTTCTCCTCTGAGATTTTTATGTAGATTCTATCTATTATGCAATTTATCCATCTTTTCTGTTTTGTCAACCCACGTTTCCAACACCTTATCCTCCAAAGATTTCCCAGGATGACCCTCTCCTAGCTGGCCAAGAACGGTAGCTGATCCAAGGAGCAGCCAAAACAAAGGGGCCGTTTTTTCAATTGACGTTTGACTTTTTTAACCATTCTGTATAAATTATCCATATTATCTTACCAGAATGTTTGCCTCCTTACAACTACGGCAATCCTGCAATTTTTTCCTTCCAAAGCAATTCCCTTTGGGTCGGATTTTTGTAGCAAAGGATTCGAAGATTTCGCCTCCGACACCAAATATTCCCGCGCAAAATTCCCCGGGGGCGGGTTGATCCTCCTTTCGGGATGGTTTAAGGTTACTATACCGTTAGACTCTGTAGAATGAGTGGTTTAAGACCCAAGTATTTTTTCAGCTGTTTTTTAGTGAGGGTGATTTTCATGAAGCAAGCCGCATCAATGGAAAGGACATCTGGACTAGGATGGTGGGCATTGTGGATGAGTTGTGGGTTGATGGTGTGGTTGGTCGGATGTGGGCCGCAGGAGAAAAAGCCGATCCAACCTCCTGCTAAACCTTCGGTCGGGCCGCCTACCGAAGCCACAAAACCTCAGCTGTCCGAACCTACACCGCCGGTGATCAAGATACCAGAAGTGCCTGGCCAGCAAGAAAAAGTGGCAGAAAAGACGCCCGAAAAACCGGCAGAACCCAAACCGCCTGAAGAAGCAGAAGCAAAGCCTTCGGAAAAACCTACCGAAGCAAAACCGGAAGAAAAAATGCCGGAAGAGAAACCTGCGGAAAAGCCTGCCGAACAAAAGCCTACTGAAAAGCCCGAGGAAGAAAAACCTTCTGAAAAACCCGTGGAAAAGACGGCGGAAAAAATGCCGGAAGAAAAACCCGTTGAACCCAAGCCAGTGGAAAAACCTATTGAGGAAAAGCCAGCGGAAAAACCGTCCGAAAAGAGGCCCGAAGAAAAACCGGCGGAAACAATGCCCGAAGAAAAACCCGCCGAAAAACCGGCTCAAGAAACACCGAGCGAACCCGGCGGCAAAGAGAAATCGGCCCAACCAACCCCAGAAAAACCTCAGCCGAAACCTGCCGAAGGTGAGCAGGCGTTTCGGTTGCCTGATGGCCGGGACCCTACCGATGTGCCGGCCGTAGTCTGGCTGCCCAAACCGGTAGTCCGTATTCCGGAAGCCGAAGCCACCACCGAAGAGGAAATGAAACCCTACACGGAGATTATTCCTGGCACGGATGTGAAGTTCGATATGGTGCCGATCCGGGGCGGCGTGTTCAAAATGGGAAGCCCCGAAAGCGAGAAAAATCGCAAACCGGACGAAGGCCCTCAGGTGGAAGTTCGCATCGAGCCGTTCTGGATGGGCAAGTGCGAGGTGACCTGGGATGAATATGAACTGTGGGCGATGGGGCTGGATAAGCAGCGTCGAAAGATCAAAAAGATTGAGTCGAGCGAGCAAGATCGCATTGCCGACGCCATTACCATCCCCACCAAACCCTATACGGATATGACCTTCGGCATGGGCAAAGAGGGGTACCCGGCCGTTTGCATGACCCAACTAGCCGCCAAGATGTACTGCAAATGGTTGTCGGCCAAAACAGGTCGGTACTATCGTCTGCCCACCGAGGCGGAATGGGAATATGCTTGTCGGGCAGGCACCACCACCGCCTACAGCTTCGGCGATGACCCGGAAAAGCTTGATGAATACGCCTGGTATGCCGACAATAGCAACGACAAATATCAAAAAGTCGGCAAAAAGAAACCCAATCCCTGGGGCCTGTATGACATGCACGGCAATGTGGCCGAGTGGGTGCTGGATCGGTATGATCCGAAGTTTTACGAAACCCTGGTAGGCAAGAAGCCGGTCAATCCGTGGAATCCGCCGGATCCAAAGCAAGAATGGGGCCGGGTGGTCCGCGGCGGTTCGTGGAACGACGATGCGGATCGGCTGCGCAGTGCGGCTCGTACCGCCTCTCATAAAGACTGGAAAATGCAGGATCCGCAGATTCCGCAAAGCATTTGGTATTTGACCGATGCTCCGTTTGTCGGCTTTCGGGTGGTTCGTCCGTTGAAACTGCCCACCGCAGAAGAAGCCCAAAAATACGATCCCGAACCGGAAGTCGTCAAGGAATATCGAGAAGCCCAGGCCAACAAAATGTAAGCCGGGTCGGAGGGGAAGGCCCCGAAGGAAAGACGTGCAGACCGGGACTTGGTTGCCGGTTTGGCTGTCCCTTTGGCGCAGACACCGAAAACGTGTTTGGTTGAGGAACATCCTTGTATTTTTGTCCCCTTTGCTTAGAGGATCTTGCCATGCGAAATCCAAAAGAGAGTTCCCGTCGTGAGTTTTTGAAGACCAGTGGGCAGGTGGCCGCCGGCGCCGGTTTGGCCGGTTCGCTCAGTATTGCCCGAAGCGCTCATGCAGCCGGCTCGGAACGAATCCGGGCGATTTTGATCGGCTGCGGCGGCCGAGGCAATGGGGCTATCAACGACTGCTTAAACGCGGACCCCGCCGTGGTCGTGGTGGCAGTGGCCGACGCCTTTGAAAATCGCGCCAAAGGTACTGCGGAACGGCTCCGCCGAGAATTCAAAGATCGGGTGGAGCTTCCTGACGATCACGTTTTTACCGGGCTAGAGTGCCACAAAGGCGCTTTGCAGGTCCCTTGTGATCTGGTGGTGATGGCCGCTCCGCCTGGGTTCCGGCCGATCCAATATGCTGCCGCCATCAAGGCCGGTAAACATGTGTTTATGGAAAAACCCTGCTGCGTGGATGCCCCCGGTTTTCGGATGCTGATGGAGGCTAATGAGCTGGCCGATCAAAAAGGCCTAAAAGTCGGCGTCGGTCTGCAGCGTCGGCATGCCCTCAGCTACATGGAAACCATCAAACGCATCCACGACGGCGCCATTGGCCGGATCATGCTCCTGCGGGCCTATTGGAACGGCCACGGGATCTGGAACCGCAAACGAGAACCCGGCATGACCGAAATGCAATACCAGGTCCACAACTGGTATCATTTCTGTTGGCTGTCGGGCGACAACATCACGGAACAACATGTCCATAATTTAGACGTGTGCAACTGGGTGATGGAAGCCGCCTGCGGCGGCGTCAAAAACGCTCATCCAGTCGAAGCCAACGGCATGGGCGCCTGCCTGAAACGGTATCGGGGTGAATGGAAAGGCACCGGGCAGATCTTCGACGAACACTTCGTTGAATTCACCTACGCCGACGGAACCAAGATGTACAGCCAATGCCGACAGATCCCCAATACCTTCTCTAGTGTGTCCGAACACGTCCACGGCACCGATGGGGAATCGAATTGCACCGGTTGGATTCGGGGCAAAACGGAATGGCGGTTCAGCGGCAAAAATCCCAATCCTTATGTCGAAGAGCACCGGGCCTTGATCGCCGCCATCCGTTCGGGCGAAAAGTATAACGAAGGTTGGTACGGCGCCATTAGCAGCATGACAGCGGTCCTGGGACGGATGGCCACCTACTCAGGCCAGGTCGTCAAGTGGGATGATGCGGTCGCCAAAGGCACCACGGAGTTCCCGAAAGACCTCCGGTGGGACGCCCCGGCCCCGGTCCAAAAAGATGCGGAAGGCAACTACCCCATCCCCATGCCCGGCGAATACAAACCCTACTAAGTCAGACCCTACTAACCCGCCGATTGGGCTTCTTTCCCCAGAGAAATAGTTAGGAAAGGCTCCCCTCGACGGGAAAGCTTACCGTTTCACCCCCAGGTAGGTTGGCCGCCTGCCTGGGGGTTTTCTTCTAAAGCCTTTGGGTGCGAAAATCTAAAGAGAATTCTCCTCTGAGGAATACGAAATCCCCAACCTCTATCCGATATAACGATATTGTTTTTCCTCCTCCTATACTATGATCCTGGCGGGAGATATGCACCATGCCGCTGCCGATTGAGGTACCGATGGACAAAATCGAGGCGTTTTGCCAGAAGTGGAAAGTGCAGCGGATGTGGCTATTTGGCTCGGTGCTTCGGGAGGACTTTGGACCCGAAAGCGACGGGGATGTGCTGGTGGAGTTTGCACCGGAAGCCAGGTGGAACTTGTTGGATTTGGTGGAAGCGGAAGAAGAAATCAGCCAGGCCTCCGGTGGATTTGGTGGAGCGGCACTGCGTGATGCAAAGCAGCAATTGGATTCGACGTCGGCCACATCTTGGAAAATGCAAAGGAGCTGTACGTGGCGCGATGAGGCAACCCTGCTGGATATTATGCAGGCGGGCCGCCGGAACCGGCTTCTCCATGGCTACGATAAGATTCGGTGGGAATTGGTCTGGCGAACGGCTACGGAAGCCGTCCCCCAACTACTAGTTCAGATCGAAGCTCTTCTTCCGCCGGAGCAGAGGTGAGTGTATTCGGTCAGCCAGGGCAGGCGCCTGGCGAAATCCTCTCCTATATACCTCCAGAAGGATACTTTGTATGGCGGCTGGTTCTACTCGTCGGGATTTTTTGAGTTTGGCTGCGGGGACGTGTGGGATGGCGTCGGCTGGGGCGGCCCGTTCACACAGCGCCGAAGGCCCCCCGCCCGCCAGCGCTGTTATGTTGCCGCAGATTTCCCTGGGACCGTATAAGATTTCCCGGCTCATCTGCGGATCGAACTGTTTTAATGCGGGTTCGCACCTATCGATTTTTGTCAATCACGAGATGCGGGCCTATTACACCGACGAGCAAATCCTGAAGACCCTGCGCCGCTGCGAGCAGGTGGGCATAAACGCCTGGCAAGGTAGCGGGCCGCGAAACGCCCAGCTTTACCGTCGGCTCCGAGAAATGGGAAGCCAAATCCTTTACCTGGCCATCGACGCCGGCGACGCGGACAGTATCCGCAGCCTGAAACAGGCCGGTTGCATTGCCATTGCCCACCACGGCGAACGCACCGACCAACTGTTCAAAGCGGGCCGGCTGGATCAGGTGCGGGAGTATCTCAAAAAGGTGCGGGATGCTGGGTTATTGGTCGGCGTTTCTACCCACATGCCTGCGGTGGTCGAAGAGATTGAAGCCCGCGGTTGGGACCTGGACTATTATATGACTTGTGTGTATGAACGGCATCGGTCGAAGGAAGAATTGGAAAAGCTGCTTGGTCAGGCGCCGATTCCGGTCGGCGAAGTCTATCTGCCGATGGACCCGCCGCGCATGTACCGAGTCATCCAGGCAACAGCTCGGCCCTGTTTAGCCTTCAAGATTTTAGCGGCAGGTCGGCTTTCGGACCGCAAACAGTGGGTTGAAGAGGCATTCCGGCAGACCTTTGCCCACATCAAGCCGACCGACGCGGTCATTGTGGGCATCTACGACCGATACAGCGACCAACCGGCCGAAAACGCCGAGTACGTGCGCCGCTTTAGCGCTCTGTCCCAGTCCTCCCGCCAGGGCGGCCAGCCTCCTGCGACGTAATAACCGGCCGCTAGGCTCAGACATGCGTACCTCAGCCCGGACGCCGCCAAGAGAAGCCGACCTTCGAGCTAATCAAACAAGGTCCCCAATCGCCCGATAAACAGATTTATGGCTAGCTCATTGCCACCGGGAAATTCCGAGCAATAAAAGAACGTTTCTAAAGCCGCCGGTCTGATGGTCCTATGGGGTAGTTGGTTTTTGTTGGGCGTGTTGGTGGATTTCTTCGGCGGTTAGGGGACGATGGTAGATGCGGAGGAGCTGAAGGCGTCCGGGCAGTTGATATTCGGGGGCTGGGCCGCCGCTATAATTGCCCACCAGCAGGGGGCCATGCCAGGGAGCGGTTTTGACCGGTTCGCTTTTTTCGGCGACGAGTTGGCCGTTTTGGTAGAGGCGCAGGTTTTGGCCGTCGAAGACGGCGGCCAGATGGATCCATTGGCCGGTGGCTGACTGGCCGCCGTCGCAATCCACGCCGCCGACATGCCATCGCCAGCCGCCGCCGATCCGCTGCAAAAACCAGCCCCCTTGCCGCCATAGGCCACAACTGACCAGCACCGGCATTTTCCCCTGCTCCTGGAGCCAAACCCAACACTCCAGGCTGATCGGCTGCTGCAAAGTCCATTCCGGCCGGTAGTCCCACTGGAGGTAACCGCCTTGGTGGAAGTCCGCCGAGTCGGCTTGGACGCTTACTTTGCCGTGAACCTTGGCTTCCAGGAGGGTACCGTCCCGAAGCTGCCCGGCTGGTTTGGCGTTGGAAGGGGCTACAAAGATCGGCTCTCGAACCAATCGGCTCACTCCCACCACCGTCGGACTAGGCCGACTTTCTAAGCCGCGCCGACTCACCGAGCACACCTGATAGCGATAAGGCACATCCGGCTGGGCGGAGATGTCCGAAAAACTGTTGCGCCGTAGCGGCCTTGAAGTGATTCTTTCCCAGGGAGCATTTTCCGGATCGTCCGCTTTGCGCCGATACACATGGTAGCCTATGCCAGAATCTGCCTGCTGGTGGTCTGCTGGAGGCGTCCACACCAGCTGAACTCCTCCGGAACTGCTCGCAATCACCCGAAGCTCCTTTGGCGGGTTGGGCGGCGCGGGAACGGATAGGGTAACCGATGTATAAGACGGTCGGCTCTGCCCTTCTGGCGAACATAGCACCAACCCGTAGTAGCAGGTTCCCTCTGGCGCCGTGGGGTCTGTATATTCGAACAGCGTGGTTTCGGCCAGCAGTGTCTTTTCATTTGGGATAAAGTGGGGTTGGCTGCTTCGATGCAGTTGGCTTCGCAGGCCCAAGGTGCGGGCCGACCGCTCCCAACGTAAATGAACTACTCCGTCGGCATCCACCTGAGCTTGGAGGGGTGGGGCTGTGTCTGGGACAGCCGGCGGTACGAACTGCCGCCATGTACCCGCTATCCGCTCGGCCCCAGGCATATCGATCCGAGGATTTTCCAACGCCTGGTCCCGGGCCTCGCAAATAATGGCCAACATCTGCTGATAGAACTTATCTTCGGGGGAAGCGAAACTGACGACCGGCTCCCCGCTGGGATCGTAGGGAATGATCGCATGTTCCGGAAACGCCTCTAAGGGTTGGACGGCATGGGCATAGCCATTTCGCAGCAAGTGCAGCCGTTGCCGACGGGGATCCACCGGCCGAAGCCGGCACAAACCCAGACCGTAGCCGGGCGATCCCTTCGGCAACGGCGCTCGGAGGATTCGACTCCACTGGGGGTTGGCCAGGTTGATCCAATCGTTTTCAAAATAGATTGGCTTATCCCCTTGGCCGTGGCACCGCAAACAGCCTGCTTCCCGCATCAGCGAAATCAAGGCGGCCTTGGTCTGATTCCAGTGCCGAATGGCGCAACCGTTTTCATTATAATCCCATGTGCCGTGATACAGGCCGTTGGAGTCGATCCAGGCCAAAAGCAGGTCTCGTTCCTGGCGCGTAAGATCGGGGATTCGGCCTTGGTGGCCTTCGATCAAAAGCTGGGCCAGCGGGGCGGCTCCAGAACCGTGCGCCCGGGGGCCAAAAATCCGGCTTGACCACAACGCCGTGCCGTTCATGCAGTCGATGCCAGCGATCCAATAGGCTACCAGTTGGGTTTTACGTCGGCTGACCAAGTTCTCGTAGCTAATGTTAAAATGTTCTGTCCACCCCCCGGATAGATCTATCCCGCCGGCAATATCCTCCGGGCCGCCATGGCAACGCACACAGCGGCGATCTAGGATCGGCTGGATCATGCTTGGATAGTCGATGAATCCGCTCCCCCAGGATTCCGGTTGGAGCTGAGACGGTTCTCTGCCGAGCATCTGTACCGGCTGGAAGTTTGTCGGAGCGTGGCTTTTGGGTTCATGGCAGCCGATGCACGAGCGAGTTACTCCCCGCGCTGCTTGTACAAAACTGCGCATACTTTGAACCAATCGGCCTTCCGCGTCTAGGGCTTGAAAATAGACGGCCCGGCCCGAAGGAACCTCAAAATACGCCGATCCATCCTCCGCCACCGGCACAATGCCTAAATAATTTTTCACGCTAAACGCCAACGCCGCACTGACTAGAAAGGTTTGATTGTAGGGGCTGCCGCCCATGGTGGATCGGCTGGTTCGGGAAGTCTCTTCGATCACCCGCAGGTATTTGACCTCTCCACGGCGCACTCCGTCCAAACCTCGATAGATGTCCTGCAGGAAGAACCGGCCACTGCGCGCTTGCCGATCCACCTGGTCGGGAATGATCCGAGGTACCGGGCGCGGCTTTACCAGCATGGGCGAATGCAGGCAGATATTGGGGTCCCGGAGCAGGACAAAGCGGTTGCCGGCCCGGTCGATCATTTCGATGACGTTCCGTTTTTCCCCTGGTGGGCGGCCGCTAAACAAAAAGACATCTTCCGCCACAGGCCACGGCTCGCACGAATCGCCCCGATCATAGGTCGGCTCCCCCGGATGCTCCAGATTGTAGATGGCCTGGGGGCCGTTTTTCCCAAGCCGAGGATCGATCAGAGCGATCGAGCCTCGTGGCGTGGAATTATGTTTAGCAAACGTAGCTACGATCAACCCCGTCCCAGGCACCTCCCGGGCATCCAAAATCGCTTCGGGGAAAACCATGTTGTTGGCAAAAAAGGCCGTCTCCTGGCTCCCGTCTGGATTGCACGTCCACAGCGACTGGATGGTCAGGGCGTTTTTATCGATATACTCCCACCGGCCGAAAAGAATCCGCCCGTCCGACAGGATGCTCGGGTCAAACTCATTGACGTTATTGACCGAAATCGGGTGGATGTCGGAACCATCCGGGTTCATTACGTGCAAGATGGCTACGCCGGTATTGTTGCAGGGCACCAGGCCGCTAGGCCGAGTCGATAGAAACACAATCCGCCCGTCCGGCAGATAGGCAGGAGCGATGTCATGCTGGCCGCCGCCGCTGCCTTGGTGGCAAGAACAATAGGGCGTCGGGTCCGTCAGCCGACGAAGCCCTCGCCCGTCCACGCCAATCTCATAAATGCTTGTGCTTCCGTTGGGCTCCCCTTTGAAACAGAAAAGGAGCCGCTTGGCGTCCCAGGAGAGTTCCGGATGGCTATAGACGCCTTTGCCCAAGGTTTCGGGGGTGGTCGGGTCGATCACGGGCCTGATCCGCCATTGCTCTTGCGGTTCCCAAGGATTTTCCAGGATGTAGATGCCTCCGCCGCCGGGAGGCCATTTGTAGTAGGTGTCGTAAATATGAATACCTGTATAGGAGTGCCGCTTCACAAATAGCAGCGGCGCATCCAGCAGCCGACGCATCCGCTCCACGGCCAACTTACGCTTCAGCGCCGGATCCGCAGGTTCCGGCGTGTTTGGTGCGGCTGGGCCAGCCGTCGGCTCCGCACTGCGGACTTCTTCCACCGCCGGCCCACCCAGGGCCCACCACATCGCCGTCCCCATCCCCGCCGTCATCCCAACTAGCACAAATACCGCCGCTGCCAGCCTCACAACACGTTTCATCCTCTGGCTCCTCGCAAAACCGGGAGATTGATCCCATAGGGTGCTTAGAGTTTCTCTCAACATGAAACCTCAAATGGCCAACGTCTTCCCTGCCGAACCGAAAAAAATTTAGCATGAAAGGTCGTTTTGTTAAACGCGCTTCTTTTTCTCCAGCCTCCCTCTGGGGGGCAGACTCCCACTTCTTACCTAGCAATTATAAGGGAAACGGGCAATCGAAATTTACAGATAGATATACTATCCATATTATCACTATCCGACGCCCATGGACTCCTTCCCCAGCCGCTCTGTCGGCCTGGGAATACCCGATTCGGACTTTTTGGGCCGCCAACCCCGCTGATAACCCTTTTGCAGCCCAACGACCGCCTGGAAACCACCCATCGGGCCTTTTGGAGACAGGAAACCCTTTGGGCAAGGAACTCTTTGGACAAAAAAACTGGGTTAGGCAGGGAACTTTGTTAAGCGGGGAACTCTGTGAGGTAGGTAACTTTTTCAGGCAGGTAACCGTTTGGACGCCCCCAAGCGTCAAATCAGCTTGGTGATGCCGGGGATGGGCAACGGATAGTTGGCCTCCGGGCCGGGTTTATCCGGCTTGACCGGCGGCGGGGTATCGAAAGTGCTCTGCTCCGGCGGCGGGCCAAACTGAAAGTCGGACTGGACCACCTGGTTCCACTCCACCGCCTTGCCCGTATAGCAGGCAATCTGCCCCATGACCACCGTCCAGGTGCTATTGATCATATATTCCGTCTGAATCGGTTTACCCTCCAGCACCGAATCGACCAAGGCCTTCTGCTCGGCGTCGTAGGGGTTATTGTGCGGGCCTTCGAACTTCCAATTGGTTTCCCCTTGGATGCGGCAGTCGCCCAGGTAGCAAACGCCTTTGGTTCCCATGATGATGTCGGAGTAATTGTGATAGCAGCCGTTGCGCGTTTGGCACAGGGCATAGACGCGGGCACCGCTGGGATATTCATAAACAACAGTATGGTGATCAAACATATCGCCATACACTTCCCCGAAGCTGCTGGATCGGCCAGCCAGGCCAAAACACCACCGGGGCGTCTCCTCTTGCAAGGCCCAAGCCACCCGATCCATGTTATGCACCAACGACTGGGTGACATCGTCGCCCGAAAGCCAACAAAAGTGATACCAATTGCTGAACTGATATTGGGTTTCGGTAAGTTTTGGATCTCGGGCCACCAGTTGGTACGGACCGCGCAAGAACATCGCCTGGGCCGCTGTGATCTGGCCGATCGCCCCGTCGTGAATCCGTTTTATGCATTCCTGGTAGCCTCGGTGGAATCGGCTTTGCAAGCCGCAGACAATGCTCAGTCCCTTTTGCTTTGCCAGTTCGCACACCGCGGCAAGCCGCTTGCACCCAGCCGGGTCAATAGCCGGCGGCTTTTCCACAAACACATGTTTGCCCGCCTTGATCGCCATCTCCGCATACATCGGATGGAACTTCGAGGCACAGGCAATTAGCACAATATCCGCCGCCTCGATCACCTTCTGCTGCACGTCGAACCCGGCCATGCAGTGGTCGTCATCCACCTGGACCTGCTCCGGGAACATCTTTTTGAGCCGGTCTCGGGCGGCCCGAACCCGGTTTTCAAACACATCGCACATGGCCACCAGTTTCACAAAAGGCCCTGCCCGCATAC
Organism: uncultured Thermoguttaceae bacterium; assembly: GCA_938042245.1. Taxonomy (GTDB): domain Bacteria; phylum Planctomycetota; class Planctomycetia; order Pirellulales; family Thermoguttaceae; genus JANXAQ01. Next base: position 69,166 of record CALIRO010000049.1, read on the forward strand.
TTTCAGCGGCTGCCCCGCTGCATCGGCCACCGGCACCGATCATGCCGATTTTGACCACTTGTTCGCCGCGGGCATGGGCCGATCGGGCAATCGACAGCCCGGCTATCGCTGCCGCCCCGCCGCCAGCAGCGGCCTTCAAAAACTCCCGCCGACTCCGGCTCCGCTGCTCTCCGCTGGCAACACAGCCTTCATACACCTGGCTAACTTTGCTTCTCATCGTTTTGTCCCTTTCTTAATTAGGCCAATCCCAAGTCGTTCATTTTGCACTGTTGCCCCCTATTATGCCGACCAGAAGCCTTTGGGTCTATACCCTTCTTCGAGCGTGTTTGGAAAGTCCATCGTACGCCTCTTCCTTCCATAGGAAAGGAAATTGGCTTACGTCTTTCCCCTGGGGGGAGAGGCCCAGTTTGTCATTCCCGCGCAGGCGGGAACCCAGGCTGCTTTGTGCCGCTCCGTTGTTCTTCGCCTCTGCCTGCCGTAAAATACCGCCTCTTCCCCGGCGGGCAAGTCCCAGTTTGTCATTCCCGCGCAAGCGGGAATCCAGGCTCCTTGATCTGCTTCCTTGTTCACCGCCTCTCCCCCGGCGGGAGAGGCCGGCGGCGCCGAAGGCCAAGATCAGTCGCAGCAGGCCGCTTCGGATAAGGCCAACCGATCGCAGCACGCCCAACTCCCACCGCCTGGCCCGCACCGAAGCCATCACCGTATTGATCACCCCCAGCAAGGTAACCACCAACGTTAGAAGCGGCAATTGGTCAATGGTCCCGATCATCGAGTCGGCCTGCTCCTTGTAGGCCGAGTCGGGACAAATATCGGTGCGGATAATCGGGGAGGTATCCGTTAGAACCCGCTGTTGGGTATCAGTTCACCGCCGTTGCGGGTTCCTAGCGCTCTCCAGACTTTTATAGAAATTTTCTCGTTGATGGGACGTGCGGACCCATCCATAAACAGCGCATGCACGATTCCAGGATGGTAGCTTCGTGCGGTAACGGCGGCAAAGGTAGGCTGGGTGAGACTGCGGCCTTCCTGGATCGAGTTGAAATCCACATCATAGGTGCGGCCGTCCGTGTGGGTATAAAGCACCTTCGTGTTGGGGGTAAAGGTAGTGGTAAAGCCGCTGTGATGCACTCGGCCATCGCCCCATTCCGTATGGCCGGTATTGTCGTTGAGCCTGGGACCCAATTTGTACTCTGCTACCACCGATGCGTAAGCGGCAATTTCGCTGGGCGCCGTGGGGGGCGGGGGGATGTACCCGAGGTCAGGAATATTCCGGAAATAGGAGGTAAACGCTTTCACCTCGGATGCCGCTAACGTGTTCGAAGTTCCGTCGGGGATATCGTCTCCACGGATATGGCTGTTGACGAAGAAAACGCCGTCTCCGCCCTCGCCGGTGCTGGGTATATACACCAGCCAGGTTCCAAAGTTAAATCCATAACAAGTCGGATACGTATAAGGTTGCGCTATTCCTTGCACCGTGCGGGTGCGAACCCGGTCGTTTTGCTCACTGGGGCAAATGTAGGTAGGAATCCGCGTCGTAGGAACTTCTGTGCCTAACTGCTGATCCCATGGCAGGTCCAGCCGAATACGCTGGTAAGCTACCTTTTGTTCCAGATACGGCAGCAGTCGGCCATGGATCGACCAGGAACCGTTATTGGTGGATAGACTCGCCCCGAGCTCGATGCAAAAGCTGGGTGGAAAACACCCATTAGCGCTGGCATAGTTATGAAGCGCTAAGCCGATTTGTTTTAGATTGTTCAGACACTGCGCCCGTCGGGCCGCCTCCCGGCCCGCCTGCACCGCCGGCAATAGCAGCGCCACTAATATCCCAATGATCAAAATCACCACCAACAGTTCCACCAGGGTAAACGCTCGCTTCCTGTTCCGAAAAACTCTTCTCATAAATCGCAACTCCTCGGGAAAAAGTCCTGCAAAGATGGGTAAAAATTATTGGTCTCATTGCAGCTGACTGATGTAGGTTCCTGTTTTTTAGGGAGAATGCCCTGGAGTGTTATTCCCGCGCAAGCGGCGACTTCTTCATTCGGCTGAAATGTTCCGATCTTGAAAAACGGGTTTTTGGCTTCTGCCGAGTTATCGTTCCGGCTGGGCCGAAGGAGGCTGGCAATAGGCAAGCGCTAGCAGGGCGAAAGCGGTGCACAGGTTGCAGTCGCCTTCCATCCAACGGGAGTTGGTGTTGACCCAAGAAGCGTTCTGCTTTTGTCGGCGTCGATCTGGATCGTCTGGGCCCATACGCGGAGCCTCCAGAGCCGAGCGATGCTCCCGAGGGAGCAATTTTTGTGCCGGAAGAGATTGGCGGCGGTGATTAGGGGGCTCCGTCAAGAGGAGCAGCTTCCGAAGCCGCCTGGCGAAACTGTTCGAGAAGCTTCAGGAGAAAATTGCCTTAACTCCCTATGAAAAAGAGAGTTAAAACCAAGCATCTTCTTAGGAATTCGCACTTTTTCAGACCATCAGCCTGCGTTCCGTGGTAGGCAAAAATCGACAGAATCGTGCCCCGTGAGGTGAACCGTTCGGAGGGGCTGGGATTCAACGGCGATGGTCGCTCCTCCGGCGATGGCCAGAAAATCGTCAACGCCGTCGATTTTTTCGCCCTGACCCGGTTTAAACCCAGCCCTAAAAGAGTCTTTATAATTCAGCAAAACCTGGAAAATTGGAGGGTTGGAAACGTGGGCGATGTCCTCAGATAGCACGGAGGATTTGGTTAGCCATTCCGGCGCCCAGATGTGCGTTTACCGGATATGCCCAGGCCGAACTATCGGAGGGCTGAGCCTAGAGGTTTTCGAACCCGGTTCGGATCGGCTAGGCGTTTTGGCGCTGGGTTCCAGTCTTCCAGGCACGCTTGGTGAAGTTTTGCTGGGGAGCCTCGGGGGCGAATCGGGTCGGATGGGAAGTTTCGGTGCTGGCTCGGTTTGGCTGGGGAGCTTCGGTACAGGATTTGGTTTGCTGGGAAGCCGTGGTGCAGGGGCTGGTTTGATGGGCAACTGTGGAGGGGAATCCGGTTTGCTGGGCAGCTTTGGTGCTATATCGGGTTTACCAGGTAGGTTGGGCCTTCCATCGGGTTTGCCAGGCAGGTGGGTACGTCCATCCGGTTTGCCGGGTGGAAGCAGCGGCGGGCCGTCCCTGAAAATGGGGGGCCGGTCGGGAAAAGGACCTGGCTGATCGGGCCGGTCCAAGGGTCGATCGGGCCTGTCATGTCGATCCGGCTTGTGATAAGGCGGTCGAGGCGATGGCGCCTCTGGAGGCCGATGCCCCTCCGGCAGAGGATGGGATGAGTCGCCCGGACGATGATACGGCGGCCGAAGCGGCGGCCCGTCCGGACGGTCCCCTGCTGGATCCGGATGCTCTCCTGCTCGATCTGGACGGCCATGCGGCCGCCCGTCCGGACGGTGATACGGCGGCCGATACCGATCCGGCGGCCAATACCGATAAATATCGATATCTATGTCCACCCAGATCCTCGGCCAATACGGATAGTAGCCCGGCCAATACCAATACCGACCGTAGCCCGGCCAATACCAATCATAGGAATACCGATACGCGGGATAACTCCGGTACCAATAGGGATAGGTTCGGTACCCATAGGGGGAGGAGTCGTAGTAATAGAAGTAGTAATAGGATGTGCTGGGCATTTGATATTGCTGGCCGGTGTCTGCCGCCGGGGGGGCAGCCTCCCAGACGGATGGTGGTTCTTTGCTCACATATTGGGTCTGGCACCAGCCCTGCACGGCCACCCAAAGCCAATCGCCCTGGGCTTGCTCAAAGAGGATCTTTCGGCCTGGCGGCACGACGGCTCGGGTCTGCGTCTCCACCTGCAAGGGCGCTTCAGAACGGGTAACCAGAGTTTGCCCGGACTGTAACAGGCCCCCCGGGGGCAGCTCCACCAGGCTCCTTCGCACCCAGCCCCGGACCGTTACCCATACCCATTCGCCTTGGACCTGTTCGGCCGCCAGTTCCACGCCGGGGCCGACGACCGCCTGGGTCTCCGTTACCACCTGCAACGGGGCCGGACTGAGGGTAAAAAGCCTCTGCCCTGGCTGAATCGGTTCCGGCGGGGCCGTCAGAGCGTCGGATTGGCCAGCTGCCAGTACTACCCCCAGCCCCAAAACCACCCCAAGCGTTCGGAGCGTTTTCATGGCACGCACTCCTTTGGAATAGGCCGAGAAGAATCCTCCGGGGCACCGCCTAAGACGCCTTCTAGGAAAAAGGCCGATCCTGTTTCGCACCGCCGTTTCCCATATCTATTGTATTCCTCCTGCTGGCAAAAACCAGTATAATGCTCCTGAAAAAGCCACATGGACCGTTCTCGGCCTACCACCGGGAGGCGTTTTCTACAAAGGATGCCTTATTTTCTTCAAGGAAAGTCTATGCAATTAGGACTGTTTTCAGTAAGTTACGCTGGCTATTGGGGGCAGCAGACGCTGAGCCTGGAGGATTTTATTCGTCGGGCGGCTCAGTTGGGGTTTGATTGTGTGATGTTGGCGGGCAAACGGCCGCATCTGGCGCCGATGGATATGAGCGAACATCGGCTGGCGAGCCTGCAAAACGCTCTGCAGGAGGCGAAGATCCGATGTGCGGTGGTGGCTGCTTATACCGATCTTTGCCTACCGTCCCCAGCCGAAGTTCCCCACCTGGAGTGGCAGATTCATTATGTGGCTGAGCTTGGCCGATGGGGCGCCCGGCTAGGGGCGAAATATGTTCGTGTGTTTACCGGCTATTCTACCGGACCGCTCTCGCCGCAGGCCCAATGGGTCCAGGTGGTGCGCAGCTTACAGGAAATGGCCGACCGATTGGCCGAGCATCAGATGACCCTAGCCGTCCAAAACCACCACGACCTGGCCGTCCACACAGACGCTCTGCTGGAACTGTTGGCCGATGTGGATCGCCCGAACTGCAAACTGGCCTTCGACGCCTGGTCGCCGTTTTTGCGAGGAGAAAGGCTGTATGAGTCGGCCCGAAAAGCCGCCCCGCACACGGTCATCACCACCAACGCCGACTATATCCGCCTGCCCCGGTTTGCCTATGACCCGGCGGTGGTCAATTACCGACGACTGGAACCGGACTTCGTTCGAGCCGTGCCGTTTGGCCAAGGAGATATTCCGTTCGAGGAGTTTTTCCGAGGCCTCCGAGACGGCGGCTTCGACGGCGTGGCCAGCTACGAAATGTGCTCGCCGCTGCGAGGCGGCGGCAGCCTAGAAAACCTCGACGCCTACGCCCGCACCTACCTCCACTGGATGCGCCAAAATGTACTAAAATAAAGAATATTTCAGGGCGTTCTTTCAGATACTTTCCAAAAACTCCTTCAGTATACTTTCCAAAACTCCTGCAGTAAAAGAGCGCTCATAGCGGCCTTTTCCAGTTCACAAACGCGATGATACATTTTTGTATTGCTTTGGATCCATACGACCCCAGCTAAGACTGCTATCCTTTCGGCGGTACCCTCGGATTGTTCTAAGAATCGTAAGGCGTCTTCCAACTGCGCGTTTTGATGACCGCCGTGATCCGTCAGAAATTTGGCCTCGCCGACAAGGTACCCTTTGCGCACTTTGGCCACAAAGTCGGGGGCTTTTTGTAACCGACAGCCCAACTTCTCGTTGGCGAAGCTCTGAAGGGTTCGGGCGCTTCCTTGGAGAAAAGCGATCTCTTGGACCC
>CALIRO010000050.1 GCA_938042245.1 uncultured Thermoguttaceae bacterium
ATCACGCAGGGCCAGAAGACAATATCGAAGGCGGCCGCCACATCGAGGATCTTTTCATTGATGGCCAAGACGGCAATCTCGCAACCGCCGCAGGAAGCCGCCCAGTAGAGGGCCAACTTCGGCTTGCTAGGCGGGGGAGAAGCTGCCTGCATAGCCGAGGCGCTTGTCGGCGTAGGAGCAGATCCACTGGCCGGCGTAGAGCTGCTAGCGGTGCTAGGGCCGGATCCGCCAGCCGCTGTCGGGAAGCCGGTGGCTGGCGTAGGGGTAGTCGTATCCGAACGGGGGGTAGGATTCATTTGGGGACCTCCATTGCCTGTTGGTGTTCCTGGACGATGGCCTGTAGGGCCTCTAGACGCTGGCCGTTCTCCTGCCAATTAGCGTGCCATTGGAGGGGGCCGAGCTGACGGACCTGTTCGACCATTTCGGTAACGGCGTCGGCTAGTTGTTGTCCTTCGGCGGCCGAGGCCCAAACCAAACGGAATCGCTCCGGCTCTAGACCCATTTGCACGAGCATTTGCCGAAGCATATAGAAGCGGCGCATGGTTTTGTAGTTTTGTTCAATATAGTGGCATTCGCCGGGGTGGCAGCCGGCCACCATGACGCCGTCGGCCCCTTGGGCGAAGGCCTCCAGGACAAAAGTGGGATCGACTCGGCCGCTGCACATGACGCGAATAATCCGCATATTGGGCGGATATTTAATGCGGGAAATCCCGGCCAGGTCCGCAGCCCGATAGGAACACCAATTACAAAGAAAACCAATCAGCTTGGGTTCAAAGTTGGGATTCGTGGTATCGCCGTTGGGGTGAGACATGGGAAGCCCGTTCTTTTAAGAAGGTTATCCGAGTGGCTTTACATTTTTTATGTCAATAAACGTACCTCATTTCTTTCCTCTCCATTAGTAGGAGAGGGTTAAACTGAGGGTTTTTTGGCCAGCGAGACGTCCGCGCTGCCAGGAAGACCCTTGGCCGGCTTCGTCTTCGCTCAGTCGGCCTCTCCCACCAGGGGGAGAAGCGATCAATCATGGAGTAGACTCAAAGGGGCCTGGATTCCCGCTTTCGCGGGAATGATACGTTGGGCCTCTCCTGCGGGGGGCAGAGGCGTTTTTAGGAACCGGAGACGACCTGAGCGGGAGCAGGCGCCTCAGTCGGCGCTGGAGCGGGGGCAGGGGCATGGGCGTCCCATAGCGCTCCGCGGATTTCCGAAAGGATCTGCTCGTTGGTAAAGTGGGCGCCGGTAATAGCGCCGGCGGGGCAGGCGGCCACGCAGGTCCCGCAGCCTTTGCACATGGCCGCAACGACCCGGCTGACGCCTTTTTCGGCGTCGTATTCGATGGCATTGTAGGGGCATAGGTTATTGCAGATGCGGCATCCGGAGCAAAGTTCTTCATGGATGGTAGCGATGACCGGTTCGATCATGACGGTGCCTTTGGTGATCAACCCCATGACGCGGGCGGCGGCGGCAGCCCCCTGGGCCACCGAAGCGGGAATATCTTTGGGGCCTTGGCAGGCGCCGGCCACAAAGATGCCATCGGTCATGGTCGCTACGGGGTCGAGCTTTGGGTGGCGTTCGGTGTACCAGCCGGCCATGCTGCAGGAGATACCACACTTGAGGCCTAATTCTTTGGCGTCGCGTTGGGGTTCCAGGGCAGCCATGAGGACGACCATATCGACGAGGATACGGCGCTGTTTACCCACCAGGGTGTCTTCGACCTGGACGATGAGTTTGCCTTCTTCTTCGGGGCGGCGGGCGGCATCGGTAACTTCGGCCACCCGGCCTCGGACAAAGTGCATCCCTTCTTCCAGGAGGCGTTGATAGAACTCTTCATAGCCCTTTTGGTTGGTTCGCATGTCGATGTAGAAGGAATAGACTTCGGCATTGGTTTTTTCCATGACCAGATGGCCGAACTTTAGGGCGGCCATGCAACAGACGGCTGAGCAGTACTCGTTGGTGTTAACATCCCGGCTTCCGACACAGTGGATGATGGCCACGGATTTGGGTTCGGTTTTGCCGTCGCGAAGGACAATTTTGCCGCCGGTTGGTCCGGAAGCGTTGCACATTCGTTCGAATTCCATATTGGTAAAGACGTTGGCCAGTCGGCCGTAGCCATACTGCGGAAGCCGACGGCAATCAAACAGCTCCCAGCCGGTGGCGATGATAATATTCCCGACGGTCAGTTCGATGTGTTCGTCTTTTTGGTCGAAGGCGATGGCGCCGGTAGGACAGAGTTTTTCACAGGCGCGGCATTTACCCCGCTCGAACCAGATGCAGGAGGCCGTGTCGATGACCGGGATACGCGGGACTGCCTGGGGGAATGGGGTATAGATGGCTTTTCGGTATCCCAAGCCGGCCTCGAAGTCGTAGTCCACCACTTTACGTGGACATTTTTCTACACAGATGCCGCAGCCGGTGCATTTGGCTTCATCGACATAGCGGGCTTTTTTATGGATTTTTACTTTGAAGTGGCCCACCGAGCCGCTGACTTCTTCTAATTCAGAATAAGTAAATATTGTTACATTTGAATGTTGCGCCACTTCGGACATCTTCGGCGTCAGAATGCAGGCTGAACAATCCAGCGTGGGGAAGGTCTTGTCGAATTGGGCCATATGGCCGCCAATCGAGGGCCGACGTTCCACCAGATAGACCGGATAGCCTGCGTCGGCCAGTTCCAAGGTGGCTTGCAGACCGGCAATGCCGCCGCCAACGACCAGCGTAGCCGGATGGACCTCCACATACGCCGGTTCCAACGACTGCTGCTTTTTGACCCGTTCGACTGCCGCAGCGACCATGGCCTTGGCTTTCAGGGTGGCTTTGGCCCGGTCGGTGCTCACCCAAGAACAGTGCTCCCGGATGTTGGTCAATTGGCATAGATACGGGTTGAGGTTGGCGTTTTCACAGGCGCGGCGGAAGGTCTTTTCGTGCAGATGGGGCGAACAGGCTGCCACGACGACTCGAGTCAGACCATGTTTTTTGATATCTTCTTCGATCATGGCCTGGCCGAGGGAGGAGCACATAAACTTATAATCACGTGCCACCACCACTTCTGCCAGATTTTGCCCCGCCCAACGGGCCACCTCTTCCACATCGACCATGCCCGCGATGTTACTGCCGCAATGGCACACATAAACGCCGACTTTTTCGGCCATAGAACTCCTCCATTTCGATGAACAAACTCCCTTCCGCCCACGAAGGCGGAGAGGGATAGTGGAATTTTGTTAGTTGCCCGGGTTGCCGCTTGCACGGCAAGGACATTCCCAACCGTCCACGCCCGTTTGCGCGGCAAGGGCACATGCCCCCTCACCCGGCTTCGCCTTCGGCTCCGCCGGCCTCTCCCGCGGAGGGGAGAGGCGATTTTTTGCGGCGGGGAGAGGGGAATTTCCCCTCACCCTGCCGGGCTTGCGCCCGGCTTCCCTCTCCCGTGGACGGGAGTGGGAAGAGGCGTGAATTTGCGGACGAAACGTCCGCGCTGCCAGGCGGCCTGGATTGCCGCTTGCGCGGGAATGACAGGTATAAGTCCCCTGTTCCCCTCCGAGGGTGCTCCTAGGTGGTTTGCTGCTGGTTTCGGGGGGGTTAGCAAGTTGAGGCAGCTACATGCCCATCGGACCAACCTAGTCCTGCCGTTTGCCATAGGAGGTTCTACGTTTGGGCGGCTGCCGGTTGGGCCTGTAATTTAGCCTCCAAGACCGGGCGGGCTGCTACAATCTCCTTACCAAATCCCAACTGATGCATATCTAATCCCAAAGCCAAGCCTACCACCTGGGTGAAATATACGATCGGAATTTTGAAGTTGGTGTGGAAATAACTATTGACCCGACTTTGATAAGCGTCCAGATTCAATTGGCACATCGGACACATACAGGCGATCACATCGGCCTTGTACTCCTCGGCGCTATACAGGAGCCGACGGATCAATTCAAACGCTTGGGGTTCGCTAATCTGGGTCATATGGCCGCCACAACAGTGGGCTTTGACCGGATAGTCGATCACTTCGGCGCCGACCCAACTTAGCAGTTCATCCATTTTCATGGGATATTCGGGGTTATCGACTTCTTTGAAAGGCCGAACCCATTGACAGCCATAATAGGGGGCTACCCGAAGCCCAGTCAGCGGACGGACCACCTTCTGGCGAACTTTCTCTTCTCCCACATCGGTATGAAGCAGTTCCAGGAAATGACGCACTCGAATTCGACCGGGCGTGTAGTGCAAGCCGCCGGCGGCAAGGGCCTGGTTGATCAGATCGGCCATTTTGGGATCCTCGGCCATCAGACGATCCACTTTTTTGAGATTCAGATAGCAGGCCGCACAAGGAGCCACTACCTGATCCAACTCCGGATCCACCAGGGCCAGATTCCGGGCGATCACGGCACAGGCGGTCAGTTCATCCTGGGAGAAATACTCCGTAGCGCCGCAGCAGTTCCAGTCGTCGATTTCCGGCAGCTCTAGGCCGAAGACTTCGGCCACGGCACGGACCGACCCGTCATACGCAGCGGCGTTACATTCCAGAGAACAACCGGGGTAATACGCGTATTTCACTTGGCGGCTCCCAATTGACGGGCTTTTTGGATGATGGCTTGGAGTTGATCAATGCGTTTGATTTTGGTAGGGGTAAGGGCCATTCGGCCTCGGGTGAACATCGAAAGACCCAAGGGGCCCATTTTGAGCATAGCCCAGGGTTTGTTGAACAGATAGAATCGGCTGGCCAGGCCCAGCTCGAAACTTCGGCCGTAGCGATCCAATAGATCGGTAAACGTTTTGGCCAGGGCTGGGGCGTCGGTTTGCCGGGCCAGGCCATCGCGGATAGCCAGCCGTTTGAGTGTGTACATAATTTCCGTAATCGGTACCTTCTGCGGACACCGCGTCGTGCAAAAATAGCAAGACACGCAGACCCACATCGTGTTGGAGGTGAGCACCTCTTGACGCTGGTCGGCCTGAATCATGGCGAAGATGGTTCGCGGCGTGTATTGCATGTCGGCACCGTTAGGGCAGGAACCGCCGCAACTACCGCACTGCAGACAGTGTAACAACCGCTCGCCATTCGGCGTTTGGGAAACCACCTCATACAAAAAGGCCGAGCCACGCTCCATATGCGACGTCGAAATCATCGCTCACCTCCCAAACGGCAACCAATTCCCCTTGCTCCGCACAGGAAGAGTTCCTCGGAAAAAAAGTTGTTCTAAACTCGCTTCCTTTTGGCCTACCTGCTGCATCGGCGATGCCTTCCATGCAGGAAGAAAACCGAGGCCATTACCTTTTCCTTTGCCTCCTGCCCAGTTCAAGGTAGCAGCTTGATTAGGAATTATTCCGTTAAGAAGGGCAAAAGGAAAGGGGGTTGTTTTTTCCTATTTTCTCAATTTTGCACTACTAAAATAGGGTGAATTGATTTTTTTCCTACTTCCTTAAAGGAAAAAAAGGAATAGATATTTTAATCCCTTTTGAGGGATTTTCCAAGGGATAGGAAAATGGGGAGAAGAAGATGCTACGTGGTTTTTCGGAGCCAACTAATAGGTTTGAAGCTAGCAGACGGTCCGGTGGGATCGTTTTCGGGGCAAGGGGAAATTTTACAGATGTTTGAGCGTTCTTACTTTTCCTTAAAGCGGGGGCTTGTCGGCACTGTAGCCAAGGTGAAACCGGAAATAATTCTGAAATAAGTTTGACATAAATCCTTATTTTATAAGAGATTATAGAGACTCTTTTGGAATACAGATTGCAAGAGCAGGTGTATATTTTGGGTATTTCCTCTAGGGGTCATAGCTATTCCCCCCAAAAGGATTAAACCTTTATGAGTTCAAATCATACACCGCTTAGTCAAAGGACGGCCCGGCACTGCCCCTTGGACGAAGCACCCTCTGTCAGGCGGTAGATATTCTCGGTCAATTGGCAGTCAGGCTCAGTCTAACAGACCAACATCCAGTCACTCTAACAGACGAAGTGCCTAGTCCCTCTGACAGGGAGGTTCCGGGGCGATCTAGCTGACTAAAAGCCCATCCTAAAAAGATGTTAATAATCCCGTTAAGTTGGAAACATTAGGAGGGTTGAGGAAGGGGGATTTCCTTTTTGGGATGGGCTGTAAGCTCGCGTGTTGCCAATGTGGAGGCCGCCCCGGAGAGGCACTCTCCTAACTGGTTGGCAACGTGGGGGTTAGGGAATTATACCGAGCAGGAGTGTTTCTGCCTAACTACTGGAAACTAAAGAAGTTATAGAAAATGGCAGCCGTGGAGCTAAGGTACCACTCCGGTTAACCGACTCAGCCCGACAGACTAAGCTACCGCCAGTCTGAGACCTGAAGGTCCCCCTCAATCTTACAGACTGGGGTACAGCAGAAATTTTTAGCGGTGAGCAGGGCAGAAGAATACCTGCTGGTGGAACCAACCTGGGTCAAAGGCAGGGGTGTAGGAGAGTTTGGTTGGAATTTCTGGGAGGCCATGTTGCCAAGCCAGTCCGGGGGTGCTTCCGATGGCTGCTCCTACCGAGCCGGTAGGAGTGGGGGCGGGAATTCCTAAGGTAATACATCGTAATCCGCCGCCGATAGGAATCAATCGGCTCGTATCCAGGCCGATCACCTTCCAGCCTGCCAACAGGCGTCGATAAATCTCTAGAACCCTTTGCGTGTTTGTCGGGTCCGCCGTCGGATAGGTGGGTACCAGCAGAAGCCGATTCGCAAAAATAACATTTGTATAAGTTCGCCAAATCCCATCTCGATGCCCTGGCATAGGAATCCGGATAACCCGCAGCGGCCCGGCCGAAGTCCGACAACCGGCCAAAATCGCCGCATTCCGATCCAAAAGGGCCGCATTCTCCGGGTCTTCCTTCGGATCGTACTGGCCCACCAGCACGGTATCCGGCCCCGTAAAACAGGCAAACATATCCACATGCCCAGTGGGTTCGCCGTGGAGCGGTTCGAGGATCACCAAAGAATCGATCCCTAGGTGCTGGGATAGCAACTGGCGGAAGGAAGCCTCCGAGACATAGCCACCTACCTGTCGAAGCATTGCTGTTTGGGTAGTTAAGGCCAACCCCTGGCCATTGGTTAGTAGATTGCCCCCCTCTAGGACCATCGGCAGGGGAAAGACCGAGGCCCCGAACAAGGCGGCCAAGCGGGTCGGTACTACATCGTCCAACCGACGCCTGGGGTCCGGATATTCCGCATCATAGGCTGCCGAATGCAGATCGGGCAACCGGAAAAAGATCGGCCCATAATCCCGAATCCAAAGCGTATTATGGGGGATTTCCACCAATCGGATCGCTCGCCCCAGCAGCTTTCGATCGGCCAAAATCTTTTCCACCTTTTGGCGCTGCCGTCCGTCGCTGACCAAACCCACCAGGCGGATCTGCTCGTGCAAGGCCTCTACCATCTGGGCCAAAAGGTCCGGATCCTGTTGGGCCAGCAGACCGGCCGATAGGACCAAGGCTTCCATGGGCTCAAAGTCGGCCGGTACAGAAGTCCACTGCGCCAAACCCGGCTGATGCGGAGTAGAAAAGTCGCCCGGCATCGCTGGCAAATCGTTGGAAAGCGCCGGCTCCGATCCTTCTGCCCAGATCAGGGGGTAAGCAAACCCTGAGGCCGACTCATCCGCCCAAACCGCTCGCCCTGCCAGATAGACTATCCCCCAGGATGCCACCCACAAAATCGGGCGCCAACAAGCCAACAAGTTACCCAAAAACACATAGGCTTTCACTCAGACTCCTCCGTTGGTCATGAGGCTTTCCGAAGCTGGCGCCTGACCAGCAGCAAGAACCCAAGCCGATGCTTCTCCTCGGCCTCTGGAAACCCAAAACGTTTCCTCACAACTTTTGATTCTACTCTGAGCCGCTCGGTTCAGGAAGAGCATTCGGAGCGATTTTCCGATTGCCAGGCCAGCAGGATGAGATCCTGGCTGCTTTGGGATTGATACGGCAAGTCGGGATAGCCGCCGTAGAGAAGCATTTGGGCGGCCCCGGCTTGTCGGGCCATCTGCTGAAGCTCATCAGCGGAAAACCCTAGCAGCAGTTCACGTTGAGCCTGCCAACAAAGCGGCACAACACGCCCGGGGGGAAACTGAGCATTAGGATCAGCGAGGCCATCGAAAAGGCCGGGTTCTTTGGGCCGGTCGCCAACAGATTCCCTCTGGTTTGCCAGCTCAGAGGCCGGCAGGTCCACCAGGAGCAAATCCACAAAGGCCCGATCGCCTACCCGATGGAGAGCTTTTAGGATGATTTTTGGCTGACCGGCCAGCGAAGCGGCCAGACATTTTTGCCAGCAGGTGGATCCCTCGGGGAAGGCTGAAATGTTCAGCACCTGAATCACCACCAGGCCGCCGGGCCGAACCGCCCGAAACATTTGCCGCACCGCTTCCGCCGCCGTCGGTTTATCCCCTGCCAACGCCAACGAATTACCGATGCAAATCGCCGCATCGAAATAGCCCGGCTGGGGCACCGGCTGTTGAAACGGTCGGACCGTCCAGCGAAGGTCGGGCGCCTGGCCATGAAGGGCAATGGCCCGCTCAATCATCGCCTGGCTCAGGTCGGCCCCTTCCACCTCCAGCCCCCAGCGGTGAAACAGGGCGGCATGATAGCCCGGCCCACAGGCCACGTCCAACACTCGCCGAACGCCGGTTTGTTCAAACAGCCGCCGAAACATCGGCCCCTCCCGCTCCAACCGCCGGCGCCAATCCACCAGCAACTCATACACCTCCACCCACTGGTCAAATCCATGCCGATCCATTGCCAACTCCTGGAGTTCGATCCCCGTTTCGGCCACCTTGCTGAAATGAAGCCCCTGCTGATTTCTTCAATACAGTTTTTTATACCACTTTGCCGATAGCCCTTGATGCACCGAGGGCGAGGGCTCCTGGCGCGGCTTGCTAGGGCCCCATAGTAACCAACCCCCCCATCCTATAAAACCAACCCCCCATCCTATAAGAGTTATGCAAAACGGAAAAAGGCGAACTGTGTGGGAACTTTTTCCCCGCTGCCTGGTTTAGCTGGTTCTACGGAAAAGTGTTTTTGGGCTTGTTAGTGTTGGGGCAAGAAGGGAAACAGACGGCGAAGTTCTTCTTTGGAGGGTTGGCGTCCGTATTCGCAGATTTCGAATGCCTCGGCATACTGGACTTTCTGGCCCACCTGTTCCCCGTACAGTTCGATCAGTTTGTCCCGATAGCGATTGGCCAGGTCGGCAAACCGCCGGCGGAAGCTCTCCCGCACCTGCTGGCGTTTGGCCTCCCGCTGTTCGGCGGTTTTGGGAGCCGTTTCGGCCGAACCTAGGGCGCCGCCCTCGATAAACTGCGATTCGATGGCTGCCAAAGCATCCAGCTTTTTATCGATGACGGAATCAATAGCCACTACAATATCCGCCCGGAATGGCACCGGACGCTGAAATCCATCATAGGAATACAAAAACACAGGGTTTCGCTTCAGCGGCGGCGTATCCGGACAAATAAACGGCACCGTTACCATAAAGGCCGAATCCTGAATCAACACCCCCACATAGCGATGATCCGGATGGTAATCGTATGGGCGATGGCCGATGACGATGTCGGCCTGCCACTGGCGGATGAGCCGGGTGATCCGTTTCCGGTTTTCCAGCGTCGGTTCCAGTTCGCCGTCGTGGATGTCGAGCACTTGGGTGTGGATGCCGAGGATGTTGGCGGCTTGTTGAACTTCCATCGTTCGGCGTTGTGCCAGGGGGCCGCCGGCCATGCCCCAATGGCCAATATCGCCGTTAGTTACCGAGACGAACTGGACATGGTGGCCCCCCTCAGCCCACAAGGCGGCCACGCCCCCGCAGCGAATTTCGGCGTCGTCCGGATGGGCGCCGAAACAGATGATCCGCAGTTTGCCATCCTCCCCAGCAACGGCTTCCCCCCCTACAGCGGAAACCTGCTTGTTCCACTCGGACGCCTCCGCAGTCCCAGTTTGCAAGGAAAACGATCTTTCTGCAAGGATGGAGCTTGCTGGCGAGGACCCCGACTCTAAATCACCGGGCGGACCCGTTTCTTTAGCCGATACCGCCCCTATCGCCCGCGTCCCTTCCGCAGGATCGCTAGAGGAGCGTTGTTCTTTCCATGTCTGGCCGATGCCACCTCCGACGAACATCCCCATCCCGACCAAAACCAACAAACTGCCCCATATCACCAAACTGAACCAACGTCCGCTTTGCATCGCAAGGCCCTTTCCACAAAAAAGGTCCACCCACACCATCTCCGAAACATATTTCTGCTAACATTTCCCCCAAATGATGCAACCGGTCATTTCTGGGAAAGCAGGAAGCTAGTTTTTTTCGAGGGATTTTTGCTCTCTGGATTTCCGCTTTTGCGGCAGGGACACTCAGAGGCGTGGCGCCTAAAAAACAGGGCCTTCTTTCACTCGGCGGAAATCTGACGATTTCTGAGTTTTCAGAGGGATTGGCTCGGATCGGACTTTTAGCAGAAACGGAAGGTGCTTTTATCGGCGGCGGGATTTGGGTTGTTTTGGCTGCGCCAGGGCATCGGTCAGCATTTGGCGGAAACTCATCGCATTTCGGGGGGCGAAGGCCTCGTAGTCGTTATTGAAAAAGGCATACAAGGTTCGGCCTGGCAGATGGGGCCGAAGCCGCTCCACCCACTCGGCCAATTCTTGCTGGGAATAGTTATATCTATACAATTGCTTCCCTAATCCATGAAACCGCACATAGAGAAAGTCGGCCGTCGGCAGCAGATCGGGGGGCAATTTCGGATGGCTGACGGCCACAAATGCCGCCCCATACCGCCCCAACAGCCGGGCCGTCTCCTCCCGCCACCAACTGGCATGGCGAAACTCCACCGCATGACGCACACCAGCCGCCTCCTGCCCAAGCAACTGTAAAAATCCCTCCAATCGCCCCAAATCCAGGTGCAACGACGGCGGCAATTGCCAAAGCAATACCCGCAGTGTCCCAAGCGGCAACACCCGCTCCAAAAACGCCCGAAGCACCTCCTGACAATCCACCAACTTCTGAAAATGCGTTACCCGACGGGTCCCTTTGACCACCAAATGGAAGTCCGCCGGCAACCGCCGATTCCAAGCCGTGATCATCGTCCGAGGCGGAAAACGATAAAACGTGGAATTGATCTCCACCGTGTCGAACTGAGTTGTATAGTAGCTCAGACGCTCTGAGTCCGGCAGGTCCGGCGGATAAAACACCCCCGTCCAATCCGAATAGGTCCAACCGGAAGTGCCTACATGAATGTCGCCGGAGGACATACCCGCCTCCTTTGGACCAGCAACTTACCATACTGAGCCGGCGCCGTTGACGACCTGGCTGGCGTTATCGCCGCCGCCTCCTTTGGACCAGCAACTTACCTTGTACTGAAGCGGCGCCGTTTCCCACGGACCCGTGCCGTCAGACGTTTCAGCGGCCTTATAGGGAGAAGATAAAAATCTCTAAAGCTCCGTTTCCCTCCCGGGGAAGCGTTCTGGCAGCGCATTGTCCGACAGATAACCAACCCAAAGCGGCCATTTGCCAAAATTGCCCCGCTTTCTCTCATTGGCCCGAATAACGAATCAGGGTTTTCGGAAGCTTTTCTCGAAGTTGTCGGACCCCCGGTTCCGTAACTTTGGTATTGAGAAGGTAAAGATGTCGGAGGTTTCGCAGCGGCTCCAGGTGTTTGAGGCCCTCGTCCGTGATGGCGGTATCGGAAAGATCCAACACTTGAAGTTTACTCAGAGCGGCCAACTCGGCAAGTCCCTGGTCGGTTATCCGTGTCGAATCCAAAAAGAGCATTTCCAGGTTGGCCAGCTTTCCAAGATGCTTTAGCCCTTGGTCGCCTACCTGGGTGCGGGAAAGATAGAGCGTATGAAGCCGATGAAGTCCGGCCAAGGCGGCCATGCCCGCATCGCCGACCTCGGTCATCTTCAGATAGAGCACCTCCAGATTCCGCAGCCCGGCCAGATGTTTCAGCCCCGCATCCGTTATCCGGGTCTCCACCAGATCCAACACCCTCAAATGTTCTAGGCTAGCCAGGAGAGCTAAGGTACCATCATCCACTAACTCCCGGTGGAAAAAGACCACCACCACATGGCCTTCCGAATCCGTCAGCACGCTGCGAACGGACGGCTGCTGTTGGATCGCCTCCGCTTCTGCGGGTTGCTCCGTCCAAGAGTCCGGTTGTTCTACCGCGGCGCTTCCCGATCGACCCATAAACCGAAACGCATCACAGCCCAAACAACCCAACATGCCTCCTATCGCCACGACGATCATCCAGTTACCCACACTTCTCATTCGGCCATTCCCTTAGTAGCTGTTAGACGTCGGAAAACCTTCAGGCTTAATCTGCCTTGTCAAAAGACTATTATAGCTTCGGATCCATCAGGGTAACAAGCTGAACGGGACCTGGCTCCCCGAAGTTGCTTTTTGCCGACGGAAAAGAGGCTGGCCCGCCGAGAGTGCCGCGGGAGAAGGTCCTTTCGCCTCTCCCCGCTGCGGCAGAGGCCAGCTTGACCGGAGGCGAAGCCGGCTGAGAGGGCCTCCACGTCTTTGCTCTCCCCGGAAAAGGCCTGCGAGGAGGCGGACTTTACCTCAACGGACCTCCCACAGCTTGGCCGTCCTGTCCCCAGAGCCGGTGGCCAAAAACCGACCATCCGGACTAAAGGCGACCGACTTGACCGAGCCGGTATGTCCCTGGAAGGAGCGAACCAGTCGGCCAGTTTCTACCTCCCATAGCTTGGCCGTATGGTCATAGGAGCCGGTGGCCAAAAACCGCCCATCCGGACTAAAGGCGACCGAAATGAGCGGCGCGGTATGTCCCTGGAAGGAGCGAAGTTCCTCCGCAGCCCCTTAGGAAGGCCCGCCGGGGGTTGGTGGTTTAGAAGGGTTGGCCTCTGGCAAAGCTGGGGAGGCCGGTGCCGACTGCTCCGCAGGCTTCCCTTTGGGGGGCGCTGAAGATGGGGATTTCGGTTGATCCAAAGGCGAGGATTCTCTCTTTTCGTTTGAGGGGATCGGGCTAGCGATAGGGGGTTTTTCCAATGCTACTGGCCCTGGGGCCGAAGCTTTGGGTTGGAGCATCCGGATTAAAAGAGCTACCAGAAGTACCACTCCCAGTCCCCCCATAGCCGCCAATATAGGGATTTCCCAGGATTTCCTTCTGGAAGCAAGCATTCGAGCCGCCAGGGACGCAGGTCTCTCAAGAGCAACAGGAAGGATTGGTTCCGGAGCGGGAAGCTCTGGCTGCCCAGGGGCTACAGGCGGCGGGCCTCCCGCGGCGGGAAAAGGCGGGCCTCCCAAAGCAACATCAGCCCCTCCTCCGGCCGGTCGTTCCGACATCGCAGCGCTGCGCGGCGGAGGTGGTAGCGGCGGCCCCGACCCCTGGGCGGCCAACTGGGCGCGAAGCTGAGCGTCGTACTGGGCTTTCTTTTGTGGATTCAACAGACAGATCTTCGCGGCCGCAATCTCGTTGAGAATTTTTTGCGACAGGTCCGAATGCGGTCCCGTCTGGAACGTCCGTACATGGGCCATTCGGGCGTCCGCCGCATTGGCAATCACATCCGGATCCGATTCAAATAAGGCCAACCCCAATAACCGATAATGGTTAGTAGGCTGCTCATTGGGGGGAATGCCTAGCCACTTGTGATAGGGATCAAACACGCCGCTCATGGCGTCTGTCCATCATGCCGGTTTTACTCAAGGTAGACCCTTAGGGAACCGAAAACCTCCCGGCCGGTCTGGGAGGACTAAAAAACACCTAATCATATTTTTTGTAGCCGCCTCCACTGGTGCCGTCAAGTATGGGGAAAACTTTTTCAAGAAATTTTTGCAAAACGCATTCCGGAAGCTCTGCAAAATTCTGAACGCCGCATGAACTTTATGAACATTTCATCCTAGTCTTCCTGAAAAGATTTTAGATTAGAGCTACTGTTGTGCTAGCATCGCTAGCAACCCCCTGGTGGGGCAATAGCACCACCGCACGAAGTAGTGTAAAAACATATCCTTCGAATGATTCAGAAATTCCTTCCGACGTTGTGTGCAAGCGGAACCCCTCCAACCCCTGGGGTAGCGGCCGGGCCGGAGGAAACGGAAGGGGTTGGCAGATTGGTTGCCGGCCTACTCTGGCCGGTGGAGGGGGCAGGGGACAGCCCGGAGAAATCGGCCTCCGCTTTCATACCATCCGTGCTCGGTAAATCGGCACCAACGAATGTCCAGTAGAAAAGCAATCCATTGGCCGGACGCCGTCTCAAAAGAGGCGATCATTCGCCGATCGGCCAAGGGGTGGAAATGATAAAATCCGAAGCCCACTGCGGAGATATGTTTGCCCACCACCACGATGGACTGGTCGGTTGGGCTGAGGCCATCGGCTGCCAGCCGAGTTAATTGCACTAAATAAGGAAAAGGATACCGTTGCTCTTGTCGTCGTTCCGGCCAATGCTCCTGAGAAACTAGTCCATCCAACAAATGCGCCACTTGAGTGCGGATCTGGGGATCAGATGGCCAAGCTTGTAAAGGAGATGCGAGCGGGTCTTGGAACCCAATGGCTTTCATAAACCTCTCCTTATTCTCCACGGGAGCAGACTTCAGTGGGTTCGGAGAAAACCCCGTTTGCGGGATCTCTTAGAGGGCAATATGCCCGATTCCCTACGGCCTGGTGGTCTAGTCAAACGAGTTTGAGGTCCGGTGGCTGGGGAGAGTTTGGGCATGGCCTTTCATCCAAGAGGCGGCCAATTTTCGTAGGGTGTGAAGGAATTACCGCCACCTCAGGGTACCCAAACCGAAAAGCCCACCGGCAGGAAAAGACTCGGATGGAGAAGACGAGTCGCTAAACGTGAGTGTTGCCGATTTTTCACAACTTTTTCTGTTTCCAGCAGTTACGGAGAAAACTACATCTGTTCATGTAGTTTCCCACCTCCCATCCTCACAATAGGTTAGGAGCTTGCCTCTTCGGAGCAGCCCCTAAATTGGGTAACACTCCAGCCGCAGGAAGCACTCCCTTGCATTTTCCCAGGAAGCTCCTATGGTGTCCCTGCCGCGAAAGCAGCAGGGCAGAAAAAGGAACCCATTAAAAACACCTGGATTCCTGCCTGCGCAGGAAGGCCTTGTTACCCCCTTGGGCGGAAAAGTTACCCCATTGGCCAAAATCGACTGAAATTGGCCTTTTCAAATTGCCATTTCAAATCTAGGTTATAAACCCCCGGCAGGCAAATCCGCCTATCGGAGGCTTTTTCTTCCCACACGGAGGGATGCTCGGAAACAAAGCCCTCGAAAAGAAAGCCAATTGGAACCTAGCGGGCAAATGGCCAGCCAGGGTAGGAGCCTGGAGAAGTTTTTTTCCCGAATTTCGCTCGGCTGGCAGGGGAGTTTTTCCTGCTTTTGGCGAGTTTAGGAAGCACAAAAAGCTTTTTCTTGTACTGCTTCGTATAGGGTTCCGGGTTACCCCTTATTAGGGGAGTTTTACCCCCATAATCCTTAAATCCCCTCGCTTCCTTCTAAGATGAAGTGAGTGGCTATGGACGTATGGAGCCGGCGCCAGGAAGGCAATTGGCAATGGACGGTGCTGCCTGAGTGGGAATTCCTGTTTGGAGGTCTCCCAGAGCGGCCCCTAGAGCGATGGTCCCGCCTTTATCAAATGGAATGTGTGAAACAAGGGCCCCATCGAGCCGTGTATCGGGTCCAAACCCCCCAAGGGGCCTTTTATGCCAAGCATTACCGAGCGCCTCGGTGGACGGATCCATGGAGGAATTTTTTCCGTGGTTGTCCAGCCCAACGGGAGTTCCAGACCCTGCTGGCAGTGGCAGAACGGGGGATACCGACGCTTCGGCCGATCGGATGGGCCAAACCAGTCGGGTGGGCAGGCTTGTGCAATAGCCTCCTGCTGACCGAGGCCATCCCGAATGCGATTTCCCTGGACGAATACTTCCAGACCTTGCCGGCCCCGTGGTCCTCCATATATCGGTCCAAGATATCTTGGTCGTTTTTAAGACACTTAGCCCAGTTTCTGGCTCAGTGCCATCAGGCAGGCATCCAGCATCAAGATCTCCATACGGGCAATATTCTGGTAGTGGCCGGGGAGACGGCTGAAGAGCAGGGAGAAGACTCCTACCCTCGGTTTCGATTTTTCCTGACGGACGGCCAGGCCGTCCGACTCGGAAAACCTTTAGATCGACCCACTAGTCTGAAGAATCTGGCTCTATTGGCAGGCGCTTGGCGAGAGCGCACTACGCCCAGCCAGCGTTGGTATTTTTGGAAACAGTATTGTCAAGCCCGGCCGGAAATAGGCTTTGATTTGCCTTCGGATGCGGAGCGGATCGATCGGCTGGGGTTTGAGCATCGGCTTCGGCTTTACGGACACCGAGATCGCCGGCTTTTCAGGACCAACCCGAACGTGATGCGTCTGAGTTTTGCAGGTGGGAAAATCTTTGCCCTGGCCAATCAAAACCTCCAACATCTATGGGGGTGGGCATCGGCCCCAGAGGCCCTGCTGGAGCAGTCGCTGCACCGGGCTGTCAAACTAGGTCATCATAGTGTGGTGGTGGAGGCGGATTGGCCGGTACCGGAGGAGGCAGGGGAGCCAAATGCCTTCTATCGGGTGGTTCAACCACCCAGAGAAGATAGGTTGGACCTGAAGGATGGGGCCGGGCAGGCAAAGGCCTTCGGTGGAGTGGCTCAGGCAAGCCTGGCCGAGCACTCCTCGATTCCGCCTCCGCATTTTGCCCATGTTGGGACCTCCCCCCGTTCGGGGGGAAATGTGGAAATCGCCGCTCTATCTTCCGAAGCTCGGGCTGAAACAAGAAGCTTGTTCCACAGATTTGCCTCATTTGCCCCCAAAATGGGGGGATCAATGCCCACAACTATGTCTCCGGATCCAACTCAGGGTTCTGCCCAATACCCTGCTCCTTTAGGGGATAAATCCACCTATCTTGGGCAAAATCCTTCTTTTACTTCTTTTTCGGCTAGGGAAAATAGGAACTCAGACAGGGAAAATGAGATCTTCAACCCCCCCAAAGATGTATATAATATACCGTTCAAGGAGGATAAGCCTCCAAAGAAAAAGCTTGTGGAACTTGATCATCCCCCTTTTCGGGTGGCGTTGAAGCGTATTCGGGAGGGAGGTGGCTGGAGGGGTTGGCTGAGATATTTGCGATGGAGCCGGGCACGTCGGGCTTGGTGGGCAGGGCATGTCCTCCTACAGCGGGGGATTGCAACCCCATTACCCATCGCTCTGTATGAACCCCCCTCTCGGACCATACCTTATTACTCCTATCTGGTTACCGAATGGATCCCCCAGGCACAAAATCTCCACCTTTGGGGTTGGCAAATCGCTCGGCTTCCAGAGGCCGAACGCTTTCGCCTTGCATGCCAATGTGCCGAAAGTTTAGGTCGGCTAGTGGGCCGTCTGCATGCGTATCGAATCCGCCACGGCGATCTGAACATGACGAATATCTTAGTGCGTGCAGAAGCGGACAAGGTGCGGACTTGGCTTTTGGATGTGGATCGGATCCGAATAGGGGGCCGGTTCCAGCGGGGATATCTGAAAGATTTGCTTCGATTAGCCCAAGGCCTGCCAGCCCATCCATGGGTCCCCCCCAGTGTGGTTTGCCGATTTTTCCGAGCTTATCTAAAGCAGTTTCCCGCCTGGGCTAGGCCCGATTGGAAAAGCCTCTGGCGCAGGCTTCAACAAGAGTTGACCCGCTGGCAAGAGAAAAAAGCTAACCCCCCTCTGCTATAAAATCCCAGCTATGTAGCACCGGTGCCGGGCCTGCAGAATCTGCAACTACAGCCAGACGTCCAATTTTGCTATCAAACTCTCCGCTATTTGGCACTCCGAGTAGTTGTTACCGCCCTCCCCAAGAAGGTATATTGCTCAGAAGTGGGCCTCTTTCGGGGGCCAAGCTCGCTGGAGGATTTTCCCCGAATCAGCAATCCCCGAAACTCCCCACCCGTTTGATGAACTAAACAGCCCACCGGGTGTTTTGCCGTTGTGGCTGGTTTTTGCACCGTTGGTACCCTTTAGAAGGAGGTTTTCCCATGGGCGAATCGAATGTGAATTTGTTTGGAGTAAAACCGGTTTGGCTGCGATGGCTCAGCCAGCTAACCGGTATGGTCTTATGCTGGGCATTGGTTCTGCTTTTTCTAGTAGGGCAGGCCCAAGCGGAGCCGAGAAAGGATCATTGTGTTATTTTGGTCAGTATCGACGGATTGGCCGGCTTCTATCTGGACGATCCGAAGGCCCAGATGCCGACCATACGCCGGTTGGCCAAACAAGGGGCTAGGGCTTCTGGGATGGTAAGCAGTTTTCCGTCGGTAACCTGGACTGCCCATGCCACGATTTCGACCGGCGTCAGCCCCGCCCGACATGGCATGATCGCCAATAGTTATCTGGATCGGAAGACCGGGCAGGTGGTGGGCCTTTTGTGTGATCCGGTCTATGAAAAAGACCAGGTGCTTAAAGTGCCCACGATTTATGATATAGCTTACAAAGCAGGGCTGAAGACGGCCGGAGTGCTTTGGCCGATTACGCGCGGAGCGACCACGCTGAACTGGTTTGTACCCGACATGCCCGGCGACGATACCTGGGAAAAGTTAGGCACGCGCCGTTGGCTGGAGGAACTTCGGGCCGAAGGAATCCCGGTGGATCGCCACGGCCAATGGTGCCGGGAACCTGCCGGCGGGGTGCAACGGGATTGGCTCTACAGCCGAATGGCTGCTCAGCTTATCCGCCGACACCAGCCTAACCTTATCCTCATCCACCTGGTGGAACCGGATCATGTGCAGCATCGGACCGGCCCCCGTTCGCCAGAAGCCTATTGGTGCGCCAGTTACAGCGATGACCGAATCCGCGATCTGGTTGAAGCGGTAGCCGATTCCCCCTTGGCGGGCAAAACCACCTTTGTGCTCTGCTCCGATCATGGCTTTTTCCCGATCAGCAAGGAGATTCGGCCGAACGTGTTTTTACGACAAAAGGGGCTGATCCAGGTCAAAGAGGGCAAGATGGCTGCTCGGTCGGCGTATTGTCTGTCGCAGGGCGGCGGGGCAATGCTCTATATTCTTGACGACGCCCAACGGGACGCCCTCCGAAGCCAACTCCGAAAAGACCTGGCTCAGATCGAAGGCGTCCAGGCCGTCTTCAGCCCCGAAGAGTTTGGTAAAATAGGCCAGCCCACTCCGGAACAGAATCCCTGGGGACCAGACCTTTGGCTGGCGGCCGAAAGCGGCTATAGCTTTTCCGATGGGTTTGCCGGCGAAGAAGTGGTGGTAGCCCGGCAGAGCGTTGGCGGCACGCACGGCTACCTGCCCGATCAACCGGATATGCATGCCATGTGCGTCCTTTGGGGGCCGGACATTCCCCCGGGCACCCAACTGGGCAAGGTCGATGCCCGGGATATTGCCCCGACGATAGCTCGGCTTTTGGGCCTGGAAATGCCGACCGCCGAAGGCCGGGCTTTGGTCCAATCCGCAGCCGTCCTCCCAGGGCCTGCCAAACCTTGAACCACCTCGTCCAGGGAAATTGCCTCTGTGCCTCCTCCTAGATTTGGCAGGCCATGGCGAACCTGCAACAACATCCTTCATAGCTCTTCTGGGGCATTGCAGGGAGTCCATTTTAGGCCGGCTCGGGCCTGTCAGCTCTTGAAGGACGTGTTCCCTTAAGATGTTGGGGAATTTTCGCCCATCTATGTCGTTTGGAAATTTTCGTTGGAGGAAAAGAGTGGCTGCTTAAATGCCCATTATGGTGTTAATGTAATAGCTCTTTGGTTGGGTTCTTGCAGGAATCGGCAAAGATAAGTAAATTAGTAGAATTCCTGGAGGTGGAAGTGCCAGGTCTGGTATTGGGCCGGGATCGTTCTTCTGGCAGTGGCGCAGGCGCCGCTAGCCGGTCTGCTTTCGGGCCAAGGCTGGTCCTGATCAGCCCTCTACGGAAGAGCTCGGCCTAATCCTAACTCCAATCGCAAACCATCCGGAGGATTTTTTTCTTTTTGAAAGGAGCTTAGCTGTGGCAGAGCGACGCTTCGTAACAGTCGACGGGAATGAAGCGACGGCCAATATAGCGCATTTGACGAACGAAGTGGCCGCCATTTATCCGATTACGCCCTCGTCTGGACTGGGCGAGATGCCGGACGCCTGGGCGGCGGCAGGACGGAAAAACATCTTTGGTTCGGTGCCGCTGATTGTGGAAATGCAAAGCGAGGCTGGGGCCGCCGGGGCCGTCCACGGCGCCTTGCAGGCCGGGGCCATTGCCACCACCTTTACCGCCTCGCAGGGTCTGCTGCTGATGATCCCCAACATGTTCAAGATCGCCGGCGAACTGACGCCGACGGTCTTCCATGTAACCGCTCGGACCGTGGCGACTCACGCCCTCTCCATCTTCGGCGACCATAGCGATGTGATGGCCTGCCGAACCACCGGTTGGGCGATGCTTTGTTCGGCTTCGGTGCAAGAGGCCCAGGACATGGCGCTGATTGCCCAGGCGGCTACATTTGAAGCCCGTGTGCCCTTCATTCACTTCTACGATGGGTTTCGGACGTCGCATGAAGTGAACAAGATTGAACAGCTTACCGAAGACGATTGTCGCGCGATGCTCAATATGGAGCGGATTCATGAGCATCGGGCCCGGGCGATGAATCCGGAAAAGCCGGTGCTGCGGGGCACAGCCCAGAACCCGGACGTGTTCTTCCAAGCGCGCGAGGCTTGCAACCGATTCTATCAGGCAGTGCCCAGAATTGTGCAGGAGATGATGGACAAATTTGCCCGTCTGGTTGGCCGCCACTATCACCTGTTCGACTACATCGGCGCGCCGGACGCCGAGCGGGTGATCGTGCTGATGGGCTCCGGCGTCGGGGTGGTGGAAGAAGCGGTCGAACGCCTTCGCAGCGAAGGCCAAAAAGTAGGACTGGTACAGGTGCACCTGTACCGCCCGTTTGACGCCAAAGCCTTTGTCCAGTCGCTGCCGAAAACCGTGCGCCGAATTGCTGTCCTGGACCGCACGAAAGAACCCGGCGCGTTGGGCGAACCGCTCTATCTGGATGTGGTAGCCGCCTTGGCCGAACAGTGGAACCAGCAAGCAGCCGGTCAGCCGATGCCTCTGGTCATTGGCGGTCGATATGGCTTATCGAGCAAGGAGTTTACCCCGGCCATGGCCAAGGGGGTCTTTGATGAGTTGGCCAAGGGCGAACCCCGTCGGCATTTTACCGTGGGCATCTACGACGATGTAACCCATCTGAGCGTCGAGTACGACCCCCACTGGTCCACCGAAAAGGACGACGTGGTCCGGGCCGTGTTTTTCGGCTTGGGCAGCGACGGTACCGTAAGCTCCGTGCGCAACACCTGCAAAATCTGCGGCGAAAATACGCCGATGTACGCCCAGGCCTATTTCGTCTATGATTCTCGGAAAGCCGGGTCGGTCACTACCAGCCATTTGCGCCTCAGCCCCCGGCCAATCAAAGGATCGTATCTGATCCACTCGGCCAATTTCGTGGCCTGCCATCAGTGGCAGTTTTTGGATCGGATGGATATGCTCAGTCTGGCCGAGCCGGGAGCTACGTTCCTTCTGAATAGCCCTTATGGTCCCGAGGAAGTCTGGGACCATCTGCCGGTGGAAGTTCAGGAGCAGATTCTCCAGAAGAACCTGAAGTTTTACGTGGTCGATGCCTACCGGGTGGCCCGAGAAGCGCAGTTGGGTGTTCGGATTAACACCGTCTTGCAGGTGTGTTTCTTCGCCCTCTCGAAGGTGTTGCCGCTGGAGCAGGCGGTCAAAGAGATCAAGGATGCCATTGTGGCCACCTACGGCAAAAAGGGCGGCGGAGCGGTGGTCGAACGGAACTTTGCCGCCGTCGATGGGGCCTTGAAAGCCTTGCACGAAGTCCAAGTGCCTGGCCGCATTACTTCCAAGACCCATGTGGTGGCGCCGGTGCCAGAGCATGCCCCAGCCTTTGTGAAAGAAGTCTTGGGCATGATGATCGCCAACCGCGGCGACGAACTGCCGGTAAGCAAATTACCCTACGACGGCACCTTCCCCACCGGCACCACCCAATACGAAAAGCGCTGCATTGCCCAGGAGATTCCGATTTGGGATGCCAGCCTTTGCACTCAGTGCGGGTTGTGCTCGCTGGTCTGCCCCCATGCCTGTATTCGGATGAAGGTGTTTGAGCCGTCCCTGTTGGCCAAAGCCCCGAATGGATTCCCCTCGGCCGACTACCGAGGCAAAGAATATCCCGGCATGAAGTTTGTGGTGCAGGTTTCGCCGGAGGATTGCACCGGCTGTGGGTTGTGTGTGGCCACCTGCCCGGCCAAAGATAAAACCAATCCGAAGCATAAAGCGATCGATATGTTGCCGATTCTGGAGCATCTGGCCCAGCAGCGTCGGAATTGGGAGTTCTTCCTTACCATTGCCGATTTAGACCGCACGAAGGTGGCCCAGGATACGATCAAAGGTTCGCAGCTTTTGCGGCCGCTGTTTGAGTTTAGCGGGGCTTGTGCTGGGTGCGGCGAAACGCCCTATGTCAAACTCATTACCCAGTTTTTCGGCGATCGGATGCTCATTGCCAACGCCACCGGGTGCTCGTCGATCTATGGCGGCAACCTGCCCTGTACTCCTTATACAACCAACCAGGAAGGTCGAGGCCCCGCCTGGAACAATTCCCTGTTTGAAGACGCGGCGGAATTTGGTTTCGGGTTCCGATTGGCCATCGATCAGCAGATCGACTATTGCCGAGTGCTGTTAGGACAATTGGCCAGTCAATTGGGCGACAATTTGGTTCGGGAACTTTTGGAAAATCCCCAGGAGGACGACGCTCAGATTGCCCGTCAGCGTCAGTTGGTCGCCGAGTTGAAGCGCCGATTGCAGGAGATTCCCGACCCGGCGGCGAAAGCCCTGTTGGCCTCGGCCGATTACCTGATCCGCAAAAGCGTCTGGTCCTTTGGCGGCGACGGGTGGGCTTATGACATCGGGTTTGGCGGCTTGGACCATGTGTTGGCTGCCGGTCGGGACATCAACATCTTGGTCCTGGATAGCGAGGTCTATTCCAATACGGGCGGCCAATCCAGCAAGGCCACGCCCCGCGGCGCAGTGGCCAAGTTCGCCGCCGCCGGCAAACCTGCCCGGAAAAAAGACCTCGGCCTAATGGCCCTTACATACGGCAACGTGTTTGTCGGCCAGATTTCCCTCGGCGCCAATCCCCTTCATGCTATCCGCACCATCCGGGCTGCCGAAAGTTATCGAGGACCATCCCTTCTGATTGCTTTGGCCCATTGCATCGGTTGGGGCATCGACATGGTCCAAGGGCTGGAGCACCAGAAGGAGGCGGTCGCCTGCGGGCATTGGCCGCTATATCATTATGATCCCCGCGATGAAGAACATCCGTTCCATCTGGATTCCAAACCGCCGAAAGGTTCCTTCAAAGACTTTGCCCTGAAGGAGGCGCGGTTTGCCATGTTGGCCCGTTCCAAGCCCGAACGTGCCGAAAAACTCTTCCAGGAAGCCCAGCAGGACATTTACGCCCGGTGGGCCTTGTATGAACTGTTGGCCAAGAGCGGCAAAGCCGCCATCCAGGCCCTGCTAAAAGGCGACGGCGATGGCAAAACCGCCGCCCAGGCCGCTCAACCCAAAACGGAGGTAGAAGCATGACCGTTGATCTTGCCACCACATACCTCGGACTTCCACTGAAAAATCCCCTTTTGGTTGCCGCCTGTTCCTTGACCGACCAGATGGACAAGCTCCGCCAAATGGCCGAGGCCGGCGCGGCGGCCATCGTCATGCATTCGCTCTTCGAAGAACAGATCGAATACGAAACCCTCGAATTCCAACGGGTTCACGAACGCGGCACGGATAGCTTTGCCGAAGCCCTCACCTATTTCCCCAACCTGGACGACTATCGCCTGGGGCCGCAGGATTATGTGGACCATGTGGCCCAGGCTAAAAAGACCGTCGGCGTTCCGATTATTGCCAGTCTGAACGGAATTACTCCTGGCGGCTGGATCCGGTATGCCAAGATGCTCCAGGATGCCGGTGCCGACGCCCTGGAGCTGAACGTCTATTACATCGCCGCCGATATGAACCTGTCTGGTGCGGAGGTGGAGCAAAAGTATATCGATCTGGTCCATTCGGTCAAACAGGCCATCTCCATTCCGTTGGCCGTCAAGGTAGGACCGTTTTTCAGCTCTCCGGCCCACATGGCCCGTCGGCTGGTCGAGGCCGGCGCCGACGGCCTGGTGCTTTTCAACCGATTCCTGCAACCAGATTTCGATTTGGAAGACCTTCAAGTAAAGCCCCATTTGGAGCTGAGCAGCTCGGCCGAGCTGCTTCTGCCGCTCCGATGGATCGCCATCCTCTATGGTCGGCTGAATGCCTCCCTGGCCCTGACCACCGGCATCCACCGGCCCGTCGATCTGGTCAAAGCCATCCTGGCCGGGGCTAATGTCGGTATGGTCGCTTCCGTCTTATATCGGCAGGGCATCGCCGCTATCCGGACGCTGTTGGAGGGCCTGGAAAGCTGGCTTTCCGAGCATGGATATGCTTCTGTTCAGGAGGCATGCGGTG
Organism: uncultured Thermoguttaceae bacterium; assembly: GCA_938042245.1. Classification (GTDB taxonomy): domain Bacteria; phylum Planctomycetota; class Planctomycetia; order Pirellulales; family Thermoguttaceae; genus JANXAQ01. Next base: position 24,450 of record CALIRO010000050.1, read on the forward strand.
CTTTAAGCCAGGCCAAATGCCCCGATCCGGCCGCCTTTGAACGGGCCAATTACATGCGGGCGCTCACCAGCTTCACCGGACAGGTGATTTAACTGACGCCCTCACAAAACGTCCTTACAAGTGGTATCCTTTCCACCGAATAGACCAACCTGGCATCCTCGCAAAAGCGGGGCGCCAGCAACGCCTCTCTCCAGCGTAAGAGAGGCGATTTTTTTTCCAGGCAACAGACCTCTCCCCCCAAGAGGCATTCCTATCCATCGGCTCAAAGGGTACGGCCCAACAGAGGCGTATGAACTCTCAGCCAAAACAGACTCCAGAGAGGCCTTTATGAAACACCGTTGGACGAAAGGCGCACCCCATAAACCAGAGAGGCGGCTTGGGGCTTTCGCTGCCGCTGCAGGGAAGTGGAGAAAGGGAATTTTCCTAGCGGTAGGGCTGATGGCTGCCTTATTGAGATTCCATGGAATGGACGCAGAGTTTGATGGGATCGCCACGGTGAGGGCGGCGGAAAACCCACCGGAAAAACTCCAGCGGTTTGAATATGCGGCTGAGGCCATGGCCGAGCCGCTCAAAATCATCCTCTATGCCCCGGACGAACCTACCGCCGAACGAGCCGCCCAGGCCGCCCTGGACCGTATCCACCAGCTCAATGACATCCTGAGCGACTACGACCCGGAGAGCGAACTGAGCCGATTGTGCCTCCAGGCCGGAAGGGACAAGCCGGTCCGTGTTAGTGAAGATCTGTTTCGAGTTTTGGCGGCCGCCCAACGATGGTCAGAACGAACGGACGGGGCCTTTGATATGACCGTTGGCCCTGTGGTGCGGCTTTGGCGTCGGGCGCGCCGCAGCCGTCAAATGCCCGATCCAACCGCCATCGAGCAGGCCCGTCAGTTGGTCGGCTATCAAAACGTGCTGTTGGACCCGGATCGGCAAACCGTCCTGTTGAAGAAGGCCGGGATGCGGTTGGACCCGGGCGGCATTGGGGCCGGCTATGCCATTGACGAGGCCCTCCGGGTGGTCTATAAGCACGGCATCCGTCGGGTGCTGATTGATCTGGGGGGGGACATTCGGCTTGGAGAACCGCCGCCGGATCGAGCGGGTTGGCGGATCGGCGTGCCGGGCCTAGACCCAAAAGCACCGCCGAGGGAGTTTCTCCTGCTTTCCCGATGCGCCATTGCCACCTCGGGCGACGCCTGGCAGTTTGTCGAACTGGGCGGGCGGCGGTATTCGCACATCATCGATCCGAAAACCGGCATGCCGCTTCAGGCCCGCTGCAGTGTAACCGTAGTAGCCCCGGACGGTCTGACAGCGGATGTGCTGGGCACCGCCCTGAACGTCCTCGGACCAGAAAAAGGCATGAAATTGGTGGAGGATACGCCCGGGGCGGCAGCCTGGATGATCCGAGCCGCGGAAACCGGCCCGGTAACCATCGCTTCCAGCCGATGGATTCACCTGCCCCGAGAAAAAACGCCTGCCTCCGAGAGGTCCTCTTTCTCTTTGGATTCTTCGACGCCGAAGAAGGCAGATAAGAAGAAGTTAGATAAAATGCCGGAGCAAGAAAAACCGGGCGTCGCACCGCCGGGAAAACGTTCTGGAGCAGCAACCCCATGAGGGCAAGCGGAGCGGGTTCAGTGCGGATGGGGCGGTTGGCCGTGATCGGGGCGGCCCTGCTGTGGAGTTCCAGTGGGTTGTTTGCCAAGTCGGCCTTTTTTGCCGATTGGCCGGAAAGTTCTCGAGGGCTTCTTCTAGCGGCCTGGGGGGCGCTGTTTGCTGGGCTGGTGCTATTGCCCTGGGTCCGTCGGCCCCGATGGCATCCGCTTTTGGTGCCGCTGGTAGCTGTCTTTGCTCTGATGAGTGGCAGTTATCTGTCGGCGGTGGTACTGACCACAGCGGCCAACGCCATCTGGTTGCAGGCCACTTCGCCGTGGTGGGTGCTGATTTTTACATTGCTGCTGTTTCGCACCGGCCCCAATCCTCGGGAATGGATTCCGTTGATTTTTGCTGGATTGGGCGTGGGACTGATTTTAACCTGCGAACTGGGTCCCTGGACGGCCGGGTGGACCACGCTGATCCGGCCATACGGACGCCTTGGCGTGCTGTTGGGCCTGGCCTCGGGAGCCTTTTTCGGCGCTACCGCCATGCTGATGCGCGGGCTTCGGAGCGAAGACGGCGCTTGGCTGGTGGTCGTGCCGCATCTAGCAACCGCCGTCCTGCTTGCCCCCTGGGCAGTCTGGCAGGGCGTTTGGCCCACCGGCTGGCAATGGCTGGTGCTGGCCGCCTTCGGTACCTTCCAGATGGCCATTCCCTATCGGCTTTTCACCTGGGGCCTCCGCTCTGTCAGCGCTCAGGAGGCCCTCCTGCTTGGACTTCTAGAACCGGTGCTGATGCCGCTTTGGGTCTATCTGGCCGGACAGGAAACGCCCGCCTGGTGGACCTTGCTCGGCGCAGGCCTTATTCTGATTGGTCTAGTCTGCCGGTATGGCCTTCTGGAGATGCTCCAGAAAAACAATTTGCCTTCCCAACCATAGAGGTATTTTCCGCTTGGAAACGGTATAATCCTATCCAAAGGATTGGCAAAATTTCGTTCCTGCCTAAGGAATTGTCGGATTAGGTCTCTGGGTATCCTGTTTCTGAGGAGCAGCGATCATGGCGAAGCGGTTCCGCTCAGTTTTTGGGTCAGGCGTTCGAGGGGGTTTGGCTGGTGTTTTCGGCCTGTTGGTTGTTGGCGGCCTGGTTGGGGCTTGGATCAGCGGAGGTCATGGCGATTGGAGCAGAGGGAAGCCAGGTGGATCGGCCCTTTTGGCCGCCGAGAAAACCAGTGCTGACCAACCAGCGCCTGCCGCTCCCTCAGAAAAGCCCTTGGCCACGGAGAACGCAGCGCCTGGCGTCCAAAAGGTTTTCCGGGCCGGGGCGGCGGCCAGCAACATCACCCCCTGGCTCGACGAAGGTATTGTGGGCGGCTGGTCCGCCCCGCCTGCTACCTACATCCATGACGAACTTCACGCCCGGTGTCTCGTCCTGGACAATGGCCAGACCCGACTTGTGCTGGTCATTGTGGATAATCTGGGGCTGGCCAGAGAAGTTTGCGATGCGGCCAAACGCCAAATCCGCCAGCATACCGGCATCCCCGAAGATCATGTCCTGATTGCTGCTACACATACCCATTCGTCCATCAGCGCCCGGCCTGCCAATGTTCTTAAGCCCCAAGAAGACCTTAGTCAATACTCCCAATTTTTGGTCCGCCGAATTTCCGACGGCGTGCGCCGGGCCATCGTGCACTTGGAACCAGCCCACATCGGCTGGGGAACCATTGATATACCGGAACATCTGAATAACCGCCGCTGGTTCATGAAACCGGAGAAAAAGCTCATCAATCCCTTCGGCGGCTTGGACAAAGTGCGAATGAACCCGCCGGCGGGCAGCCCTGATCTAGTCAAACCGGCAGGCCCGGTGGATCCGGAACTCTGTTTTTTGGCCGTCCGATCTGTGGAAGGTCGGCCCATCGCCTTGCTGGCCAATTATTCGCTCCATTATGTCGGCGGCGTGCCCACCGGACACATCTCGGCCGACTATTTCGGCGTCTTTGCCGACCGGATTCAGCAGTTGTTAGGCGCCGACCGATTGGAGCCGCCTTTTGTCGGTATGCTCTCCAACGGCGCTAGCGGCGATGTGAACAACATCCCGTTCCAAAACCCTCGGCCTGCGAAAAAACCCTATGAGCAGATGCGTTATGTCGCTCATGACCTGGCCCAAAAAGTCTTCGAGGCGTATCAAAAGATCGCCTGGCAGGATTGGGTTCCGTTGGGCGCGCAGCAGACGGACCTTACCCTGGCCGTGCGAAAACCGACCCCGGAACAACTGGAGCGAGCCCGGGCCATCGTGGCCGGCGCCCCGCCGATCAAAGAACGCCCCCATGAAGAAATCTACGCCCGCCGGATCATCCAACTGCATGAGGCGTCTGATACGGTCAATGTGCCTATTCAGGCAGTGCGGATCGGCCCAGTCGGCATCGGGGCCATCCCGTTTGAGGTCTTTGCCGAAATCGGCCTGGAACTGAAGCAGAAAAGCCCCTTTCGGCCTACTTTTACCATTTCGCACGCCAACGGCTCCTACGGCTATCTGCCCACCCCGGCCCAACACGCCCTGGGCGGCTACGAGACCTGGCTTGGCACATGCCGGGTCGAAGTGGAAGCCTCCAACAAAATCGTCCAGGCCATCCTGGAAATGTTCGGCAAACTGAAAGAAGCTACCCCGGCCGAATCGACGGGGCAATAAAAAATCCACCGCTTCCCCGCCAAATGGTACAACTTATCATTCCTACACAAGCAGGAATGCGGGCGCCCTTTGGTGTCATCCCCACGCAAACGCCACTCCAGGCATTCGATTGTCTTGCACGAAGCACACAAAGAACACCAAGGCCTTGGAATATTTCTCAAGCCCGCGCAACTGGCAGTTGGAATGTCATTCCCGCGCAAGCGGGAAACCAGGTCGGTTTGAGTCTGCTTCCTGCTTCATCCCCGCTTCCCTCTCCCGTCCGCGGGAGAGGGAAGCCGGGCGCAAGCCCGGCCGGGTGAGGGGAAATTCACGCCTCTTCCCGCCGCAAAAAAAAATCGCCTCTCCCCACTGCGGGAGAGGCCGTCCAACCGGTAGGTTGGCCGGGTGAGGGGAAATTCACGCCTCTGCCGGGGAAAAACGGAAGCCGAGAGGGATAAGTTTTCCCATACCGGGACCGCTCCGTTCGGCCCTGAGCCTAGCACTGCTGGGCAAGGCAGGAGTTCGCCCCGGATTTTTTTGGAACTAAAATAGAGAAAGGGGATTTTGACCGATCGTTGACTTTTTAGCAAGTTAGAGGGGCTGGTATCTGTCGTATGAGTCGTCGCCTAGATTCGGAAACCACCCTGACGATAGTGATTCCTTGCTACAACGAGGAGGCGGTGCTGGAGGCGCTTGTGGATCGGCTCCGTGCGGCGGCGGACGGTTGGCCGTGTCGATGGGAGGTCTTGCTGGTCGACGACGGCTCCACCGATGGGACCTGGGCTAAAATCCAGCAGATCCATCAGCAAGACAGCCGATGGCGAGGCCTCCGGCTTTCCAGGAATTTTGGCCACCAGTTGGCCCTTTGGACGGGACTTCAGCACGCCCAGGGGGATGTGGTTGCTGTTTTGGACGCCGACCTGCAGGACCCGCCGGAACTTTTGGCCGACTTTTTACAACACTGGCAAGCGGGTTGGGATGTGGTCTATGCGGTGCGGGCCAAACGGCAGGAAGGACTATTCAAACGATTAGCATACAAATGTTTCTATCGATTACTGGCCTACTTGGCCGAAACGCCCATCCCCTTGGATAGCGGCGACTTCTGCCTGATGGATCGCCGGGTGGTTCAGGCCATGCTCCAAACCCGTGAACAGGAACCGTTTGTGCGAGGTTTGCGGGCCTGGGTGGGTTTTCGGCAAAAAGGGGTTCCGTATGAGCGGCCTGCTCGGGCCGCCGGGGCGCCAAAATATACACTTTCCAAACTGGTGCGCCTTGGGCTAAGCGGCATTTTGAGTTTTTCCATCCGGCCGCTGCGGGTGGCCACTTGGTTCGGCTTGTTGGTCTCGCTGTTTTCCTTTTTGATTGGACTGTTCACGTTGATCCAGCGGATTTGGGCTGAGCAGTTCGCCCGAATTGGGTTAGGCCCCGTGCCTGGTTTTGCTACCATTGTGTGCGGCATTTTCTTTCTCGGCGGAGTGCAACTGGTGTGTTTGGGTATTTTAGGCGAATATATCGGCCGGATTTATGAAAACGTCAAAGGTCGCCCCCATACGGTGATTGCCGAAACCCTTGGCCTAGCCGAACAACCCCATTCAAGCGGACCTATTCCCTCTTCCTAACGCCTCTTCTGCTAATGAGAAAAGGCGGTCAAGGAGCAGGCAGCAGCCGAAAGTTTTTCTGCTTTGGCAGGGATTGGATGATGCACGTGATCATTCTGGGCGCCGGTGCGACCGGCTTAGCAGCGGCGTATCTTTTGCGTCGAGCTGGGGTGCAAGTGACTTTGCTGGAATCGGCCCCGAAGCCGGGCGGACTTTTGGCCACCTTCTCCCTCGGCCAAGGCGATCCCGTAGAATACTATTATCACCACTGTTTCACGCATGATGTCGAGCTGCATTGGCTCCTGGGGGAACTGGGGCTGAAGGATCGGCTGGTGTATCGGCCGACGACGATGGCCGTCTATCGGCAGGGACGGTTTTGGCCTTTCAATGGGCCCAGGGATGTGCTTCGATTTGGTGCGCTTGGGCTTTGGGATCGGCTCCGTCTAGGGCTGAGCGGTTGGTTGCTCAGCCGATTTGCTTCTTATACCCGTCAGGAGGATGTGTCGGCTTTGGCATGGTTTCGGCGGTGGGCGGGGCCGAAGGCAACCGAGGCCGTTTGGCAGCCATTGCTTCAGGGCAAGTTCGGCACTTCGGCCGAACGGGTTTCGCTGGCTTGGATGGCAGGCCGACTCCGCCAACGGACCCATTCCCGGCGCACGGGGCAGGAGCAGCTTGGCTACTTGCGGGGCAGTTTACAGGTATTGGTAGATCGGCTGGTAGAGGAGTTAGCGGCGCAACAAGTGAACTGCCATTGGAAATGCCCGGTCGAGACTCTGCTGATCGAAGAGGGTCGGGTCGTAGGCGTTCGGGCGGGCGGTCGGGAGTTTCGTGCCGATGCAGTGGCCGCTACCATGGGGACGCCCATTTTGGCCGAGCTAGTTCGGCCGCTTTCGACCGAGTATGCCCGACAGTTGGATACCATAGAATATGTAGCGGCCATGTGTTTGGTGTTAAGCCTTCGTCGGGCATTGACAGGCGTATATTGGACGAATGTAACCGACTCTGGGTACGATTTTGTCGGCCTGGTGGAACACACCCAGTTTGTACCGCCTGAGTGGTACGGGGGCCGACATGTGATGTATCTGAGCCGGTATGTGCTACCGGAAGACCCGCTCTGGCAGCTTTCGGACCAGCAGGTGCAGGAGCGTTGGCTGGAGCAATTGGAGCGGTTGATCGGTCGGCCGGTTCGCACGGAGATAGAGGGGGCATGGGTTTTCCGAGCCAGGTATGCCGCTTCGCTTCCTGATCTGGGGTTCTCCCGAAGTATCCCGGCGATGCGGAGTCCGATTCCAGGTCTTTTTGTAGCCGGTATGGTGCATATTTACCCGGACGAACGGAGCGTGAATAATTGTATTCGGGTCGCCGCAGAACTAGTCCGCACCATGGGCTTTGCGGAAATTGCCAACCAAGTCCCTCGAGGCCCAGGCCTGGCAGGCCGATACGGCAGAATAGAGAAAACGCATTAGTAACATTTCAGCCAAACGAAGAAGCACTTGGTGGATCCGAGGAAAGCCTTTGGGTCTGCCAGCCGCGCAAGCGGTAGTCCAGGCTGCCTTGGGTCTTCCCCTTATTGTTGCTGGATCCCTGCTTTCGTGGAGATGATCTTGGAGGATCCCCCTCCCCCTAACCCTCTCCAGGAATAGAGAGAGGGGAGTTGGCCTCTCAGCCCAACTCTCGCCCACGGTGGGGCGAGGGGAGGATTCCCTTGCCCGGCCAGCTTTGCGTGCCACCCTGTCCCAGGAAAAGGGAAAGAACAGGTATTTGGCTGGATTCCTGCTTTCCCAGGAATGACAATGGAATATTCCCCTGACAAAGGCAGGAGAGAATTTTACCGGGCGGAAGGCTTACCCGTTGGTTAGGCTTCCAGTTTCCAGGGGGGGCGCATGGGGCGATCCAGCAGGCGATTGGCCTCCTGGTCGTTGAGGAATGCCTCGGCCACCGGATCGTACCGCAAAGGCCGTTCCAGCAAGATGGCAATCTGCTGCAACCAGCAGAGGGCGTCAGACCGAACGGCAATATCAATCGGCGCTGCTGGTTTCGTGAGGCCCTTTATGGCGTCGAGGAAATTGGCATGGTGGTTCCGGCTCTCAAATAGGTGAACGTCATGGGGGCCGAGTTTTACTTTCAAAAGCGTCTTTGGCTCGGCGTCCAATTTCTGCCGATCCACATGAATCCAGCCTTCCGTACCGATAAACAAGATACCATGTCCATAGCCAGCTACTTGTTGTGGATGCTTCTTGGCTGTATGGTCGTCCATGTGGACTAGCAGCACGCCGTTGGCGTAGCGGTTTTCCACCTGCCAACAGGTGGCCGCATCGGTCAACATGTCTTTGGGGAAAATGCCTTTACCCTGCACCTCTACTGGGCCGCTCAGTTCCGTGCCGTTGCCCCATTGGGCGATGTCCAAATGATGGACGCCCCAATTGCCGATCATACCCATACAATAGTCCAGAATACTGTACCAAACGCTCCAGCCCTCTTTTTCGGTCCAAGGTCGGCATCGCTGGTAACAATAGGGTGCTTCCGGGGCCGGGCCAAGCCACATGTCGTAATCCAGTTCCTTCGGCACCGGCTCGGTAGGTTGCTTGGGACAGGTCCAACTGGGCGGCACACCGACGAGAATGGTCTTCAACTGCCCAATCTTGCCGCTTCGCACCAGCTCACAGGCAAATCGAAACTTTCCGTCGGAGCGTTGCTGCGTGCCAAACTGGAAAACCACGCCAGTTTGTTTGACGACTTTTCGGAGTACCTGGGCGGCGCGGAAACTCCAGCCGATCGGCTTTTCACAATAGATGTGTTTGCCCCGGCGGGCCGCCTCCGCAGCAAGAATCGGGTGCCAATGGTCCGGAGTGGTGATCTGAATGGCATCGATGTCCTTTCGTTCCAATAACTCTCGGAAGTCTTTATAAGCCGCGCAGTCCTGATTCCCGTAGAATTCATCCACCGCCTGCTTGGCCCGCTGACGTTGGGTCTGGTGCACATCGCAGACGGCAAGGACCTGCACCTCCGGATTACCGCGGAAAGTGCGCATGTTGCCCATGCCCTGAATGCCCATACCGATACAGCCCAGCCCAATCCGGTTGGAAGGAGCTGGTCGGTCGGCCAGCCCCAGAGCCGAACCTGGGATCAGCATAGGCAGCCCCCCCAGGGCGCTAAGAGCCGCCGATTGCCGCACAAATTCCCGCCGACTCGCCTTACGCCCCAAACGTTTCCCGGTCGAATCCATAGGAGATCTCCTTGCCAACAAAGAGAAGGAACGAACCCCAGAGGTAAAAACTGAAACACTCGTTCAACACTTTCTCAGGAGGGGGGAAATTGGATGGCGACTTTGTTAGGCTGGCCGTTCAAACCTGAGTAACCATTCCGCCGAACGGACACAGGGGGTTATTCTGGACCAGCAGGGGACCCGAGCTGCTCAGCGCCGCCCAAGCGGCGGTCTAGGAGTTGCAGCAACCCAGGGTTTTTGTGTCCGGGAGTCGCCCGCCCCTTTTCTACGGCGGACAAGAAAGTAACTCCATCGGAACCTGGATCGGTGCTTTCGCTCTCGAGGAGAGGCTACAGCTCTCCATTCGGCTGAAGGATTACAAACCCGAATGGATGGGGAAACGCATACGGGCTGCCTCTTATTTTGCCCAGGAACGAAGCGAAATAGAAGAGGGAGGCGGGGGGACCGAACCACCGGAAAAAAGGGAGGGTGAAGATGTATGGGAGAGACGATGCTTTTGTACTCGGATGCGAATGGGGCTCGGGAGTGTGGAACATTTTTACATCGTCCGCCTTTGGACCCACCCTCCTAGGAGGCGGTGAGAAGAGAAAGGAACGGATATCCTGGAATGAATCGGACGGATCTTCGAATTGGCTACCCCTCGACCCACCTCAACCCACAAAGCTTGATGTAAAAAGGGAGGGTTTGGGATTCCTTCAAAGAACCCCATACCAGAACTAGAGTCCAAAGGCCGAAGTTTCGGTAAGGCAGACAGAACAAGATTGACCCTCTGGGATGGCAGCGGCGGCATCTCCGAGAGGACCAAATAATCGTAACTGGACAGGGGCGGGATCGAACCGCCGACACCTGGATTTTCAGTCCAGTGCTCTACCAACTGAGCTACCTGTCCGGAGTTTGAAGGCTGTAAGCCAAAGGGAAACCAAACCTTGGCTGGGCCGGGACGGTAACTTCCCTAGAAAGTAGTCAGAACAATTTCTATTTTATTCTTCCAACCGGCTTTGTCAAAGAGGGGCACCAGAGTGGGATTTTCCTTGGGTAGTTTAGGTGGATTAAAAAATCTAAGTAAATTAGGCAAAATTGGATTTGCCTCAAAGATACAGATTACCCATATTGATTATTTTATCTATTTTATCATTCGAAAAGAAGTTCCTCTGGTCACGAAGCGAAGATTTCGGTAAAGACGTGCTAATAACCCTGTTAGGAGAAGTAGGTAGGCAGAATTGGGAGATTTTTCCCCCGATGGGTTGGCCGTCAGGTTGGCAGTGGAGAGGACTCTCAAAACTCCCCTCCATTTGGGGTATTTGGGGGAGTGGGATATTGCTGATTGTAGGTCTGGGTTGTGCAGGCCGGGTTTTAAAGTCTCCGCCGGAAGAGCCGCTGTTTGGGCCGGGGGTAATGAAATTGTCGGAGGCCCAGCAGAGCGAAGGAAGACCAACCCAGCCCATCCGCGCAGAGATTGCCGACGCAGAAGTGCTCTCTCAGGCCACTCCGCCCAAAAACCTGCTCCGCGCCGGAGCAGCCGAAAGCCAAAAAGCTGAGCGGTATTATGTGTTGAGAGCTGAGCAATGTCAGGCGTTGGCAGCGGCTCATGCGGTCTGGGGGAATATTTTGGACGAAGAGAGCGAGTTGGCCGCTGCGCTAGTAGGGCTGGGCCGGACACAGCGAGCACGATCGGCTGCGTTACAGAGCGATTTGTTACGGTATGCTGCTTTGGCCGAACGCAATCGAGCCGCCGCTGACGCCTTGGAATTATTTTATCGGCTGGCCGAAGCGGAGGCCCATTGGGACCTGTGCCAAGCGGCGCTGCAATTTATCGACAAGGGCTACCAGGACCATCTTCCTTCGGCAAGCTCGGAGGTTGATAGCTCCACATCCTCCGGATCGACCTCCGCCGGAGAAGTTAAACAGACCCCCAAAGCCAGCCACTCGGATCAGGCGATCCGTGCCGATTCCGAATCCTGGCAGCATCGTCGCCGATGGCAGAAGCGGTTGAAAGAACTAGGCCAACAAATCGAATATCTCAACAGTCAACTGCGTCCGATCCTAGGAGGGCAGTTGGGCGACTGTCGGCGGATATGGCCCTTGGTCAGCCTTCAGGTCCAACCAGAACCATTGGATGTCGAAAAGGCGGTACAGCAAGGCTTAGACCAACGAGCCGAACTGCGGGCCCTGCGTCGGCTGCTGCGGGAGATCGATGCCAATGATTTACGAGCGGTGCGCCAGGCCTTGGAACAATGGCATCCAGGCTTGGGGGCCACGCCCTCCCGGTTTCCTGCCATCGCCCAATGGCTAGGCACGGCACCCCAACATATCGAAGCGGCTGTCCGAGAAGAGCAAATTCGCTTTCTCCTTGCCCGCCGGGAAAAAGAGGTGGAAGAACAGATTCGGCAGAAGGCCCGACAGGTGGAAGTTGCTTTGGCCGAGATAGCCCAAGCACAGCAGGCATATCGGGCATCGGAGCAGTCCAGAGGCCCAAAAGCCTTGGCCGCTCCTCCACCGAAAGTAGGCGATGCCAAACAGGAACCCTCCCCCGGCCAAATGGCCGCCCAATTAGCCTTCTATGAGGCGCAGGTTGCCCTCTTGAGTCGGGTGGTCGCCTGGAAAATTGCCGAGGTTCGGTTGAAAGAAGCGATGGGGATCTTGGCCCGGCAGACCGGCTATCCGTTGCCGGAAGACGCTTGGCAAGGAATGCCACTGTAATTAATCTGCCAACGTGGGTGCTCAGCCCAAAAGGCCGAAGACCTGCTTTGTTTTAATCCTCTTTCACCAGCCGGATTATCGGAAGTGCCTAAAACGGGCAGTACTAAGAGGCGTTAAACCATCAAAAAGTGTATCGAGCCTCTGTAGGTGGCGAATAGCGCGCGCAAAGGTGGGTTTGTTAGCGCCTGTCAGTGGGAACCCTACCGGGCCAGAGGGATTGGATTGGCGGGTTGCCAGGGGAAACCCGAAGTTGCTACCGGAAGGGCCGAGGCGGGCTAGGCATCCATTGAGCACTGGGGCCTGGTTTGCCATTGGGAGGGCCAGGCGGAACCGGAGGGGCTTCCACCGGCGTGGCTTTCTCCTGCAGACTTTCGCCTATGCGAGGATACGCAAAATAGGCCAACGGTTCGTGCGGTTGGGCATGCCAAGGATATTCAAAATAGTGCCGATAGTTATAGGGCTGCCGGTAATAGTAACCATGGAAGGCGGGATAGCGATGGATGTCTCGCGCATTGCCCGGATAACAGCCGAAGCGAGGTTGGTAACAAGTTTGCGGCATAGGACCAAACCAATCCCAAGCCAATCGGCGTACAGGCTTGTTCCCCCCTCGTAGGGTATAAGCCACATCTCCTAAAGAACAACTTTCACAAGTTCCTTGAATGGGTTGAACTTCAGGAGGGCTGGGAGTCAGGCTCGGGTCGGCTGTCTGCCCTACCATTATTAGGACGCTAAGCACCAGCACATTCATGGAACCGCCTTTCTTTTTTTGAGAATCCGTCCTGGAATCCACAAATCAGGGTAGTTGAAATACCCCCTTAGGGTTATTCAACGCCTCCTGGAGACGAAGATCACCCTTATTGGGAATCGGCTAACCGAGCCTCTGCAATCCACTTCGCTCCAGAGAATTGTGAAAAATGGGGGTTGATTTTACGGTGGGACCAGCCAAACCGGGGCCTAACCACCAAAAAGGGACCTCCCCATCACTGGGAGATGCCGCGTCAGACGGATGTGCGTCTTCCGAGGGTCTAAATAATCTAAATTATACCTAAGGAAGCTCTGCAAAATCCTAAACATCACATGAACTTTATGAACATTTGATCTTTTCCTTTGCCTATCGGTTCCCATAGCTGGGTACTATATATTGAGTCTAATATTGGTAGTGCCACTATATGTTGGGCAATGGCGGGAGATTCCGAAATAGTGTAAAAATATCTCCTTTGGGTTATTCAGAGGCTCCCTAAAACCTCCCTTCTCAAAGGCCTCCACCGAGGGAACCTTCCTATGGGGATATAGTGATTAGAGTAAGAATTTAGGGTGGTAGCAGCCCCCCCAAAAGTTTAGTTTCTTCGATTTGGACAATCTATCTTAACAATCTTGCTAAACCTGCCGGTTCCATGTTGCAAATGTTACTTTTCAGCCAGGCTTACTTTGGGGAGATGTTGTTTAAGCCCATTTTCAAAAAGGGCCCAAAAACAGAAACTTTCTCTTGAGTTTTGAGATGGGCCAATTAAAATAGAGGGTATGAGATATTTAGATAAAATAAGTCGTTTACGCAATTTACAGAAGATAGATTGTCTTCTTAGACCTGCCAAGGTGGGCTTATCCGGAACAACTTTGGGTCTGGCTTTCTTTGTGTGAGCTCCTTTAAAGAAGGACAGTCCGGATGAACCCCTATTTGGTGGTGTGGAGTCGAAACGAGAGCTTGATTGCTCAGCTTCGGGCGCGGTTTGCCAGCCAATTTGAATTCATGGTGCTCGAAGGGGGAGAAAATCTGGAAACAAAGCTGGCCGACACCCCTATTCGGGCAGTACTGATCCATCTGGATCGGTCCATTGGCAACGGCCATACCAGTAACAAATACTTGGCCCATATCCGTCGTTCGGTGGCAACGGCCCCTATGTATGGGTTGGTGGAGCCGGACTGCCACTCTGAAACCGTCGAACACCTCTCCCGATGGGTTCGGGAACTATTGTATCTTCCGGAGGAGTTTGGACGGCTGGATCGACTCTTGTTGGAGGATGATTTAGGGCTGGATTCCGAGTTATTAAGCCATTTTGTTGGCTTGCCCTATCGGGTGCTGCGGGGAACCACTCGTTCGTTGGTTACCTTTGCGTCGTCGATGTTTGAGATGTTTGAGGAGTTGAAGGTGGCTGCCGCCCATGATGTAACCATTTTACTGATTGGCGAGACCGGCAGCGGCAAGACGTATTTGGCGCGGCTGATTCACGAGCTTTCCCCCCGTCGGAATCATCGGTGTTTGACCGTGGCTTGTGGGGCGCTGCCCCCGGATTTAATCGAGAGCGAGCTTTTCGGCTATGTTAAAGGGGCCTTTACCGGAGCGGATACGGACAAGCCGGGCAAGTTTGCGGCGGCTGACCGAGGCACTTTGCTCCTGGACGAAATTGACGTTTTGGCCCCCAAACAGCAGGCCAAGTTGCTGCGGGTGATCGAAACCGGAGAATATGAGCCGGTCGGTTCTAACGATACTCGGATTTCGCATGCGCGGCTGATTGCAGCATCGAACATCGATCTGGAAAAGCTCGTCGAAGCGGACAAGTTTCGCCGAGACCTTTACTATCGCCTCAACACCTTAAGTTTTCATCTGCCACCGTTGCGGGAGCGGCCTTGGGACATTGAATATTTGGCTCGCAAATTTGCCATTGAGCATAGCCGGGCTCATCAGATTGAGCTCAAACACATCGAGCCGGAATTTTTGGCGGCTCTGCGTCAGTATCCTTGGCCGGGCAATATCCGAGAGTTGGAAAATGTTATCCGGCGGGCGGTGCTTTACTGTCGGGACGGCGTGCTGACAGTAGCCGACCTGCCCAGTGCCATGCGACCTCCTACGGCCGGTCGATCTAACCACAGCCCAGATCGACAGCATCCGTTGACATTGGAGGAACGGCTTCGGCAAGTGGAACGCCGCATCATCGAAGAAACCCTTCAGCGCAATAATTACCGTCGCACCGAAACCGCCCGAGAATTGGGCATTAGTCGGGTTACCCTTTATAACAAAATGAAAAAGCTCGGTATTTTGCATCTGCTCTAATGGCAAAGGCTCTCGGGCTGGTCCACCGGATGGAGCAGGCAGGAAGAACTTTTCCAGATGCAAGGTTTTGGGAAGGAGGGGGTTGGTAGGTAGCTAGATATGGACAAATATACATGCCATGGTAGTAACACAATTGCCCGTACCTACTCAGGCAGGCAAAGTTGGGCGGATCGCTCTTGCCGGTCGACTGCCCCGGTTGGACTCCGGCACAGTGGGCGTAGTATTTACCTTGGCTTTGGTGTTTTTGTTTATATCTATTCACCGGCTCCATCCGACGGATCTATGGGGCCATCTCAATTTTGGCCGATGGATCGTTCAAAATGGTCGACTGCCCCAGGCCGACCCCTTTCGGCCTGAGCTACCTTCCGAACCGTTTGTGCCCAGCTGGTGGCTGAGTCAGGTCATCGGGTATGGGTGGTATCGGCTGTTTGGCTTGGAAGGATTGGTGGCTGGCCATGCAGCGCTGGTAACGCTGATGGTGGGCTTGCTGATCGGAGCGACGGCTGCTCGGGGCACCCCATTGGGTTGGGCCGTTGTTGCCGGCGTGGTCGGTTGTATGCTGGCTATTCCGATTCTCGGAGTGATTCGGCCGCAACTGTTTGGGATGGTGGCTTTGGCGGCTGTGTTGTGGGGCGTTGCCCAGCTAACGGAGCGATGGACGCCGCTTGTTTGGCTGGGGCCGCTTTTTGCCCTCTGGGCCAATTTGCATGGATCGTTTCTGGTAGGCTTGGTGGTGTTGGCTTGTCATCTGGTGGGCACCGCTTGGGACCGGTTTTGGGAAATAGGGGGGGTGGGGTCCGAACCGAGCGTTTGGCGCGGAAGATGGGCTCGGTTGGTTCGGGAGGCCGTCTTCTGGCGAGCGGCGGCAGCGGTGGGGATCGCCGCCCTGGGCAGTTGCCTGAATCCCGAAGGGCCGAAACTGCTTGCCACGGTGGCTGCCTTCTCCTCGCACCAACCGCTTCGAGACATTTCCGAATGGCGCCCGATGACCATCCACAGCTTTAGCGGCCTGTTGATGCTTTGTACCGTGCTGGTGACGGGAGTGCTTTTGCGATGGAGTCCCCGGCGTCTGTGGGCCAGCGAAGTGTTGCTGGGATTGCTGGTCGGCATTGGGGCGCTTGGGGCGATTCGGATGCTGGCCTGGTGGGCGCTTGTGTGGCCGTGGTTGGCGGCGCCCCATGGAGCCGCTATCGCTCTGCTTTACGGCAAAGCCCGTCCCCCCAAACAGGAATCTACGGAGGCCCAAATCGCCTGGCGATGGGCCGCTGCTGTGGCTGTGATCGTGCTGTGCCTATGGTGGTCGCCGCCGGTCCATGCATGGTTAACCGGCCATCCCAGGCCGCCGGAAAACATCCTTTCCAAAGATACGCCGGAGGCGCTTGCCCAATTCCTGCTGGATCGGCAGATTGAGGGCCGGATCTATGCCCCTATGCAGTGGGCTGATTATCTGGTTTGGCGGACCGAGGGGAAGGTCGTCCCGCTAGTTCATTGTCATGTTCATTTGATCCCGCCGGGCGTTTGGGAGGACTTCTTGGCCTTGGAGCGGGCAAGCCCCCAGTGGGTGCAACTGGCCGACAAATATCCGTTGGACTATCTTATTGTCCACCGGCGGGAAAACCCGCATCTTGCCGCCGTCCTAGAGCGTCATCCCCGCTCCGAAGTGCTCTGGAAAGACAGCCAAGCCTTGCTCGTCCGGTGGAAAAAGGCCGGGTAACGTCTCGACAACTGAAGTTGCCCGAGCCGATCCTCCCCCCTCCGGTGTGGAAAAGCCCCTGGAAGTTTGTTGGTCCAGACTGGCTTGCTCACCAGACGCCCCGAAATTTGTTAGCCGTCGGCCAGACAAAGCCCCTGGAAGTTTGTTGGTCCAGACTGGCTTGCTCACCGTCTAGACAGACCATCGCGCCGCCTAGACAGACGGCGTTGCGTAGCCTAGTCTGTGCTTAGTCTCTCCCGACTGAGCCAGGCCCCGTCTCGACAAACGACGGTGCAGGGCAGCCAGGCCACCGCGGCGTCTCGACAGACGACGTTCCGCTGGTTGCATTCTGCTGACTGCCGACGTATGCTGGCAAAAGAACGGATGCAGTGGAGCGTTTTCGAGGGAGTGCATCAGTCGCATCCTTTCCCAGAGGAGAAAGCCATGAGTCGGTCGTTCTGGCTGATGGGGACTTTTTTGTTCTTAGCCGTGGTGGGATGGACCGATGGCGGGGGCCTTCGGGCGGGGGAGCAGGCCGAACTGGCTGTCCAGCTTCGCCTGGTGCCGTTTCCGAAAAAGGTTACCCTGGTCGAGGGCAGTCTGGTTTTGAAGCGGCCATGGCGGTTGGAACTGCCTGCCCAGATGGAGGTCCTGGTCCAGCAAATTAGCGAGGAAATGGTTCGGGCAAGGCTGCCGAAACCCCGGCTCATGTGTGTCCAACCGGCAGGCGGGGCAGGCCAGCAGCAAGATGGCCTCTGGATGTTCCGGCTGGTTTCCGATGGGGGCCATGGGAGCGGCGAAAACGGCAAGACCCTTCCTCTTTCTCAGCCGCCCGCCTTCCGGCCCCAGGCAACCGAAGAAGACTATCACCTGCAGGTAGGGCCGGAGCAGATCATCGCCTGGGCCAAGGGACCGGCCGGGCTTTTCTACGCCGGGCAAACCCTTTGCCAATTGCTGCGGGCCAATCGGTTGCCGGAGGATCGGCTGCCGTGCTTACGGATCGAGGACTGGCCCAGTGTGCGGTGGCGGTGCTTCCAGGACGACATGACCCGGGGACCGAGCACCAAACTCTCCTCCTTGCAGCGGAGCATCCAACTGGGCAGCTATTTCAAGCACAACATGTGGACATACTATATGGAATATCAGTATGCCTTTCGGAAGCATCCGGACATCGGCCCGCCGGACGGATCGCTACAACCGGAAGAATTAAAGGCCCTGGTGGAATTCGCCAAAAAATACCATACAGAAATTTTGGGCAATCAGCAGTCGTTCGGGCATTTTGGCTGGATTTTGCGGCATGAAAAATACGCCCACTTGCGCGAAACGTCCGATGTATTGACTCCGGTCCGGGAAGAAACGTATCAACTGCTGGACGATCTCTATTCGGAAGTCTGCCCGCTGCTGCCGTTTGAGATGTTCAACGTCTGCTGCGACGAAACCTGGGGGTTGGGCAAGGGGCCGTCCAAAGAGCTGGCCGAAAAGATCGGCGTCGGCGGCGTTTATGTGCAACATATCCGCCGCATCCACGCCATCCTTCGCGACAAATACAAAAAACGAATGATGATGTGGGGCGACATCATCCTGCAGCACCCGGACCAACTGGAACAAATTCCCAAAGATGTAATTATGCTCACCTGGGGTTATGGACCGGCCGAAAGTTTTGAACATCAGATCATTCCCTTCCAAAAGGCAGGCTACGAGTTTTTCGTTTGCCCCGGTATTAGCAATTGGAGCCGGATTCTGCCCGATTTCGACGTAGCCACCAAAAACATCCAAAACTTCGTCCGGGACGGCGTTAAACACGGCGCCTTAGGAATGCTGAACACCGACTGGGAAGACGATGGCGAAGCCTTGCAGGGCTACCGCTGGCACGGCCATGCCTGGGGCGGCGAGTGCGCCTGGAACGGCGGTGCTACCCGGCCGGAAGATTTTCAGCGCCGAATCGGCGCCGTGCTTTTCGGCGAACCGGGGGATCATTTCGGCCAGGCCATCACGCTTTTGGCCCAAACGCATCGGCTGCCGGGCATGGACGGCATGAATAACCGCCGGTTTTGGCAGAACGATTTTCCGCCGGCCCGTTCGCCGACGGCCATCCGCAAATCGGCCGATCGGCTTTTGGCCCTGGTCCGACCGGCTATTGAACATCTGGAGACCTGCCGAACACAGGCTACCGTCAACGCCGACCTTTTAGACAGCTTTCTCCACGGCGCCCGCCGTATGGAGTTGATCGGTCAGCGGATGCTCGACGGCTTGGAGGCGGCCCAGGTGTACGAAAAAGCCTACACCGCACCGGCCGATTCGGTGCAAGAGAGGCTCGGCTTGCTGGAAAAGGTAGAGCACCTCCTGCGCCGGAATCGGGATGCCCACCAGGCGTTGGGCGACGAGTTTTCTCGGCTTTGGTTGGCCGATTGCAAACCCTATGCCCTAGATTGGACCATGAAACGGTACCAGCAGACGGTTCGATGGTATGATGAACTTTTGGCCAAATTCGTCGAGGCAAAAAAGGCCGCTCAAAACGCGCAGGCTTTGCCTTCGCCGGAGACGATCGGTCTGGTACGTCCGCCAACCGACTCCCGCCGAACCAGGCCGCACCGGCGGGAAACCCAACCCCTAGAACCCGAATCGGTCTGGCTTGTGCCGGAGGCAAGCCATCGGCTAGGTCTTCAGATCGGCGCTGGTTGGACCGATCGGCGAGAACTACCCCTGCAGGTGGATTTGGCATTGCCGACGGCATTGGCCGACCGGCCGGTCCGGGCCTTCCAGTGGGTGGGTTCGGCAAAACCCGACGGTTCCACGTCAACCGCTTCGGCTGGCAGTTCGACAACCGAGTGGCTTGGCTCAGGTGGGTTCTCTTCCGCAGGCGTTTCCGCCTCTGTCGGCGCCGCCTCAGGATTGCGGGAAATCCCCGCCCAGCTCGATCCCAGCCCCGATAGCGCCGGCCAGGTCCGATTGACCCTTTTTTTGCCAGGACCTATTGCTAAGGGGGAACGGGCTCGGGTATGGGTCTATCTGGGTTTGCCCAAGGGGCCGGAGGAGTCGGCCAAAACAGCTATGGAAAAGGCGGAAAAGCCTGGCAATCCTTCGGTCCCGGCGCAAAAGCCCTCAGAGACTCCTGCAAAAACTTCCTTGGCTACGCCTAGTCCGGAGGTCGATCCATCCGGCGACGCCTCCTTGGGAGGCTTTTGTGCGGCGGGAGTAAAGACCGATCCGTACCTGGAGGGTGTACGAACCTATCCTGGGCCGGACGGCGCGGTTTGGCTGGAAAATTGCCGACTTCGACTCCTGCTAGGACCGGAAGGCGCTCACCTGTACCGATGGGAAGTGAAATCTTTGGGAAGCCGGGATTTGACCTATCCAGGCCAGCGCGGCTGGGCTGGCTTCTGCGATCTGGGCGAGCCGAACCGCTCGGCCAAACATCAGTTGCAGCTTGTGGCCGCTGGACCGGCTCTGGTGCAGTATCGGGCTGTTGCGCCGGACGGCCAGGAGAAAACCATTAGCCTGTTTGCCGGTGTCAGTTGGGTGGAGGTGGTGCTGAGCGAACCGGTCCGGTATTACTGGGATTTTGACGATCCGAAGAACTTTGCCGCCGATGGGCCAACACCTGGCCAGTATCTTTTTTCCAACGGGCAGACTGGTCCGGTAGGCCGACAGGCCGACGGCGTCCAGGCCCAGGCGGCTGCCGCTGGGGTGCATTGGGCGATTAAATGGAACCAGCAAAAACTGGCCCTGGGTATGATTTCACCCGAAACACCCGTACAGATGAAGGTTGCCCCGGGCGGCGGCGCTGGCGGCGTAGGCATCGAACAATCCCCTCTGGCAAGCCATTTCGTTACCTTCGGCGGCTTGCTGGAAGAAGAACCTAAGGCGTTGATGACCCGGCTCCAGCAAACCTTAGACTTCCGAAACTCGCCAGAAGTGGTGCTCTACGGCCTGCAAAGCAGACCATAACTGCCTCCCGTTTTCCCTCCGGGGGAGAGGGGAAAGGCCCCCTCACCCGACCTGCTTGCGCAGGCCGGCCTCTCCCGCGGCGGGGAGAGGCGATTTTTTGCGGAGGGGAGAGGCGATGAACAAAAGAGCAGTACAAAGGCGCCTGGATTCCAGCTTCCGAGGAAGGACCATCCTACAGAAATCCTACCGAAGGAAGCAGATTCATACATGCTTGCGTAGCAGTGACGGGAAGGTATCATTAGACCATTGGGTTGGTTTCGACAAATGACGGAGAAGGCGATTCATCGAGGTTCTAACTTTAGGGAAAGGAGGTTTGCTATGAGACTGTGGCAAGCAGGGTTGGGTGTGGGAATGGTTTGGGCGGTTTGGGGCTGGATGGCGGCGGTGGGGCCAGCGCAGTCTGCGGAGCCGGTCAATTACGACGAGAGCAAAGTTCGACCTTACACATTGCCCGATCCTTTGGTGTGCCGGGACGGCACAAAAGTTACCGATCCGAAGCTCTGGTGGGAGAAGCGCCGTCCAGAGATACTTCAGCTTTTTGAGGAACACATGTATGGCAAAGCTCCTGGCCGACCAAAACAGATGAAGTTTGAAGTCCGCTCCGTGGAACCGAAGGCCCTGGACGGTCTGGCCACTCGGAAGGAAATCCGGGTGTATTTCTCGGCCGATCCGAAAGGGCCGAAAATGGATATCTTGCTTTATTTGCCAAACGACGCCTCCCGGCCAACGCCGGTCTTTTTGGGCTTGAATTTCCACGGCAACCACACGATCCACCCCGACCCAGGCATTAGCATCACCGACTCTTGGGTGCGGAATGATCCCAGGACCGGAGTGAAGGACAATCGGGCCAGTGAACAAAGTCGGGGGAATATGTCAAGTCGCTGGCCAGTGGAAAAAATCCTGAAACGGGGCTATGGCCTGGCCACCATCTACTACGGCGATCTCGACCCGGACTTTGACGACGGTTTCCAGAACGGGGTGCATCCGCTGTTTTACCGGCCTGGGCAGACTCGGCCTGAGCCGAACCAGTGGGGGGCCATCGGCGCATGGGCCTGGGGACTGAGCCGGGCTATGGATTATTTCGAGACCGATCCCGATATTGACGCCAAACGGGTGGCCGTCATGGGGCATTCCCGGCTTGGCAAAACCGCTCTTTGGGCTGGGGCACAAGACCAGCGGTTTGCCTTGGTGATTTCCAACAATTCGGGCTGCGGCGGGGCGGCCCTGAGCCGACGCAATTTCGGCGAAACCGTCGAACGCATTAACAACGTCTTCCCCCATTGGTTCTGCGAAAACTTTAAAAAATACGCCGGCCGGGAAGACGAGTTGCCGATCGATCAACATATGCTCATCGCCCTGATTGCGCCTCGGCCGGTGTATGTGGCCAGTGCCCAGGAGGACCTGTGGGCCGATCCCCGGGGAGAATTCTTGGCGGCGAAGGGGGCGGATCCGGTGTATCGGCTCCTGGGAACCGATGGGTTGGCGGTGCAGGAAATGCCGGAAGTAGATAAGCCGGTGTTGAGCCGAATCGGCTACCACATCCGCCGCGGCAAACACGATGTAACCGACTACGACTGGGAACAGTATCTAACCTTTGCGGACAAGCACCTGCGGGGAAAATGACAACAGGCTGTTGGAGCCGGTAAACTTCTCCGGGCGCCGGCCCATTGGGGAAAATGAAAAAGGTTCCTCCAGCCTGTGAGCTGGTGGCATTCGACCCGAATCGGGTAACGTATGTTCTCCTCGGAAGCTGAGAAGGCGAAATTGCTTCGGAGGGGCCATTGGTTTGGGTGGGGGGATTGGGAAGCCCAAAAGGGGGGATTTCCTTAGACAGCCTCCGATGCTCTAATAAAAAATAGTTAGGTGAGTTTTTGCCGTCTCGGCCGACCGGCACAGAAGGGGCGACGGAGGCGGGCCGATGTATGTGGTCCACCTGGAACTGAATCCGGTGATTCGGTTGCAGTTGGCCCGGTTGGTGGGGGTGAGTGGGGGTCGGCTAGGGGAATATCGGTATTTAGATACGGATCAGGCCGCCGATGTGCGGCGCCTGCTCCATGCCAACCAGGTGGCCCTGTTGGTTTTGGATTTGGCCCTGAATCCTGCTTGGGACAATCGGCATTTACTTTCGGTATTAAGGCATTTGGTAGTCGGGGAAGAGTTGCCTGCTGGGGTCCGGCTGGCAGATTGTACGGCGCATGGGCTTTGCGTTTTAGCCTTTCAGCATCAGGTGCCTTGTGCGTTGTTGACCAATTATATGCAGTACACAGGGGGGGACTTTCGGATCAGCCAGCAGCGGATTCGGGAGGTCTTTCATGTGCGGGGGGTGTTTGCGAAGACCGGAGGGGGCATAGAGCAATGCGCTGATTGGATTCGGCAGACTCTCCAACGGAGCTTTTCCGAATCTCGGCCTTAGAACCCACCCAAAAAAGAAATTGCCCACGTTTCCGATCCCTGCATTTTCTAGGCTTTGCTGGATGATTGAGAGCCTTTTTGGGATAGGCGCTTAGGCGGATCAGGTCAGCGGGGTGGTTTGGTGGCCTTTTGCGGAACGGGCCTTTTCAAGGGTGTGCATGGCGATGGGGGTACCGCAGGTTGTTCTCGTAGGGCGTCCGAACGTCGGCAAATCGAGCCTGTTTAATTGGTTAGCAGGCCGACGGTTGGCCATTGTCGATCCCACGCCAGGCGTAACCCGGGACCGCCTTAGTTATCTACTGCCCCTTGGGGATCGGTTTGTGGAACTGGTGGATACCGGGGGCATGGGGATAGCCGATAGCGACGTCTTGGCAGAAGAAATAGAACGCCAAATCGAATATGCCTTAGACACCGCTTCAGTGATTCTGCATGTGGTCGATACCCAGGCGGGCCTACTTCCATTAGATCAGCAGGTGGCCAAGCGACTCCGGTATGTAGAGGTTCCGGTGCTTTGCGTCGCCAATAAGACGGATACCGATGCCTTAGAGGCACAGGCGCAGGAGTTTTATAAACTCGGCCGAAAAGTGATTCCGACCAGTGTAACCCAAAACCGCGGTAAACAGCAACTTTTAGAGGAGATTCGGCAACGGCTGCCTGCTGTTTCCGAAGCGGAGATGGTTCCGGAAGCGGAAATGAAACTGGCCATTGTCGGACGGCGCAACGTCGGCAAAAGCACCTTTATTAATACTTTAGTCCATGCGGAGCGAATGATTACCAGTGAAATTCCTGGCACTACTAGAGATAGCGTGGATGTGCGGTTTGAACTGGAGGGCAAGGCGTTTATTGCCATCGATACCCCCGGCGTGCTCCGACGCCGAAGCATTGCCAGCGATCTGGACTTCTATAGCCTTCATCGAGCTCAGCGAAGCATCCGCCGAGCGGACGTCGTGCTGCTGTTTCTCGATCCTACCCAGCATGTTACGAAACTGGATAAACAGCTAGCCGACTATATCGCCCAACAATATAAACCCTGTATCTTTGTGGTCAATAAATGGGATTTGATGGTGGGCAAGGCGTCCACGGAAAAATGGGCCTTGTACCTCCGAGACAGTTTTCCCACGATGACCTATGCACCGATTGCTTTTATTAGCGGGAAGACGGGTAAAAATGTTAAGGCGTTGCTTAATCATGCGCAAATTCTTTTCCGGCAAGCCCGGCAGCGCATCCCGACCGGCCAACTGAACCAACTGCTTCGGGCCGCCTTGACCCACCACTCGCCTCCTACGCACCAAGGCCGAAAACCACGCCTCTATTACGCTACGCAGGTTGCCATCCAACCTCCTACACTAGTGATCTTTTGTAACCATCCTCAATGGATCTCTCCTCCCTACCAACGCTACCTGCTGGGCTTCCTCCGGGACCATCTGCCCTACAGCGAAGTACCCATCAAACTCTATCTGCGCCGCCGAAGCCACGGCGACACTCGCGACGACATCGGCATCGAATAACCTAGGGGGATCGGCTAGGAGAGCAGGCTGCGAATTAGCAAAAATTTGCTTCATGAGCTCGCGCCGTCGAGCCGCTTAAAATGAACTGCTGGAAGTAGCTTCTATATTCGTACACATCAACCAACGGAAGGAAGTGTCTGTCTTGGAAGGAGAGTGTCTACGAGTGTTCCTACCGCGCAGGCGGCAGTCCAGAGAGCAGAAATCCTTTAAAAAAGATGGATTCCTGCTTTCGGAGGAAAGTCTGAGATCTCCCATTCGACGGAGCGGCTATTAGTAAATATTCGCTCATGAGCTAACAGACAACGAATGGCTGGGCATGAGATAGTGAAATTAAATTCATCAATCCCTTCCCAGTAGCGAGTTTTTGCTCTCAAGGGAGCCCGCTGCTGAGGGATACCAGCAGCGGATTCAGAAACCTACCTTCCTCCGGAAACAGGCCGTTTAAAAATAGCCAAATCACCAGGCCGGCTAGATGGATATAGAAAATGCCCTCGTTGAACCCCCCGGCCAAAAATCGCTCACCTCAGCGGCCATTGGCACGTTTCTGGCCCCCCTAAACCGCCTTGCCCTGCCATCCATTCAGACGTCGCTCAATCAGCCGCCATGGGAGACCGGATTAGGCACAGGAAGGCCCAAAGCAGACTCTTGGAGAAAAAATCTGCTTCCGGAAGAAAGAACCATCACGGGGTCCCGTCTATAAAAGAGGAGGAATATGTACAAGCAGCCTGTTTCCGAAGACCGGCAAAAGCCTCAGCCCGAGGGGCCGAAAAAGCCAACTCCCCCTAGCGTGGGGGCTGGAGCGGGGAAAAACAGCCTTAGGCCCTGCACTCAACCCCCTCGGAGGGTTTTTAATATGCGGGAGGTGTAGTAAAAAGAGCGATTGTTTAGAAAGGAGAAAAAAGATGTATGGGAAAGCAGCAGGAGGATGGTTGGGGATTTTCCTAGGTGGCGGGTGGATGGTGCTAGGGGGCGTGTGGGTGGCAGAAGCCCAAGATTACCGCGCTGGGGACGTGCTGATAACTCGCACTTCAGCTCCCGTAATGGATGAGGATCGGGTGCTGACAACGGTGCCCGGGGGGACCAAACTGGTGGCAGGGGAAATCCGCTGGCCTTGGGTCCTGGTGGCCGTCAAAAAAGATCAGTCCGGCCAGGAGGAGGACGAGCATTGTCCCGAATGCGGGCAAAAGGACTGGACCCGGAGCAGAGGGGTAGCTTTTCTCCGAGTCCAAGACGGACGGATAGTATTGGAACGGTTCCTGGAAGGGCGCCAGAAAGCAGCTCAAGCCCCCCCGCCGTGGATCCGTGGTTGGATCCATGCTCGGTATTTGTACCGACAGGCCGATTGCGGCGAATCCCGCATTACCTTCCAAAATCATTCGGACGAAAATGCGGTGGTCCGCTTGGTGGGTCCTGACCGCCGTCAGGTCCATGTCCCGGCAGGGACCAGCCGCACCGTGTATAATGTGCGGGCTGGTCATTACTATATCTTGGTTCGGTACAGCGACGGCCGGCGAGTGGCTGGCCAACATTTCAATGTCGAAGCCACTTCCACGAGCTACTCCACCATTACCATCACCCTGCACGGAGTGGTCGGCGGGAACTATCCGACCCGAGGGGTTCCCGAGGAAGTCTTTGATTCCTGGGGCAGTTCCAAATAATCCTCTAGAGCCCTCCTGCCCCACCTCCGCTTGCTATATGGTGCCCTCGAAGGGAGAACCTTGGCCCAATTCAGCCGAATGGTAAGCAGGAAAGTCCTCAGTAGCTCAACCTCTGGGTTAGTAAAAGAAATTCCTTCTGACTTCTTATCTTGTCACACTTCAGCCGAATGGTGCTCCTGGTATTCCTGCCAAAGGAAGAATCTAGTTTTTATGCTCGTTGATTTGTTCGGGACCGCCGCTTGGCCGTCAAGGATAAAGGATACCCAAGAGCTTTCCTCGGATCAAACCGTGGGGCATCTTCGTTCGGCAGAAGTGGTACGGAGGTCTAGTTTGATGTTCGAATTGTGAATAATTTTTTGAAAAACTGCGTATAAGTAGGGGGAACGGATTTTCGCAGGGAGAAAGAGGGAAAATCGCACTATAGGGCCCCTCTCCGGAGAGAGGTGAAACAGGTCAAAGCCGCTCAGGAGAATCGTGATGCCGTGGGAACCCCTGCTAACGGAAGTGGACCCAAAAATATACTTTCGGAACACTTTTTGGATTCTTGGGCTTCCGCTGGAGATTTCGGATGCGGAGGTAAGCAACCCGCCTGCGCCGAATCGTTCGGCAGAAATTGTTCCGGTTGATATTTCTTACCGGAAGGCCCACAACCGGATAGAGAGACATCTGGCCCAGATCCGTTGGGCCCCGGGTAGTGAGAGCGAAAAAATCAAAGAGGCTGAGGATCGTCTCCAAATGGCGAGGACTCGGCTAAACAGTCCCCACCTTCGTTTTATCGACGAGGTGTTTGGGATTTGGCCGGTGTCCTGGGGCTCGGATGGACAAGCAGTGGCGGAGGAACCGGCAGATTTTCAAAAAGGAGTCCAACTGTGGCAGGAGCTTTCTTCTTCCAACTATGCAGCTCAACACAATCTGGCTGTTTATACTCACGCGCAAGCTTTGGAGAGAGAGTTACAATCGGTAGGTTCTCAGACGGATGCTGACTCTGAGAGAGAGAAAGAGAAACTGTGGGAGACTGCTTTAAACTATTGGGACAAGACCTTACAAAATCCAAAGTTTTGGGATCGACTGCAGGAAAGGGCCCGTGATCTTAGGCTCTCCGTGAGAGTGGATGAGGATTTCCGGAAAACACTCAAGATGGCTATAGCTCTGACGGGGGCGTATTTAGAGATCCAACGTGCGGAACAAAGGATCCGTCTCTCTTTTAGCGATGTAGTGGCGGGAGACGTTTTTTGGATTGGCGTTCGAACAAACGATATTCCGAAATCTTTTACCCCCCATCCCTGGCGGAAGTATTGTGACCGGCAGACTGTCCAAGATACTCTTCGGTATGCACTCCAAAACACCCTTTCCACCCTAAAGGCCTTTTGCCAAGGTGCCAAACAGCACACGGATACGGATGCTTTGCAAGGGGGGCGGCTGGCAGGAGAACTGCTGGAGAATATGGCGCCCAAATATGCTCTTTTACGGAGATTTTTAGGCCCAGACGACCTGATGGTTCGCCAGTTCGCTCATTTCCTCGGGGAAGCCCTTTGCCATTGCCTCCGAGGCTATGAAAACAAGACCGAAGATTGGGAGACGTGTGTCCGGGTATTAGAGGCGTTCAAGGAGCATCTGAAGCCCAACCCGCCTCCTCAAAAGGTGGAGGAACTCCTCCAGCACTGGCAAAACGCTCTGGCGGAGGGAGATCGCTGGTATGCCCCGGGCTATTGGGAACTGCCCCGGGAGGTAGTAAATGAGCTGGAAAAAGCAAAAGCAGAAATGGAGCAAAAAAACTGGACTTCCGCCATCAAAATTTTGAGGAGGTTTGTCACTTCCAAAGATCCTGCCGTGGAAAGAGCAGCCCGATTTGCCTTGGCCCATTGCCTCCGGCGTCAATGTGTAAGTGAAGTCAATAATCTGGTCACCCAGCTGAGCAATCTGTCGGATAGGATCGACCAGATCCGAAACCAGCTCGACAAGCTAGGGCCATTGATGGCGGTATTATTCTTTAGGGAGTTTAGGGATGGGTTCGATCAGCTGGTGGATGAGCACAATCGGCTAGTTCGGCAATTAAAAAACGACATACCTCAATACTTCCGGACGCTTCTGGAAGCACGCAGGCTAAATCCTCTGAATAAACAGATCGAGGAGAATTTAGAGCAGCTTGCAAAACTGGCTGACAATGCGAATGTTTCGTTGCCTTTGTCTAGGGAGTCGGTGTATGTGGTCTGGGAAGTCCAGGAGGGCTGCCCGTCCAGCGAGGGGCCATGTTGGTTTTGTGGACAAGCGGAGGGGACTGCCTCCAGCAACTTGGCATTGACTATGTGGGGAAACGTGCGAGAAACTTCTTCCCGGTGGGGAACGCGGTACGAATCCCTCCAAAGCTCTATGACAATACCGCGGTGTCCAAGCTGTCATGCGATCCATGACCAGCTGAAGGTCCACAAAGGCTGCGGCATCCTAGGATGGGCAATTTTAGTAGGAATTGTCTTGGCTTTTGCGGGATTCTACTATTCATCCTCGACAGAGATCGCAATCTTTTTGGGACTACTGGGGTGGGTTGTAGCCGCTGTGATCGCCAATAGACTTCGGAAGGTTTATAAGCAGGAATTACTTATCCAATTAGCAATAAAACCTCTTTCCGCGATCGATGAATATCCTCCTTTGCGAGAAAAGTTGAAGAAGGGTTGGAAAACGGGAGAATGCGATTGGGTACGATCCAACAAAGCCTTGACAATCCCCAAAACCAGCACTCATCAAGTCGGAGGACGTGCTTATAGGAGATGAAGAGTATGGATCGAGGTGATTTGTTAACCAGATGGAAACAATGGTGGCGGCAACGGAAAGTTCCTCGGGAGTGGCGAATAGGCCCGCCGCTTTGGCCTATCTGGTGTTGGGACTTTTTGGAAAAGTTGGAAAAGCTTTTTCAAGATTCGAAAGAACCACCACGGTTGCTATCAAAACCTGAGGCGGAAGCGCCTTCTGCGGATTGGATTCCTTTCCGCCGAGAATCGGCCGCCTTGTTAGGGACCCATGTTTTCCAAATGCAGGAAGTGGACCATCTCCGGCAGCGACGTGCTTCGGAAGAAACCATACGTTCATTTTGTTACCATGTGAAGCGTCTTCGCGAAGTTCTTACCGAAGCAGGACTGAAAATTCATGACCATACAGGAGAGCGTGTACCGGAATCGGGCAGTTGCGAGCTGAGGATTGCCGCTTTTCAGCCTACTGCTGGAGTGGCCCAGCCAGTAGTATTAGAAACCATAAAACCATCTATTTGGTATGAAAGCCAACTCATTCAACGAGGAGAAGTGATAGTGGCTGTCCCCCCGGACTCCCCAGGGGGCTAAGTCCGTGTTGATTCAACTGTTATGTGTACATTTATATAAAGCTGAAAAGCATCAAAGCTTTGACAAAAAATACACACAGATAGGTTTCAGTAACTCTCGGAAACAAAAGAAGTTATGGAAAAAGAGGGGCATAGAGTCATTTTGAGAAACTAAGGGAGTCAGGAAAAGCAAAACCAATATAACTACGCACCATATTTGTTAAGTTCTTTTTCTCTTCGTTTAGGAGGCCGGAGATGCCACGAACTACAATCGACTATGGGATTGATTTAGGGACTACGAATAGTGCTATTGCCGTACGGAATGGCGCCCAGGTAGAGGTTCTTCGGACGCTGGCTGGGGAGCAATATATTCCTTCTGCAGTTCGGATTGACCGGGCGGGCAATATTGTTGTGGGCCAAGATGCCCGACAGCGATATTTTTATGATCCAGACAATACCGCTGTAGAATTCAAGCCTTTGATGGGTACCTCAACGGAAAAGCACTTTGTCCAGAGTAACCGACGAATGACTCCGGAAGAACTCTCCGCAGAGGTGCTTAAAGAACTCCGGCGGTTAGCTCGGCACCGGCTTGGAGAAGAGGTTATTGGAGCTGTCATCGGGGTTCCGGCGGATTTTAACATGAACGCCGAGCAAGCCACCTGTCGGGCTGCCACGTTAGCCGGTTTCCGGGAAGTGCGAATTATTCAGGAGCCCATTGCAGCGGGGATGGCTTATGGGATGCAAAATGCAGATAAAGAGGCTCTTTGGTTAGTGTACGACTTTGGGGGTGGGACCTTTGACGTTACGGTCATTAGTCTGCAGGAAGGAGTACCTCAGATCACTGCTCACGCCGGCGATAAACACCTTGGTGGAAAAGATATCGATTGGGATCTAGTGGATCGGATATTTACCCAAGAAATTGTCCAGCAACATCGTTTATCGGATTTTCACCGGGGAAATCCGAGGTGGCGAGCAGTGTTTGCCAAACTGAAACTGAAGGCCGAAGAAGCTAAAATTGCTCTTTCCACCAGGGAGTCGTACGAAGTATATATCGACCGGCTTTTCGACGATGCGCATGGAAGACCTGTTGAGTTTCAAATGGTCCTCTCCCGATCTCAACTTGAGGAGATCGCCGAGCCTTATATTCTTAGAACCATCAATTTGTGCAAAAAGCTTTTGGAGGAGCAGCATCTTGCAGCGGGAGCCATCGAGAAGGTTATCCTAGTCGGGGGGCCGACGTTGATGCCTTATTTACGAGAACGGCTGCGCGATCCCAACCTGGGGTTAGGAATTCCTCTGGAGTTTACCATAGATCCGATGACGGCGGTGGCTCAGGGAGCGGCCATAGTAGCCTCCCATTTTCCCCTTTCCCCTCCGGCCTCCGAGGAACTCCCTTCCGGAACAGTAAGGCTCGTTCTGGAGTATAGGCCTATTGGAAACGACCGGGAGTTTTCCGTGGGCGGCCGAGTGGCGGCCCCTCGAGGGGGTTCTTTCGAAGGCTGGACCATTGAGTTTACCAATACCGCTTCTCGCCAAGGCTGGCGGAGCGGACAGATCGGACTCCAAGAGAATGGCCAATTTTTTACCATTCTCCAGGCGGAAGATGTAGAAATTAATATCTACCGGATAGAGCTCTGCGACGCCCATGGTAATAGGGTACCTTGTGAACCTGCCGAAATCACCTACCGGATAGAGCTGCTCGGATTAGGCCACCAGATTCTCACCCATACGATTGGCGTGGCGTTAGCCACGGGAGAAGTGGCTCCTTTTGTCTCCCGAGGAGAATCGATACCGGCGCGCAAAACTTTGACCTTGAAGACGGTCTGTTCCTTATCAGCGGGAGAAACGGGAAGTGTGCTCCGAGTACCCGTAGTGGAAGGAGAACATCGAAAGGCCGATCGGAATCGTTTCGTTGGTTCGCTGGAGATCTTTGGACATCAAGTGGAGCGGGACTTGCCGGCTTCCTCTGAACTGGAGGTTACTTTAGAAATAGGCCAAGACCGTACTATACAAATAACTACTTTTGTTCCCATGCTCCGAAAATGCTTTGAGACCCAACTGCTCTTGAAGGCGGAAGAGCCTACCGCGGAGGATTTACGGAGACAGCTTGAGAAGGAAAAAACGCGGTTCGCAACCGCTCGCTCGGATGCGACTCGTCTTGAGATCATGCCGGCATTGAAAATTGCCAGGCAAATCGAAGAGGAAAACAGAATTCCTGAACTGGAGCGATGCTTGGCAAGTAGTCCCACCGATATCCAGGCATTGTACCGAGCGCGTGACCTCCTAGCCGATCTCCAAGCTTTACTCGACGAACTGGAGGAGGTCCTGGAACAAGCAAGAATACTGGAGGAGGCTAATGAAATGGTCGCAAAGATTGACCACATTCTTTCTGGAAAAAGCTCGGCAGCTCTTTCCAGCGAAGAACGTAGAAAATTAACTAGCGCAAAAGAACTCCTGCAAGATGCAATACAACAAAGAGAGCCTTCTTTCCTGAAAATGAGGATCGAGGAAGCCTGGCGCTGCATTTGGGAAATCCTAGAAAAGGATCCTGGGTTTTGGGTAGCAGTGTTTGAACATCTGGCGAGCATAGATCCGCAGCAAACCCTAGACTCGCAAGGATACCAGCGCTGGAGGTCGAAAGGGAGGAATGCAATCGCGCAAAATGATTTGGCAACTCTCAAAGAGGCTTGTGGGGAAATGGTCGCACGTCTTCCGAAGGAAAAAAGGGAGAGCGTGCCAGGTTTCGGTAGTACTGTAACACGGTAAGGAGTAATTGAGGGTTAAAACGCATTCTACCGTTTTTCTTTTCAGGAGGCCAAACGATGGGCGATCCGAATTCGGGGTTAACGGAACAGTTGGTAGGGGGAAGCGATGCGCATT
This sequence comes from uncultured Thermoguttaceae bacterium, assembly GCA_938042245.1. Classification (GTDB taxonomy): domain Bacteria; phylum Planctomycetota; class Planctomycetia; order Pirellulales; family Thermoguttaceae; genus JANXAQ01. The sequence goes on from CALIRO010000050.1 coordinate 56,686, forward strand.
CGGAACATCGCGAGGTAAGCCTGCTTTTGACGGAGCTTCGTCTTTCCCGAGCGGCGGAGTTAGCTCGGTCTGGCGCTTATCCAGAGGCCGAATCATTGCTTCGGATGTATCCTCCCAGTGAGTTGCCGATTGCAGGTTTAGACCTTCTGGCTCGTATCTGCGCTCAGCAAGGCCGTCTGGAAGAAGCCCGAGGATGGTGGGAGGAAGTTTTAAAACGGGATCCGGAGAATCGGCCTGCTCGATTAGCATTGGAAAAATTGGGCCAAGTGCAAGCTTCCGATCGTGATGGGCACGCTGGGGGGCGGAGGTGGTGGGCAGCGCTAAAACATCGGTTTTTCGCGAAACTTCCAGCTCCGCGGCAAACCCACGCTTTGGAGGTGCAGGTTCCCGGCTTACAAGTTCGGACGGAAGGAGATAAAAAATTATCAATCACTTTTGAATTCCATCCGTTCGGGGATGCCGGTGCCGGGTTGAATGAGAAGGGGAAAAAGGCGCTGTCGTTGTTAGGTTGGCAACTGGAGCCATGGGTAGGAAAGATTTCGATTGAAATCGTCGGGCAACCAGATCATCTGCCCGAAACCCTAGAGGCCTTGCCAGCCGATGTGGCTGCGCTGGGAATGACGCGTGCCTATGCCGTCTTTAACCACCTGGTGCAAACCACCAAGCTGCAGGCAAGAATGTTTTCTCTCCGAACAGGGGAGGAGTTTTTGACTCTGCTCCCTAGCCACACTTCCCCAGAAGCATCGCTCCAGTGTCCTCCGATACTACTTCGCGTCTTCTTCCTTTCCAGATAGATAGTGCTTTTGTCAATCTCGGAAACAGAGAACTTCCTCCATTACGGAAAGATGGCAAAACCAATCTTCTGGTTATTGCGCCATGAGTTCTGAAAACAGATGCCTGGTGGTTACACCAACCTGGCTGTTGAATACATAGAAGTGGTGGAAAGGGGAGATTGGTCGTATGGCTTCTGCAATAACCGGGGAACTTTGGGCCTTGGTGTGGGACCCATTGGAATTGATTGTCAACCTTCCTACTGGTGGGAGGTTGCCCTTGCTATGTTGGTGCGAACTGCATGTGCGCCTTACCAACTTTGCCCAGCTAAAAACGTTTTTGGGGAAATCTGAAATCTCTAGAGAAGAGCTCAAAGAGCAGTACAAACCATCTATAACTGATGTATTAACAAGCAAATTTTCCCAGATGGATTGGACCAGGGCTACCTCAGTGCGGTCCCCAGTGGCGGATGAGGTTACAAGCACACTGCAGAAAGAAAACCTGCCGGGAATACAAGTAGAGCGTTTTTTGATCCGAACAATATGTACATGGACTGAATACTTGGAACTGCGCGCCCTCCGAGAGGAATTATCCAGAAGAGCGCACCAGGAGAGTCAAGCACCGGAAAAAGTTTTATCCGATATGGATCCCCTGCTGCAAGATCTCCTCAGTCCGGAGGAGCAGAAGCAGCTGACTCCTGCCAGAGAGACTTTGAGACGGCTCTGCACTCCAGGACAAGAGATAATACTTGCTAACCAGTACCGGCTTGATTCTTCATTGGGGCGAGGGGGAATGGGAGTTGTGTGGAAAGCCTGGGATTTGATCGGAGGGCGTTGGGTAGCCATTAAGTTTTTGCCCCCGGCCTTCCAAAATCACCCCGAAGAAATTAAGAGGTTTCGAGAAAGTTTCCAGCACATCCAAAGGCTTCAACATCAATACATTTGTCCTGTATATGGGTTACATCTGGATGAGCGAGTGGGATATTTTCTTGTCATGAAATATGTGGAAGGAATAACGGCTTGGGAATATCGACAGTGCTGCCTTCAGAGACGAGGGACTTCTCAGTTTCCGGAAGAAAAAGTATTAGCTATCTTGAAACCTGTAGCAGAGGCCCTAGACTACACACATTCCCAAAGGATAATCCATAGGGATATTAAACCTAACAATATTCTGATTGAGGTAGATACAAGCGATCCGGACCGGATTAACAATGTGCAAGTGATCGATTTCGGATTGGCCGCTACGATTCGTTCCTCACTCTCCCGAATTCAGAGAGATGAATCACCGGCAGGCACTCCCGCATATATGGCTCCTGAACAATGGGAAGGAGGAAATTGTGTTCCACAGACGGACCAATACGCTCTAGCCGTCGTAGCGTATGAATTGCTTTCCGGCCATCTTCCCTTTCCGCAAGAAAACCTGATAATTCTCCAACAGGCCGTTTTGAACAACGAACCTCCTCTTATCACAGGATATAATAAGGTTAACGAGGTGTTGAGGAAAGGGTTAGCCAAAGAAGCGTCGGCCCGATATATCAACTGTGGTGAATTGGTGGATGCATTAGAAAAAGCATTCCTGGCGGACAAGCCTCCTGAGAAGCAGGGGGGCCTCATCAGTGTTGGGGATCAGGAAAAAGCGGTATCGGAGGAACGATTACCCCCTGCAACTCCTCCGAGTACCTATCAAGTAAGTTGTTTGGAAGGGGATTGGATAGACTGGACTTGCCAGCCAGCCATGGCGAGGGACCAACAATGGCAGGCAAGAGAACTTCCTGCTGGGTGGAAGTGCCGGTCTTGGGGGGCATTGGCAGGAGTAGTCCCGTTGGGTTCTGGACGTGTTGCTCTTTCAGTGGTCGACGCACTCCAAAACCAGGCGATTTCTCTTACGGTAGAAATCAAATCATTGACAGACTTTTTTAGCTTCTTAGGATTTCGACAGATAGAAGGAGGCGTGCTGAGAGAGCCGCAAAACTTAGGAGGGACTGACTTCTGTTGTGTGCCGGGGGGTTTCTTTCCTTTAGGATATCACCCCAATCCGCAACGCACGGATTGGCTCCGAACGCTGAGGGCAAGAGGGTTTCCTATCGACGACCAGGTCGCCCGCCAACAGTGGCCAGGCGGAATAGGACATTGCAACAGCTTTCTCATTAGCCGCTTTAAGGTTACTAATCAGGAATATGCTGAGTTTGTACAAGCTGTGGGAGGACATCGGCCTCCTCATTGGTCGGAGAGCCGTCCTCCTAGAGGAACAGAACGACATCCAGTAACTAATATTTCCTATGAGGATGCTCAAGCCTATTGCCAGTGGAAAACCCAAAAAGCCCAAGAGGCCAACCTGCCGATTCTCTATCGGTTGCCTACACATTGGGAGTGGGAAAAGGCAGCCCGTGGGGGATGCAGTAGTCTGGAATCTGCCTTTGAGGAAGCCGCCCAACCGAATGGCCCCGGTCGGATTTATCCCTGGGGGGATCAATTTCAAGACACGTCCCTGAATTCTCGAACCGGAAGAGGAATCGCACAAATACAGAATGTGAATGTATTGATGGGATTACCGACACCGTGGAAGGTATGTGAGTTAGTCGGCAATGCATATGAGTGGGTGGATGGAGGGTGTGTGAAATCGGGAGCAGTATATAAATATTTGCGTGGCGTACCTTGGGATGAACCTGGTGAATTCCGTGGCTTGGTCTTTTACCGAGGTGTGTATGCCGATAGCCAGGTGCGGCAGGAGAACATTGGGTTTCGATGTGTAATCAGTCCTCGTCGTTCCGATCCTCCTCAACAGGCTTATGTCCCTTTGGGAAGGTGTATGTTTGTGGACGGAGCCGGCAGACGACAATTGGTCGGCTATCGCTTTGGAATCGCGCGGTTTGCAGTTACCAATGAAGAATTTCACCAATTTCGACCTGAACATAAGTATCCCCAATGGGAGCGGTGGCGGCCTGTGGTCAACGTCAGTTGGCAGGAGGCCCAAGAATTCTGCCAATGGAAAACCCAACAAGAGGGACGATGCTATCGCCTCCCCTTGCGCCATGAATGGGAATTGGCATGTCGAGGTCAAGAAGGCAGAAGTTATCCTTGGGGAGATGAGTATGTGTCCTATTGGTGCAATTCATTGGAATCAGGATGGGGCCAACCTATTGATGTAGATACTCTTCCTCAAGGGGCCTCTCCGGAAGGGGTCTATCATTTATGTGGAAATGTGTTCGAATGGCTCGAAAGTGGAGAAGCCATAGGAGGCGCTTACAATGCCTCCTGCCAAAGCTTCGGGGCCCCTCCGTACGAAAATCCCGTCCCTGGGGAGAGAGACGGTAAACCTTTTATCGGATTTCGATGGATCTGCCTTTTGCCTTCCTAGAGGGAAGGAGGTAGGAAGACTAATTGATCGCATTTCCCGTAGTTGGCCCAAAGCCGCCACCCCTCTCTACAGGGCGCGCAAGCCACCAATCTGGACGAGGTACTCATACGGACAAGCCCATTTTTTTCTGTGTCGGTTCGATGGGTTCTGTTAAGGAAAATAGAACGATGTTCGCCTCCTTCTGGAGCTTTGATTTTGAGTTTAATTTTCGTAAGCAGATTTCCAATCGGTGTTGGTTTTTCCCCGGATCTCTGGCGATGGTCAGATGGGGGACTCCAGTAAAATATCCTGTAGCCTCCCCTACTTGCCGATAAAGTACTTCAAGCAATCCATTTAGAATAAGGTGCTAACTTCTTGCAATACTGATGGGTATCAGGGTGTAAGTACTTGGTGCCTTTTAGGTTCAGATTATGCCCCAAGCGTTTTGTAGGCGAAAGTGTTTACGTTGAGGAAAGTATTTTCCTCTTTTGTACATGATTGATGAACTAATTAAGTTCGCCTTTTACCGGTTTGTATCACTTCTTTTGGGTCTGATATTTTCATAGAACCCATCTTTGTCCATATCGTTTTCCAAGTCCAATGTTTACAACCGGATAGGAGGTTGGTTCTGGGGCTCGGCTTCAAAATTGACAAAGGTCGAGCTACCCCAGAAAGGGTAAAAATACAGTACCTGCTGTGAGTAGGGGTTTGCCGGTAATGCATAAAACTGATAAGGAATCCCTTAGCCCGAATTGACGTGGTAAGGAACTATCTATGAACTCGTTGGTCCGGCAAGCGCGATATATTTTTCTGTTGGCCCTTGGCGGAGGCGTATTTTGCAGCCTTGGGTTGGCTTGGTGGGCTTCGGAAGCATTTCCCTGGGAACCAGTTCCCCATTGGGAAAGGTCTTTTTGGGAACCGATGCAACATAAGCTGGAGTGGATAAGGGCATTGTTGGTCAACTGCCAACCTATATTTACTTTCTTGATTTTTTCTCCCGCGTTGACGGGGCTGTTTTTTGAAATTGGCCTGAGTGCTACGATTTTTCCTGGGGCATATTTCCGGCGGCATAAAAGAGAAAAGATCTTTCACAGCCTGTGGCAACAGAAGTGGGCAACAGTTTCCCAAGTGTTAAATCGAGAAGGTGTAGAAGCCGCTTTGCAATATCATCGGAATGCTCAAGAGGAGGACGAAAATCAACTGCTCAGCATTTTCCTGTATGTGGAAGTTTGTCAATGGGTCCTTCCGTTGATGGGTTTTTTGGGGACCGTCTGGGGATTACATCAAGCGATCGGTCCGTTAAAAGAAGGGGTAAGCCTTATGATGCATGCCCTGAGCAATCCACAAGCCCAGCAACTCCGGGAACAGGCGATGAGCTATTTTGGGGAGGGATTTGCGGGATTGCGAGTGGCTTTCGATACCACGTTTGTGGCCCTCATTTGGGTTGTGGTGGTGGGGTTACTGTTAGAGAGACTCCGGAGGCGGGCCTTTCATTTGTTGAGCGGCCTGGGCCAATCGATTGACCAACAGATCCGGACGGAAGGAAGGATCTCTTCGATTCGGGAAATCCTTTTACAATTACGAGAAGCTCTTTTCCAACCCCCTCAAGACGAAAGGCAGCCTTCTTCTGGATGGTTGGCTCTTCTCTATGAGCGGATCAGTGAGGGTTTGGGCGAGGTCCAAGATAGTAGATGGATGGCTTATTTGACCTGCCTATCGCAGATAGCGAAACTGCTCCAGGAGGGCCTTTTCCGGCAGACCCAACCGGGGGGATCGCCTGTGCCCCTTCTGCAGAGCGTGGAAGCTACGGTTCAGGAAGGATTATTGGCTCAGGGGGGAGGAACTCGCGTGCCGTTATTACAGTTGGGCCTTCTGCAAGAGGGAAAAGGCGAAAGGCTGGTCTCTCAGCTCTCGCAAGCCATTATGAGTTTACAACAGTTGCACCACGACGTGATTTCGTGTTTAGAAGAGTTTTTGAAAGTAGTGCGAAACAAATCTGTACCTGACCTACAACGGATCCACGACTTATTGGAGGAAATTTTACGAGAAGGATTAAAGAGAACTTATGTTCAATGGCGTCACCTGAAACCCGAAGTCCACGAAATTCTGGAGCGTCTTCGAGCTAGGCGAGGACATCCCCGTCCGCCTAGTACCTCGGAGTTGGACAAGGTCTGGCTGGAATCGATCAACGAAAATTTGTTGGATGGTTTATACGTAGAGAGACTGAGCATTAAGGTAGTTGGAGTGGCCAATCGCGCTTCCCGGATTTGTGTTGCCGGAGAGACCCAACAGATCTATTTTGTCCGGGATCAATCGATCCATTGGATTGATCGGGTGTTTCAGGTGCGGCCCGGAATAGCGTGGACAGGGTCTTTGCGATTACCTGACTTTACGCCTCCGACACGGATTGAATCGCTTACGTATAGTCCGGCCGCAAATACTCTGTTTGTCCTTTCAACGGACGGCACGGTAACGGCTTTGAAACAAGACGGCCTATGTGAGTACCCCCCGAACGCCCTGAGACTTTTCGAGGGAAGCAGCTTGCTTTGGTTTCCCAGCAGGTTGGGGTTGCCGAGAGTTGTCTGTTGGATCCCTTCTGGAGGGGGGGCGAGATTTGGAATTAGCCTCCTTGGGGGAGGACCCGCCCTTGGAGTTCGACCAGCAGTTGCGTGATTGGCTGGACCAGCTCCAAGGCCCCCAAGAGAATTCTTTTCCCCTACTCAGGAACACTCAGGAATATCTCTGCATTGCAGGACAACTTCGGCAAGGAGGCTTCGGAGTGCGGGTAGCTCAATTAAGGAATACTCGCTTCCATTCGGTCGCTGGATGCTCCTTCGACAATCCGATCCTTTCCTGCGATATTGGAATTTCGCCCCACGGTCCTCTCGTTGTCCTAGGAATACAGAACCAGGGGATCTATGCATGGAGATTTTTAGACCGGGATGGCAAGCCCTTTCGGCTTCCCCTGGACGAGACGTATGGGAATGCCCGGGGGCTTTACTTAAATGCCAGCGGCCAGCTTCTGGCAACCATCCTTCCCAGAGAAGTGCGTGTATTTTCTCTTGCCAACTTAGAAGATCTCCCATGGCGATTATTTCCGCTCGATTCGGAGCAAGTGGTTCTAAGTGCTTCGGCGGAAGATCGATCTTGTGTGGTTTTAGGTACGGATAAGAAACGCATATGGCTTCTTTTGTTCGAAGATCCTCAGGAATTGATTTCCCCGTAAGAAAGCCAAATCCACTTATGCAAGGGAGCTCTTATGAGTGTATCGCAGCCCAATCCGATGAGTTCTTCTCAATTGTTAAGCGGGTTGGAGCTTTCCACTCGACAGATGGAGGAGGAACTAAGCCACCTCAGACAGAGCCAAGAGACATTAACCCAACTGCTTCACCACATGCTAGAGCAGATGGACCAAATGCGTGCAGTGGTGGCTGGGGAATTACGGCGGAGTGCCCAAGCTTGGGACTTTTTGTTGGAGATTGCGGATCGGTGTTTTGCCATTTCGGATGCAGCTGTCGAACCTATCCTTCAGCACCTTTCGGCAGGTTTTCACCGGCTCGGATACCGAGTTTATGGGCTTTGCGGAGAAAAGATAACCGATTGGAACGACTATGAGGTGGTCGGAACGATTTCTTCTAAAGAACGGTTGGGGGAGGGGACAAACAAGAGCCCTACGCCTAGCCCCCTAGAGGAAGGCTTTATGCCCTCGTCCTGGGTAGTAGGGCAGACGCTAAAGATTGGATTACGTCGCCAGGAGGGGATGATCATTCGGCGAGCAAAAGTGGTTCTCGCCCCCGAGTAAAGCATTCCTTCAAAACCTGGACAAGAAAACCCAAGATGCGGATTGAACGTGGAATCGCTATTGATTGGGGGAATACGAATACGGTGGTGATGGTTCGATCGGGTGACCGGATCGAATCTCTTATGCCCGGAGGCACCCCCTTGATTCCTTCTTACATTCAATATGATAGAGACGGCCAAGTGGTCCAGATCGGCTGGGGAGCAAAGAACGCTCTGCGGATCGGGCAGCCTTATGTGGTTATGGGAACGAAACGGCTTTTAGGCAGGGCATGGGATTCCGTTATAGCAGTCCATATTCAAAAGGTATATGGTTTGGAAACGCAGAAAGGGCCTCATGGAGAAATTGTGATTCGGGTGGGTCCAAACTTAGCTTTATCTGTGCAGCAAATTGCGAGAGATTTCTTCGCTGCGATCAAAAAGATGATTGTGCAGACCTATCCGGAAGATCAGCTTCCCCCGTGTATAGCCACCTGCCCAGTCCAGTATTTAGAGCCACATAAAGCGGAATTACTTCAGATTCTCCAGGAAGCAGGTTTCGTTATTTGGGAGCAACGGCTTCTGCCGGAAGCCCAAGCAGTTTGTTTTCTTTTGCCCTCTCAGCAAAACGAGCTTACATTGGTGGTCGATTGGGGGGGCGGTACGCTGGACCTCGCCATTGTTTCTGAAGGAAGATGTCTTCGATTGGACGGGATTGAGTATGGGTGTGGCGGAGGCGATATGGACATTGCCATCTTAAACGCTTTGGAAAACACGAACCGGATTCCTCCTCTTGGAGGAGTAGATCGGGCGGTGGTTCGAGAATGGATCGAAAGCCGCAAAGAGCGAGTCCTGGCCTTGCCCAATGGGGAAAAGCTTCCTCCGGAGCAGGTCCAATTACCTTTGCGTGAACAAGAGGTGGTTCTGAATTTCCAACAGGAAGAGGTGCTCGAGTGGATTAGACCGATTTTGATCCGATCCCTGAACGCCATTCGCAGCAGTTATTGGCCCTATCGACAGGAGGTTCGCCAGTGTCTATTGGTAGGTGGCCCTTTTCAGGCTCCGTGTATTGTCCAAGAAGTCCAAGGGATACTTCCCCCTAAATGTAAATTTATTCAGTTACCACCCTTGGTCTCCCCAAGCACGGCGGTGGCGACAGGGGCTTTAGCGGCTTTTCGTGAGTATCGCTCGATATTAGTCCATGACTATGGAGTGGCGATCGATTGTTTGGATCATTTATTAGGAACGATCCTTTTACAGCGCGGCCAAGAGTGTCCTGTGGAAAGCCCAGTGGAGATTTTACGTCCTCGGGGCATTCCAGGAACCTGGGTGGATGTGGTAGTGTTTGTCCGGAGGGCAGATTTAAGCGAACATAAATATATCTATGAAACCTCCGAACGATTTCGCATTCTCCCCCAGTTTGACGATCAGGAAGCGGAGCTTGAAGTTCAACTCATCGCCGATCCAAAGGGTATCGTCTCTTTGCATATCTTCGATAGAAAAGCCCAGCAGAGTATGCGTCTTCCGAACCTGGGTCAACAACTCAGTCATCCTCTGGACGGCCCTCCCTATCGCTCGGATGAAGAAGCTATCGGAGCATGGTTAAAGCGGCTATGGGAGAAATATCTCTATAAAGTGGCTATAAGCCCTAGGGGAGAGGAAGATCCTTTTTCGCCCTCCCTAATCCAAATCTTTCTCCAACAGGAATTAGAGGGACAAAAGATCATAAAAGAAGACCTCCAAACAAGGGCTCGAACTTTGGGAGAAGAGATCCTCAGTTGGATCAATCGATATCTAGGTTCTGCGCTTCCCGGACAGGCCATAGAGGCCATCCAGACTCTCCGGAACCATCTTCAGGCTCTAGGGAGTTCTCTTTGTAGTGATGCATTTTTTGAGCTTTTAAGAGATTTCCTTCAAAACGTTCAGGAAATTTTGGCGCTGGTGGTTAGACAATGGGGGACAGTCGATCTACTTCCGCAACTGCAACGATTCCGAACCGCCTCACCGGGCCAGTCGCCAGAAGTCCCTATCTTAATCCACAGGCTCCCACAAATATTGAGCTATTTTACAGGTAGCGAGGAAGAATACCGAGTGCTACTGAATCTTTTGGCCGAACTTCAAGCTCACCTCCAGAACCCCTCGGAACTCCGAGACTGCTTCTGGCGTATCCACCAAATCATCCAGTTCCGTTATCAAATGCGCGTTTTAGAAAGCCATATGGACCAAAACGACCTGCACGGAGGTTAAAACCATGAGTTTCCAAGAGGCGATGAAGATCTTCGAATATCGCCAAGCTGTCCAAGAGCTGGACCTCCCTAAAGTCGACTCCCTCTGGGAAGGCCTGCACCATCTCTCCTGCGCGCAAGATCCTCAGCAGAGACTCTCTTCGACTCAGCTTCCAGAACTCCAAGCACTCCACGACCTCAGTTGGGTGCTTACTCAGATCGAGCCGGCGGCGCTTGACGATCTGGAGCAATTAAGCCGCTCCGTCCGGAAGGCTTTAATAGCGTCCTTCGGGCCTTATGTTTTCCAATGCTGCGAGAAGTTTTCCGTTGAAGGCCTCCTTTTACCCTTCGCGAAAACCTTCCGCCAGGGGATTGGGGTGGTACCATTTCTCCTTTCCTGGCTTGCTGGGGAAGATCTCCCCGGAAGGAATCTTCAGCTCCCCTCAGAAGATTTTGTAGTCAGTTTTGCTCGACTCTTTGTGAAGCGATTCATCGCCTCCAAATTTCCTTCTCGTCGTACGTCGCGAGAAGCAAGAGGTGGAAAAATCTTCCTAGGATGGAAAGAGCCATGTAACTTATGCAATAATGAAGGAATTGATAGAACTCAACTCGAACCTTTACTGAACCAAATTCGTCGGGCGGTCCTGGCTGCCGTACGCTTAGGCCCCCCAACGAGGGTTCGTCCCCCTCTTCTCGGACAGTTGATCCAGTTTCTCGGAGGGCAAAAACGATGCTTGCAGTGCCACGGAACGGGAGTAAATCTCCAGGATGCTGAAGTGCTCCGCGCTGTTACAACCGGAATAGCTCAGGGGAGGCCCATTCTAGAGCACCTCTGGGAGAACCATTTTTGTCCAAATTGTTTTGGCAGCGGAAACTGGCAGGCAGGTCTCCAAACTCCCCTTCCCAATCATCCTACGAAAACCGTTCAGGATCTGCTCCTGGGAGTCGCTGACGGACTTACTCCCAGACAACTTCTGGATCTGCTCGGGGAGAGGATTTTGTGCAAAATCTGCTCCCGCTGGCTTCAGATCCCTCCCGATGCACAAGAAGGATGGATCTGTCCCATCGTGGATGGTTACGGGCAGATCCAATTATGGGCTTGCATCCAGTGGGAAAGAAATTAGCCGAGTGAACTAGGCTCCGATTTTTGAGGAAGGATGCCCCCAAGTGCCCCTGCCGCGCAAGCGGCAGTCCACAAAGCAGAAATCCGTCGGAAAAGAAATGGGTTTCCTGCTTTCGCAGCGGTGGCAGGTTGCCTCATTCGGCGGAAATGCTATAGAAATTCACCGACTCTGAAAAGGTACTTCGCTTCTGCATAGGAGCTCGGCAACCATATTAGGAAAAAAAATGCGCTAGTGCTTTGTTTACTTAGTATTTTGGGATGTGTCCATTTTCCCTTCGGCCAAGGAGCCCGGAAAACCAAAGCCGCTCTCAATTCTCTTCTCGGCACCTAATCCTAATCTCCGAAATGAGGAAGCCGTAGGTCGGTTGGAAATTCCTGGAGAGTCTTCTGGAACAAGGAACCAAAAGCCATGGCAAGTCGCCTTTTGGGCAAAAAAGGAACCGGCTTCGGTTTTTCTTCTTTTGTTGATATAACGATTAATGGGATGGGGGCCATGTTTGTTTTCTTGGCCCTTTATGTAGCGGTGGTACCTCCTGTGGAACCTCCTCCCGCACTTCGCATCCTTACGGAGCAATTGCCTCCGGCCGTATGGTTCCAACCTTATGAAGCAATTATTCATGTCTCCGGAGGTGCTGGCAGATATTATTTCGACATCGAATCCCGGGAAATCTTAAAGGCTATTGGGCTGGAGATAGATCCCCAGTTCGGACGGATTGGTGGAGTCCCTATTCCCCCTCCGGGCCTAATCCCTTCTTCTTTCGTTCTCCCCATCCCGCTGACGGTCAGAGACATGAGGAACCAGTATGCCCAAGCGTATTTAGCTCTCCGGATCCTACCTGGAGCAGTACCTTTTGATCCAGAAGCCCAAAAACTCCGACTAGTGCGAAACAATCCCGACCTACCGGAGGCCTGGGTGGGTCAACCCTATCAGGAAGATATTGCCATCCTAGGGGGCATCGAGCCTTACGAGGTAACCTGTGAAGGACTTCCGCCTGGACTCCAATGGAAGGATGGAAAGATCGAGGGTCGTGTCCAGGAAGAAGCAGTACCTCAAGGAAAAAATGTCCAACAATACCATATTCGGGTTCTCATCCGTGATCAACAAACTTGGTTTCCCTCCTGGGCGAGTCCCCCTGGCGCCCAAGTAATAGGAAATTTCAAATTGCTCGTGCGCCGTTTGCTTCCTTTGCAATATAAAGGGCTTTTCCCCTCTACCGCCCGAGCAGGAATCCCCTATCGAGGATTTCTCGTTTTGCAGGGAGGAAGTGGACGTTTTCAAATTACCTTGCTAGATAAACAACCTCCCCCGGTCGATGAAAACTCAGAAGAGACTATTCCCCTGGGCGATTCCGGCCTGAGACTCCATTGTCGAACAGGAGAACTCACCGGCATTCCTCGCAGTTGCTCTCAAGAACCCACAAGAGTCCACAAACTCTCTTTCCCAGTTCTGGTCAAAGACGACAATCCTCTCCTTGCACCGATAGAAATTCATCTCTCTATTACTATCCTCCCCTCCTTGCATTTTCTTCAGCCAAAGGAGCTCCAATGATCCGCAGGTGTTTCCGTTGGGTAGCAACGGCTCTTTTGGGACTCTTTAGCACAGGAATGGGGGAAATACCATGGAGTGCTGAACCCGGCGTCTCCCATCCGTCCGGTGGAGGGTCTCCGGCACGGATTGTGCTTCCCCATGCCGCTATAGATCAGCCATATTGCGTGCCGCTGGCTTTAGCTGGCGCCGAAGGCAACGTCGATTGCCGAGTTATTCAAGGCCGCCTTCCTCCTGGGATTGCTCTGGAAAAATTCTTTCTCCGGGGCATTCCTACGAAACTAGGAGAATATATATTCACCATCCAAGCGGAGGATGAAGCAGGGCAAACGGCCCAGGCCTCTTTTCAGATTAAGGTCATGTTGCCTCCTGCCGATCCTCTAACGATCCCCAAAACGAGTTTACCTCCATGCATAGTATGTACCTATTATCAAGTCTCCTTGCCCTATCAGGGCGGTTATGGCCCATATCAATGGCGACTCCTCCAAGGGCAACTTCCAGAAGGCCTCCAGTTGAAAGATCATCTGCTTACCGGCCAGGTCCGAAAATTCCTCCACCAACCTGAGACACACTCTTTTCAAGTAGAGGTGCGAGATCGGCTTCAACAGACTGCTACCCAAACATTTACGATCACCTTATTACCCAACGAAGAAATCCGGCTTCGAATCGGAGCTTGGGGGAAGAAAAAAAATATGGATTCTCGCACAGAGCTTCCCCCGGCCATTGTAGGGAAACCTTACCTAGCCCATCTCCCGTTCCGGGGAGGGTATGGCCCCCTTCGTTTGGATTGCCCCGCGGAACAGTTGCCCCCAGGTCTGGAACTTACCGAAGCAGCTCTGGAAGGCACACCCCACAAAGTCGGTCTGTGGCATTTTACCGTCTCGGTTCAAGACAGCCTCGGTCAGCAACTCCAAGTCCCTATGAGTCTTCAGGTACTCGATCCTCCTCCCCCTCCTTTACGAGTCATTTCTCCGCAGCTTCCACCGGCTCGAGTCGGCCAATCCTATCGAGCAGACTGGAAAGCCGAGGGTGGCTATCCCCCTTATACGTGGAGCCTAGAGGGCGAGCTGCCCCGCTGGCTTCATTTTCAAAATGGCTCCCTCTGGGGAACTCCGCCGGATGTTTCCGCATTAGGAGAATATTTATTCACTATCCATCTCCAAGATGCCCATGGTTCCAAATGCCCCCCTGTACCTGTCAAACTCCTTGTCCAGCTTCCCCCCTCTTTGCCTCCCCCAAGAATCTTCTCCCGACCTCTTCCCATGGCCATCGTCGAACAACCCTATCAGACCGGCCTACTGTTCCAAGGAGGGCTTCCCCCCTATCAGATCCAACTTCTCCAAGGCGGGCTTCCTCCCGGCCTCCAACTGCTCCCCACAGGACATCTAATCGGCACGGTCGAAAAAGAAGGAGATTGGGACTTCGCTATTCAGATTATGGATTCTCTGGGCCAATCCTCACCGGTCCAATCTCTTCACCTTACCGCCCGCCGAATAGCCAAACCCACCCTGCAACTATCTGCTTGTCCAGTCCTTTCCGGAGTAGTAGGAAAAGAACTTCGTGCCCAATTCGGAGCTTCTGGGGGCGTTCTGCCGTATCGCTTTTCGATGCTCGGCGACCTTCCTCCCGGTTTGGAATTTCAGTCAGACAAGGGAATCCTTTGCGGAACTCCCACCACGAGAGGCAACTGGAAACTCCGCCTAAACGTTCAAGATAGCAGTCCGGTGCCGGAAGAAGTCTCCGCCTCTATTAACATCGTGATTTTGCCTCTTCCTCCGTGGGGAATAGCTAGGGGACTTTTCTGGGCAGGTTGCCTTTTTCTAATTCTCTCACTAGCTGGGTGGATAGTCCTTTGGATTCGACGTCAAAATTTTCCTCAGCACCCCCCGCATGCCTCCTTCTCCTCTGCCCCCTTTTCTCCTCCCAATATCCCTTCCGACACTTCAGCGACTCCCTCTTGAATGAGTTTTCATTTCAAAGGTGTCCAAATTTCTACCAAACGGATGGATCCCGTCGTATCCTTTTCGTATCCCACGAAGTCGGATTGGAAGGAATCTGTACTTTCGTGGATTGTAGGACGTTGGGCCGCCCAGCCAAACTGGATAGATAAGCAAGGGACGAGCCACTCCCCTATATGCAGAAAAATCCCCCTACCATGCTGGCCTAGGCTACTAGGGAGGGCAAGCAGCCCGTAAGCAACAGGCCTTGAGTCGGCTCCCTCAGGATGCGTCGATGGAAAAGACCATTTGCCCCACCGGCCTCTAGAAAACCTCCTTCCAGGATTGCCGGAGCTTTGCTTTGGTCTTCCGCTTCTAGTGAAACACTTCTCCTAACGGAAGCATCCTTCTCGGATTGCTGCTCCTTGTACAATTTCACTTTTTGGTATCGGAGAGTATAGCTTGTTATGGCCAGTGGTTCGAGAGGCCTGGGTGTGGATTTTCGGCCCTCCAACCCCCTTTTCCATATTTGTACCCTTTCCGCTGAATGCGCCAACCTCTCATGCCTGCTTACGCAGAAATGCCGGGGTACGCTATTTGGCTGAAGTGATCTGGCATTTCGTTGCGGCGATGGCTCGATGAAGCTTTTTCTTTTGGGGTTTTGTCGGCTGGAGGGGGTTGATTGGGATCTCGGCTGGGGTCTTGGAGTTCGATAACGAGGATTTGGATTACCAGGGGTTCTTCGATTTCTTTGTCTTTGGCGGCTGGTGTTCGGGGGGAGGTGGGGCCGGGGATTCCCACACCGGGGCCAACCGCTCCGGTTCCGGTCTGTGCTCGGCTGATGACGACGTCGATGGAGCGGAGTAGGCCTTCGGATCGGCCTGGCTGCAGGCTATCCAGCCAAACCATCTGTGGTAATTCGTACATCTTGGCTGTTTTGAGTTGCTTTTTGTAGGCAGCGAGGACTTTGCTGGGTTTTTCTTTCTGTTCTAAGCGTACATAGTGGATCAAGGTAGGGGCCAAGCCGACCTCGGAGAGCTTCTTTCCCACCTCGCCCGGCAACACGACCCGATAACTAGGTTTGGGCGTCAGGTCCGGTTCATGCAACTCCAAGGGGAGGTCTTGGATGGGGGCTTTGAAATCGGGCCGACGACGCTCCAGCCGGGCCCGTTCAATCTCCTGTAAGCCGGCCTGCTGGAATCGCTGGCACATCGTTAGCAACAAGTCGCCCGAAACCCGCAGCCAATCTTCTTCAGTCTGTTCTTTCAGAAGTCTTTCCCGAACTCCCGGCGGCAGCGGCTTTCCTCCCGGACCTATGCCCGGCGGGCCAATACCTGGAGTGCCCACCCCCGGGGTGCCTATGCCCGGGCTACCCATACCCGGCATGGTGCCGCTGCGAAAACCCTTGGCCCGTGGCAGTTGCTTGATCGCCACCAGCAGGGCCGGGTCACAAACCCATTGATTCGGGAAACCTGCTTTCTGCAGCCCCGCTGGGCCGTCGTACCACCGGGCCTTCAACACCTCAAAAGTCTGGTATCGAATCCCTACTGTGGGTACCGTAGCCGCCCACACGACCACCGGGGCCTGCTCCTCCAACGAATCGATCTTCCCCAGAGCCATCCCTAAATAGGTCTGCATCTCGGGTCCCCACACAATAGCCGCTGTCCGATAGGGCAAATCGGGATCCGGCTGGGTGGGTCCAGTCCCAGGGATGCCAGGCAGACCGGGCAGGCTGGGGGTGCCCGGAGCGCCCACACCGGGAGGAAAACCGGCCGGCCCCCCAGGAACCCACTGCCCTGGAACTTGTCCAGGCATGGGCCCAGGTGCCGGAGGCACGATGGCCCCAGGTCCTTCCATGCCAAACCCCGGTCCAAATCCAGGCCCTATCCCAGGCGACATCCCTGGCCCCCCAGATACCGCCCCACTGGGTACCCCCAACACCAAGGCCAATGAATCCGCACTATACCTCATGAAATATTCCAACAGTTTCCGGCGCCGTTCCTCGGTGGTATCCGGAGCTTGCAGCAGGACCAATTGGGCACGCAGATTGGCCGGGTGCGGCTCCCACAAAAACGCCCCCAATCGCTCCACCACTGCCAACGGCACCTTCGGATCCATCAGGTACTGTGCAAGCTTTTCCCGTAGGGCGGCAGAACCGTAGGTTTTGACCAACTCTAGGCTAATTTGCTGGAGCCAGGCTGCCGTTACCTGTTCGCCGCCAATGCCGTAGCCGGGGCCATAACCCGGCCCTCCTGGCGGCATCTCCGGTCCCACAGGCGGCACACCCGGCCCAGGCGTTGGCCCAGAGGGCTTCTCTTTGGCCGTCGGCACACGGAGTTTCTCCGGGGCAATCAAAGCAGCTAATAGCATGGCCTCGTTTTCCGGATTGGCCTGGGTAGCTAATGTTTTCAGGGCAGTTTCGGTGGCCAAGCGGTCCATGCCCGTGTCGATCTGCCCCATCAGGATCTTAAACAGAATCTGCCGGGACTCTGGGGTACTGTTGATCACCAGTGCCCAGATAGCCATCTGCAACGCATCTTGAGACAGTTGGAACCGTTGCGGCTGGCCGGCCGGTCCCATGCCAGGGGGCATACCGGGCATATATCCTGGTCCCTGGGGGGGAATCGCTTCCGGTGGGGGCATTCCTGGGGCTGGTCCCGGCGGCATCCCGGGGGCTGCTCCCGGCGGTCCACCCGCAACCGACTTCTCCTCCGGTTTAGCCGCCGGAGGCGTCTCCACCTGGATCAACTCCTCCAGCATGAATGCCGCCGACGCCTTGCCCACAAACTTCTGCCCGAAATACCGAAGGGCTTCGACGAGTCGGGGATCCCCTTCCCGTTTGGCGCTGAAATAATCATCCCGTCGCCAATCTTCCACCTTTTCCGGCCGTTTCGGCTTTTCCTCCGCCTTTTGTTCGGTGGGGGTAGGGCCTGATTGCCCCGGCGGAGACCCCTGGGCGCCGGGGGGAGGCGGTGCTTCCGCCCCCGGCGGAGGCGGCGTTTCCGGCAGCGGACTCTTCGGCTTCTTCTCCCCACCACAGCCCACCACCACCAACACCCCTATCCCCCCCACGACCACCAAGCCCACCGACCAAGCCCACCGCCCCCTGGAGTGGGCCTTTCCCCTACCATCTCCAACGCTCGAACCCCTCACCACCCGGGAGGCAATCGCCCAGCAACTGCCATGGGTTCTTGGCCTATCATCTCCGCCGCTCGAAGCCCTCCCCCAAGCCACTTGCCCGTTCGTCTCCCCTTTCTCCCACTTCTGGCAGATGGTTCTGGTTCGAGACATCCATCTTGCCAAAGCCCTCCTAAGGAGTTTCATGGGGATGCTCCTTCCGAAAAAGTGCGCTAGACCGGCTGGTGATCCTTCGCCCAGATTGGAAACCAGCAATTTCCGAAGATACACCATTAGTATCGCACAATTTGGAGAAAAATGGTATCCGGTGGCCTCAGAGAGCGGTTTTTTCACCGGACAGAAGGGCAGCCTTTACGCTCCCAACCAAAAAACCTTAGGACAAGGAGAATGCCTCCCCTAGGGGATTGGGCATAGCTAAAACAGATCCAAACCCGAGCCGAAAGCCCGTCTCCCAGGCATCTGCGATGTTAGCCGGCCGGGGGCATTAAATCGCCATATCCGGCAAACAGTGGCTTCGAGCCAAGCGAACAGGCAGCTCCGGTCTTACCGGCCAGGGGCATGAAGGGTTCGTTGTCGGCCTAACCACCAACGAGCTAGGGCCAAGCCGGCGGCTCCGACTAGCAAGAGCACCAAGCTGGCCGGTTCCGGCACACCCAGTTGCAACTGCAAGATCTGCTCACTGCCTTGGCCGGAAACAATCTGGTAGGTCCAGTATTGAGCGGGCAGGAGCGAACCGGCTTGCCAGAGCAGTTCCAGGCCCTGATCGGTAATACCGCCAGCGGCCGTTAGCACATTGAACACATCGCCGCTAGCTGGCTGAAAACCGGCCAATAGATCGATCTTCAGGTAGCCGTCCAGCACGGCCTGGCCGCCGACGCTCACCCAATCGTAGCCGTTGGTCGTCCACTGGCCCGGCACGGCCTGGGTACCGCCCTGAGTATAGCCGGCCAGTTCCACCAAGAGGGCGCCGGCCTGGGTGTAATTGCCGGTAATCGTCAGATGCCCCGGCGACATGCCAGCGCCCAGGAAGGCGCCCGTCGGCGTTTCGACATTGCCCTGCACGGTACCGTTGCCTTGCAGCGTTTGGCCCGAAGCCAACCGAAGCAGCGAACTGGCCAACCCGGTAACGTTCAGCGTTGCCCCACTGCCCACCCGAATTGCCGGGGAACCAGAGATATTGTTATTGCTGCCAGTCCGGACCAAGGCCAAGGCGCCGCCTACTACATCGGTCGTACCGGTGTAGGTATTGTCGCCGGAAAGGGTCTGGGTAGCGCTACCCTGTTTGACCAGCGAGAGGTTGCCGGAAATCACGCCCGCATAGGTCCGATCGACGCTGTTATTTATCGTAAGGGTCGAGGCGGTACTGGAGCTATTGGTAACGGTCATCGACATGGTGGTTCCTTCGGAGACCAGGCCGGCCACCTGCTGATTGTAGCCGTTTAGATCAAACCGAGCCCATGCGACATTGCTCGGATTGCCGATCTGCAGGGGGGACTCGGTGGGCAGGCGATCATCGCCGCCGTCGATCTTGAGCACCCCCACAAAGACCTTGGTGGCGCCGCCGTAGGTGTTTTGGCCGCTGAGGATCGTTTCGCCGCCGCCGTCGGCATTTCGGACAACCAAGTTATAAGAATTCGGCCCGTCGTCGATCACGCCGGAGACGCGCAGCACTTGGCCTGAGCCGTTGGCCCCGATACGGGTATCGTTGGCGCCCAGCAGGACGGGACCAGCCCAGGTATTGGAGCCGCTAGCGCTTTGCAAGGCGCCGATGTAGTTGCCGCCACCGCCGCTAATGGTAAGGGCCTCGCCGCTGACGGTAATGCCGCCCGCCAGTTCCAGCCGGGCCCCGTCGGCCACCACCGTGCCGGTGCTACTGGTCCCATCGGCAAACCCTAAGGCCGAAGCGTTAGAAATCCGCAGAATACCCGAAGAGACGGTCGTAACCCCATTGTAGGTATTAGCCCCGGAGAGGATAAGCGTGCCGGAGCCGGTTTTGGTTAGCCCGCCGTCGGGAGTGCTGCCTAAGTCCGGATCGTGCTTCAAAGCCACCGGAATGGTAACCGAATAGCTCTGGGTGTCGATGATGGCCCCGCCAGCGCCCACATAGGCGTTATTCAGGTTATTCAAAAAGGTCGAGGTGGTTGTCCGGGCCTGCAACGTGCCGCCGTTAAGATACAAATAGGAAGTAGCGCTGCCGCTATCGACAATCGTAACAACGGATAGTAACCCTCCGTTGAGACGCACATATCCTGTGCCGGTGGAAGTGCTCGAATCGCCGAACCTCAAGGTATTCACCGCGAAGGTGCCGCTTTGGATGGTCAGCGTTCCCGTGCCGTTGTTGCCATAAACCACCAAGAATGTTTTTTCCCCACTGCCGTTGACGTTGATGTACTGGCCGCCGTTGATGGTCAACGAGCCCGTGGCTGCATTGGCCATCCCATCCCGTCCGACTGCTTGACTTTCAAAAATGCCGCCTTGGATTTCCATGGCCCCGTTTGTTCCGGAAGCAATAAAAAGGGACCGATCCGAAGTCCCCCCGCCGCTAGCCGCATAAAGGGTATAACCCTGCGTAGAGGTGTAAACGAGCGGATAGTTGCTTGCGTTGGCCACGGTAATCCGGGCGTTCAGCGCAGTAGGGTAGTTGTTAGTTGGGGCGACATTCCCTCCGCTCCAGTTGGCCGGATTGCTAAAGTCGGAGCTCACTGCACCGGTCCAGGTATAGACCGTCTGCGCCCAGGCGGCAGGTCCGAGAGCTAGCAGAACAGCTAGCGTTAGCCCGATCGGTCTAGCTGGAAACAATCCAGTCCGAAAAGCCCCTTTCCGGCCAAAAAGATTTTTCGTTAGGTAGGCTGCATTAAACATAATCCCATCCTCCTAGAATAAGAATCTGGCAAACCCCCCGTTGGCCGTATGAAAAGTACTCCCCTATGGCTTCCTTTTCATTTCCCCCGAGCCATAGGGCGTTTTTGAGCAAAACCAATCAAGACTCGAAACCCTCTGTTAGCCCCTAGAAGCTGCTTTTTTAGGATAATTAGCAAGCAGAGGAATAGCAACGATTTTGCCCGAAAAAAAGGGCTAAAAAGTGAGAAGTCTCCCTAAATAGGGGTAGGCTAATCTAATCCGAAGGGGGGTATATTTCATGGCTGGCAGCTTCAGCCCGCTCTGCTGGGGGCGGTGGTACCAGCCATCTGCCCGCTCCAGCCGCCTATGAGGCCGATGCCGCCGATCTGCCACGATGATTTTCAAGTCCTCCAACCGACCTGCCCCCCTGTAGCCGCCCAGGGGCCAATGCCGCCCATCGAGGCGATGCTCTTAGCTAGGTCTCCATAGCCGGGGCACAGATACCGGTACGTAGCTTCGTCTGTCCAGACTGAGCCTGCCTCGGCTTAACAGACGCCCTTACGCCACTGGCCGTCTGGACAGGCGACGTTATAGACGCCAGGGGCTGCGCATGGCCCGGCGCAGAAGCCGTTCCGCATCCGGATCGTCCAGGATCTTTTCCTGCACCGGGTCCCAGCGGATTTTTCGTCCGGTAATGATGGCGATCATGCTCAGTTGGGTGATGGTGTCGGATAGGACGGCCACTTCCACTGGGGCGACCGTCGGTTGTCGGGAGCGGACGCACTGGATGAAATTGCCCATATGGCTTCGGCTTTCATAGAGGTGGATTTCGTTGGGGGAGATGGTTTCTTTCGCCAGTTCGGCCGGTTCGGTGCGGAGACCGCCTCGGCTAATGGCGATGGTGCCTCGCTGGCCGATAAACTTGGCGCAATCGCCGCCTGGGGTGAAGTGGAACGGCACGCCGTTGGCAAACCGGCCGCGAATATCCCAATGATGCGGGGCGTCGAAAAGGCCGGTTCCCCACACGCCGGTACCCTCGTATTCGACGGGCACAGCCGTTTCGGCCTGATCGCCCAAGGCCCAGACCATATCCGTCAGCGGATGGGCACCCCAACCGCCGATAAATCCATGAGCATTGTCCGAACACCAATAGGCCCCCCAGCAGGTGCACCGATCTTTCGTATAGGGCCGCCATGGCGCCGGGCCAAGCCAAAGATCGTAGTCCAAACCCTCCGGCACCGGAATCGGTTCCAGCGAACCGCCCTGAAAACCGTAGCTGGGAGCGGTAACCTCCACTGCCTGGATGTTGCCGATCCGGCCATTGCGCACCAGCTCACAACCGTGCCGAATATGAGCCATCGAACGCTGCTGGGTACCATACTGGAAAATCCGACCATACTGTTGGACCGCAGATCGGATGGCCCAAAGCTCTTCCATGCTCAGGCCGAGCGGCTTTTCAACATAAACATCTTTACCGTTTCGGACGGCCATCAGCGCTGCCGGCACATGCCAATGGTCCGGCGTGGCGATGATCACCGCATCAATATCCGTCCGGTCGATCAATTCCCGCAGATCGTGGTACGGGGTGCAAACTTGGCCACCATAACGCTGATTCAGCGCCTTGGCCATCTTTTCCCGCCGATCGCGGAACACATCGCAGACGGCCACGATTTTCGTATGGGGCTGGGCAGCCGCCTCGTTGACCAGGCCGCTGCCACGCCCCCCCACGCCAATAGCCCCAACGGTTACCTGATTGCTCGGGGCATCGGCTCCCAAAACCGAAGCAGGCACAATCCACGGCTTTGCCAAAGCAGAACCGGCCAAACCGGCTGCTGCCGTCTGCCGCAAAAACCGCCGACGTGTGATACCTGGCTTCATGATGGAACCTCCTGGGAAAGTAGTCGTTTCGTCCAAAGAGAAAGGGACAGCTTTTTTTCAGAGCAACAAACTCTCCATTGCCATCATTGTCATCGCCGCGCAAGCGGCAGTCCAGGCCCCCTCACCCGGCTTGGCCTTCGGCCAAGCCGGCCTCTCCCACGGTGGGGAGAGGCGATTTTTTGCGGCGGGGAGAGACGATTTGGACGCCTCTTGCCTGGCAGGCGAGGCGGAAGAAGCGCACACCTCAGGCTACCATGTTGCTCAGCAAGGATCAACCCGCTAGGGATTTTCTACAGATCGGCGATCCCGTGCGTGTGCCACCGGCGATCCCTGATCTAAAGATATTTCCGTATCCCAGAGGATTTGGTGGGCGTCGAAGACGGGTCCATCCACGCAGGCCCGGCGGTAATCCCAATCACCCGTCGGCAGCCGTACCCGCACCACACAACTAAAACAGATGCCCAGACCACAGGCCATGGGTCGTTCCAAAGAGGCCAGGCACGGGATGCCCAACCGTCGGGCAATCTGGGCCGTGGCGGCCATCATCGGCTCCGGGCCGCAGCAAACAATCCGACACGGCTGGTCGCTTTGGGCCACGATCGGCTCAATCAGTTCCGTTACCAGGCCCCGATGGCCTGCAGAGCCGTCTTCGGTGGCCAGGTGGACATCAATACCGGCCTGTTGAAACTCCTCCATCGGGGCAAGCCAGGCGGCGGTGGGTTCGCCGTAGCAGAGGGTAACCTTCCGGGCCCAGGGAGCAGGCCGGGCAGGCAGGCCATATCGACGTCGGCCTAGAGCCTCTTGCCCGAGAGCCAAAAATGGGGTAAATCCGATGCCGCCGGCCACCATCACCAGATGCCCGGTCGGATCGGCCGGAAACCCATTGCCCAGCGGCCCCCACAACTCCAGCCGATCCCCTGGCCCCATCTCCGCCAATCGGCCAGTAACCCGACCGACCACCCGATAGACCAACTCGACAGCAACCGTCTGGCCCGCCTCGTCCCGAAGCACCTCATACAAGGCCAACGCCCGACCAAACAGCGGTTCCATTGAACCGGCAAGCCGAACCATCACAAACTGCCCCGGCCTGATCCGCTCGGCCACCGGGGGACAACCAACAGCCATGCGATACGTGCTTTGGGCCACCGGCTGGTTGGAGAGGATTTCTACCGTCCCATGCCACACCCGAGCGATGGCCTGCCCCGACTGGGGATTTTCTCCTCCGGCTTCGGCCGGCTGAGGGGGATTGGACCGATAAGAAACGTCGGAACAAAAAGGCACGTTTTCCAAAGCGGATTATCTCCCGATAGGCGGAAAGGTAATAGGCTTACCGAAACAGGCGAAATGGTACTATTTCCGGCCAAGGAGGCTACCTCGGATTTCGGCACCAGCAGGGCGCCTGTTTGGGGGATGGATTTTGGCTTACTGGCCTGCCGCTTCCGCAGGAATGACAATCGGAAACCCTCTTCCTAAAAAAACAGGAACTTCCTTTAGGCGGCGGAAATGTTACTGGGCTTTCTTTTTACCGGTGGAAGGTGGTTTTAGTCCAGCGGCTTTGTAAAGGGCTTGGATTTCCTCCGGACTGAGCGGGCGCCAAGCGCCGGGTTTTAATTTTCCCAGACGGATCGGTCCGACGGCAAGCCGGGTCAGCTTCATCACCTTATGCCCCACCCGGGCCAGCATCCGGCGGATTTGGCGGTTTCGGCCCTCGGCCAAAACCATCTCCAGAAAGGTGCTTTTCTTGTGTTGGCCGAGGACTTTGATCCGCTGCGCTTTGAGTTTTCCTTCGGAGGTCCAAACACCTTTTTGGAGTTTTTGGAGGATTTCGGGCGATGGCAGGCCTGCTACTTGAACCCGATAGGTTTTTTCCACACCGTATCGGGGGTGGGTAAGGCGATTGGCCAATTGTCCATCATTGGTTACCAGGATCAGGCCTTCGCTGTGGAGGTCCAATCGTCCGACCGGAAACACTCGCAGCCCTTTGCTGGCGGGCAGCAGGTCGATCAGGCGGGTTCGGCCGGAAGGGTCTCGATGGGTGCAGACCACTCCGGAAGGTTTGTTTACGGCATAATAGACCAACGGCTGAGGGCGAATCCGCTGGCCATCGACCCGAATCTCCTGCCGCCAGGGGTCCACCCGCACGCCCAATTCGGTGACCAGCTTGCCATCGACTTCCACTCGGCCAGCCAGGATAAGTTCTTCGCACTTTCGACGACTTCCCAGACCAGCAGCGGCCAACACTTTTTGCAGGCGCACTCCGGCGCCGGCATCCAGGCTGGACTTAGCCGGAGGGACTGCTTGGGCATGGCTGGTTTGGGGTGGACGGGGCGCCGGCCCAGGGCGGGATTGGAGCGGATTGGCTGCCTGCCCGGACGCATCTGCTTTCGAGCCAGAAAGATCCGTCTGTTTCGGCACGGAGGCCTCCGAAGCAGAAAGCTCCTCCCCAGAGGCCGGGAAGTCCGGAATCCCCTCCGGCGGAATCGAATTGGCTTTGCGCTTGGGTTTGTGTCGGGACATTATAGATACTTCTGTTTATGGAGCCAGGGAGGTCTTCCAGGGGGACTTATTGGATGAGGGAACGACGGCGGTCTTGGGCTTCCGCCTGCCCGTGCTTGTGCAGCAACAGCCTCCTGTGGCAGCAGGTTCGGGCGGATGGTTCTTGGCTAGACTTTCGGAATAGTGCTCGGTTGGGTTGGTGGGTTTGTAGAGGGGGGCCAAACTTGCCAAACCCTCTGGAATCAGGGCGCTCAGGGCCTTCATTTCGGACACCTTAGGCATGAGGCATAGGATTTCTTGCTGGGTGGTGGCCGCCTGGGTTGAGCCGCCTGAGTTTAGGCGATCAGGGCCTTCATTTCGCGTACCGCTTGGAGGAAGCCGACCATGATGGCCCGTGCTACGATGCTGTGGCCGATGTTGAGTTCCTCCATGCCTTCGATGCGGGCGATAGGTTGAACATTTGTGTATGTCAACCCGTGCCCCGCATGAAGCACCAACCCCAACCGCCGCACCTGCCGGGCCGCCTCCTCCAACACCTGAAGCTCCCGCTGCCGAGGTGGCCCCGGCGGCGCCAACGCATATTGGCCGGTGTGCAGCTCCACCGCATCCGCACCGACCGCCTTGGCCGCCTCAATCTGCCGAAGGTCCGGATCCAAAAACAAACTGACCACGATGCCCGCATCATGAAGCCGCCGTACTACCTCGGCCACCCGCTGTTGCTGGCTCAGCACATCCAGGCCGCCTTCGGTGGTAATCTCCTCCCGGCGTTCCGGCACCAAGGTGGCCTGATCCGGCCGGGTCTGGCAAGCAATCTGGATAATCTCCTCGCTACAGGCCATCTCCAGGTTTAGTTTTACGGTTACCGTCTCCCGCAGCAGCCGAAGATCTCGGTCCTGGATGTGCCGACGGTCTTCCCGCAGATGGATGGTAATTCCGTCCGCCCCGCCCAACTGGGCCAAGGCAGCCGCCCAAACCGGGTCCGGCTCATTGGTGCGCCGTGCCTGCCGAACCGTAGCCACATGATCCACATTCACGCCAAGCTTCGCCATAGCTCAGACCCCCACGTACCGAAACGCCCGCTTTCGTGCAGAAAGCCTCCAAAATCCTTTTGTGGTTATTTTACCCGGTTGGCAGTGTCTCGTCTGTGTGCTCTGTATAAGGATAAAAAGGATAAAGTAGTTTGAAATGCCAGGAGAAATCGGTCGATTTTGGGGCGCATGGAGTTCAAGAGAGCTTTATAGGTTAAACAACGGGGCCATTCTCGGATAGGCATTGCCCGACCGGAAATCATCAATCAGGATTTCCCGCCGAAGCGCCCGAGGACATTTGGACTTCCAAGGTAATTTTTTCAGAGCGGAGTGTCTGGTCGTCCAGGTTTAATTCCAGCCAAAAGTCGGCCTTCCGAACCAACTCGGTGCGATTGACTCGATAGATGGGCGAATAGGGCGGATGGGCATGGTGTTGCCAGTCCCAGACCAGGAAGCGTTTGCCGGCCTGATAGTCGGCGCGCCAGGTGGTATGCCGATCGGCTAGCAGCTCCTGCAAAGGCCAACGAAAAACCTCCTGCTTCTGGCCTGGCGCCAGGCGAACCATCGGGATGGCCGGTTTCTGTCGGCTCCGATCCCAATAGGCGCTTGCCATAGGATGTTCGTCTGCTTTGGCCCAAAGGAGGAGCCGGTGACTGTCGTACCTGGCCGGCACCTCTACCGGCTTGTCGGAGCAGTTTTCCACCAGGCCCACTAGCAGGCCGTCCGGCTTGGCCGGATCGTACTGCCGCACCGTACATTGCAGCCGCACTTGCAACCCCTTGGGAACAGATGTAGTGGGACCCGGTGTGCCCGAACCAGGCATCAAACCACCCCGTTCAGGAGCAGGCGCCGGTTTGGCCGGCTCAGCCGGTTTGAGCTGTGCAGCCGATTGGCTCGGTTCCCCCAGTGGAGAAGGCTGGGGAGCGGGTTGGGCCGGTTCAACCGATGTACTCGGCTCCCCCGGTTTAGCCGGTTCGGTCGGTTTGCTTTGTTCCGAGGGGCCGACCAGGATTTTGCATTCGGGCAGAGCTTTTTGAAGCTTGGCAGCTGCTTGGGCGGTTACTGCGGTATTGGTAAGATGCAAGGTTTTCAGTTGTTTTAGATCGGCCAGGGACGGCAGGCCGGCATCGCTGATGCGGGTTCGGCCCAGATGGAGAAACTCCAAGTTCTTCAGCGTCCGGAGCTTTGGCAAGCCAGCGTCTGTAACTTGGGTATTATCCAGGTTGAGCCAGGTAAGCTGGACCATGCGAGCCAGGTGGTCCAGCCCAGCATCGGTAATCGGTGTAGTGTAAAGATTTAACCTGGTCAAATGGGACAACTTGGTCAGGGCGGCCAAGGAGGCGTCGTCCACCACGGTCCGACTCACATCTAAGTCGGTCAGTGCTTTGAGGCCAGCTAGTTTGGCCAGGCCAGCGCCGGTGATCTTTGTCTCGCTCAGCCGAAGCCGACGCAGCCGAACTATCTGCCCTATGTGTTCCAGCCCGGCATCGGTAATCGGAGTGCGAGCCAGGTAAAGCTCTTCCAAGGCGGCCAGTTGTTTCAGCCGAGCCAGGCCCGCATCCGTCAACCGGGTTTCATCTAGTTTCAACACCTTCAAGTGGGAAAGGCCTGCCAGCACTGCTGCACTGGCATCGGTAACCTGGGGCCCGGTCCAGCGGAGGCTCCGTAACTGGGGCAACTGAGCCAGATATTTGGCCCACGCATCGCCTGCCTTGCCGCCTAAATCCACCAGCACCACCCGGCCTTGGGCATCGGTCTTCAGCGTAGCACCCAGCGCCCGGAGTGCAGAAACCGCCTGCTGCTCAGAAGGTGCCTGCTCGGAAGGTGGCAAGTCAGCCGGTTGCTGCGTGTCGGCTTGATCAGCCGAACCTCCAAGGGACAGCAGAGCCGGTTGGCCAAAGGCAGCCTGCACCTCCTGGACACCAGGTTGTCCTAGGTCGTGCTGTTTTGCCAGACCGTCCGGTTGTTTTGCTAGACCGTCCGGTTGGTCCACTTGCCAGCCGAGGGATAAACTCAAAACTCCCAGAAAGACGCACAATGCTACCCTTGCCCAGGGTTTACCCCGTCCCTTTGAGATCGACATCGCATCGCTCCTGCTTTGCCAAAGCGAACAGCCGGTTTCAACAGTTCTTCTATTGTAGTCGGCGAACCTACAGGGCTACAACAAGCTAGAAGGAGCGTTTTCCCCCAGCAAGAAGAAAAGCTGTATCCCGGGAATCTCTAACGATGAGAATCTCTAACAAAATGACGTTTTGGCAGGATCATCTGGAAGGAGCATGCTTAGGTTGAACGAGGATGCCAAAGCAAGTAGAAGTGGAGCGGGTCTGGGTAGGAATGTCCGGCGTCCCTGCATGCGTTAGGTTGGCCGGGCCCGGTCATCTGGTTAGAAGCTCTTCAAACACGGCGGGAAGGATCGGCGTGCCAGACAGCTCTCCGGGCCGCCGGTTCTGGCAAGCAGTAGGGCGGAAACTTGTTGGTCGAAGTCTAACGCTGCACGAGCAATCGGGAGGCCGGCCCCGGGTTGGCCGAAATGCTAGGGGAACCGGTGCCGCCAAAATGCACCACGTTGCACAGTCGCCCCTCCTGATCATATTCATATCGAATCCTGCCGATAGGGGTTTCGGCCTGCTGGGGACCACTCTGGCTGAGTTTGGCCATGGCAATCACCATCTGCCCATCCGGACTGAGGGTGTAGGCAAATTGGACCTTCTGGTCTGCCATTCGGATGGAGCGCACTACCGGCCGAGCCGGCCCCGGCAGCATCGCCTCAAAATCCCAGCCGGCAGTAAACCGTACCTGATTGCCGTGTCGATCCCAAAGTTGCAAGCTGCCGTCGCTCCGGAGGGCCAGGAGCCGATACCGACTCTGGTCCTTCTTTTCCGGCACATACCCGGCCGGATTGTGCTCCGGATCAAATCGGAGCACTTCACTGGTCTGGTGGATCTGGTCGGTAATCCGAACCCGTTTCGGAAGCTGAACGTTCAGAAAATCCACCTTCTCGTCGTCGGCGGGCCGAACTCGATAAGGAGCTTGTACAAAATAGCCAGTAAATTGATCTACATATTCCAGTTCCACATGATCTTCCGGCCGAGGCGAAAAGTACATTCCGGTTAGCCGACCCGCCCCGTCGAAATGAAACTGATTGCCCAACTTGTCCGCCAGCCGAAACGAACCGTTCGCCAGCAAGAATAGGCCCACCACTTGGCTGTCGGCAATCTTTTCCGGCACATACCCGGCAATGCCATATCGGTCGGTGCTGAAGCTGAGCAGTTCTTTTTGGCCGCTGAGCAAGTGTTCGACCACCATCTGCTCTGGAATGATGGCGTTAAGAAACGGACGGCGTTTTTCGTTGGCCGGGGCTACCCGATACGGAATCAATAGGTCCCAGCCTGGGCCGAACAGTCCCGGCGCCTGCCGCTGGCCGTTGTAATACCGGACCAGCTCCAGGCCGGGCTTTCCTTGGCGTCGGAGGGCGAAATCCGTCTGGTAGCGGAGTCCTCGGTGGTCTCGGCCTGTGCTGGCCGTGCCTTGGGGAACAACGGTATAAGTCCTGCCGCCCCACGCAAAACTAACCGGCCGAGAAGGCGTAAGATCATGCCGACTCACCGCAGGAACACGGGTATCCGAAACGACCTGGCCGTCGGCCGCACTGGCCGCACCGCCGGCTTGCCGCTGCCAAGCCTGTTGCAATGCAGCAAGCGCCTCCGTATCTAAAACATACTGGGCCTGCACGCCCAGATTCACCCCGCCCTGAATACGCAGGCCTTGGAAATAGTCGGAATCCTTGGCCAATTGATCCACCACGCCCGGCGAATCCTCCGTCAGGACCAGGTCCTTATGGGCCATCAGGAACCAGTGGAGCGGCACACCCTGCTGCTTCAGATACTTGGCCAACGCCACCAATTGGGCATACTCGAAAAGCTCCTTGTAAATCGGATACTTTTCGGCGATCTGCTGGTAGTGCTGGGTGAAGAAGTCGGCAAACTGTTGGTCGGCCGGGCTGGCCTGCCCACGTAAACCATCTACGTCATACTCGGTCAGCAGGCGCATCCGCCCGCTCTGGAAAAGCAGTAGGTCCCCGCCCCGCCGAAATCGAATATCCTCCGGCACAAACCAGAAGCGTCGGCTAATGCCAACAGCCACCGGCCCATAATGGCGCATCCAGCCATCGACCGGCTGGAAACCGGGATAATCGGGCCGCTCCGTGCCAATGGCCCACTTTTTCATCGTATAGTCGGCCTCCCGCATCACCCGACCCAAATCGGTATTGACCACCCGGCCAATGTAACGAACCAGATGCTTCTCTACGTCCGGCCCAATCGGATCAATGGAAATGCCCGGATCCTGCTCCGAATAGTACACACACCACAGCGCCGTAACAAACTTACGGAATAGCTTCGGATCTATCCGCGCATTTTCTCCCTCAACCACTAGCGCAAACTGCCCCCGCGCCCACTGCACCTGTGGCTTCTCCGTTCCATCAATCCCTTGCACCTCCGCTACCCCCAACAACATCACCCCACCCAGTCGATCGGAAAA
>CALIRO010000051.1 GCA_938042245.1 uncultured Thermoguttaceae bacterium
GCCCATGACTCCGGGATTTAGCCAATACGCACGATTTCATAGACAAGCTAAACAGGGGAAAAAAAGAGGGCTTCGTTCGGGGAGTGGTATCCGGAAGTGCTTATCAGAGCGGTTTTGAAGGGAACTTTTGGCTTGTAGAAAGGAGGAGCAGACTGTGAAAGAATTGTTCTACATCTTCTGGGAGGGGCTGCTAGTTGTGGTGTTGACCGGGGGAGCAGAAGGATGGAGTTTATGCAAGCATCCCTTCGAGAGGCAATCCGATTTTCCAGAGCATTCGGCAGCACCCCATGCGGAACTATTAGGAGAAGCTCGTGGGGCGGAGCATGATGCGGAAGGTGGGTCTGCGCAGCGAATTCCTCCTGAGCAGGGTGTGGCGGACCCGATTTTAGAGATCTCTCAGCCGACGAATTCTTCTAGGGAGAACTATTCGGAAAAAGCTACTGGGGGTTTTCCGGAAGAAAAAACAGACCGCTCTCCCAACGCAATGGGAGAAGATGAATCGGGCAGAAAAAATAGCCAGGCAAAAGACATCGGGAAATATAGCAAAAATGGGGAACATAGAGGGGAGGAAAGAGCTTTGCTTGCTGAGCAGAACTCCCCTGCCAAACCCTTACTGCCCTCCTCCTTAGGTCCGGAATGGAAAAACCTGGCCGAAAAAGTCCGCCAAACCCTCCATCTGGCCCGTCAACTGCCGGTCAACACGCAGCAGTTTACCCCTGCAGACCTTATGCAGTGGGCTTTGCTGTGGGGATGTGAGGCAGAAGCTGCTTACGGCGGACCAGCAGGTCAAAGGGTGAACGTATTGGCCATCTTGTGCCACAACTATCCCTGCGCGGAGCGGCGTCTGTTGGTCGAGCACCAAGGACATGTTGCTGCTCGGTTTGGCTATGGGTATCAGACCCACCGAGGTGAATTTCTGGCCGTTTTGGCTTGGGCCAGGGTCCCGAAAGACTATCCGCTTCAAGTGGGGCAGGCAAAGCCCTGCGTTGCCGACTTGGTCCAATACGAAAAACTCCACTGCCGCAGCGGGCTGGAACAATCCCATGTGCTGATGGGATTATCGTTTTACCTAGAAACCCAAGAGGAGACATCTTGGCAGAACAGCTTAGGAGAATCGTGGTCTTTGGAGCGGCTGGTGTCGGAGGAGCTGCGTAGTCCGATCCAGCAAGGGGCCGACGGCGGTCTGCATCGGCTTTTGGCGTTAAGCTATGCGGTCCAATGCCGGCGGAAACACAACCTGCCATGGACGCCGCTATTTGATCAAGTGGCCCAGTATGTTGGGCAGTGGCAGCGGTATGCCTTGGGGCGTCAAAACGCCGATGGCAGTTGGGACCCTTCGGTTTGGGATGGGGCTGGAGGGGGACAGGATCGGCTGGGAGTGCTTCGCCTGACAGGGCTAGTGTTCCGATGGTTAGCCTTTTCGTTGCCGGAGGAAGAGTTGCATAATAATCAAATGTTTAAATCCACTCAGTTTCTCCTTCAGCTCCTCCACACAGGAGGATATCTCCGCTCCCGAACCCGCAGCCCCAAAGAGTTCTCCTCGTTAGTGTATGCCCTGGATGGCCTGCGCCTATACCAAGAACGGGCTTTGGCGCCAAGCACCCTACCAATCTCATCCCCCTAGCGGGTTTCTTTCAGCGAACTGGGAACCCGGTAGGATTTAGCAAGGCATAGGTCTTTCCTTTCGATAGGTCTTTACTTTCGGTTTGCGAAGCCGATGCTGGCCGGAACCCTACCCAGCTTCTCCTCCAGGGAAACAAAGTGGGATTCATGGATTCATGGAAAATATTTTCAGCATTTATGCCTGGAGCAATTCGGCGGCTACCTTGTCAAAAAACTGCACGCACTGGGCGATTTCCGGCAGGGAGTTTTCCCAGTTGTATTCGTATTCGATGGAAAAGACCGCTTGGATTTTTTGGCGGTGGACTTCTTTTAAGATCGCCCGGACGTCGGCCTGCCCGGTGCCCCAAGGCACATCATGAGCGCCAGGGCCGAATCGGTTCAGGTCTTTGAAATGAAAACTAATGATTCGGCCTTCCAGCAGGCGGATGGCCTCCACGGGCTTAATCTCCGAGCGCATCCAATGGCCCGTGTCGGCACAAGCGCCGATCCGGGCACTACGATCCCTGCATACCTTCAGCACTGTCTGCGGATCCCAATACCGGGAGGGTTTGGGATGGTTATGGAGAGCCACATTGATTTTGTATTCTTCGACCAGTTTCTCCAGCAGATCGAAGGCTTCAAAAGGCGGTTCGGAGACTAGGGTTTCGATGCCCATGCGGCAAGCAAACTCGAACGTTTGTCGGCAGGCCTTCTCGTCGTTCGGTAGTCCACAGACGCCATAGTTGGTCAGCTTCACGCCTGCCGATTGGAGTTTTTCCAGCACCGCCTTTTCCGCCTCTTGGGGCATCCCGACGCCAACGCGAATCTCCCGCCGATCCGGGCTCATCGGCTGGCCTGGATACATTTCGATCACCTTCAGCCCCAAAGATGCCGTCTTGTCAACCGCCTCGAAAAAGGTGAACCGGTTGAAACTATACGCTTGGCATCCCAGACGCCAGCCGAGCTTCTCGGCATGGGGCGCTCCTTGGGCCAATTTCTCGGCCGCCTCGGCCCCTCCGGGACCCCGGAACCCTCCGGAAGCAGAAAGCCCTGAGGTTCCTACGACCAACAATCCGCCCGCTTTCAAAACCTCACGTCGATGAACCACTCTCATGGCCGATCTCCTTCCCTCAAACAAAACCATTGTCCAGCTTATTAAAGTCCCGAAAACTTTTTCTATTTTACCATAAGAGAACATCCAGGAATGTGTAGCACAAGCCCTAAGGCAGATCCAATCCCGGAAACGTCTCCTATTGTAGCATATCCGGAGGGAAAAAGCCTCCGTCCTTCATGTGCCCCCTCCGCATAATGGCAACGGAATCGGGTCGAATAGGCCGCTGGGCAAAAAGCCTGGGCGCCCATGATGCCCCATCCGGAAAGAGACCAGGATGACCACCGAATAAAAAAATGGCCGGGAGAATCCAGCACCATTCTCCCGGCCTATGAGGTCTTCACCAGGGGTTAGTGAAACGGAGTGGTCAGCGGGAACGCCGCAGTGGTCCCCATCGCCGCTGCTCAGGCCATCCAGCTCCCCTGCTCCTGAACCCCCTGAGGATGGTAGGTGTGGGAAGTTCTCCGAGAGCTTTCTAGCCGACGTAGGCCCTCACCAGCAAATGTGCTTCTGCACCGTAGCTGCCTGATGTCTCCCCGGTTGGCCCTCGGCCTTGCAGCTCTGGGGTTCTCGTGGGATGGAATGAGCTAGCCAGAGCTTGGCCGAACGGGCTTTCGCGGAACTTCGGGGGCAAGAGGCTAAAGCTCTTTAAGCCAGGCTCGGCCAGGCGTCAGCCCCCGCGGGCTGGAGAACTTTCCCTCCCCCCTGCCCCTTCCACATTGCCGCCAAAGGCATCCAAAACCAACTTGTGGCAGGCACGAACAATAAGAGCGTCTTCCTCCTTTCTTAGCTGGGCGGGCCGCCACGGAAGGGGTAAGGCAGAGCTAGTTTACCATGATGGGCGGCAGTCCGCAGGTTCTGAAGCACCCAAGTCCACCATCGCCGTCGGAGCAGGGCGTCCAGCAGCCGACTGGACGCCCCTGCCGAAGGATCGGATCGGGCTCCTAGTCGGCCAGCCCCCCAGGGCCGGAATCCTCGCCATAGCTTGCGGATCTCCTGCATGGCTGAGCCTCTCCTGCCTAAAGAGATCCCCACAACGGATCCCCCGTCCGTTTATCCTAGGTCCCGATCCCTCGGGAAAAAGCCCACCTTGATTTTTGAGGGTGCTTTTTGTTCCTTGGCCTACCGAAAGGACTTCTCCACGGTCTCTAGGTCCCTTAGCGCCCTTCGGCGGCCTAGAAATTTCTGAAACTTTTCGACTGGAAACGATCACCCAGCAGGTGGTTGCTGGCAAGGAGCTTCGTTGGAGCTACGGCTCATGCCAGTTGGTTTTCAGGCAGCTTTTCTAACTTTATAGGAGTCAGATTTCTGGCCCCCGCCTTCGGGGTGGGCGGAGCTATGTCTAAGGTTTTTTACTTCGCGTTGTTGCTCCTGCAAGATTCCATGACACATAGTTTAGCCTTTGTCAAATTCCTGAGGAAAAATTTTTAAATTTTCCTGTACATTAATTGCAACTTTTTAATCGACAAGGAGTTAGAAGCGCCAAGCTGTTTTGAACATTTGTATAAGTAGCGAGTAATTTTCGGACCGACTATTTTATCTAATTTATCCTGCTGCCCGGTTAGGTCGAAAACGGATAAACCGACAAAAGAACCCAACTCCTCTCACCAGGTTAAACTACGGGCTAAGGACAAAGTTTTACGAAAACTCCATAGACCTCCTCCTATCCGACAAAGGGGGTTAAGCCCGCTACATTCTGCCCGAGTAGAAGGCCCTCAAGATGGCCTCCCTTTCCAGCGGGCAGGCGGGCAAGGTTTCCTCTGGAGGGTTCTTTCCGCTGGGAGATTTTCCAGGAGGAGATATTTTCGATCCGGTCTGGGAAAAACTTCTCTTTTCGCAAATGGGCGATTGGATTAAAACCTGCTCACCAAGCCAGGCTTGTTTGCCACGAGATCTAGGACCAGGTTGAGACCTTCACGCGGGGAGATAAAAAATGATCTGGATTTGGGAGGGGCTTTTAACAAAATGGGTAAATTACACCAGATGGATAATTTGGTGGGGCTTCCTGAGCTGCTTGATATGCCCTGTTGCCCATGCCGAGCCCTTAACCTCCAATAATCCCCCATCATTGCCGTTTCAATCATTTCCATTTCCAGAGGTATCTCCGGTTAGGGAAGGATATCCTCCCTGGCACCATATTCTTGAACCCGGGGCAACCGATGGGTTCCGTGGGGTCTGGGTGGCCGAGTGGCTTGGCCCGAGTACGCAACCAAACCAATCCGCCTCAAACCCAGCCAAAACAGCTCCCGTTTCTCCCCCAGGTGCCTTAGCAGTTTCTCTTGCCGAGTCCGTACCAGTTTCACCTGCCGGGTCCCTACCAGTTTCTGCCTCAGGCTCCTTAAGTGCCGACATCTGGTTACCAGGCCCTAACAAAACGGAACCCACAAAAAGTTTAACCAGCCCTTCTCCTAGGGATATAGAGGCTCTAAATGATGAAGAGGGCAAACCGCCTGGCAGGCCAGCTCCTGGCTCAGAGTCGGCCGTTGGTTCCGATTTCCTGGCAAGCGAGTGGCCCAAGCAAATAGCGGCCCAAAAAGAGCGTCTGCAAGAACAGTTGGCCCGCTACCCTTCGGCTTTGGCGCCGCTTAGCCAGGCCGCCTTCCAATGGTTAGACCGAGCGGAACAGTTCTGCCAAAAATGGCGCCAAAACGCCCAGGAGCTTCAGCGCCTTCGCTCGGAGTATCAAAACCTCCAGCACCAGATGCAACGCACTCAACAGAAGGTGGACGCAGTAGGCCAAACCCATAGCATTGGCCTTTTGTTACGCAAACAATTGACCACCTTACCCGATCCCAAGCAAATCCAAAGCCAGATCCGCGCTCGGCACCCGGAAATCCAAGCCACCACCCTCGCACTTTTCGACGCCCAAGATCGTCAAATGGAATTGAAGAATCTGCCTAGCCAGGTCCAACGCCATCTGGCCCAATTGGGACCGCCGCCGGAAACCATTTCTTCGGAAGCCTGGCAGGAGGCTGTTATCCAACTGCTGCTTCTAGAACAGGCTCAGTTGGAGTGGTTCCTTCCGGTTCTGCATCGGTATTTTGAGACCTTGGTGGAACTGGATACGGCGCAGACGGAGTTACTGCGCCTGGTCGAACAATATCGCCGTTACATTACCGAGCGGATTTTGTGGATTCAGAGCACTCCGGCGATTGGACCGCAGACGCTTCGGCATGGGATGAGTGGAGCGGGTTGGCTGTTTCGATGGGAGCATCTAGAGGAACTGGTGCAGGGAGTTTGGGAAGGTGTACAAAATTATCCTTTTCCGGCCGCCGCTCTCCTGATCGGAGCCGTCCTTTGGGGATATATGGCCCGCAGGTTCCAACGGCGCATCGGGCAGATCGGCCTCCAAGCCCACCAGGAAAACTTCTGCCGCTTCCTGCCCACATTGCAGACGCTGGCGATGACGTTGGCGGTAGGGATGTTTCGGCCTACAGTAGTTTGGCTTCTGCCATGGGCGCTAGGCTGGACGTTGACCCCGAAGGAATTCCTCCGGACGGTAGGAGAAACGATGCGGCTGGTGGCTTGGGCCCTGGTACCCTGGGAACTGCTGCTAGCTAGTTGTCAAGCGCATGGGTTGGCCGAAGCCCATTTCGCTTGGCCTGCGCCTAGCATGCGTGCTTTGCGCCGGTGGTTGTACCTGCTGGCCGCCTTGGCTTTGCCCTGCTTGCTCCTGGCCGGTCTGTTTTCCTACCAAAGCGAAGAGCGGTTTGAAAGCTCCTTGGGGCGGATTGGTTTTCTCGGGCTGATGGGAGTGTGGGCAGTCGGATGGTTTCGGCTTTTGCGGTATAAAGGACCGTTTATCCAGGGATTTGTCTCCGAGCAACAAAGGCCGTGGTGGCTGCGGTTTCGGCTTGCCGTGTATTGGCTGGGGGGATTGACGCCGGTGGCCTTGGCCTTACTGGCCGGGGCTGGCTACTACTACACCGCCCAACAATTGGCCTGGCGGAGCTATGCCAGTTTGGCAGCTTTGGTGGCCCTCGGCTGGTTCGGAGCGATTTTGCAACGGGGACTTCTGATCCTCCAACGGCGCAGTGCGAGCAGTCGAACTGCTCCCGGCGATGCAAGAGAGGGCCCCCCCGCGATGCCTCCGGAACCTATACCGCCCCCTCCGGCAGAAAAGGCGTCTTTGCTGCCGGACCTTGGCCAAATGAGCTTCCAAGTGGAACGTTTGCTAAGGGTACTGGTATTTTTAGCGGCCATCGGCGTGCTAGGGCTAATCTGGATGGATATTTTGCCCGCTTTGGGGATGTTGAAACGGATTCCTCTTTGGCAGATTTCCGGATATCTTGGGGCAGAACCGCCTTCGGCAGAACTGGCTACAGCTCCGACGGCGGTTTCGGGGCGATGGGTTACCGCAGCCGATCTGGTGTGGGCGGCTGTTGTCCTTTTGATTACCTATCTTGGCGCCAAGAATCTTCCCGCCTTGTTGGAACTTCTGTTGCCGGAAAAGTTACCCCTAGACCAAGGTGCCCGATATGCCTTGAAAACATTGGTCCAATATGCGGTGGTCTTGATAGGACTGCTGGTGGGGTTGCCGCCTCTGGGGATTACCTGGAACCGGATGCAGTGGTTGGTGGCCGCCTTGGGAGTGGGTCTGGGATTCGGCTTGCAGGAGATATTTGCCAATTTCGTGTCTGGGCTGATTCTGCTATTTGAACGGCCTATCCGGGTGGGGGATATTGTCACCATCGGTGATGTTACCGGCGTGGTCTCCAAAATTCATATCCGAGCTACGATTATCACCAATTGGGACCGGCAAGATCTGATCGTTCCAAATAAAGAATTTATCACCAGCCGAGTGCTCAATTGGACCCTGACCAACCTGACCAACCGGATCGTCTTGCAGGTAGCGGTGGCGTATGGAAGCGATCCGGACCGCGTCCGCAGGCTGCTGGAAGAAATCTTGCAGGCCCATCCCCTTGTGCTTCGGGAGCCGCCCCCGTTGGTGACATTAGAAAATCTGGGCGATAGCGCCTTGCAGTTTACTATCCGGGCCTATCTGCCCAGCTTGGAGAAACGGCTTCAGACCATACATGAACTATACACGGCCATCCACAATCGGTTCCGGCAGGAAGGCATCGAAATTCCTTTCCCGCAGCGCCAGGTGCATATTCGGTCCTGGAGTTCCTAGGACCCGGTGGTTTCTTTTTAACCGGGGGAGAGGCCGACCCCTCTATTCTCCAGGTTGCTGGGAGGAGTATAATCATAAAGTAGTTTTTTGGTAAACATGATCAAATAAGTCATGTTTCCAAGGGAAGTGGCCTATACCCCCCAGTCTAGTCAGCACCCTACCAAACTCAGAAATGCTTCTAAGGAGTTTCTACGATGGCAACAACAATTTCTGGCCGGATTTTCGATGAAATTACCCAATGCATTGGCAATACGCCGTTGGTCCGCCTGCGCCGGGTGACCACCGGGTGCCATGCCACGGTAGTGGCCAAACTGGAAAGTTTTAATCCCCTTTGGAGCGTTAAAGACCGGATTGCCTGGGCCATGATCGAGGCAGCCGAAAAACAGGGCCTATTAAACCCTGATACGGTGATCATTGAGCCGACTAGCGGCAACACGGGGATAGGTCTGGCCTATGTCTGTGCTGCTCGGGGGTACAAACTGATGGTTACTATGCCCGAAAGCATGAGCCTGGAACGCCGCCGATTGCTCAAAGCCTTGGGAGCGGAAATCGTTTTAACCCCGGCCTCCGAAGGCATGTCCGGCGCAGTCCGAAAGGCCGAGGAAATCCTGGCGCAAAATCCCCATTACTATATGCCTCAGCAATTTAAGAACCCAGCCAATCCAGAAATCCATCGCAAAACGACGGCCGAGGAAATCTGGCGGGATACCCAGGGACAGGTGGATATTGTGGTCAGCGGCGTCGGTACCGGAGGCACGATTACTGGCGTGGGCGAAGTGCTGAAAGCCCGAAAACCTTCGGTTCGGATGGTGGCGGTCGAACCGGCTAACAGCCCTGTGATTTCTCAAAAATTGGCCGGGCAGGAACTCAAACCGGGCCGACATTCCATCCAGGGAATCGGCGCCGGCTTTATCCCAGATGTGTTGAATCTCCACATCATTGATGAAGTGATCCAGGTTCAGGATGAGGATGCCATCGAGACTGCCCGTCGATTGGCCCAAAAGGAGGGGATCTTTTGCGGCATCAGCTCTGGAGCGGCTGCCTGGGCGGCTCTCCAAGTGGCCCGACGGCCTGAAAACCACGGGAAACTTCTCGTCGTCGTCCTGCCCGACCTGGGCGAACGCTACCTATCCACCAAACTCTTCCCTGAATAAAGCTTCCTACAAACTTCCTGAGGATCGGGCCAGGGAAGGCCGGGCCTCTTGCTCCTGCCCAATCGGTTCAGTTGGGTTGTGCAAAGTGCCCGTCTGCTGATGTTGGAACTCCGCCAGGAGGGTCTAAAAAGCAAAGCGGCCCGTTGGGCGGGGGACCAACGGGCCGCCGGGGCTTCAGGAGGAGGAGAGGACTCTATTGGCCGATCGCTCGGGAAATCGGCGGGAACTTCCTTTCTTTTCTTTAGGCAGCAGGCTTAGGAGCCGGTTGGCTGGGTGCCGGGGCGGCTGGCTCGCAGGTAGCCGGAGCGCAAGTGGCAGCGTAGCGAAGGGCTTTCCGGCAGGCCCGACGGGCACGAATCCGGTCGATCAGCCGAGGCTTGCAGCACACCACAGCCGGCTCGCAGGTCTTCGGGGCGGTAGTGGCCGGCTCGCACGCTTTCGGCTCGCAGGTAGCCGGAGCGCAGGTGGCAGCGCAGCGAAGGGCTTTCCGGCAAGCCCGACGGGCACGAATCCGGTCGATCAGCCGAGGCTTGCAGCACACCGCAGCCGGCTCGCAGGTCTTCGGGGCAGTAGTGACCGGCTCGCAAGCTTTCGGCTCGCAGGTAGCCGGGGCGCAACTCTTGGCGCATCGCAGGGCTTTCCGCCAGGCCCGATGCGCACGAATCCGGTCGATCAGCCGAGGCTTGCAGCACACCGCAGCCGGCTCGCAGGTAGCCGGCGCAGCAGTGGCCGGCTCACAGGTCTTCGGAGCACAAGTTGGCACACCCAACTTTTTCAACAGGCCTGCCTCAGCGTGGGAGGCAAGCACTAGGGCTGCACCAGCAGCCAGCAGCACAAACAGAATCCGTCGGTTCATTACAGCGACTCCTTGTTAAAAGGAACCAATCCAAATACCCACATTCTCTGGCGCAGATACAACCTCTACGACCATTCTATGGATACGTATCGACGCCGTAGAGGCCATAGATTAACCAAGATCTCTATCTCCACCAAACTATGTAAATTACAAGGTCTTAAAATGCTCATTAGGAAAAGAATATCGAATGCGCAATTTATATCGATTAAATAATTTACCCAAATAAAAAAAGAACTCCTCTTCACCCAAGGCTTATCCTGTGTTACAGCCTATCTTTTCTACGATAGATGCCACTTCTTCCATCGACGAAATGAGGCCCGAAGTTTTCCTGTTCTCTATAGATTAAGAAGACAAGATAGATGAATAATTTGACCTACATTGTTCAACCCCTCTATTCCACCATCGGAGCGGATCCCGACTTCCAGGAATTGGTGGCCCTGTTCGTCCAGGAAATGCCCCAACGAATCCAAAAAATCCTAGACCATCTCCACCGAGGGGATCTGGAAGGACTTCATCTGCTGTGCCACCAACTGAAAGGCTCGGCAGGCGGCTACGGATTTGCCCCAATTAGCTTGGCTGCCCAACAGGTCGTCGAAGCTATCCGAAACCATTGGCCCGAAGCACAAATCCGCCAGACCGTGGAATTCCTGCTGGCATTATGCCAGCAAGCAAGAACCGGTAGCCCACGATCAACTCCCTCTTCCGGGGATGAACGATCTCCTTTGTAGGTAGCACCGGCTGTTAGACGCTCTGTTGGCCACTCCGGCGGTAACCAAGCCGGTCTGGCAGATTAATTAGCTCCCCGATAGACTAGCCCTGGTCCTGCCTTAAAGACATGATTAGATCCAAAAGGGTTAGATGGGGGAGAAGACAAGTTGGTTTCACCACAACACAGGCCGGTAGGAACCTCCCGCCCTTCCAAAAGCAATCGGGCGGCCGGTGCGGATAGCTCTTCCACAGTCGGCCCGATCCGATCTAAGAAAAACTTCGGATACACACCAATCCACAACATCAGCAGCCCCAGCGGCGCCAGGGCCAGGATTTCCCGCCCACAAAGGTCCTCTCCCGATACCGCCGAGCTGGGACTAGAGGCAGAATCCCTCCAACCAGCCCCCTCCAAGCCGTCTGCGCCCGAAGCCCCGTGCCCACCAGGCGAGCAATATGGCTCTCCTTCGCCTGCAGAAGCGGGTGGTTGTCCGGTTACTTCATGAAGCGGTTCGCGCAGCGGCCCGAAAAACACCCGCTCCACCATCCAAAGCATATACCAAGCCCCTAGAATCACCCCGCTGAGTGCTAAGACGGAAAGTATCCGGTACAGTAGCACCCATTCCACTGGCGCATCCGACCAAGCCCGATGGAACATCCCCCACAAGGCCAAAAATTCGCCCACAAACCCGTTTAGTCCCGGCAGCCCAATGCTAGCCAAACTCGCTAGCACCATAAAAAAGGCCAACCACGGCAGCTTGCGGGCCAGGCCGCCCAGGTCGGCTATTTGCCGGGTATGATACCGCTCGTATATCATCCCCACCAGGGCAAATAGCGCCCCTGTGGATAGTCCGTGGTTAAGCATCTGCAAGACGCCTCCCTGGCCGCCGGACCGATTCAGCGCAAAAATGCCCATCAGGCAAAAACCCAAATGGCTAATGCTCGAATAAGCGATCAGCCGTTTAATATCCTTCTGCGCCAGGGCTACCAATGCCCCATAGACAATTCCGGCTACCGAAAGAATCAGTAGATACGGAGCGGAAACCGCCGTTGCTTCCGGCAGCATGGGGATATTGAACCGTAGGAATCCGTAGCCGCCCACTTTCAGCAGCACCCCGGCCAGGACCACACTGCCCGCCGCCGGCGCCTCCACATGCGCAAGCGGCAACCAGGTGTGCAGGGGGAACAGCGGCACCTTGATCGCAAACCCAGCAAACAAGGCCCAGAAGATCACCAGTTGCAAACTCAGCGGCATCCGATCCCCGCCGTGCAGATTCTGCAAATACTCGGTCAAATCGGGGATGGAGAAGGTGAGTCGATTCGTCTGGACATAGACCCACAGCACCATTGCCAACAGGCCTAAAAACGTCAGCACACTACCGGCCAGAGTAAAAAGGAAAAACTTCACCGCCGCATATTGACGCTGTTCACTTCCCCAAACGCCGATCAGCACAAAAAGCGGTACCAGGGTGAACTCAAAAAAGACATAAAAGAGCAAAATATCCTGGGCCAAAAAGACGCCCAACATGCCGGTTTCCAGCAGGAGCCAGCAGCGGTAGAATCGGGCCGCCTCCTCTTGAATGGCCTCCCAACTGATCAAAACGCCCACCACCCCCAGCAGGGCCGTCAGCCCATAAAGCCAAAGGCTCAGGCCGTCTAAAGCCAACGAAAAACTTACCACCGGCGCAGTTGGGGCAGAGCTTGCCCCGGACGCCCAGGGCAAGCTCACCCGGGCGAACTCTTTCGCCCCAGGCGGATAGGCCGCTATAACCAACACACACAATACCAAGGTAAACAAGCTGGTGGCCAAG
The DNA here is from genome assembly GCA_938042245.1 of uncultured Thermoguttaceae bacterium. GTDB lineage: Bacteria > Planctomycetota > Planctomycetia > Pirellulales > Thermoguttaceae > JANXAQ01. The sequence goes on from CALIRO010000051.1 coordinate 12,374, forward strand.
GCCGACTGCCGAGCCCGCACCCGATCTCGGCCCAACACCAACGCCCCCGCCAACGGCGAAACCACACTGACCAATAAAAGTACTCTGGCGCCCGCTTCGGTCATAACTGTCGGTTATCCTTTGGGATAGGTTTCTGCTTTCCAGGAGCACCGTCTGCTAACGCCGAATGGAACGCCGTCTGTCAGACGGCGATTAACTCTGTCTGGACTGAATAAGCTACCAGTCTAGATAGACTAAGTTACAATTTATCCGGTCATCAATGCTCCCAGTAACACCAACACGCCCAGGATCATGGCCAACGCATAAAAAGGCGTAAAACCCATTTGCAGGCTTCGGAACAATGCGCCCAGCCCACGGGGCAAGGTCCCGATGCCATCGACGGCTCCATCGATAGCTCGATCATCCAGCCAGCCGCACAGCCGAGCCAGTGCCCAGAAGGGTTGCACCACTACCGCCTGATAAATCTCGTCGAAGAAAAACTTCCCATACGAAAGCCCATATAGTCCCACAGCGGAGCTGGTCCGGGTCAGGCCTTCCAGCAGGCTGCGTGGTCCTAGATAGACCAGCCCCGCCAAGCCGATCCCAGCCAACGCAACCAAGCTGCTTCCAACAGCCACCGTGCTGTGGGAGATCATCTCGGCCCGTGGGCCTTCTTGGGCCAGGCCGGTCAGGCAAAGCGAAGGCGTCTGGCCCAAAAAGTGGGCAAATCCATGAGTCCATTCAAAATAAGCGCCTACCACCAGCGAACCGGCTGCCAATACCACCAATGGCCCAATCATCCAGGCTGGACCTTCATGGACATGGTCGCCCGCCTCTTCGGGTATCCGTTCCGGCCCATAAAAGCAGAGGAAAAATGCCCGGAACGTATAAAAGGCGGTCAAAAAGGCGGTGGCCGTCGCCGTCCAGCCAAGCACCTGATACACCATGCCTTCCTGTTGGCCGACGGCCAGCAAAATGGCATCCTTACTCCAGAACCCGGCAAACGGAACTACCCCGGCTAGGGCCAAACAGCCAAATAGCATGGTCGTATGGGTCCAAGGCAGATGCCGGCGCAGGCCGCCGAATTGCCGAAGGTCGATCACGCCGCCCATGGCGTGCATCACACTCCCGGCTGCTAAGAAGAGCAGGGCTTTGAAAAACGCATGGGTAAACAGATGAAACATCCCAGCCGTTACGCCCAACACCGTGCCGGTCCCAACGGCCAAAAACATATAGCCCAGTTGGCTGATGGTGGAGTAGGCCAGGATGCGTTTTAGATCGGTCTGTGTCAGGGCGATCAAGGCGGCAAGCAGGGCCGTCCCGCCGCCAATACAGGCTACCACCAGGGGAGCAACCGGGGCGGCCAAAAACAGCGGCAAACACCGGGCCGTCAAATACACCCCGGCCGTTACCATCGTGGCCGCATGGATTAAGGCACTTACCGGCGTAGGGCCTTCCATAGCATCCGGCAACCACACATGCAGCGGCCACTGGGCGCTTTTGCCGCAGGCCCCGGCCATAAGCAACAGGGCAATGGCTGTGCCGACCGCTCCGCCGACATAGTGCTCTGGCTGTTGGAGGAACGTTTGTCCAAGGATGCCCGGCTGGGTTTGCCCAGCGGTTTGTACATCATGAAAATTGAGCGTGCCATAGCTCATCCAGAGCAAAAATACTCCCAAGGCGAAGCCGAAATCGCCGACCCGGTTGACCAAAAACGCCTTTTTGCCGGCGGCCGCCGCTGCTGGTCGCTGGTACCAAAAGCCGATCAATAAATAACTGCAAAGCCCCACTGCCTCCCAAAAGACGTAAAGCAAGAGAAAATTGCTTACCGAAACCAACATGCACATCGAAAAGACAAACAGGGCAATGTAACTGTAAAATCGCCAATACCCTGGGTCGCCGTGCATATAGCCGACCGAATAGATCGCCACCAGCAGGGAGATGACGGTAACGGTGGCTAGCATGATGGCTGTCAGGGGATCGGCCCGGAGGCTGACTTCGATAATCGGCGGCGGCCCCAGTGGGTCCTCCTCTTGTTGAGCCGAGCCAGCGCCGTGCTCGGGCAAGCCGCCGCCCGACCAGGTCCAAAGGGTAACAATCCTTTCATAGCCGAGCGGATGCTCTCGCCGCTCGGCGCTGGGCACGGGTTGGTTTTCACGGGCCGAGAGCGTTGCTGCCGCCTCCTGGGTTACTTGCCAGACTAAAAGCAGACTGGCCGTCAGGGAAATGGCCAAAGCGAGGATGGTCGGCCAATGGCTCTGGCTGCGCAAAAGTCGAGGCCCCACCAGCGCCGTCAACACTGCCGCCGCCAGCGGCATGACCACCGTTACCACCAAAAGCGATTCCACGGTAAACATAATCGAACCGATTTCTCCATCCAGCAATAGTAGTTATGGTTCCTGTAACAGTTCAGCCGAATCAAGTAGGTTCCCGTTTTTAGGAAGAATCCCCCTCTGTCAATCCCGCTCTAGCGGAATCCAGGCTTGCTAAACAAAAAATTGGACTCTGCTTTCGTAGGAATAATAGGTGGCATCATTCGGCCGAAATGTTACTCGTTTCCACATCCAGCGGGAAGTAGGTATTTAAGCAAAGGGCGAGGTTTCTAGGGAAGTTTGGTTTTTCCCCGTATGCATAGGGAGTATTTACACCATCTCACGAAAGTCGGTAGTTTCGGGGCTTTCCACGGGACGCACCCCAGCCGGGGCCAACCGGGGCCAACTCGGCGGCGGTTCCTCCGGGATGGGAATGGGCCGGTCGTCTTGCCAAGGCGGCTGGTTGGCCTCCCGCAGCCGTTGCCAAACGGCAATATCCAACGAGCCGGTATGCCGAAACAACACCACAATCAACGCCAAGCCGATCGCCGCTTCACAGGCCGCTACCGCCAGGATCATAATCACCAACATCTGGCCGCCAAAATCGTCGTAAAATCGGCTCCAGCCCACCAGACTCAACGACACCCCTTGAAGCATCATTTCGGTACAGAGGAACATGAGAATCATGTTCCTCCGGGTAAAAAAGCCTACCAGCCCAATGCTGAAAAGCATCGCCCCGACGGCCAAGTATTGGTGGAGAAAGGCGTAGTCGTTCATGGTTTGCTTTTGTATCTCATTCTTTCAGATTTTTGAACATCGTTGGTGTTAAGGTTTTCGGAACATCATAAAGGAATTTAAGAGTTACGCTGGACTTCGGATCGGTCTGGTTGTGGTGGAGCAAAGGCGCTGGCAGGAGGGTTGGCCGCTTGTTGGGGGCCTTCCAGCGGGCCGCGCAATCGGCCAATGATGACGGCCGCTCCCACCAGGGCGGCTAGCAGAAGTACCCCAGCCGCCTGCACCGCCCACCAATGCCCGCCAAATAGGTGCTGGCCGATCCGGGCCACGTGCTGCTCCGCTAACACCCCCTGGCCGGCTTTGGGCGGAAGATATGTTTTCTCTGGGAGGAGAGAATCGGCATGGGCCTCGGCGCCGGCGGCTTGCTGCCGGTGGGCTTCCGCCTGGGCCGCCCACTGCACCGGCCCAGCCAAGCTCCGGGTGAGTAGCAGACTCAACATGGCCAAAAAGACCATGCCCGTACCGGCCGATACAAACACCTCCCACCGATTCCAGTCATAGGCGGCTCGGCCTCTGGGATGGGCCAACATCAACACAAAAAGCAACACGACCAAAATCGCCCCCACATAGACAATCAGCGTACCGGCGGCCAAAAACTGTGCCCCCCCATACGCCATCAACGCCGATACACCCACCAACGTTAACCCAAAACACACAGCGCAATAGAGCGGATGCACCAAGCTGACCGCTGCCAAAGCCGCCAGCACCGTCATTGCCGCCAATAGATATAACAACACGCCCTCCCACGCCGGTTGGATCATCGGCGCCTGGGCCAATACCGCTCCGAAGGCAATGGCCGCAAAACCAGCTCCCAATAGGCGCATCGTCCCCCCGCCCGGCCGCAATAGCAGTACCAGTCCCGCCGTACCGAGGATAATCGTGGTTAAAAAGACAACCTGCTGCGGATTCACGCTCTAGACACTCCGTTGACTAATTCTTCTCGTCATACTGCATTTGCCGAGCTCCGTTTTCCTGTTGGGCCGACGCGGCTGGCAACGGCCAATCGGCAAGAATAGGCTCCGTATCCTTGGTCTGGTCATAGACGCTCAGGAGTTTTTCTTTGTCGAAGATCATTTCCTCTCGGCTTTTGCCGGTAAGATCGTAGAGGCTTGTCAGTTCGATGGCCTGCTCTGGGCAAGCCTCTTCGCACATGCCGCAGTAGATGCACCGCAGCTCGTCAATGGTGAAACTTTCCGGGTATTTATCTCGGTCCGGCCAGGGTGAGGGGGCTGCCACAATGTCGATGCAATGCGCCGGGCAGATCGTAGCACACAAAAAACAGGCCACACATTTGACCCGGCCCTGTTCATCCCGGTTCAGCCGGTGCACGCCGCGGTAAATCAGCGGCTCCGGGATTTCATGCCGCTCATCCGGCGATTGGACCGTCAGCTTCGGACCCACTAGATGCCGAAGCGTGGTCCGCATCCCTTCGACAAAAAGCGGCAGATACACTTTGCCGGTCCAACCCAGCTCCGGCTCTTTGAGCCAACGTACTTGAGGATCATTCGGTTCCATGGCAGGATCTCGGATTTCTCGGATTTTTCTGCTAGGTCTTTTCACGGAACAGCTTCTGGTGATGGGGCCTGGGGCCGGATGGGGCCTCGCAGAGGCCGATTGTCATAATGCAGCGGCGCCAACCAGGCCGCTAGGCCCCAGACTGCAAAAAACACCAACCAATTTATGATTCCGCTCAGCAAAGCAGGTCGGATACCGATCTGGGCCGCCCACCCAGGCCCATACTCCCCCAGCACCGCCGCACTGACTACATAAACCAACCCCAACGGTATCAGCACATACCAGGCCAGGTGCATGATCTGGTCAAATCGGAACCTGGGCCAACTCCACCGGGCCACCATGAAAAACCAAATCACTAGTAGCACTTTGCCCAGTAGCACAACCACCCGGAGCAATGCGGTTGGCCAGGCTGCCACCGCCTGCCCGCCCGTTAAGCCCCAGAAATGCCAGCCGCCAAAAAACACCAACACCAACAGGAACGACGCCAGAATCATGTGCAGGTACTCGGCCACCATATACATCATCAGTTTCATGCCGGAGTATTCGGTATGGTAGCCGCCCACCAGTTCCTGCTCGGCCTCGGCCATGTCGAACGGCAGTCGGCCCGCCTCGGCAAAAGCAGCCAGGAAAAACACGCTAAAACCCAACGGTTGCCAGAAGATGTTCCACAGTCCGGTCTGCGCCTGCCACAGCACGATCTCCTCCAGCCGGAGCGAACCGGCAGCCAACACAATACCCAGCAAGGCTAATCCCAATGGGATTTCATAGGAGAGCAGTTGGGCCGCTGCCCGGATGCCGCCAAAGAGACTGTATTTATTATTGCTGGCCCAGCCGCCTAGCAAAACCCCCAGCACCCCCAGCCCGCTGACGGCCACAATATATAGCAGGCCCACATCCACCCCCGGAGCCACCGCAAGCCGAAGCCGATACCCCAAAATTTCCACCTCTCCAAACGGTACGACAGCAAATACACCAACAGCCGCTGTCAGCGATACCACCGGCGCCAAAAAATACAGGACCTTTTCCACATGACTGGGGGTGAACTCTTCTTTGAAGATGAACTTTCCGCCGTCGGCGATCGGCTGGCCCAGGCCGAAAAGCCGAATCCGAGTGAGCGGGATACCGGCCCGGTTCGGCCCAAGCCGATCCTGTATCCAGGCAGCCATCCACCGCTCGACCAACACCAGATAGGCCGCCGCTCCCATCAGGCCGCCAAACAGAATCAACATCTTGATCCCGGCTTCCAGCGTCGTCAACAGGTCCATCGTTCGGTTAACCTTTTCCGATTCTGATCCTTTCGGAAGATTTCAGCCCCGATTGAGGCAATCTGTCATTCCCGCGCAAGCGGGAATCCAGTTTTTTGACAGATTCTTGCTCTCTGGATTCCCGTTTGCCCGGGAATCCAGAATCCCCACATCCTAACCCTCTCCGACCTGGGGAGGATTTTGATTGATTATCATTCCCGCGCAAGCCACGGGCGGGAGCCCGTCCTACTTGTCATTCCCGCGCAAGCGGGAATCCAGGCTACTTTGGGCCGCCCCTTTGTTCATTGCCTCTCCCCCCGCATGAGAGAGGGAAAGATAGGGACGTCGCCTTCGGCTAAAGTGTTCCTCTTTCTTTTGAGGGCTCGTTTATCCTTTTCAACTTTGTATTTTGGCAGGGCCTGCACCAACACTGGCCAAAAGGCTTGCTTTCAGGTCTAGCCCGACTTCCGGGACGCCGTAAACGGCCGGTGCAAAATAGGTGATTTGTTGGGCCATTTCGTCCAGGACAGTGGGGGCGTGGAATCGGCCCACCCGTTGGTGCATGTGCCACAGAAGCCAACCTTCCGGCAGCACCCCCCTGGGAGGCCGAATAGCCCGCCGAAAACTTTGCAGGCGATCCGCTCGGTTGACATAGGAACCATCCCGTTCCGCCCAGGCAGCGGCGGGCAACAGATAATGCGCCCGGTCGGCCACCGGCGAAGGGAACAGGTCGTGCACGATCACCAGGTCCAGCCCTTCTAGCCGGGCCGCCGCCGATTGGTCCAACAGATGCTCCACCGGCGGCATCGGCGCCTTGTAGCCGCCCGAAATCCATAGGCCCCGGATGCCCTGGGGACCAAGCTGGTTCAAAAGTTCCTCAAATTGGAGCACCCGGCCTTTCATGAAATAGCTCAGCACCGCTTCCACACCCCGGCGATTGGGGCACTTTTCCGCCGAAATGGTAAAGCCGCCGGGAAACCGTTCGTGCTGGCCGATCCGGGGTACTGGACCAAGGCCGAATAAGGCCTCTGGGTCGATTCGGCGGACCAAAAGGGCCAATAGATACGCTTCTTCGACGGTAAGAAACGGCGAGAGCACAGCGGCCAGTCGGCCCGCTCGCTCCAGGGCCTCCCGGACCATCCCCGGCGTCTGCTGCCAGTCTAGCTCTTCCCATCCAGCGGCGGTTCGCCGACGGGGCACCACAAGCCGACGCCGATCATGCACCTGATAATAGCCGTACCGACCGTCGTTGCAAATCCACCATCGGTTTACCTGCGGATTTTCCCTGGGCCGAATCCGCCAAACGTGGTCCTGGTTTTCATCGATCCAGATGGAGCATCCTACCGCACAGTGCGGACAAACGTGCGGATGCGACTGCAGGAACCACACCCGCTGTTTGTAGAGAAAATCCTTGTCGGCCAAGGCCCCGACCGGACAAAGGTCCACCACATTGCCGGAAAGTTTGTTGTTCAGCGGATACCCGGGCAGAACGGCAATCTCTTCCTGGGCGCCCCGGGCCAGGACCATCAGTTCACTGGTGCCAGCCACCTCCCGCACAAACCGTACACAACGGGTGCACATGATGCAGCGATCGACGAAAAGCCAAACGTCGCCTAGATCATAGCGTCGGCTATGGAAGGGCAGTAGCTCCGCCCGACGCTCCTTTTGGCCATATCGAAAGTGATAATCCTGCAATCGGCACTCGCCGGCCTTGTCGCAGATGGGGCAGTCGATCGGATGCCGAAGCAGCAGGTCTTCTTCCACCATAGCCCGGGCATGCTGCACCTTTTCGGATTGGGTAACAATCACTGTGCCATCCGTGGCCGGGGTGTTGCAGGCCGGTTGCAGTTTGGGAAACATGGTGATATGGCCGGTCTGCGGGTCCCGTTTGCCAATTTCCACCAAACACATCCGACAACTACCCACCACCGACAGGCCCGGATGGAAACAATAATGCGGAATCTCCACCCCGGCCAACGCAGCCGCCTGAATGCAATTCAGTTGCTCTCCATCCGGCAACTCAATTTCCCGATTATCCACAATCACCGTGGCCATAGACACTCCCCGCGAATCGTTTCCCTATTAACGATCTGGAATGGTTTGAGTTGGTTTATTCGATACCTGGATTAGGCCAACTTATAACCCACTGCTATGGGAAGGAGTTGGGAAAACGGCCTAGTTTTCTAATGTTTCAGTAACTCTGCTTTTTCCGCCAGGTTCCTTCTAACCGTTCTTTAATAAGGGCCGCGGATGTAGGAGACCACCTCATCCTCATAAAACTGGCGGAGCCGACGGTGGATGGTCTCCGGCAAAGGGGGCAGTTCGCTGGCTGCGGCGTTTTCGCGCACCTGTTTGGCCCGTTTGCTGCCAGGAATGACCGTGGTAATGGCCTGGAAGTCGAGGCACCAGCGGAGGGCAAACTGGGCCATGGTCATGCCTTCGGGTACCAGGGGCCGAAGATAGCTGACTAGTTCTACGCCGCGTTCAAACGGAAGGCCGGCGAAAGTTTCCCCGATATTAAACGCCCGTCCATCTCGGTTGAACTGGCGATGGTCTCGTTCGCCGAAGGCGCTTTCCGCCGACAGCCGGCCACCCAACAGGCCGCTGGCCAACGGCAACCGGGCAATCAGCGCCACCTGCTTCTCTTGAGCCTTCGCAAACAGCAGGTCGATCGGTTTGCGTCGGAAGATATTAAAAATAATCTGCAGCGAGGCCAAGTCGGGCTGATTCAAGCAGACCAGAGCTTCGGCCATAGATTCCACACTGACGCCGAAGGCCTTGATTTTGCCTTGTCGGCGTAGCTCCCGAAGATGCTCGAAGACTTCCCCTTGCTGAAGGACCTCCATGGGCGGGCAATGCAGTTGCATCAGATCGATACTCTCCACTTGCAGCCGTCGGAGACTATCTTCCACGTGCTGAAATAGCACCTCTCGGGAGAAATTTTTGGGCCAGCCGGGGTCCGGACGCCGGCCCACCTTGGTGGCAATAAAGAACCGATCCCGATCGGGGCGCTGTTGCAAGAACCGGCCGATGAGCGTTTCGCTTCGGCCCATGCCGTAGATGTCGGCCGTGTCGATGAAAGTAATTCCACTTTCGGCCGCCGCTTGTAGGGTGTCCAAGGCATCTTCTTCGGAGACCGGTCCCCATTCGGTCCCGCCTAATTGCCAGGTGCCCAAACCGATTTCCGAAACTTCCCGGCCCAACTGGTAGAAGAGTCGGGTTTTCACGATCTGGCCTCCTTTGCCGAAACGGGCCACAGTTTCACCTATGCTCCCAAGCTGCCACGGGCGCTGGGGAGCCTCCGCATTTAGGGATTCCTTTGGGGCGATTTGTTCAACGGATAGGGTCCGGCTAATCTCCGTTCGGAACAATCGGTTGGTTAGCTTTCTAGCGTAATGAAATTCTGGATTAATGCAAGCCCACCCCCTGGCTCCATCCGAGTGCCAGACATCGAAGGTCTAGGGTAACAATAGGTAATACTTCCAACCGATTGGCACTAATATCCCGCTTTTTCCCAAGAGCGTTCCGTTTGCCCTTTCCCTTGGCAGCCAGGAGTACAGTCCGTGGCTAACCTGTGCCGACTGGATTCTTGGCGTCTCGAAGCGGTGCTCCCATAGCCTACTCGGACGCCCCCGGGTTGCTGAACATCGAACAGAAGAGCTCACCACCCATCGTAGGCCTATTGTAGGGTATATCTCCCGGAGTTCCCCGTGGTTTAGAGGGACAGCCCACTGGTCCACGCAACCTGTGGGCGGATGAACCGAAAGTTTTGGCAGGCTAACAAGCGAATCCGTTTGGCCAATTAGGGGAGCTTTTTCCTTGGGGCTGCCTACCATCCAAGGGACAATAGATGGTTGCTTTTTTCGTGGAGAAAGGTTACGGATTTTTCTTCCTGGGCGAACGGCGGGAAGGTTTTGCTTGCTTGGGCTGGCCAAGCTCGGAAGCTGGCGGAGAGAGCTCAGGGGCTGATGCTACCTCTGCAGGATGCTCCAGGGCAGGGGAGGGCGCTGTGGCTGGGCTTGCAGGAATCTCGTCCGACGAGGAGACTGCTTGGCTCATGCTTGCTTGTTCTGGCAAATCTACCGAGCTTGGGGGCGATAATGGGCAGAGGGCAGTCGGCTCAGTGGAGGAGGGGGTGGTTTTTGTTGCTTGTTTACCTTCTCGCAGGCGGGCACGGATCTGCTCCAACCGCTGTGCAAGCTCCCGCTCAAAGCCCCGATCGGTGGGCCGATAGTAAATCTTCTCTACCCCCAAATAATCCTGCGGAGCAATAGCGTCCGGAAACTCATGAGCGTATTGGTATCCCTGGCCGTGGCCAAGACGGGCAGCACCCGGATAATGGCTATCCCGCAAATGCACTGGCACCGGCAGAAGTCGTCCTTCTCGAATATCCTCTTGGGCTTCCATCAGACCAACATAAGAGGCGTTGGACTTCGGTGCACATGCCAGATAAGTAACCGCCTGGGCCAGGTTGAGTTGACATTCCGGCAGGCCGACGATTTCGCAGGCTTGGGCCGCTGCTACAGCCAACGGCAAAGCGGCTGGGTCTGCATTGCCGATGTCCTCACTGGCCAAAATGACCAGCCGACGTGCTAAAAACCGGACATCCTCCCCGCCTTCGAGCATCCGGGCCAGCCAGTACAAGGCAGCATCCGGATCGCTCCCACGGATACTTTTGATCAAGGCACTAATGGCATCATAATGGGCGTCGCCGAGCCGATCGTATTGGATCGCCTTGCGCTGGACCGATTCTTCGGCCAATTGGCGGGTAAAGTGGATCGGGCGTTGGTCGGTCGAGAGCACTCCTACTTCCAAGGCCGACAGGGCCCGCCGGGCGTCGCCGTCGCAGGTTTCGGCCAAAAACTCTAGGGCGTCTTCGTCCATCTGGATCGGATAGTTCCCCAGGCCTCGCTCCCTGTCCGCCAGCGCCCGCCGAAGCAATGTCTTGATGTCTTCTTTCGAGAGGGGTTCAAATTGGAAGATTCGGCTTCGGCTTACCAAGGGACTGGTAATAGCAAAGAAGGGGTTTTCCGTCGTAGCACCTACGAGGATGACGATCCCTTCTTCGACCTCTGGCAGCAGCACATCCTGCTGTGCCCGGTTGAAGCGATGAATTTCGTCGATGAAAAGCACAGTACGACGTGCTTCGGCGGCCAGACGGTGGCGGGCTTCGGTCAGGATTTCCCGCAGTTCTTTTACCCCGCTGGCAACGGCCGAAAGCTGCACAAAATGGCTTTTGGTTTCCAGGGCTATCAGACGGGCCAAGGTGGTCTTGCCGGTACCGGGCGGACCATAAAAGATCACCGATCCCAGCCGATCTGCCTTCAATAGCCGACGGAGCAGTTTTCCCTCTCCCAGGAAATGCCGCTGCCCTACAAATTCGTCCAACCTGCGGGGGCGCATCCGCGCCGCCAACGGCATCGCCTGGTTCAAGTTCTGCTGCTCCGCCGACTGAAAAAGCGTGGACATGTAACCCCCCTAAAAGTATATTGCCATCCCCCTAAAGGATGGGCCAATCAAGTCAATCCGTTTGATCCTCCTGCTTTCAACGAGTTCAACGGCCCCTCCTTGGCACCTTTAAAGCCCCCGCATTTCCTTTCTCCCTTTAAAGGCATATATTTCTATGGTATGTTGCCCTCAGTGCCATTGGCAATCCGAGGAGCATGGTGTTTTCCGTGCCCCTGTGGGAGGCAGATGCAGCCGATCAATCCGATCCGTCCTGGAGCAAAAGAAGTCGGCTTTTCGTCCACGCAGTGGTCTGTCCCATGGCGAACGTATTGATCGGGTTAGGTTCCAATTTAGGTTCCCGGGAGGAAAATCTCCGAACGGCGCTGGATTTGCTCCAGCAGACCCCAGGCATCGATTTGCGCGCGGTAAGCCGATGGATACCTACTCGGCCGGTAGGAGGCCCGGCTGCTCAGCCCGATTTCCTCAACGGGGCGGCCTTGCTCCGAACCTCCCTTTCTCCAGAGCACCTGCTCCAGCGAGTCCAAGAAATCGAGCTCCAGTTGGGCCGAGTACGAGCGGAGCGATGGGGACCTCGCCCCCTCGATTTAGACATCTTGCTTTACGAGCAGTTGGTCGTGGAGAGTCCTCGGCTTCGGATACCTCATCCGGCCATGGCATGGCGACGGTTTGTGCTGGAACCGGCCGCCCAGGTGGCCGGTTGGATGCCCCATCCGGAAATCGGCTGGACGGTGCGAGAATTGTTTGAGCATCTCCGCCTGGCTTTTCCTTATGTGGCGATTACCGGCCCGTATCCGAGTCTGAACAGACGGCTTGCCCAACAGGTGGCCCAGCAGACCGGGGCAGAGCTGGTCTGTGTGCCCGGGTGGCTGAAAGTCGGACTCCGGATGCTGGCGGAAAAGGCAAAGGAGTTTCCCATACCCTCAAAACAGCGGAGTTTTCTCTCCCCAGATTCCTCAGATGACGGGTCTTGGACAACCAACATGGGGGGAATGCCTCTTGGTCTGGCTCAGAATAGGGGCGACTGTGCCTATTTGGAGGATGCTCCTTGGGAGGAATTTGCCCAGCCTACCCAGCTTGCCCAGGATATTTTACAATGGCTCCAAGTATTGATCGAACGATTGCCTTCGTATCAATACCGGCGGGCCTCCGATGGGTGGGTGGTCAGCGATTTTTGGCTTCCCCAATGGTTAGCTGAGGCCGCTGCCCTCCTTGGACCCGCTCTTCCGGAAACGGATCGGAGGCTTTGGGAGACTCTGGCCAAGTGGATTGCTCTGCCCAAGTTGTTGGTCTGCTTAGAGCGACAGGGGGATGGCAATCCAGGCCACCCCATCTCTGATCCCCAATATTTGGGGGGTAAATATAAACCATTAGGTTGGCAAGGGCCGATCTTACGCATTCGATTGGCCCGGGGAATTTGGCCACCTCGGCTCAGCCGGGCCGCTGCCGAAGTCCAAACCGCTATGCAAGCAATGCAGTAATCTCCCACCACCGCTCTGCCAAAAGGAGTTCTTTCGGGCAGTAAAACGACATTCCCCCTTAGGAAACAAACTTGGGACTCTTGGCACTGGAAGGAGCGAATGGGGATGACCGAGCAGGCAGAAAAACCCCAGGTGGTTACCAGGGTAGCCGAGATGCGGCAGTTGGTCCAATCGGCCCGGCGCCAAGGGCGTCGGATTGGGTTTGTCCCCACCATGGGCGCATTGCACGAGGGGCATTTGAGTCTGGTTCGGGCCGCCAAAGAGGCTTCGGATTTCACGGTAGTTTCCATCTATGTCAATCCCACCCAATTTGGGCCTCAGGAGGATTTTGCCCAATATCCCCGCACTTTGCAGGCCGACTTGGAACTGTTGGCTGCCTATGGGGTGGATGCCGTGTTTGCCCCGTCGGACCAAGAGATGTATCCGGCCGGGTTTGACAGTTGGGTGGAGGTCGGCGCCATTGCCGCCCCGTTGGAGGGCCGATGTCGGCCGGGGCATTTCCGAGGCGTTGCTACCGTCGTGCTGAAACTATTCAATATTGTCCAACCGGATATTGCCTGGTTCGGCCAGAAGGATTATCAACAAGCTTTGGTGATTCAGCGGATGGTAGCTGATCTAAATGTGCCGGTAGAAATCCGGGTCTGTCCGACGGTTCGGGAACCGGACGGCCTGGCCATGAGCTCCCGAAACCGGTACTTAGGCCCAGAAAGTCGGCAAAAAGCGACCATTTTATGGAGGGCCTTATCTGAGGCCAAACAGTTGGTTGCCAGCGGGCAGAAAGATACAGCCGTTTTGGCCGCCCATCTGCGCAGTATGATCGCCGCCGTACCGGGCGCCCAGATCGACTATGTCGCCTTTGTGGATCCCCAGACGTTGGCGCCGGTGCGGCGGGTGGACCAACCTATTCTGATAGCCCTCGCCGTGCGGATTGACGGCGTCCGGTTGATTGATAATGAACTGATTGGTTCGTAGAGACGTATTATAAAGTATTACGAAAGATCGGTGTGAACGGTTCGTTTGAGTTAGACGCCGTCTATCCCCCAGGTTTTTTGTTCAAGCCGTCCAACGGTCTATTGCCTGCCTTTGGCTTGCTAAGCGAGGGGCCGGCGTGGAGGGATCGGCTTTTCTGGGGCCAGTGAGCTGGATTATCTGGTGCAGGGAAGGACTTTTATTTACAGAGGGCAACAGTTCAGCCCAGTGAAGGAGGTTCCTGGTTTTTAGTCAGAATCCCCCATAGGGAGAATGCCTCAGAGTGTCATTCCCGCGGAAGCGGGAATCCAGAACAGAAACCAATCCCCCAACGGGATTCTTGCTTATGTAGGAATGTCAGGTTGCATCATTCGGCGGAAAGGTTACGAAGGCTTTTATCCATACAGGCAGCCGGGGGCTAATCGCCCTACCGCTCCGTTTATCACGCCAACAGAAGGAAGGAACCCGGGGATGCATCCCACTTTGCTTCATATCCCGAAAGAAGTGGCGGGGATACCGCTTTTTGGTTTTGGGTTGTTGCTATGGTTGTGGCTGATCGGGGCTGGGGGCTGGTTGGTTAGGTTGGTGCGTCGGCAAGGGTGGACATCTGAGACCCGCTCGTTTATTCCGCTGCTAGTGCTGGTGGCGGCCATTTTGGGCTTATTGATCCCGGCGATTTCGGATGCCGAGGGGCTGCCCATCCGCAGTTATGGAACCATGGTATTGTTGGGGGTGGTGGTGGGATTGGCGATAGCGGTGCGCCGGGCCAAAAACATTGGTCTGGATGCCGAATATATTTTCAGTCTTTCCTTTTGGATGATTCTGCCGGGTATTGTCGGCGCCCGATCGTTTTATGTGTGGGAATACTGGGAGAACTTCCTTCGGCCCAGTCGGGAGTCGCCCCAGTTCTGGCCGACCTTGGGGGCGATGCTCAATGTGGCGCAAGGCGGGCTGGTGGTCTATGGCGCCCTGCTGGGGGCCATGGTGGGGCTAGCTGGCTTCTGGTGGAAATACCGGCCAATGTTCCAAAACAATGGAGTTTCTCTGCTGGGATTGGGGGATCTAGTGGCTCCCAGTTTGATGTTTGGTTTGGCTCTGGGCCGGGTGGGGTGTTTCCTGAACGGCTGTTGCTTCGGCGGGCTGTGCGATCAGCCTTGGGCGGTGCGGTTTCCCCAGGGGAGCCTGCCGTATGAAAGCCAAGTGCATCGGGGGTTAATGTACGGATTTTCTCTTATCGAACATCCCAAAAAAGAGCCTCTTGTCATCTCTGTCAGGCCCGATTCGCCCGCCCAAAAGGCCGGGCTGGTTCCCGGAGATCGCCTGCTGCAGGTCAATGGCCAGCCGGTTGACTCCAGCGGCCAAGCCCAAGCCGAAATCGCCGCTGCCTTTTACAGGCAAACCCCGCTCCGTTTGCAAACCACCTCCGGAAAAAAAATCACGCTTCCACTGGCGCCGATCCGGCAGCGAAGTCTTCCGGTCCATCCCGCCCAACTATATGCCTCGCTCAATGCCCTGGTAATTGGGCTTTTCCTATTGGCCTACAGCCCCTTCTGCCGTTGGCCGGGCCAACTGTTTGCCAGTATGTTAGCTCTTTATGCAGTGACTCGGTTTCTGTTGGAAATTATCCGGACCGATGAGCCAGGCGTCTGGCCCTTGGGCCTGAGCATCAGCCAAAATATCAGCATCGTAATTTTGTTGGCAGTAGCCGTTTTCTGGTTCGTCCAGACCCGCCGCTATCGCCCTGCAAACTCCCTCCGGTTGGAATCTTCCACCCCAGCGAACTAGTTTGCTTCCCACCCCTGGAGATTTACAATAGGAGTAATAATTCCCCCTAAAGAATTTCCCTGCCTTTTCCGAGCCGGTCCTACGTTGTCATTCCCGCGCAAGCGGGAATCCAAAGGAGCCGAAATCCATCGGAAAAACGGGATCCCTGCTTGGGCAGGAAGAAGAGGCTCCGTCCTTCGGCTGAAATGTTACCGGGATTGCAGCTTTCGGATCAGTGCCCGGTTGCCTCGTTCGGCTGAAATGTTACGGAGATTTTTATCGGCAGGTGCAGGAAAAGATACGTTCTGTTTTCTTTCGGTTTCTTTCCCATTTAACTCAAAGGATACGTTCCGGGAGCCTTTGCTATGAAAGAACCCTTTTGGTCCGATTCCGAACGTGGCTGGGCGATGCATCGGCGGGATTGGTTACGGCTTGTTGGTATGGGCGGGGCGGCGGCGGGCCTAGGTGTTTGGCCTACCGGCGAAGTTCTGCCAGCCGATGTCGGTGAGCCGGGCGGCTTTCAAAGTTCTATCCTTGCTAAGAATAAAGTCCAAGAAAATCGGGCCAACCCCACGGTCGTCGATGGCCGGGTCATCCAGCCCCAGCGAGAATTGCCCATCTTGCATCGGACGGATGTGCTGGTCGTTGGCGGGGGACCGGCCGGCGTCTGTGCTGCGATTGCCGCCAAACGGGCCGGCGCCGATGTTACCCTAGTGGAGCGATACGGACATTTCGGCGGCCTTTGGTCCGGCGGCTTGGTGCTCCTAGTGGTCGGCCATATTGTTCAAGGGGGCAAACAGGTCTGCCAGGGGATCGGCGAGGAGATCATGCGTCGGCTGGACAAGCTCGACGGCGCCATTATCAACCGTCGGCCCGGCTCGAATCCTACCGTCGATGCCGAGGCCGTCAAATATGTGATGGTCGAAATGATTGACGAGGCCGGACTGAAGGTCTTTTTGCACTCCTGGTGCGCCGACGTCATTATGACCGACAACAAAGTGCAAGGCGTAGTGATCGAGAGTAAATCCGGCCGTCAGGCCATTTTGGCCAAAGTGGTGGTCGATGCCACTGGCGATGGCGACGTGTTTGCCGCCGCCGGCGCGGAGTTCGAGCACCGCTCGCACAATATCGGCCTGGTGAGCCGGATCGGCAACCTCGACCGCGTCGATCCCGAGAAGGCCAGACCGTCGCCAAAACCCCGGCTGCTGGGAAGTCCCACTCCGGTACCTGGCGTGAACTGGGTCAACATGCTCGGCCCAGAAGAAGACGGCCTGGATGTGAACGTGCTCACCCGGCTGGAGATGCAGCATCGGAAGTTCATTTGGCGGCACATGCAGAAGGTGCGGGCCACGCCGGGATATGAAAAAGTGTATCTTATGGAAACGGCCCCCCAACTGGGCGTGCGCATTACCCGGGTCTTGCAAGGACTTGCGACCGTCCGACTGGAGGACTTGAAAAACGGAAGCAAGTTTTCGGATGTGATCGGCGTGGGCGGTTCGTCCAACGGCAAGCACGGCCCCTGGCAAATCCCCTACGGCGCCCTGGTGCCTGTGAAGGTGGATAACATCCTGGCGGCGGGCCGGTGCATTAGCGCCGAAATCCGCATGGCCGATCTGGTCCGCTTGATCCCGAATTGTTTTGTAACCGGTCATGCGGCCGGTGTGGCTGCGGCGGTGGCCGTCCAAGACGGCTGTCTGCCCCGCCAGGTCGATGTCGCCAAGGTCCAAAAAATCCTCCGCCAGCAGGAAGCCTACCTGGGCGACGACACATGAACAAAAATACATCTTAGTCGGTCAGACGGAGTTGTAACTGAGTCTCTCAGTCGGAGGTGATCGCCCTCTAACAGACGGCGCTTGGAACCTGAGTCTGTCCGACGGAGCCAGCGCCGTCTGACAGGCGGCCTTCCAGAGGGGCGTTCCGGACGGCGTTCCACCGGGCGGGAGCCCCATGTGCCAGAACGTTCCAACCCATCTGCCCTCTCCACCATGGGTGTACTCCCACCATGAGCAGTACCACTACCTGTCCGAAAGACCTTTTGGCCGAGCTTACTCAGCAAGGCCAATCCCGTCGCCGCTGGCTGGTGGCCGGGCGTTGGCTGGTCCGGGTGGGCTGCTTGGTCATTCTGACGGCCATTCTGTGGCCCGGAGTGCAACTTTGGCCCACCAGCCTCCAGCCCGAAATCCCCCGATGGATTCAAACCTTGGAAAGCCCGGAGGCGGCCCGCTTGGTCCCGGCATTGAGCACCTGGATTGCCTTGTCGGCCCTACTGGCCTTGCATACAGTCGGCCTGACTGTGGGAGTGGGTTTGGCTCTCGGCCTGGTGGCTATGCTCCGGCCACGGTGGTTCTGCCGATGGATGTGTCCGATGGGCGTTTGCACGGAACTGGCGGGCCGGGCCGGTCGGTTGTGTCGGCTTCGGACGTTTCGGCTCTTTCCAGTCGGCCAATGGATTGCCCTGTTGACGCTGGCCGGGGCAGTGGTGGGCTATCCGCTTTTGCTCTGGATGGATCCGTTGGCCCTGTGGGCCGGTTGGATCACCCCGGCCAGCATTGACCTGGTCCCGTTTGAAGAGCCGACACTACCACCGACGCCCGCTGAGCTATCCCAACAAACCCCTCTGGCTTCCCAAGCCGACTCGGCGATACAACCTGATCTGGCCATCCAAGCCGAACAGGCCACACAAACCAATCTGGCCACCTCAGCCGAGCAGGCCGAATGGATCGTCCGCCCTGCCAATCAAAACTGGTTTGCTGTGGGGGCGGCGGCAGTGCTGGTGCTAAGTTTCCTTTTGCCGGGGCTTTGGTGCGGTCGGCTTTGTCCGTTGGGCGGTTTACAGGAAATCCTCTGGCAACTGCGTCAAATGGCCCTTGCACTAGGCAAAGGGTTGAATCGACTTTTCCGGCGCCGTATGGCCAGCGAATCCAAAATGGCTGGAGATGCTGAACTGAGCAAAAAGGTGGTTGGACTTTTTCGGTCGGAATCGAAGCCGGCTGTTGCCGGAGCCCTCGGGGTTGGCCAGGACAAACCGGCCGGAGAATTTTCCCGATCGGCCCCGGAGCAACTGCCATGCCAGCAAACGGCCGAATCGGGCTGGAAATTTGGTCGTCGGCTGGTATTGGCCGGACTAGGGGGAGCGGTTTGGGCAGGCTGGACCCGTTGGCTTCGAGGCGCACCCCCCAAACTGCTCCGACCACTGGAGTCCGTATGGAGCGGTTGGGGCCGCCGGGCTGGCCCAAGCCCCTCGAAACCGCTCCGGCCGCCCGGGGCTGCTGATGAGAGCTGCTTTACTGGCCTTTGTATCCGCTGCGGCAATTGCATCCGGGCCTGCCCAAGCCGGATCATCCTGCCCGACGGCGCCCGGCATGGGCTAGCCGGTTTTTTGGCCCCAGTCCTCTATCTGGACAAAGACTATTGCCGGGAGGACTGCAACCGATGCACCCTATCCTGTCCCAGCGGGGCCTTGCAACCGGTTCTGTTGAGCGAAAAGCCAAAGGTGCGGATCGGCCTGGCCCATGTCGATATGGACCGCTGCATGTTGGCCGAAGCCAGGGAATGCTTCATCTGTCGGGAGCGCTGCCCGTACCAGGCCATCCGCACCCAGTTTTCACCGATTACCTACATCGTGGAAGTGCAGATCGACCCGGCCCGATGCAACGGCTGCGGCGCCTGCCAAGTTGCATGCCCCACCTGGCCAAGGGCCATCGTCGTCCAGCCTCTGTGAACGGGCCCGCCTTGGCAAGGTCCCTACGTGCCGAATAGCTCTAACCTCGACTGCCCCCAGGTTCTTTGACCGCTTCGCCCTTGGAAATGCTTCTTAGCATCGCCTCTTCTCCCCCCAACGGGGGGAATGTTGTTGAACGCATTGGTTCCATTGGCAACTCGTCACTGGCTTGGTTCCATCCGGCCTCTAACGGAAGCAGCAATTTTGTTGACAGAAAAGATCAAGCCAATTACTTTAGAAGAAAATGTGTAGGAGAAGGCTGGCAAACTCTTGTTGGGCCTTCTGGTCGGTGGGTATGCAAGGGTTCTTTTGCTGAAGGGGGATCCTATGAAGCGGATGCAAGTGGTTTGGGAGTCTAGGTTTGTTTTTGGACCAAGGGGTTGGAATCGGGCGGCAGTCATGGCAGGCCTCGTGGCAACGGTCTTGGTTTCGACGGCCCAGGCAGGACCGGTGGGGCTTTGGCAATTTGAATCGGCTAGCGGCAGCACCCTGCTGCTTACGCCCAACGAGGTGCCCGGCGGGGCGCCCGGCGTGCTCAACAACGGCGCCCAGATCGTCTATGACAATGACCGGGCAAGCTATGTCGTTGAAACCGACGGTACAAATGACTATGTCAAGGCCGGCGCCATCGTCCAGCTCCTGTAATCGGCCACCGATTTCACCTGGGCCTTCTGGGCGAAACAACACCCAAGCCAAGGGGTCAACCTGGAGGTCATCCTAGGCAATCGCTGGAACATCGGCGGCGGGACCGATTATTTTATGAAGTTCACTCCGCTTCAGATGGAATACTATCATGGGGGCGTTAACGATGTGATTGACTATGCCGATATTCCCTCGGACAATGTCTGGCGTCATCATGCGGTAGTCAAACAGGGCACTACGCTCTTCTACTATCGGGACGGTGTACTTCAAAATACCAGGACTGTTACCGGCAATATGCTTGCTATGCCGTTCTATGTGGCGGGCGATCCCTATGGCGAATGTTGGCAGGGCCGGATCGACGATGTCTTTTTAGCCAACCAGGCCCTCTCGCCGGCGGAAATCCAGCAGGTCAAAGCAGGCAATTTTGCTCCATTTGTCTCGCCGCCTCAATTCCCACTGATCCAGGACACCTTCCCAGGGCCAACTATTAATAACCTTACCTGGAACGTCATTGAAAAAGGATTAGAAAAGGAAGGCCCCGGCACAGCGGGCACCATCCAGGCCTCGATCAACTCCGACGGCCAATTGGTCATCAGCGGCACGGCCAACACGAACTACTGGGGCGGCATTACCCTCCGATCCGCCCAGACCTTCCCCAGGGATCAACGGACCGTCTTTGCCGTCGAACGGCTGTCTCTGGACGGCACCGGCACCGCCTATCGCTCCAGCATCTGGATTTGGGGCGATAGCGGCCATTATCTCCACTTCTCGCAGAATGCAGGCGAAAACGGCTGGCAGTACAACTGGAATGACCAAGGCGGCCTTGGCGGCAATCCAGTCGGTGGCGGCGTGAATATCGGAATGTTGGACCGGCTGGACGCGGACCGGGGCGCCCACGGCATGATGCTGGTCTTTAATCCCCTGGGCGACTTGCCCACCCATGTGATGATCGAAATGTATCTGGACAACCAGTTGGTGGCCTCGCAAGAGTTTACCAATTGGACGCCCCAGCAGTTCTACGTAATGATCACCGGTCAGGCCCGAATGTCGGGCGATACGGTAACTGCCCTCTTCGATAATGTTTGGGTCTGGGTGCCGGAGCCGAGCAGCTACCTGCTGGCTAGCATCGGCCTTGGCCTATTCTCCCTGACAGCCCTGCGGCGAAAACGGCAGCGGACCCTCGGAAGTTTCCCCCCAGAAAGCCACTGTTTGACCATCATAACCGATCGGTTTGACCGAAAAGGGAGGTGCCACCCCCTAGTTTAGAGGGGCATCTTCCGTCCTACGGAAGTCGTTTGGTAAAATTTGATTTGATTTCTGGATAGCTCTGGGATGTCAACGGGGAAATGAACAGCCTTTGCCGTCTATCCTTCAGAACTGTTCATTTTTATAAGTCCAAAAGTCGTGGGACGCTTAGATTTTTGTAATATTTCAGCCAAGTGACGGTGGTTCCTTTTTTAGGGAGAATGCTTCCGAGTGTGGCTGCCGCGTAAGCGGCAGTCCAGAAATTCCCCTCTCCCCTGGAGTGGGAGAGGGTTAGGGTGAGGGGGAAAAGGTGCTTCCGGTTGCTTGGAGGCCGTGCGTGTCAACGTGTTCTCTGTTCCCCATCCCCCGGCCAACCTATTGGTTGGCCAGACTCTCCCGTTCCAGGGGAGAGGCGATGGACAAAGGAGCAGCTCAAGGAGCCTGGGTTCCCGCTTGCGCGGGAATGACAAAGCAGGCAACGCCAAGGCGTCCTGGCTTCCTGCTTTCGCAGCAGTGGCAGGTTGCATCATTCGGCTGAAATATTACGGATTTCTAAAGGAGTTACCAACTCATTGCGAAAGGTTGTGGGTGGAAATCCTTTTGGATGCTCATGTACTGCAGCGTGCGGAGGAGCGGGGGACTGATAAAGCAGAAATTGAAGATGTTCTCTTGACGGGATTTCCTATCCCTGCCAAACATGGTCGTCAGGGAAAAGCCAAAGTGTATCCATTTCGCCAAACACGGCACGGAAAATATTACGAGCAAAAACGAGTCGAAGTCATCTACACAGTGGAAAAGCAGGCCCTTATTGCGATTACCGTGTATGTCTTCTACGGAACCTGGGAACACACCCATGCAGATCCAATATAATCCCCACACCGATCTGCTCTATCTGAGGTTTGACCATCGGAAACAACCGGTGGTTAATCGTCGGCTTAGTGAAGACATTGTCTTGGATATCGGAGAAGACGACAAAATTGTAGGCATTGAAATTCTAAGGGCTTCCGAACATCTCCGTTTGGAAGGCCTTTTGCCCATCTCCTACTCGATTGCATCCGAAAAACAGTAAGAGTGGCGTGCCGAGGCCTTCCGGGGCTTTTGTTCTCCGCAAACCGACGAGCCGTTCGGCAGGCCATATAAACACTTGACAGGGAGGGGTGTTCATGCCAAGGCAATGGCCGAATAGGTTGAGTGTAAGATGGGATGAAATATTGTCCCCACGAAGTCCGTTCCACCTTGAGCGCCGTGCTTTTACCCTGGTGGAGCTTTTGGTCGTCATTACGATCATCGGAATTTTGATTGCTCTGCTTTTGCCGGCGGTGCAGTCGGCCCGGGAGGCGGCCCGACGCATCCAGTGCACTAACAATCTCAAACAGATTGCCCTGGCCATGCTCAACCATGAGCAGACCTATGGGTTCTTTCCCACCGGCGGTTGGGGTTGGGGCTGGATCGGCGATCCGGACCGGGGCGCCAACTATCGACAGCCGGGCGGCTGGGTGTTTAATGTCCTCCGTTTCTCGAACAACAGGCCCTCTATAACCTCCAATCCGGCCGAAGTGCTTCGACCAATCCCACGCGCACTGCAGCAGCTGCTCAGATGATTTCCACGGCGCTGGCGGTCTTTAACTGTCCCACCCGCCGACGGGCCGCTCTCTATCCTCACTGGGGCTTCCAGTACAAGTTTGCCGATCCGGTCTCCCAGGTGGCCAAATCCGATTACGCCGCCAACGGAGGCGATAAAATCACCCATCCCGGGAGCATGGGGCTTTGGCCGGATCACTGTTATAACAGCGATTGCGGCCCCAGCTCCCTGCCAGACGAGGCTACCTTGCAACAAAAAGCCCAGGCGGTTCTGGCTTATAATCCCACCGGCATTGTCCATCCGTTAAGCATGGTTACCATGGGCGAAATCCGCGACGGCACGAGCAACACCTATCTGGTGGGCGAAAAATACGTCTGCCCCGATTGGTACATGACCGGCCAAGATGGCGGCGATAATGAAACTATGTATGTCGGCCTGAATGAGGATAACACCCGTTGGGGCAGCACCAACTATCCGCCTTGGCGGGACCAGCCCGGCTATGCTCTTCGACTTACTTTCGGCAGCGCTCATCCCAGCGGGGTCAATATGGCCTTTTGCGACGGCTCGGTCCGCTCGATTAGCTTCTCTATCGATCGGACGATCCACCAGCGACTGGCCAACCGCCGGGACGGCCAAGCGGTGGATGCCAGCCAATTCTAACCGCCCTCGACGCCGCCGGACCTATTCCACCCCTTACCCCAGTGGGCCCTCGTTGGTCTGACAAGCTTGCCTTTTGCCCCAAACATCTCTGGATGGAGTTCTGGTCGTATCGGGGATTACTACTTCTGGGGGGCTTGAAATAATCCCTTCCAAAATCTGCCTGAATAATGGACTTAACTCATTAAAAGTCAATAGGTTAGCAAAAAGATTTTTTGAAAGTTCTCAGGTAGAAGGGGCAACTGGCCACAATTTCTACAAATTTTTCTGATTTTTTTGGAAAAATTTTGGCCGCATCCTTGCCTGCCTCAGGCCCAAGTAGATACAATAATGCAAACAATCACATTTGGATCATCCTATGGATCAAAAGGCGATAGACCAAAGGCAGTAACTCGTAGAGGTTCGAGTGGGTTTTAGTCGTCGTAGGGGGAGGCAAAGCTTCCAGACTTAGACCCTCTAAAAAGATCACCTTTCCTGCTAATTTCCGCCCGGTAGGGGGGGCTGGTGGGAGCGGAGGTAACTTCATTTTGTTAGTGCGTCGCAAAAGTCCTAGGGTATCATTTATCTGAATTATACAAATGTCCACAAAAAGAGGACGCGAGCATCCAGAAGCAAAGCACTTATTGAAACCCTAAAGCGTGCAGGGCCCCACGCGTACTTAGGTTTGTTCGTGCGATGTGGTACAAGTTGCTCGGCATCAATGCCTGAGCACAGGTAGCTCTGTATACACTATTGCAGAGGAAGTAAAATGAACAGTTCGAGAAACTGGTTCGTTGGTTTGACGATTATTGCAGCAATGGCGTGCCCTAGTGCAAACGCCTTCGGAAACCTATTGTCCGACGCGAGTTTTGAGAATGCCATCAATCCGCTTCCGGGGCTTGCTTCAGTGGTTGGGCCGCCGTTCTCCCCTGGTTTCTGGGGGACAGAGGGGGGCGGTGAGGTCCCCGCCGAGAATGGCATCACCCCCGCTCATCTGCAGCACATGCTTTATATGTATAATGCTGGCGGCGCGGTTACTCAGACATTCCAAGCCGTGGACGTAAGCTCCTTTGCAACGGCCATTGACTCTGGCCAAGCGATAGCCGACTTCCGGGCGCTGGTGAACACCTACCTGACCGGGCAGGTATTCGTTCCCGGACTGCTCTTCTATGCGGGTCCCAACGATTGGGGGTCTCACATCGGATCATGGTTCGGGAATTTGTGGCTGGATTCCGATCCGGCTACATGGGAGATTTTCGCCGTCTCTGCGCCTCTTCCTGTCAACACGCGCTGGATTGTCGTGCAACTCGGCTATAGTAATTCCTACCTGCCACGGGACGGGCGAGCATACGTCGATGCGGTGGGTCTGGATATCAGAATAGTTCCCGAACCTGCCTCGGTGATGGTTTTCGGTTTAGGGGGAGCTTGCCTGGTAGGCTGGGCGTACTTGGCGAGGCGTCGGCGTCACAGGACGCCTCGGTAACCTGCTCCTTTTTCCCATGTTGAAGGACGAAATTGTATCGGAAGCACTCGGCAACCATCTAGCTGCGCCATCGCGTTCTCATACAGGGTCGGCCGTTCGGTCCACATACCTCCAGGCTCCCTGCCAACCGGCAGAGGTCTGCCGTCCAGCATGCAAGTGGCTCGGCAAAGGGCCGCTGCTGCGGTTCTGTTATTTCTCCAAAACGGATGATTAGTCCACGTATGATTACTCTTCCAGAACGTACGTTCGGCGGCGGGCCGGACGCCGATACACCCGACGCCGAGGACGCACCGCCCCCTCGACAAACCAAAAACCGCCTAAAATCCGATAAAACACCAGCAGCACAAACGCCCCACCTGTGCCCGCTGCAAAACCCACCAGACTAATCGGCGAAACCCGTGCCCCTTCGTAAAAGTAGCTCAGCACGGCACAGCCAAGCACGGTGCCGGCAATACCCATCAGCAGCGTGGCGACAGCCCCGCCTGGGTCTCGGCCCGGCATGATCGCCTTGGCCAGCAGGCCCACCAGGGTGCCAAACCCAACCCACATTAACACGTCATGGGCCAGGATTTGCACTTGTTCCATGAAGGCGGCTGAGTCCATAGAAAATACCTTGATATTGCACAGCTATTTCTCAGGATACTCCAACAGATCATAATTTAGGCAATTTACAAGTCCTGGGCAAATTAGGTAAACTAAGTTCCCCCTCCTCATAATTCCAGTTGTGCCATCTGCCCTTGCTGGTTATCGTCTGGACGCCTCAAAGCGTTTGGAAATCCTCTGGCGAACCCCACTGCCAGGGGGAATTCCTATCACCCTTGGCCTTTTTCCGCCAGAATAACCGAGTTCATATCTTCCCGGCGGATCACCCACTGGGGGTTTCGGAACCCGGCCGATTGCAAGTCCTCGGCAAACTCCTGAAAAGTATAGGTACCGCCCCCTTTGGTGTGGACCAGCATATTGACCGCAAACAGGGCACCTTGGACCGGCCGGGTTCGGCAAGGTTCCATCACCACATCGCGGATGCCGATCCGGCCGCCCGCTTCTAAGGCCGTCCAAACTTTCGTAAAAAGCTCTCGATTTTGTTGCCGGGAGTTTTGATGGGCGATGGCACTGAGCCAGGCGAAATCGGCTCCGGTGGGCAAAGGGTCTCGGTAAAAATCGCCGCCCACAAAGCGAATCCGATTTCCCAAAGGCGTCTGGGCCAAGCGGGCTTCCACCAGCGGCTTGGCGTCCGGCAGATCGAAGAGCCTCGCTTGGGCTTCCGGTACGGCCCGCAAAAAGGCCAACGTCCAGGTGCCGGTCGCTCCGCCCACATCCAATAGATGCCGGAACTGGGGCGGCCCTAACTCGGCAACCAATGAGAGTCGGCCACCGGCGCACCCAGGGCGTGCATTCCTTCCAGAAAGGCGATCCGATCCGCCTCAAAACCGCGAATGCTCGCTTGCCGAGGGGCCGGTATCCCCGCTCGAACCACCCAGGCCAACTGCGCCCATGAGCGCAGCACATTGGCCAAGTGCTGGAGCATTGGCAAAATCAGCGGCGTCCGAAGGGTTAGGTCCTCCGAAAGAATCAGCCCTGGTGCATCGGCCCGGATCAGAAGCGGCCGAAGGAATTCCGGTACAGCGTACCGGTCCGCCGATTTCTCTAGCAAGTCCAGGGCGGCCAAGGCATCCAACAGAATCGTGGTTGCTCGCCAATCCGCTCGCAACCGGTGGGCCAGTTCCGCCGCCGTCAGCCGGTCGGTCCCCAACAGGCTCCAGAGGTCCAAATCCGCCCCTGCTGCCAACACACACGCACCGCGAAACCCATTGGCCAATTCCAACACCTTTTGACGATCCCATTGGCTCGGCATACAATAGGCTCCGAAGTCGGTACCATTCCACCCGGTTGAAGTGAGGTCTTTGTTTTTTCGGAAGACACTACATCATGGGATTCCTGGGCAAGCGGGAATCGAGGCTTTCTTTGGGAGTGGGCCGAGGGTCTTCTTCCCGCTCAGGCAGTAGTGGAGGGATTTCTTTACATAAAAGACACAAAAAGGGTCTTGTAATGGTAGGCTATTGTAATTGTCATTGCCAGGAAGGCGGCAGTCCAGGCCCCTTCAGCTGGTCTGCTTCGCAGGCCACTTTGCCCTGGTGGGAGAGAGGAACTGGTGGAAGGAGGAGAATAGAGAGATTTTTGCTAATAGTGGAAATGGGGTAAATAGGTAAAACAGGAAATATCAAGGTCTGCTATGCCACATCGGGATTTTGACGTAGCTAGTTTGGCCCGCTATCTGCATCTGAGTCCGGAGGTGGTCCTTCGTCTGGCCGAACGGGGCAAACTTCCAGGCCGAAAAGTAGCCGGCCAATGGCGATTCCCCCGGGCTGAGGTGCACCATTGGCTGGAACAAAAAATCGGCGCAGCCGAAGACGACACCCAACTCGCCCAATTAGAAACGGTAGTCAGCCAGCCGGCTGCGGGGCCCTCCGAAACCACCTTTACCAGCCTGACGGAGCTAATGCCGTTGGAAGCGATTGCTATCCCCCTGCGTGCAAAAACCCGCAATTCGGTCATCTGCCAGATGGTGGGATTGGCTGCCCGGACGGGTTTGCTTTGGGATGTTCAGGCCATGACCGAAGCGGTGCTGGCCCGGGAAGCAATGTATCCGACCGCTTTAGAAAACGGAGTGGCTCTGCTGCATCCTCGCCGGCCGATGCGATCTATCCTGGCACAACCTATTTTGTGCCTAGGAATTACCTCTACGGGAGTCCCTTTTGGGGGGCCTTGCTTGACCGACATCTTTTTCCTGATCTGTTCGGTGGATGACCCCGGCCATTTACGGGTGCTGACTCGCCTAAGCCGAGTTATCGCTCAACCCGAACTGTTACAGGCCCTCCGGTCGGCGCCTGATGCGCCTACGGCCCGAGAGGTGATCCGGCAGGCAGAGAGTCGGCTCTCATGAACCAGGTTCCTCCCTCTGAAACCCTCAGGCCTGGCCCAACCATCCAATTCCCCCACCGCTGCACAACAAACCCCTCCTCTCTTAAACTGCTCAAGGAGATCTCCTCCATGAATCCAAAAATAGCTCCCTTTATAACTGTTCACCCGTTTGGAGTGAGTTTGCTGTTTGGCTTATTAGAAATCGGATCCTGGCCCTGCCACTCCACCGGCGGTTCTGAATGCAGAGCTGGTTTTGTGTGGAGCCTGCGCTTTCGCGGGAATGACAAGCAAGAAGCTCCATTCGGCTGAATTGTTCCCAAAAGCATACCAGTTCGGCTGAATGTGGTAGGCTGTCATTCCTGGGATAGCAGAAAGCCAGTTTTTTTCTAATGAGTTACTTTTTCTGGATTCCCGCTTTCGCGGGAATGACACCATAGGGCTTTCCTTGGACAATGCCGGGGAGTTCTTCATTCGGGTGAAATGTTACAGGATTTTCTTAGGCCAAATCTTTGGGAACGTGGATTGTAGAGGGTGAAAGTCATTTTCGAGAAACCGAGGCGGCTGGGGGGTCCTTGTCTGGCATCCGAATCAATTAGAAAATGACGAAACCTAGGAAGATGTGCGGCCAATAAAAGCCGCCCCACTTGGTCCTGCACCGAAAATGGCCACGCAGGAAAGGTCATTCCTGTGGAAGCAGGAATCCATCCTTTCTGAGATGGCAGGCGTAGCGGGCCTAACCAAAAAAGGGAGTCCCAAAAGGTTCAACGAACCCCCTTTCCTAGGCCCAGGATAGCAGGAGAACATGTTGGGTTAGCCGGTTTCGGGAGGCCCGCTGGTGGTGGAACAACAAAGAGTTTTTCTGTGGCGATGGCTTGTTAAGTGAGGCGAAAGAGTACGAACACATCTTTCAAGAAGATTCGGAGGTTGACGGGAGGCCGTCAGCCGATTTACCGCTAATCAGGCTCTTTTGCAACAAGGAGAGGGTGCGATGGTAAAAGAGTTGCGGATTGGGATGCTTGGTTGTGGGTTTATGGGCAAGGCGCACTCGAACGCCTGGCTTCAGGTGCCGCATTTCTTTCCCACGCAGTACCGGCCAGTATTGAAGGCCTGCTACGGTCGGCAGGAAGATCGAAAGCAACTGGAAGAGTTTGCCGCCCGATGGGGTTACGAGTCCATCGAAACCGATTGGCGCAAGGTGGTTCAGCGTCCGGACATCGATCTGGTGGATGTCTGCGTGCCGAACCATATGCACCACGACGTGGTCATTGCGGCAGCGGAGGCGGGAAAAATCATTGTCTGTGAAAAGCCGCTAGCTCTCAATGCCAAAGAAGGCGAAGAGATGGTGGCTGCCGTGGAGAAAGCTGGCGTGCCGAACATGGTTTCGTTTAACTATCGGCGGGTGCCGGCCATTGCGCTGTTTAAACAACTGATCGACGAAGGCCGGGTAGGGCGGGTGTTTCATTATCGGGCTACCTATAATCAGGATTACACGATTTCGGCCAAAGTGCCCCAGGGGGGACTGGCCCTGTGGCGGTTGGACGCCCGAGTGGCCGGTTCGGGGGTTACCGGGGATCTATTGGCCCATTCGATCGACACAGCCGAATGGCTCAACGGCCCGATCAAAGCAGTGGCCGCCCATACGGAGACATTTGTTAAAGAGCGAGTTCATGCCGAGACCGGCCAGGTGGAAAAGGTTACCATCGACGATGCCTGCATGTTTTTGGCCATCTTTGCCAACGGTTCGATCGGTACCTTTGAGAGCACCCGGTACGCCCGTGGCCGAAAGAACTACAATACCTTCGAGATCAACGGAGACCGAGGATCCATTTACTTCGACCTGGAAAATCCACACATTTTGGAGTTCTTCCGGTATGAGGATCCGGACGGCCGACGGGTGGAGTCGCACATTACCGGGTGGCAGAAGATCCACGTCACCCAGTCGGAGCACCCGTACATGAAGCACTGGTGGGTGCCGGGGTGTACGATTGGATATGAGCATACGTTTATCAACAGTTTTGCCGACTTTCTGGCCAGCTTGGAAGGCGGCCCGAAGTTCCAGCCCGATCTGCACAGCGCCCTTCGCACCCAACGGGTCTGCGACGCCGTGCTGGAAAGCGCCCGCACCCACCAATGGGTAGAAATCCCAGAATAAAATGAAAAGAATTGGGTACCATTTCGGCCGAGTAAAGCAGGTTTCTGTTTTTTAAGGGGAATCCCCCAGTGTCCTTCCCGCGCAAACGGGAATCTAGCGTGCAAAACTCTATCAAAAAAGGGGCTTCCTGCTTTTGGAGCAGTGTCAGGTTGCCTCAATCGGCTGAGATGGTAGAGAATTGGGGATGCCAAGTGTAGCCGAGAACCATGTGCGGGGGGGCCTGGTGCTGAGGTTTGGCAGAAACAGGCCCCCTTTGGATTTTAGGAACCTCTGAATAATTCAAAGGAGATATTTTTACACTATTCCGGAACCTCCGTCCATACCCCCAACATATAGTGGCACTGCCAACATTAGACTCAATATATAGCGCCCAACAATGGGAACCGATAGGCAAAGGAATGCATTAAATGTTCATAAAGTTCATGTGATGTTCAGGATTTTGCAGAGCTTCCTTTTTTCTTTTTGAGAAGGGAGGAGACTTCCTATGGCGAAGTCGCCTTCAGAACAGATGCGATTTACTTTTTTACAACTTCAGAATTGGCGAAACTTTACCCGAGTAGAGTGTCCGTTGGCAGGTCGAGTGTTTTTGGTTGGCCCGAATGCATCTGGAAAGTCGAATCTATTGGATGTATTCCGTTTTTTGCGGGATTTGGTGAGCGTGGGGGGCGGCTTGCAATCGGCAGTGGCCCGGCGGGGAGGGATTAGCAGGCTTCGGTGTTTGGCCGCCCGCCGGCCTCCGCACATCGGCATGTACGTCCGCGTAGGTCCAGAAGAAAAACCGACGCTCTGGGAGTATGAATTGCAGTTCGATCAACGGGATCGAAAAGACCCCCGTCCATATATCTTGAAAGAACGGGTGGTCTTGGACAGTCAAAAAATCCTGAGCCGGCCTAATCAAGAGGACAAAGCAGATCCCCAGCGTCTTACCCAAACTCATCTGGAACAGGTCTATGCCAATCAACGTTTTCGTCCCTTAGCGGAGTTTTTTGGCACGGTCCAATATCTCCATTTAGTGCCTCAGATCATTCGAGATCCAGACCGGGCGGTAGGTAAAGTTCACGATCCTTTCGGGGGGGATTTTTAGAAACCATTGCTACTGCAGGAGAAAAAAAACGGGATAGCAGATTGCGGACCATTTTGAGAGCCCTTCAAATCGCTGTCCCCCAGCTCCAACAGTTGGAGTTATGGCGGGATGAGAGAGGGGTGCCCCATTTACGGGGAAAATATGAACATTGGCGCCCCCGAGGCGCTTGGCAAACGGAAGAGCAATTTTCGGACGGGGCCCTCCGGCTTTTGGGGCTTTTGTGGAGCTTGTTGGAAGGCGGTGGACCATTGCTTCTGGAAGAACCGGAGCTGTCTCTGCATCCAGAAGTAGTCCGCTATATTCCCCAGATGTTTGCCCGAATGCAGAGTCGGACTGGTAGGCAAATCTTCGTCAGCACCCATTCCCCGGAAATGTTGCGGGACAAGGGGATTGGCCTGAATGAGGTTGTTTTGCTCATTCCCGGCAAAGAAGGCACGACGATCCAGTTAGCTTCCCAACGGACCGACATCCAGAAGCTCCTTGAGGGAGATTTCGATTTAGCCGACGCTGTGTTACCCAAAACCGCTCCTCCAAAAGTCCATCAATTGACCTTCTGGCAGGAGAGTTAGTTGGCGCCGTGATGCCAAGGGCCGTAACGCTAAGATATATCTGCCCTGTCCAATAAGACGGCTGGAGAAGCATGCATCAATGAGGATGTTTCCGAGCATCTATGTGGCTGGAGAGGGGATGGTGGATGCGGCGGTAGTGGAACGTTTATTCAAAGATTTCCATCTTCCTTTAGGTCCTATCTATCAAGCAGGGGGAAAAGAAAATCTTCGGAAAAAGATTTCTGGGTACAATCATGCCGCTCAGTTCTTTCCCTGGTTTGTTTTGGTGGATTTGAATCAGGAGGCCCCTGTGCTCCTTTGCTCCGGCGCGATTGGCTACCTGAGGAAAGTCCTATGATGTATTTCCGTATAGCCATCCGAAAGGTGGAAGCCTGGCTATTGGCGGATCGACAATCGTTAGCTCGATTTCTTTCGGTGCCAGTGTCGAGAATCCCAGCTCAACCTGATTGTCTTGAGAATCCGAAAGAGACCGTTCTCCCATTGGCTCGCCAATCCTCTTCTGCCCGGATTCAAAAAGACCTCCTTCCCACTGCCTCGAGCGCACGTCGGGAAGGACCAGCTTATGCATCACGAATGATTGAATTTGCAACTCGCTATTGGGATATCCCAACGGCTCGGAAACATAGTCCGAGTCTACAACGATGTTGCCAGACACTGGAAAAACTCCGAACCACACTCTCCGAGATGTTTTAGCTCCCTCCCTTTTTCCCAGAGAAACTTAAAAGGAACTTATGAACTATTTTGCCCATGGAGTAGCGTTTTTGGATCGGCCGTATGTGTTGGCCGGCACGGCGGTGCCGGATTGGCTTTTGGTAGCGGAGCGGCAGGTACGGCTCCGCCGTGGGCAGGTGCAGGGCTGGCTGAATCGGCTTGGCCTGGGGGAACAGCAGGCGCATAGTCTGATCGTCCATGTGGGCAATATTGGCAAAAATGTAGATGAGCCCGCGCCATCGAAGCAGCAGACGCACAGTCCGATCGGACAGGTGGCCCTGGGGATCCTCCAACACTTGGCTGACGACCAACAGTTTCACCGTACCCCTGTTTTTCTGGAACTTTCTTTTCGCTTAAGCCAACAGGTGGCTCAATTGCTAGACGGCAAAGTGGCTGCTGGGTGCAAAGGAGAGCTTCTGGCGCCAGAACTTTCCCCCAGCGGCAACTTCTTCAAGGAAAAAGACGCCAGGCCATCGGTCGGGCAAGGCTATTTGGTCCCCCTACCATCCACACAGCCTAGTTCGGCCATAGACACCCGGGCAGGGGTTTATGCCGCCTTTGTGGGGCATCTATTGTTGGAACTCCTGCTGGACGCCGCTTTGATCACCGAAAACCCTGCCCGATTGGACCAATATTATCAGGCTCTCCAGCAAGTGGATGAGCAAATCGTGGAGGAAGCCGTTCGTCAGATCTCCGCCCGGCCCACGGTCCGATTAGCCCCGATGATCTTGGAGTTTCGTCGGCTTCGGATTTTATGGGATTATTTGGACGACCGGAAGCTATTGGGTCGGCTCAATCAGGTGATGCGGCGGGTGGGTTTGGCAGAATTGCCCCCTGCCCTGCTGGACCTGCTGCCAAGCGCCCGGGAGCAAGTGGCTGCCAAAATCCAGCTCCTGCTAGCCGACATCCCTACCGAACCCCCTTTTGAGAAAAAAATCTCATACAAAACGTTTGGGCAGTTCTCCCCGGGGATAGACGATTCCCCAAGACAATAGCAAAATAGGGAATACTTTTACCGAATGTTCAGACTGAGTTGGTACCGTCTAGACAGACGGGCCCAGGTGCTTTAGTCTGTCTCGACGGGCCAGCGCTGTCTGACCGAGCAGGTTCCAACTGCCGTCCTCTGAACACCCGACGTTACCAGAGGGCGTTACGCCGCAGGCCGTCCAACGAGCACGCTCCATCCAGAGCAATTTCTTCGTTTGGCCAAAGGGTTACTGGGATTTTCCAAGGTTGACCCCTTCTACAAAGGAGTTGTCCGATGAAGTATGGGATGAATCTTTTGCTGTGGACCGATACGTTGACTGACCAGATGTTGCCGCTCTTAGAGGAGCTCAAAGAGATTGGTTATGATGCAGTGGAGTTGCCCTGTTTTGATCTGGACGATTTGGACAATTATCGAAAGTGGGGCAAACGGCTGGACGAGTTGGGGCTGGAACGGACCGGTACCGCAGTTCGTGGGCCGGACGGCAATATGATCAGCCCGGATCCAGAGGTGCGGCGCCGGGGGATCGAACAGAATAAACGGAATCTGGACTGTTGTGCGGCGGCTGGCTGCAAAATCATGGCCGGGCCGTTCCATTCCGCCTTGGGCGTCTTTACCGGCAAAGGCCCTACACCGGATGAATGGCGTTGGGGTGTGGAGGCCATGCGAGAAGTGGCCGAATATGCGGAAACGGTCGGCGTTACCTTGGCTCTGGAATACCTGAATCGGTTTGAGTGCTATTTTTTGAATTCGGCTGCAGATCTAGCTCGGTTCTGCGCGGAAGTGAATCATCCTCGCTGCCGGGCCATGTACGATACCTTCCATAGCCATATCGAAGAAAAAAGCCCCAAACAGGCCATCCTGACGCTGAAGGATCATTTGGTGCATGTGCATATTTCGGAAAACGATCGGAGCACGCCTGGCAAAGGGAATGTCCGATGGGATGAGACGTTCGACGCCTTGGCCAAGATCAAATACGATGGCCTGCTGGTGGTGGAGGCATTTGGTCTGGCTTTAGACAAACTGGTACCGGCCACCAAAATTTGGCGTCGGATGTACGAAAGCGAACGCCAATTGGCCGCCGATGCCCTTCGATTCATGAAGCGCGAGGTGGCCAAACGCTGGAAAAAGCCCGCCAAGCCGGCTGCCCCCAAAGCCAAAACCACCAAAGCAAAAGCTGTCAAAAGCCCGGCTTCCAAAGCCAAGGCCGCCAAAACACCAGCCAAGACTACCCGTCGGCAGAGGCGTTAATTCCTCGGTCAGCCCTTTTCGACACGTTCAACGCCCGGCAATGAAGGCTTCCGGAATGAAACGGCGCCGTTAACCTATCGCCTACCCCTTTCGAGCCACCAGGATCACCCGCAGATCGCAGACATTGGTGTGCGTCGGGCCGGTGCGAATCAAAGAGCCGGTTTGCGCAAAAAAACGGTAGGCATCGTTTCGAGCTAGGAACTCTTCGGGCTGTAGGCCAAGCCGAAGGGCCGTTTGGATTATCTCTTCGTCCACCCAGGCGCCGGCAGCGTCGGTCGGGCCGTCTTCACCGTCTGTGCCGCCAGAAAGCAGCACCATGCCCGCTCCAGGACGGAGAACCGTTTTTTGCGATTCTATAGGCCCGGCCTGAGCGGAGGTGCTTCCAAGGCAGGCTGACTCGGAACCGGCAGCCGCTCCTTGTGCTTCTCTAGCCGGGCTATCGCTTTCCGTCTTGTAGGGGTAAGAGTCCCCGGAAGGCCGGTCGTGTTGGAGCAAGTAATTCAAGGCGGCCAGGACCAATTGTTGGTTTCGTCCGCCCCGGCCGCGCCGGGCCGGTTCGACCAGTTGCACGACCGGTTCCCCGCCGCTTACCAGGCAATCCGGCCCTGGACCGGCCCGCATCTGCATAGCCCGTTGAGCCAGCTGAATTCCCAGATCGTCGGCCAGACCCTCGGATCGCTGCGCCGACTCTTCTACCGGACTGTATCCCCGGCGCCGGGCCTCCTGGCTGGCTGCCCGAACCGCTGTGGCATTGTTGCCAATAATCCAATTGACCACCCGGCATCCGCCCGCCGTTACATAGACCAGGCCATGCGCAGCCTGATGTTGTGCGTCTTGGATACTCCGGGCGGTGCTGTGTTGCCGGGCTTGGCTGGCTGCCTTCGGGCCTGGTGCTGTCTGGTTTGCCAGGGCCTCCAGCACGTGCCAAACGCGTTCGGGTACTTGGTCCGGCCTGGGTTGAAACTGTCGGAGCACCTCCAAGGCCGCCTCCGGCGTAGAACTATCCGGCACAGTGGGTCCCGAAGCAATCACCTCCAACGGATCGCCCAGCACATCGGAGATAATGAGGCTGACCAGCCGACCGGCTCGACAAGCCTGGGCCAACCGGCCGCCTTTAACTCGGCTGAGTTGTTTGCGCACCGTATTAAGCTGTTCGATATTGGCCCCAGCAGCGCTCAGAAACCGGGTAACCGCCAATTTATCGGCTAGGCGAATGCCTTCGATTGGGGCTGGCAAAAGGGCCGATCCGCCGCCAGAAATCAAACACAGGCATAAATCCTCCGGCCCGGCAGAAGCTACAAGCCGAAGGATTTCCTCCGTTCCCCGAAGGCCTTCTTCGGTTGGCTCATTGAGGCCGGGCGGCCGCGCCGGGTGCAACCGAATCCGCCGAAGCGGGCGCACGCAATCGGCTGGCACATTCACCCAACCGGTGAGCTCCTTTTCCTCCATCAGCCGGGGGCCTAGAATCTCTTCCAAGGCGGCGGCCATGCCAGCCCCGGCTTTTCCCGCCCCAACCACCACGATCCGCCGAATCTCGGCCAGCCGAATGCTCTCCAGCCCGATCTGAAGTTGATCAGCCTCCAGCCGCACGGCCTGCTCCATGAGCCGATCCGCCCGTACCGCCTCCACACCCGCCCGCCAAATCCCTAACGCATCCTGCCGAAGTTGCTCCACCGTTCGGGACCCCATAAAATCATCCTTCATCCTTTTGAGGCCCTCGTAAAAGAGAAAGGCCCAACGGGGCATTCCCCCGCAAGGGGGCTTCTAAGCGGCTCTTAGGCCGGTTCATTGTTCATTCCCCCCTTCCCCACTCAAAGGGCTTAATGCAATTAAGATGGTTACGGTGAGGGGGAATACAGGAGGAGGAGACGTGCGCTCTCCTGCCACTTACGAGCGGGCAGCCTGCGATCCCAAGTGTCGGGACTGTTCGTGGTGTTG
Organism: uncultured Thermoguttaceae bacterium; assembly: GCA_938042245.1. Lineage (GTDB taxonomy): Bacteria > Planctomycetota > Planctomycetia > Pirellulales > Thermoguttaceae > JANXAQ01. Next base: position 48,820 of record CALIRO010000051.1, read on the forward strand.
AGATGAGAATTGAGGTCGTCTCATTATATTTGCGCAGATTATTTAAAATATTTATGTTGTGTATATTGTGTAGATTAAGTAATAATCACCCCCCCCTACGTCTCAAACCCTGCAGGCCGATTGTAAAGCTTCTCCCGGGTACTCCATAACCCCGCCGAAGGGGTAGGAATAAAGTAAAACCGTTCGTTGCCAATCTCTTGCCAACCTTCTCGAAGCCGGTCCGGGTGGTAATGCTTCCACATTGTGTCCAAGTCGGCATAGGCAAACCCGACGCTTTCGATTTCCTCCCGACTCATGTGTCCCGGGGCATACCGAATAGTGAATCGGCCTTCGCTGGAGCCATGAATCAAGTGGGCTGCCCCATGGGCTAAATCCTGTAGATCCGTGTTTTGGCGATAGGCCTCCATGATTCGGGCTGTGCCCCGATAGCCATATTTACGGATCAGCGCATCGACCTCGGGCTGTTCGCCGAAACGTTTCAGACCCGGGGCCAGGATCAGCAGTTCGCCGCCGTCGGCAATGGCCATCCGGGTCCGATAAATCGCCTTGTTGGCTACCCAGGTGCTGAAGAACTCATCGCCCTGCATAACGCAGACGATCTTCGGTACCGGCTGCTCAAAGACCGTGATATTTTGCTGGCGGGATTGGCGAGCCGCTCCTAGATACGTTTCCAGATCATCTCCAACATACACCCCGGTGTGGACCAATCGGCCTTCCGGGTTGCGTGCCATCACCAGTTGGATATACACATCGGGCAGGTGCCCCAAAAAATCTTCCTCGGCCTTATTGAAGCAGGCCCGAACTGGGGTAATCAAGGTGCCCAGATTGTTTTCGATGCCGCAGCAAGCCGCCGCCATGTGCGAAGCGCAAATAAGCTCTTTGCCTGCCAGACCGATGAAATAATTTTTATTATGATTGGCAAATCCGAGAACTTCATGGGGTACCACATGACCGATATGGATAATCAGGTCCCAGGGTTCTTCCATGAGCATTCGGTTGAGCCAAACCGGGAAGGCCCAATCGGCCGCTCCGTGGGTTTTTTCTCGCACATACTCGGCAGGCACTTCGCCGACGTATTTGACCCCTGCCCGCCAATCATGGGCATGAATCCGCTCCTGGGGCACCTGGCCGAACATCCGGCGGTTTTCCTCTTCGGTGTGCGGCACGTGTTGGCCGAGCGTGGGTATCAGGTGCACTTGGGCCTCTTTGGCAAAATGGTTGTAAAGGATTTCGGTAAGTGGCCCGGCCCCGCTATGCGCCCGGGTAATATCCGGCGGAAGCAGTAGCACCCGCTTGGGTCGACGGCAAATCCGACTTCGGGCCTCCTCAACAGTCCGCTCCATCAACTCCACAAGCCGGGAAAACGGAATCTCCTCTGCTACTTCTGTAAACCAAGGCATCTTTCCTGTTTCCTTTCTTATGTACTTATGTTCTTCAATAGCTGGGAGCATTTAGACGGCCTTTAGTAGCAAGGCTTCCGCAGGTTACTCCCATGGATTTTACTACCGAACTTTTTATTGTATTGCAAAAGGGCGGTAGGCGTATAGATGTTCAAATATCCATGCTCTTCTTTTCTATCCCCGCAAAGGGTATGATAAAAAAATTGCCTTTTGCCGGGAGCGGTTGCCGGATCCCAGCGGCCGTTTTCTGACAGTAATCGGTTAAAATATCGGCTAAAATATCGAAGTATCGGTTGAACCATTCACTGGATGAGGTGATATATGGGACGAACGATTTTGATTACCGGCGCAAGCACGGGTATTGGTGCGGCCACGGCGGTTCGCCTAGCGGCGGAGAACGACATTGTCATTCACTACTATCACTCGGAGGAGGCGGCTCGGCAGGTGGCCGACCAAGTCCAACAACAGGGCGGCAGGCCCTTTTTGCTACGGGCTGATCTGGCTACCCAAGCCGGCTGTCAGGCCCTGGCCGACGCTGTGGGCCAACACTACGGCAAACTGGATGTGCTGGTCAATAATGCCGGTGGGCTTATCGAGCGGTGTCCGGCCCGGCAGATTCGATGGGACCTGCTGGAGCAAGTCTTTGCGCTGAATACGTTTTCGGCTATGTATTTGACGGCGCTATGTATTCCGCTTTTGGAGAAGGGGGAGGATCCGTCGATCGTTTTTATTACGTCGATTGCCATTCGGCATGGAGCGCCGAGTGCTACGATTTATGGGGCGGCTAAGGGGGCCTTGGACGTATTTACACGAGGGTTAGCCAAGGAGCTGGCGCCTGGCATTCGGGTCAATGCGGTAGCCCCGGGCGTAATCGACACACCGTTTCATCAGAAATACACCACGCCGGAGCGGCTCGCCCAATTCCGGGCGCAGACGCCGTTGGGCCGACTGGGCCGTGCCGATGATATCGCTCAAGCCATCCAATTCTGCATCGAAAACCAGTTTCTTACTGGCGAAACCATCGACGTGAACGGCGGCTTGTTCATGCGATAGGCTTATGCGCCGCTTTGCCAACACAGGGCTCTTGGCTGCCTGTTGGCTGAGCTTTCCCCCGTAGTCAGAACCCACAGGAACTTTGAGTAGTCGGTCGGCCTCGGAGACCCCTGCCCAACCGGCCTCTGGAAGATATAATACCTATGCGAGGGGCAGGAAGAGTGGCTTGCTTTGCTGGGCGGAAGGATTTCCTCCTATGAGGGTGCTAAAGGGAGGAGGGGAGAATTGGCAGCGAGTTTGGAAACCTATCAAGCCATGTCGGCCGAGGAGCTGACCGCACGGATTCAGGCGGTCCGGCGCCGGATGGGGCCGGAGCTCCTGATTCTGGGCCATCATTATCAGCGGGATGAGGTGATCCGGCTGGCCGATCTACGCGGCGATAGCTATCAACTGAGTAAACAGGCGGCAGAAAACCGCCAATGCCGGGCGATTATTTTTTGTGGGGTGCATTTCATGGCCGAGACCGCCGACATCCTGGTCAATCGGCCGGAGCGGTTGGCGGAGCGGGCCGGGCTGCGCGTGCCGGTCATCTTGCCCGATCTGGAAGCCGGTTGTTCTTTAGCCGACATGGCCCGCATCGATCAGGTGGAAAGCTGCTGGGCCCAACTGAGCGAGCTATTTGGCCCGGATCATCTGATGCCGGTTACTTACGTCAATTCGGCGGCGGATTTGAAGGCCTTTTGCGGTCGGCATGGCGGGATTGTATGTACATCGGCCAATGCTCAGGCTGCGCTCCAGTGGGCTTTTGCTCGCCGACCCAAAGTGCTCTTTTTCCCCGATCAGCACCTGGGCCGAAATACCGGCCTACGGATGGGCATTCAGCTAGAAGAAATGGCGGTTTGGAACCCCCATGCGGGACCCTGGGGCGGCAACCAACCGGACCGGCTACGTCAAGCCCGGCTCATTTTATGGAAAGGCTTCTGCTGTGTCCATCAGGCGTTCCTGCCAGAACATGTACTCCATTTCCGTCAGCAATATCCCGGCATTAAAGTTCTGGTCCATCCGGAGTGTATGAAAGAGGTGGTGGATTTGGCCGATGAGGTCGGCTCCACAAGCCGAATTGTCCGCCTGGTGGCTGAAGCGCCGCCTGGGACCCGCTGGGCAATAGGAACAGAAATCCATCTGGTCAACCGCCTCGCCCAGCAACATCCACAGCAAGAGATTTACTTCCTAGCGCCGTTTGTACGCATGTGCAGGACGATGTACCGGATTGATTTGCCCCATCTGTGCTGGGCCGCTGAACACCTGGCCGAAGGAACACCGGTCAATGTGGTCCGGGTG
>CALIRO010000052.1 GCA_938042245.1 uncultured Thermoguttaceae bacterium
GGATGGCCAATCGGCTAGTGCACTTTGCCACGGCTGGAAAAGGTGGTTTGTCCCTGACGTCGCTGGAGGTCTTCTGCTTGCGCCCGTTGTGCCTCCTGTTATGCGTGTATCCTGCAAGCGCTAGCGTTGTGCGTCGCTGGAGGTCTTCTGCTTGCGCCCGTTGTGCCTCCTTCGGGGATGGTCCTCTGCACAAGTCCTTCCAGAATCCAGCTAAACAAATCAACTTAACTCATGGGCAGTCCATCAGTTAGCAAAAAGATTTCTTTTCGGGAATTTCCCCCTCCAAAGAGGGGATTCGCCTCCGGAAAATTTTGCTAAAAATTTTTTCCCCATGTTTGACAGCGCCAGGGGGGAGTAGAATACGAAAAGTACGGTCATTACAGATGGAAAAACAGTAAGGAATGAGTGGGGTTTACTGATATTTGGCCTGGTGGGCTGATTTCCAAGAACCTCAAAGCTCACTGCGTTGAAAACTGGAATTGTGGAGAGGTTCCTCTTTGAATTATGCAGAGATTCCTATAAGAGGCTCTAACAAAACAGAATCTTCAAAAGGTTTTACCAGCACCTCTCAAGGGACATCGGCGCCAGGAAAGGTGGTTTTGTTAGAGGCTCTAAGAACTTTCTTTGAACTTTCTTTTCGGAGGTTCCACGCATGAACCGTCGCGACTTTCTTGCCGCAGGCGTTGGAACGATGATAGCTGCTCCTGCGATGGGCGATTTGGCTGGGGAGTCCTTGCCAGAGGTGTTGCCCGGTTTTGAAGACCCAGCGTCCAGTCCCCTGGAGATCAAACTCCGGGTCAAACCGGTGATGTTCAATCTGATTCATTCCTGTCTTTGGGAAGGGCCGTGCCGATGGCGCGGCATTCCGCCCGCCGAGGAGCGCCGATTGGCCGAGGAAAGTTTCGCTCGCTGGTCCAAACAACTCCACCAGGAGGGCCTAGGCCGACGGGAAGATGTACATATGTTGCATCCAGCCCATGTGACCTTCGCCGAGGACTTTCGCATCCCGCCGGAAGAAATGCAGAAGCTGGCCGCCGACGCCGACCAAACGGATGCCTATTTTCTCTATCCTGCCGGTTCATCGATTTGCGGCTACGAAGTAGCCAACCGATTTCAAAAGCCCATCCTAATGCGAGGTCTGGGGTGCCGCAGTGTGGATATTGCCGCCTATGTCCGAGCTAAGGGCTTGGAGGCATACGTGGCCGGTAATGATGGCGAACTGGCGGAAATCCTTTCGTTGCTTCGAGCGCGGAAGATTTTCCAGCAAACCCGGGTGCTTTTCCCGACCGACCAGGGGCTCCCGGCGGCCTGTTCCTGCGGCAGTATCTGGGACTTGGCCGATCTGGAAAAACGCCTGAAAGTCGCGGTGGTAACTATCTCTTATAAGGAGTTGGCCGAGGCGATGGAGCAGGTCTTGGCCGATCCGGCGGCCGCACAGCAGGCCGAGCAAGCGGCCCAGCACCTACTGCAAAAAGCCCACCGCTCCTTCATTGAGAAGAAATATGTGGTGCGAAGTATGCAATTTTACAAGGCGGTGCAGAACCTGATGCGCCGCCATCGGTGCAATGCCTTTACCATCGAATGCTTCGAGTTCTGTAGCAGTCGGCTGCCCGCCCAATGGAACATTACACCCTGCCTGCTCCATGCCCTGTTTCGGAACCGCTCCTTTGCTTCCTCCTGCGAAGCCGATCTAGGATCGCTCCTAGCGATCCGGATGCTCATGTCCGTGGCCAACCGATCTTGCCATCAGGGCAATTCCGACCCTGGCCCGGATGGCACATTCACCATCAACCACAGCTCCTCCAGCATGAAGATGGCCGGGTTCGATCAGCCCGACACGCCCTACCAATTGGGCCGATTCGTTAGCGGCGGTTGGGGAACCAAGGTGGCCGTGAACTTCATGCAAATCGCCGAGACTATGAAGACCCCGGAAAAAACGGTTACTGTGGCCCGGGTCAATCCCTTGGCTAACAAACTGTTGGTGCTTCGCGGGACTTTAGTGGGTTCGAGCGGCTGGGACCAAGACCTGCTCGGATGTTCAGTGGTAGCGGTAATCCGGCCGCCCGAAGGTCGAACCGATGAATTCCTCAAAAAACGCCTCGAATACGGAAACCACCTCCAATGGGTCTTTGGCGACTGGAGTAAGCAGTTGGTCCAGCTCGGCCAGATGCTTGGTCTCCAAGTGGAAGTGATCGCCTGAGCAAAGAAAGTGCAAAACGAGGGATCGTAGACTCCGAAAGAAGACTGGGAGCTTTTACCAAAGGAATATCTCAGCCCAGGGGAAATCTCTGGCCGCCATTCCCCCACAACCGGCAGTCCAGTGTTGCCATGTCATTCCCGCACAAGCGGCAGTCCAGGCATCCTTGGGCCTGCCTCCTTATTATCATTCCCGGGCAAGCGGGAACCCAGGCTACTGTGAGTCTGCCGTCTTGTTGTTTCTGGATACCTGCTTTCGCAGGAATGACAATGGAACCCTTTTGTAGGGAACACCCTCTGTCAGCCGGTGGCTTACTCCCGCTCTACGGGGAGCAAACGCAGTCTAACAGACTAAGTTACCCCTCCTCCGGCCCGCCGTTAGGCTGGCCGGTCTTTCCCACGGTGGGGAGGGGCGATATTTTCCATTTTTCCATTCGGCTGGAATAACACGTAGAGCGATTGGAGCAGCGTGGGAGTGGGGAGGGGCGATATTTTCCATTCGGCTGGAATGTCGCAATCCGAGGAGATGTTCGGAGCGGTTTTACGGCTGGGGGGATTCCCAGGGGAAGAAGCGTTTGCCGGTGCTTTGCTGAAGCTGATCTCGAACCGGGCTGAACGTCCGAACCCGCACGCAGCCCGTCGCGGCCGAAAAACTGCCTTGTCCTGGCACGCTCAGATGGGCGGTTACCGCTCCATGACCGGCCAAATCCAGGTTCCATTCCGGGTTGTTCTGGAGTGAACCGAAGGGAAGCCGATATTGGGCAGAACCAGTTACCGGTGAAAAATCTTCTGGCCGGACCCGTTGCACCCACCGTTGCCGATGGGCCTTTTGATCTACGGCAGCCGTCAACCCCCGGGGCGGAATCACCAAGGTAACTTCCAGCATTCCGTGGACCGGCACAGGACGGCCGGCAGCATCAGCTGGGGTGATCTCTACCACCAGGCCATCGGGTTCCAGGTCGGCGTCCCATTGGCCGAGCCAGGCATCTAAGCCCAGATAGGCTACCCGGCCGCCTCCGGAGGCCGCCTGCCTGGCCCCATCTGTACTGGTTTGGCTGCGGCCAGCATGGTTTAGCGAAATGCTGCTCGTTGCTGGGCCGGGGTTTGTGTCCGATGCTTGGTCCTCTTTGTCGTCTTTTCCTTCCAGAACGATCCGGCCAGCCGATTTCGGGCCTGGTGTGCTGGTGGCCTGCACCGCTTCTACGAACTTCCTGAGTGATGGGGGGAGCAGTTGGATCTGGGTTTCTGAGAGTTTCCGGGCCGGACCAGCAGCTCCCTGGGCCGGACTGCCTCCTGCAGCATGGGCCTCCGCCAATAGGAGGTCCAAAAACTCTCGGAGAAATCCGACCGGCACGGGCTGACCGTCCAGGCGGATTTCGGCCACCTCCTGCCATGGGATGGGCCAAACAATGTTCAGTGTTTCCGAACCTCGCCGAAGCCATAGCTGGTGGCTGCTAGTCCGAATGTCCAACTGTCCAACCACCGGCTGGCCGCTTCGGAGCTGAACCCGGACCAGCCCTAGCTCGGTGGGCATATATTTCTGAGGGAGCTGAGGGGAAGAAATAACCGGAGAGATGCTCGCCGCTTTTTCTCTCTCGGTGGACATATGCTTCATCTGGGGCCTGGCTTGGGAAGTCCCTTTTGATGGCAGTTCCGCAGCGGATTCTCCGTCGGGCTGCTCGGCCGATTCCTCCCTGGCCTGCCTAGGTTGATGGGTTTGTTCGGCGGGCGAGAGAGGGCTTTGGGGTTCCGAGCGCGGGCCAGGTTCGTTCGTCTCCGCTGAAGCCGCTGCCCACAGCAACCCCCCTCCGATCAGTAGGCTTCTTACGGCCAGCCAGAAAAGTCTCGGCCCCGGCCTGCTCGCGCGGAAAGCCAACGGAAGCCTTCCCACCAGCCCAAAGACGCTCGATGCCGGAGGAGACTTCCATCTTGCTGGGTTCCTGAACCACAAAACAAACCTACCGGCAACCCAAAACCACATGGCGCCGCTCAGTCTTACCATACTAGGCGCCCTTCTAAGTAGATGAACTGAGATATTCTTCCAGTGCGGCAGCCATTGCTCGCTCAAGCCGCCGGAAAACGCTTCGCCCGCCCACCTGACGGTTCCCCCTCGGGGGCTTGCCTGAGGGCAAGGGACGGCTAAAAGGAACAGACCACCCACTTTCTGGATGGGGCAATCCTTGTACCTGGTCTGTCTGTGGCTCTGCTGAAACCGCTACAACTGCTTTTTATTTTTGGGGTTAGATTGTTTCCTCAGGGGGGCAATCCATGCTTCAGAACCTCCTGAGTGAACGTTTGCTGCTACACCATGTTGCCAAAAATCAACATCAGCCCAACTGAGCGACTGTTGGCATACAGAAATGGAGTTTGGATGGCTTCGGCCGGCCAGAGTGCCAGTCCATCTCAACCGGACTTCTGGCAGAACAGAAGGTAGATTTGAGAAGAATAGAAAGGGAACTGGCAATCCTGTATGTCTGCCAGCGCTGAAAGGAACTGCTAATGGGCCTACGAGGGGTACTTAGGAATAGGATCGGTTGGGATAGTGCGATTGGGATTGCTTGGTTATTAGGAATGTGGTTCTTGCTGGGCTGGGCCAGTCCGGTAGAAGGCCAAGCACCCAACCGCTCGGAAGGCCTACCACTTAGCCCCATTACTAGCGGCGTATTGCCTCAACAAACCAGAGAGCTTCCGGTCAGCGGACCTCGAAATGGTTTTTGGCCTTTGGGCGCAAAGGCACTTGGTTCTTCCCCCTTGCGCCCCAGCCTCCCACCCCCTCTTAGTACCCATTTCTCTCACTCGGAAGAAAAATCTGCCTCTCCAGCCCAACAGAGGGGAGCCTCTCCGGAAAAAACGGCTCTTTTTTCTTCGGAGGGCACTTCTTTGTATTTAGCCCCAAAAGAGTCTTCTGCGCCGACGGGCGCCGAGTCTCCCTTGGTAGATTCCTCCGTTTCCAGAAAGACCGAAGCGGGGCCGGGTTCTCGTGGACCCTCTCGGCTGGGCCAGCTTCGAGAAGGTTTCCGGATTTCCCACCAAAAAGGGACCTTTACCCTCGGCGGCGGCCGGGTGGTCTTTTCCGCACTGGATGGCACGCTACCCAAAATGGTGGTCTTAGAAAACCTGAACCTCCAGCGGGTGATCCAGAACCTCCAAGGTAACCCCCACCAGGAAATCTGGCTTATTACCGGCCGAGTTACTGAGTTCCAGGGCGCCAACTATCTTCTGCTGGAACGTGCCATCCGCATCGACGAGGTCGACCTGGCCCAACTCCCCTCCGCAGCCCCCGCAGCCAGTGTCCAACCGACGCCCTCGGCCATGCCTTCGTCGGCCAACGCTCCTCTGGCGCCGACCTCTGCAGCAGCGCCGTGGCCTCAGTAAACCGCTACTGTCCTGAAAGGATGAACTTAATCCGGCAGTTACCCGGCCTATCCGCCAAGCCCCTATATCCTGCCCGGTCTGCTAAAACCTCATCTAGAAGTGCCGACGATCGAAGCTCCCTACTGGAGGCTGGGCCAAACGGGTTTACCCTGGGCTTGCAAGTCCGGCTCTTCGTAGGCGCCCAAAAATTCCGAGTTGCAATCTAGCCAAAGGGTCAGACGGCGCAGCTCCTCGGCCGATAGCCTAACCCCATAGTGGCTTTCTCGAAGATAGGCTAGTAGAGCAGAAGCGCGGGCGCCGAACTGCCCGGCCCGAGATCGGCTTCCACCATGTCGAGGATCCGCCAGCGAACCGTTGCTCACATGGTAATAAAAGCCGTATCGACCGGCCAAATGATTATATGAACGGGTGAATCCATTCCGGTCCAAGCTCCCGCTTAAATCTAGGGCCTTTTTCTCCTGGTGGCAGCCGACGCAATGCCGGTCCAGCACCGGTTGCACTAACCGAACGTAGTTAAACGGCCTGGAACCTTCTGGCTCCGGCTGCAAGACCGACGGTGGTCGGCTCAGTGCCAGCGGCGGCCTCCGCAAAGCAGGCGCCCGATGCTTCGGCTCATGGCACCCCTGGCATACTAACCGTTCTCCTGGATGCAAATAGGTAACCGATCGCATGGACTGCACCGCCATGCCTTCGGCATCCAGGGCTTGAAAATAGATTGGCGCCGAATGCGGCGCTAGAAAATACGCGCTGCCGTCCTCTTCAACCGGAACTGTGCCTAAGACCATGCGGGCGTTGGTCTGGTTGGCCACCCCAATTCGCGGCGTATTGGGCGGCGGCGTGGATTTGGGCAAAAGTTGAATGACCCGAAGAGATCGGATTTTCACTCCCTCTGGCCAGGCAAAATCGCTGTCATAGACATTCATTAGCGCTACCTCCGCCAGGGGCTCTGCTGAGGCCCCCTTCGCCATGGCGGCCACCTCTACTGATGTACAAGCATTTGTTATCTGGTGGGCGTTTCCTGGCTGGAACTCAGTTCCTGTCTGGCGGACGCTTGGCGAAGCCGCCTCCGGGCCAACAATGCTGCTCCTATTTCCATCTGTCTGACCCTTTGGCTGGCTGGATACATCAGCAACGGTCTGGGGCGTTGCGGCGCCAAGGCGGCTTCGGGCTGTCTGCCGGGTCTGCTCCGGAATTACCGGCGGGCAAGGCCGGGGACCAAGCGGCATGGGACTAACGCATGAAATGGCCGGGTCTCGATAAATCAGCTCCTTGTTGCCGTATCGGTCGATCCAATAAATCCCGCGGTTTTTGGCCGCCGGATCATACACGCACAAATAGTCCTCTTCGCTCAGCGGCCAAGGAGTCCCATAGACCATCGTAGGCCGGATCGGACGGGCTTCCGCCTCCGGAAACGGCACTTCCGGCGTCAGCCGCTCCAATTGGCTCATCAACCCATCGTCTTCCCGCCGGAGATCCACCAGCACCAACGAGCCGAACGCATGACCATGATGCGCCCCCGTAACGGCCACAAACCGATGCGAGCCCGGAATGGCCCGAATGTCCATCTCCATCCAAGGCCGACCTTCCCGACGCACCGGATAATTCCCGTGGTAACTGCGGGGGTCCCGGCCGTCCGGATAACAGAGCCAAACATGATGAGATACATTCGTATCTCGATCTACATAATCCCATCGAGTGTAAATGATCATTCCATCATGGGTAACACTCGGCTGCCATTCATGGGTTTCGTGGAAGCTGAGGCAGACAATGTCTGAGCCATCCGGTTCCATCGAAAACAGCGTATATACCGGGCAATGTCGGCCGCAGCGCAGATACCCGCCTCGCCGTCCCGAAACAAACACCACCCGACCATTGGGCAGAAAGCAGGGGTCGAAATCATCTTCGTTGCCGTCGGTCAGTTGTCGAAGGCCGCTGCCGTCCGCCTCGCACCGGAAGATGTGGTAACTGATTTCCGGCCCCCAAAGGTAGCATTCGCGGCCTTTCATGGTTTGGTAAGCGGCGGCCTGGCTGTAGGCAAATAGAATCGTCCGCCCGTCGTAGGAAACCTCCGGCGAAAGGAACGAACCGCCTTGAAGCTTTTGGCCCCGAAGACGGCCGTTTTCTACCACGCTATCTTCTAGGAGGTTTTTCAGCCGAGGCGCAGGGCCGAACGGCTCTTCCAGGACAAACAGTCCGCCTCCCGGCACCGCATTACACCCGTAAAACTGATCGCACATGTGAAAGACGCCTGCCGCATCATGCCGCTTTATAAACAACAGTTTATCTATCTTTTGGAGCAGCGGATTCCGCCAGGCCAACTGCCGCAGCATGCGCCTGGCTTCCAAGTAAAGCTCCCGCCGCTGGGCTACCGACGGGCCATTAGCCTGGCTCTGGCGGTCCTTTTCCATCTGAACCAATCGGTCCTGAAGCTCCATCATCTTCTGCCGACAATCAGCTAGGTGTTCGGAATCGGCCTGGCCTTGCAGGCGCCGGAACAGCGCCTCGGCCCGATCCAACACATGCCGAATATGCGCCAGAGAAAACGCTTCCAAAGGTTTCGGCGGGGCTTCTTTTGAGGCGCTATTGCCGGGATAAAGGGCGGCCCAGACCTGTCGGCAGCTCGTCTCCGGCAGTTGGAAGGGCTTTGCTGGCTGGGGATACAGTTGGGCCAATAGCCCGCCGGTGCGGGCAAAAAGCTGATCCTGCTCTATCCAATCCGCCTCCACCAGCCGGGCCAATTCCGCCCCGATCGGAACCGCTTGCTTCGGGCCATCCGCCTCAGGAGAACCGACCGTCTCATTCCGAGCCGTCGTTACGCTCAGCGGCAATCCAGAAGAAGCTTTCTGCCCAGCTTGCTGCCCAAACAGCCGATCAGGAATCATCCAGGGCGTTCGGAGATCCCAACCGACCAGCAACCAACTGACCAAAATCCCCATTCCCACCCAAAACTTCCCACTCCTACCGGATCGGGTGTTTTGCCCCCTAGGAACAAGAAGAAAGGAAACTCTCATTTTGACTCTCCCCGTAGTTGAGCTTGGCGATGCCGATAGTTAAGCAAACGCATTCGAGCCCGTTTAGGCGGCAGCTTCCGCGAAGCACGTGCGCCGACAACTTGGGGGGTTCTACTTGGCGGGAAGGTGGGTGCTAAAGCGCCTCCCAGAGGCGGACAAAAAAGGGTAAGGTAGGATCATTTGATCTTAAAAGTTCACTCTCACCTACCAGGATAACTTCACCGGCCAGAGGGTTCAAGGACGGCTCGTTAATTGGAAATCGGCCTGATCGGTTCCGCCAGGCCGGATGGTAAACGTAATCATCCCTTTACGGTATTTTTCGGGCAGTCGGCTTTTGACCGGTCGGCCTGCATCATCGGCGGCCACATTCTCGGCCTCCAACGAAAAATACACTCGGTGCGTGCCCACCAGGGCGCCTGGCTGTTGGGTATCGATCCGCCGGAGCGTATATCGGCCTTCTTTGTCGGTTACCCCAACCGAAGCTGGCCCGCCCCCTTGCGGCTGAAAAGTTACATGGATCCCTTCCGTCGGTTTGCCCTCAAAGGTGATCCTGCCCGATACGGGAACAATCACATAACGCCGTTGTTCGCAGCCGGCCAGAACGGCCGCCGCCATCACCACCAAACCATAGCTTCTAAAAAGCCTCCCCGCTAGCAAACCTGTGCGCATGCCATCCCCCCTCGAACAAATGGGAATTATGCTCCCACTTCAGCCGAATGGTGTACCAAGGCATTCCTACGAAAGCAGGAATCCCGTTTTTTGTACTAGTTTATTTGTTCTGGACTGGCGGTGGCCCAGCCGTCAAAGCCAAAGGCTTTCCTCGTCGCAACTAGGCAGCTTCTTCATTCGGCGGAGCTGTTCCGAATAATGTTACGGCGGCAGTTGGGCCACTTCCCCGCCGGCAATGGTCCCCAACGCACAAAACAGATTGATGTCAATATGCTGTGAGATGGCCCGCACGGAACCGTCGCACAAGGCAAACTGAATAATGCCCGGATGATAGCTGCCCCAGCCACGTTTGCAAGGGTTATTGCCGCCTGTGCCGCCAATGGCCGAGCATTGGTCATAATCACCTAAAAGGATTCGGCTTTGGGGCACAGCGGCCGAGGTGTTATAAGAGGTATAGGCGTAGGCCCAGAAGGTGCGTCGGCGGGGATGGGTTCGGGTGGCCATCTCGCCCACCATCAACGTATGGGAGGTTCCGTCCCGGATATTCTCGATTGTTTCCGTGGTTAGGGGCCTGGGCACTTCCGAGGGCGACCATTCGGGCCGGGCACGCTCGGCCACCACATGCAGCACTCCCCGGTCCTTCATAGGAAAGCCGCTATTTTGATGGGCGTCCCACCAACCAGTCCCATCGGTCATCCCTTCCATCGCTCGGTAGGAACCCCGCCGATACCGGATGGAGGCCCCAGGGCCGCTTTCCGGATAATCCAGCTCTCGCACCCCCTCCTCCACCGGACACATATACGCCTGCACCATCGCCTCCCGAACAAACTGATTGGCCGGGTCCTCATTGAACTTCGTCTGATCATACCGATCATAAAGGGCCTGCTGCTCTAAGTACGGCAAAATGGAAATGGTCCAGGTGATCATGCTGGGTCGATCGCAGCATCGGCCTTCGGTGATCTTGCCGGGCGGGAACGTGCCTACGGCCTGATGGTAGTTATGCAGAGCCAAGGCGATCTGTTTGAGATTGTTCGCACACTGTGCCCGACGGGCCGCCTCCCGAGCCGCCTGCACCGCCGGCAAAAGCAGGGCTATTAAGATGCCAATAATGGCAATAACGACCAATAGCTCCACCAAGGTGAAACCGGCCAAAGAAATAGAAATAAAAGTCCCTCCAGCCGGCCGAGATTGCCCCCCAGCGGCAACCCCTCTGAATTGACCTACCTTCCGCCGCTCTACGACGCTCCCACTCATATTCCGCCCTCCCGGAAGTGCTCTCCTTTCATTGTACCCGAATCCCGAATCCTTGTTATCCAGGGAGAAAATCTTTTCCAGCCCTGGCGAGAGAGTGCTCTGGAGAGTTTCCCCGCCGGTATTTTCTTGCCGTCTGGAGGTTGCCGGAGGCGGCCAGCCCGACGAAGAATCCATCCCAAAAAGCAATGGCAACCATTTCCCAACCGCTCATTTTGCGGGCTTTTCTGGATGATCGACTTCTTTCTGGGATGATGGACTTTAAGGCCGGTGGTGTTTTCGGCGTCGGCTTGTCAGGACCACTGCCAGCCCGGCCAAGCCCAGCAGGGCCAAGCTGCCGCTAGCCGGCTCCGGCACCCACACCTCAAAGCCATTAAGCGATAGATCTTGGCTGCCGCTGCCGCCGATAAACTCCAAAATCACAGGTCCGCCCGCCGTGCGAATCGTAAACGTCAGGCTCGAAATGCTTGTCGGCGCAGTGCCAGCAGTAACCAGCAAATCATCGGCAATAAGCCGTCGGCCTTCCAGGTCGGTAAGATACACATCGATTGTCCCACCGCCATACGCGGTGGAATGGTGATAGGTGGTCATAATATATTCGCCAGCTTTCAGATTTTCCAGTTTCAGTTGCATGGCGCCGAAGGCGTTTCGCAATACCATGTCCGACAGCAGGGGGCTGAGGTTGACAAACGGCCCACTGGTAATTGCTGCATAGTCCCGATAGTGGGTATTCCCACTAATAGTTAGGAATCTCTGCATAATTCCCGGTTTTTAACTTAGTGGGGTTTTGAGGCCTCTGTATCAGCCACGGAGGCCCAACAGGCATTAACCCCACTCATTCCTTCCTTATTTTATTTTTTACTATCTGATATTGCCTTACTTTCCGTATTATACTTACCCCCCCCTGGCGCTGTCAAGCATGGCGAAAAAATTTTCCAGCGGGGTTCTGAATTATCCCCGGTTTTCTGGCCTAGCGGAAAAAAAACTGGCGGTCCATCGCAAGTCGTTTTTTGGTAAAAGGTTAAAAACCCCATTTGGCGAAAAGCTTAAGACCCCATTTGGGGAAAAGGTTGATACCCCATTTGGCTAATCCCCAAAGAATACCCTTTCCGAATCAGGTACATGGATTTTGGGGCAGAGAGCTTGGCCGATTACGGTCGGTCGGTTGCCTTTTTAGCCTCCTCTATTTCCTGGATGGCCTTGAAGAACCTTTGACGCCAGGCACCTTGGAGTTTGTCAGGTTCAGCGCGGTTGAGGATTCGCAGGGCCTCGTCGAAGCGACGTTGGCGAGTGAGAATGCGTGCGATGCCTTCCAGCGCCGTGTACTGTTCCCAACCGCCAATCTGTTCATGTCCATCGAGGATGGCCTGGTAGGCGAGCAGGGCCGCCTTGTCATCTCGGAGGTTTTCTTCACGGTTTTGGGCCAATGTCAGGAGAATGGCATGGCGGGTGCGTGGTTGGCTTGTCCACTGGAGAGCGGCCATAAGGTCCTGTTCGGCTTTTTGGCCCTGTTTGGCGAGGAAATAGGCCCGGCCGCGGGCGTGGAAACCTTCTGCCCGTTTCCAGAAAGGCCACCGCATCAAATCTTCCTGGGCAAAGCGGGCAAGAAGCTCTTGGGGTTTAGATGTAGCAAGTAGATAGTGCATCAGGGCGGCCTTTTGGACGGCTTCGATCGGAATCTGCTGGATGATGGATGGCGCGGCGGCCAGGTCATACCGGGCCGCTTGTTCCAAGGCCGCAGACTTTTGGAAGTCGGTTGTTTCGCCTTGAGCCAGCGTTAGGAACGGCTCGGCTTTTCGCTGCCTCATGGCGGCCTGGAATTGCAGGGCAAAATCGGTCGCCTGGGGATCAAAATCAAATTGATGGGATCGGCCAGCGTAGAAATAGGCAAACTTCAACGGCTGGTGGAAAGTGGCGGCGCCGGTGGGGGAAAGGGCGGAATATTCCGCTCCGGTTGGCCGAATACGCTGGCGACAAATGTTGATAAACCACGGCAAACTCTGCGTAGGCTTGCGACCGAGAATCTGGTGCAGCGGGTCGTTTTCGTCCTGGCTGACCGGCAGCCGGATTTCCACGGTCCAGTGGTCGTCGGCAATATGCGTAGCGACCTCGGCTTTGGAATCCCAAGCAAAGCGCTGGCCTTCCGGCGCCCCCCGGTCCAGATCGACCACATGACCGGCAGGGCTAATGGCAATTTGGTAATACGAGTGCGATTCGGTGGCAATGAGGATTTCCACCACGTCGCCGTACCAGATGGCAGGATCGTCGTTGCGGGTGGAAGTAGTAACAGGCTTGTTTTCCGGATGCGGCGGGTTGGGGGATTCTGTTAATGAGCGGGGAACTTGCCCGGCGCGTTCCTCGCACCGGATCGCAAAAACCACGCTGTTGCCTTGCCAGCCGGTTTTGAAGGTTGTGCCGAACACCGGCTCGGCGCCGGTTTGCAGTTCCCGGAGTCGGCCTGTGGCGGCAGCCGGACAATTCTGCCAATAGGCCTCATCCAGTTTTCCGTCGATAACAATCTCGGATGCCTCGCCAACCAGTCGGACTACCGGCACGGGCCCCCGTTTTTGGTGAAGTTGCTGGCGTTTCATGCGCAGCCCCTTCAGATACTCGTCGATTAGCGCCAGCCGGCGGCGATAGCGACTGTCGGAAACGGTTTCCGCTTTCACCTTGGCTTTCGCGAACAAAGCCAGAGCTTCTTCGATCTTTCCCGGGTCGGTTTCCATTTCCCGCCAGTGGGCGGCGCAGTAATCGAAAAAGGCCAGCATCTCCTGCTCCGCAGGACCGTAGAACAACCGGCAATACTCTCGCAGCTCCGCCTCCGGGTCATACTGTTTCCCACCCCAATAGGCGCGAGCGGTGAAATAGACCAGGAAGTGATTAAAACCAACGTCTTTTTTGTCGAAGTCCGGCCTCACGCTGAGCCAGACGTCCTCTCCCAGCGAAATGCCTTTCGTGGCATTGACCGTCTGGCCAAGTGTGCGAGCGTCAAAGGCGGGCAAGTACCAGCCGCGGTCGGTGAACGGATAATTCTCGAAGATCAACAGGGGGTTGTGCGTTTTTTTGGCCCAAGCGGCGCGTAGGGCTTCCGGAGCAGCTTCGCCCTCGCCCTTCGGACCGCCTCGGTTAAACGGCCGGCGCCCCCCAACGATACAGACCAATACGTTCGGCTCCAATTTGTCGATCTTGAGCGGCGGCAGCGTATAGGTTCCATATGCACAATTCAGCACTTTCGCACGCGGATGGGTCTTTGCCACTTCGCGGGCTACCCGATTGACAAAATCCCATACGTAATCGCTAAGCCGGCCTCGCTCACCCCGCTCGGGCGTATCCTTGCCCCGGCACTTTTCGCACTGGCAGATCGCTGTGTATCCGTCCGGCGGCATGATCGAAACCGTCTCCACCGGGTAGGTGTCCAAGATCGCCCTCGCCCACCGGACCGTTTCCTGAAATAGTTCCTCATTGGAATAACAAAGCTGGCACGTGGAATCGCCCGGCCTAAAATCCCGCTTGCCGCCGTAAATGGCAAACCAATCAGGATGGGCGTCGAAGACCGCCTGCCGGTTGGTCATCGTAGCCATGCCGTGGGCGATCAGAAACCGTTCGTCGTTGCGCAGCCCAAGACGCATCACCCAACGCGCCGTATCCGCCCCCACCACGCCAAAACGGAAGCAGAACTGCCGCAGCGGAAAGTCGGGCCGCTCTGTCTCGTCCATCGGCGGGACCCGAATCGTTTTCATCGACGGCAACACCTCGCCCAGTTCGCCCGGTAAATACCAACGCACACCCAGCTTCCGCAGAAAACCACACACGGCGTTGTAGCTGCCGCGCTCGTCGAGCCCCCAGATTTCAAACGTCTCGTTCTTTTCGGTAACTGCGCCGTCGGGCTTCCCGATATCCCCCGGCAGCCGGAGCCGGTGCTTGTAGAGCGTCGGATTCGGCATCCCATACGGGGCGCCAACGATCTTCTCCCACTCCGCCTGGGCGCGGGGGATGTCGCTATTGCTGTGAGCAAACGGTGGGATCGGTTCAAAATCGCTATCTTCTCCTACCAGCGCCAACCAGTCTGGACCAGTAACGATCCGGTAGGCGCCGTAGGGGAGGCCGTCTGGCTTGATGGGATTGTGCGGACTGGCGCCGATAAAAACCTTCACCGCCTTGCCGGTCGGCGCAGTAACGATGGGCAGCCGAGCTCCGCTGATTTTTTCGATGGTTTCGCGAAACTCGTGCGCCGCCATGCGAACCATCCGCGGAGGCCGCTCGGCAATCACAAGCTCTGCCTTTGCCCGGCCATCTTCAACCAGCAGCAAATCGCCCGCCTGCGGCCGCCCCTGCTCAGCCGGCAGAGAATCACTGGCCCGCGCCCGGCCATCCTCGACCGGTACGAAATCCTCCGCCCTCTGCCCGCTAGGCTCCAGCAGCAGCCGATCATCCGCCTTGGCACGGCCGCCCTCAGCCCGCAGCAGATTCTCTCCAACGCACAACCAACTGGCTCCCACTAATACCGCAAGCCCGGTCCAAAAACATCTCATGGCTTATCTCCCTCGGAGGGGTCCACTCTGGGCCAAAACTAGCCTTATCTTACTTCCCCCAACAGGAAGATTCCTACCGACAATGCGCCCCGCATAACGAACCCGGGGCATCCCCTTAGCCTTATCTTACGTCCCCTACAGGGAGATTCCTACCGAGGATGGCAGGGGTTCTTTCCGGATGAGCTGCAAAGCCCACACGAGCACACTACAAGCGGAGCGGCCACGTCGTAGAATACCCCTGGCAGAGAGCTTCCGCCAAAAGCAGCCTGATCGAGCAAAATTGGTTCCCGCCAGAAAAGCACAAACTCCTTCAAGCCCATAAAGGTGCAACGACTACCGGTCCAGAGAAATCGAACCGGTCAGAGCCACCAAGACCAACCCTTACGGACTCTGGCCGCTGGAGTTTACCTGCTTCTCTACTTTGTCCGACACGTTGGACCATTCATCGTACAGGTCCTGAAGCGCCTCAGCCGCCCGCACAATGCAGCCAGTCTCCTCGTCATCGGGGTTATACCGCTTCTTAAGCTTTTCCAAGTCGCCGGTCTGCTTCTGGATCGCATCGACCACTACCCGCAGATATTCCCTGGCTTTAGGCTTCGGTTCGCCAGCTGTGTCACGGATCGTTTGAATGTTCACAAGGTCATACAATAGCTCTTTAAGGCTATTAACGGCCGTTTCGTCTTCCTTCAGGTAGAATCGCCTCGTTATAGGATCATCGATTTTTAGATGCCGGCTTTGGCAGAATTTTTCTAATGTCTCGAAGACTGGATACCACTTTTTCTCTTGGTCCCCTTTGTAATCCTTGCGAGTTTTTTCGGGGATTTTCCATGCCTCCTTGCCTTTTAGGACTATGTGCAGGAGCTGACGAACATGTTCAGGTTCCAGGCCCTCCCAGAAATTCTTTTCCGTCCAATTGACACGGCCCAACGGATCGAACTGGCCGTTCGGGAACAATTCCTTAAGCTCTGATCGTGGTCCCGATGTAATGAGGCTCTCGAGGTCTTTAATGCCAGTCCCGCCCATGTCTTTTTCAAACTGCTGGAGAATGCTTTCGATCGTCATTTCCTTGCTATAAAGATTTCCGAGCGCCTTGGCCAATTGTTCTTTACAGCGATGCGGACTGCCCAGCGAAGCGCGCTGTCCCAGAAGTTCTTTAGTGTACTTGCACCAGAGATCCTGGCCGGAGCGTCTCCAGAGCCAAGAGAACACCCGGTGAAAGTCCGGGCATGCCAAGGCCACCAGCGCAAACGCGAGCAAAAATACCAGCGCCAACGCGAGCAACAATACGCATCCTATTCCTTTAGGAATCCGTTTGGATGGAGGCGCAGTTGGAGGAGAAAGGAGCTGGCCAGTATCGGACGGATTAGTTGAGGTATTTGGGTTGCTTGCCGGTTGGAGTCCAC
>CALIRO010000053.1 GCA_938042245.1 uncultured Thermoguttaceae bacterium
TTCCTTTGCCTATCGGTTTCCATTGGCTGGGTACTATATATGGAGTCTAATGTTGGCGGTACTACTATATGTTGGGCCCATGGACGGAGTGTCCGAAATAGTGCAAAAATATATCCTTTGAATTCTTCAGAGGTTCCAGAACAAATTGCCACCTCCGGGAAGAGCCGAAGCAAATCAGGTAGAGTAGGATCGTTTTGGGTAGCTGGTGCAACTCGGCCTCCGAAACCCAACTACGTGCTCGCATGGGTAGAGGCTGGAAATAACTACGTCCCTGGCTTCCCACCCGTTCGACTAACTCGGCCGAAAGCACCTGCCGAAAGGAGAGATCTCTGCCTTTGGGTAAACAGCCGCCACAACCCGCCGACTTGGCAGCCACAGCCATTTGGACTCCCCTGCTAACGCCCATCTGGAATCCGATCCCAATGCCGGGTACTGGTCCGATCCTTTATCTTTGGCCCTCCTTGGGGAAAAGTTTTTCAAAGCGGATCTACCCAACGCCGGGCTCTTTGTTTATATTATTTGGTTTATCTTATTTTGTTATCTAAAGTTAGGGCTTAAGGAAGTCTCCTTTGGTCTTATATTGTCATTTCTGCGCAAGGAGGCACTTCCAAGATTTAATTGCTTCAGAGGAAGAAGACAAAGAACCCGAAGATACAAAGAGTTAGACACATCTGCCTGAGGGATAGGATTTGTCATTCCTCCCGAAGGGGCGGTTCAGCACTTCTTGCCCCTCAGCTTCTCCAGCCGGGAGAGAAGGGACTATTGGTCTGTTCCTGCGTGGGAGAGGCGAATGGGGGGCGGGAGGCCCGTGGCCCCGGGATCCCCTTATCCAGCTAGGCTGACGCCTGGCCGGGCTTTTCCACAGGTTGAGAGGTCATTCCCTCCCGCTGCCAAGGGGTTTTCGAACAGACGCTTAGCTTCAGTTTTGCCATTTTTGTATTTTTTGTGTCCGGTAGGTGTGGAGGGACTACATTTGTCCGTATGATTTTCTGAGTTCAATATATAGGAGCAGTTAGGAAATCGCCTCTTGCAGGTGGGCGAAAAATCGACAAAAGTCGAGCTTAAGCGAGTTCTCGATCTTCAAATAGAAGCAACGCCAGCAGCAGGGCAGCGATACAATAGATTAGGCTATACAGGGCAGCCCAAGCCAGGTAGGGCAGTGGGACGGTTTGGCCTGTAGAGATAGCGCCTTCCATGGTGAAGTTATCCAGCACCGGCAGGACGGCCGACAGTAAGTTGGCCACAAACACTACGATTTCCAATTTTCCCACTGCCGACACGGCGACCAGGGGAACCAGGTGGCCAAGCATATAGATAACTGTACAGATCATCATATTTAGAACCATCGACAGCCGTGTGGAAATGGCTACAGAAATTGCCGCCAAAACAGCCGTTTCCAGAAGGCCCAGGACTAAGCCAGGGGAAGCCTGAAGCATTTCGTCTCGGCATTCGGTCCAGGAGGGTTCCGGCTTAGCGGTTTCGCGGGCGTCGTATTGCACTTTGTATGACACGCTAGCCAAAAACATCATCCCCAAAATCAAAAAGAAGACGAGGGCCGGCCACATAATGCCAAAATATTTACCAATGATCACTTGTCGGCGTCCGATGGGTTTGCTCAAAAGCGTCAAGGCGGTTCGGGTTTCGATTTCCGAGGCAATCGAGACGCTAGCGCTCCAGAGGACCAGGATGATGGCCAGCACCCGGATGAGCGTCAGCCCGCTGTCTTTGAGCATCTTCACGTCTTCGCCGAAGGTATTGTAGGGGATAAACGGAAATAGCACGATGCCGAAGGCCCCGATCAAAAGCAACACGAAGAAGACCGGCTGATGGAGGACTTCTTTGGCCGTGGTGCGTGCCACAGCCCAAATTTTCGGCATGCTCCATCGCACCATTAGGTTGACCCCCCAAAGCACTGCTCCCACGGCGGCGCCGCCGACGCCTACCAGCCACAATGGTTTCATCCAGGTAGCCAACATCTCGAAAATCGGTTCAAACCAGTTTTCACCCATTGGTGCGATTCCTCACTCGAGTTTCTTCGCTTAGCTCCGGCATCCTTTGTCCGACACAGGGACTGATCCGCCTGATCCAAAGCAAACTCCTTTTAGGGGATACCTATGCTACGCCGCAATTAACCCTTGGGGTTCAAAGCACTCGACCCGGACTCAGGTTGGGTAGATATACCTCTTTAGAAGGAAAAAACGAATTTTTACTTCCCAAAAATTGATAATTTGGGTATTTATTCCTCCGGATTTTCCTTCCTGAACTCTCTTGGTTCTTAAAATCGAATTTCAAATCCTCGGAATTCGCCCGTAGCTGGTCCAGTGTTACGTGTTATCCGCACAATGTATCGGCCCATAACCTGCTGAATGGCCTGAACCATCCGCTCCATCTCTTCTGGCACCCCTTCCATCACGACAAGGACCCGACCATCAGGCAGATTTTTGACATAGCCGGTTACCGCAAACTGGGAGGCAATCCTCCGAGTGGTATATCGAAACCCCACCCCTTGTACATGACCTTCATAATACACCTCCCAGCGCTGGGGGGAAGAAAGCCCACCAGAAAGCTCTCTCATTGGAGCTAACTCTCCCAAAAACCCTTGATCTTGCCTCTCCAGTTGCCTAAAAAGGAGCGTCTGAAACGAGTGATAGAAGACGGTATCCTTCCCCTGTGGAGGGCTTACTTCCAATTTTATCCAAAGCTACCAGTTTATACCAACGGCGCCACCCAGGAGGCCAGTAGGCTTAGCAAAAAGCCGCTTGTTCCAATCAGTGCCAAAAGCACGGTCCAACTGCGCAGACTTTCCGTCTCCGTCAGGCCGCCCATCTTCGTAAAGATCCAAAAGCCGCTGTCGTTCATCCAGGAGCCGACCAATGAGCCAGAAGCGATGGTAGCCGCCAAATAGACCGGATGAAAGCCGAGCGTGTCGGCGCTGGCGCCCATGGCGGCGAACATGTTGGCCGTGGTGATAATGGCCACGGTGCTGGAGCCTTGGGCGATTTTCAGCAGGGATGCGGTCAGAAATGCCACGGCCAAAGTTCCCGCAGGTGGAAGGCTGCCCTGGGGAAACAGCTCTTGGACGGCCTGTTTGAGACCGCATTGGCCGAGCATGGCCCCAAACGCCCCGCCGGCGCTAGTAATCAGAATAATCACCCCGGCGCTAGTCAGTGCCTCTTCACAGGCGGCGGCCACTTGCCGAACAGTCCAGCCCCGATACACCATCACCGTGCCTAGGGCGATCATTGCCGACAGAAGCAAGGCAAAGTTGGCGTCCCCGATCAGCTTGGTGATGTTGACGATCTGTTCGGCCAGGGGGCTGTTGCTGGGGGGAGCGGCGGCGGCCTGATCGTTTTGCGGCAAAGCGCCGGCGACGGTGTTAGTGTGCTGAATACCGGCGGGGGCGGTGTTTTGTTGGGCAGAGCGGGGGGCAGGATTGTTTTGCCGGCAAGCGGCGGATCCAGCGTTCGGTTGGGCAGCGGTGGCGTCGGCGCCTTGGGCGGCTGCTGGAGCGGCTCTTGCCGCCGGGTTGTTTGGGGAGGTTGGGGTTGGGGAGTTCGGTGGGGAGGCTGCCGGGACTTTCTGGGCCTGGGCCCACAGGTTGGCCGCCGTCTGAGTGGAAATGAGCACCACCGGCAACAGTACCGGCAATAGCGCCAGCCATAGCGGCGGCAACTGCTCCGGTGCCGTTTCGACGGCCGGTTGGTCTTCCCGGAAAAGCCGCATCGGAATCGGCATCCAGCGGTTCATCAGATGGCACACCTGGAGGGCTATCACTGCCACCGGCGCCCCCAAAATGGCGCCCACCAGGATCATGACTGCCAGGTCGATTTTCAAGCAACTGGCCATGTACAACGGCCCGGGCGTCGGCGGAACCAAGGTGTGGGTAATGACGCCGCCGGCGGCAATGGCCGTCAGATACAAAAGGTAGTTTTTTCTCGTCTGCCGCCAAAGCGAATAGGCCAACGGCACCAGAAGATAAAAGACCGTATCGAAAAAGACCGGCACAGCCAAGATAAAGCCGCTGGCGCACAAGGCGGCCGCCGCCCGTTGGGGACCAAAAAGGCGCAGGGCGCTGTGGACGATCCGGTCGGCGGCGCCGCTTTCGAGCATGGCTTTGCCGACCAAGGCGGCCATAGCAATGACGATGCCAATTTTGGCCGCCGTTGTGCCGAAGGCCTCAGCCACCCGGGCCATTTTCTCGGCTGTTGCCCCCGGCGCTAATAGACTGACCACCATTGCCGAAATCACCAGGGCGGCAAAGGCGTGAACCCGGCCCAGCACCATCAGGCCCAACACCACGGCCAACCCCACCGCCAAAATCACCCAGGGAGAAACCGCCATCCTGATCTCCTCGCTCAGGAGGGGAAATAAGCTGCAATCGGCAGGAGAAATAGGCCGCTCCCGCCTCCGCAAACCGACCCCATAACCATGCGTAGTTTGTAAAGGGGGTTCCGGACCCATTGGCTTGGCAGGCGGAGGGAGTGAAGCTGATTGTGGCGTGGCGGGGGGCTGCTAGCAAGTGGGGGTATTCAGACGGGAGGCACTGGCTCACCATGGGCCAGCCGGTTGCTACAGCAGCAGATATAATGTATAAAAATATATGCAACTAATAGGTGGTTCTAAATACCCTTGCATTCGGTATCATCCCACCCCAGTTTTCAAAATCCAAACACAAAATGCTTGACTTTCTGGTATCGCTAAAACATACTGAAAATTGCCCTAGAGCGTGTTTGGAAAGAGGGGTTTCTCCTCAGGCAAACGGGCACAGGCCGAGGCTGGAGGAACTGCCAGTTGGCGAGCTTGCCGGCTCGCTTCCTTAAATATCATCCCCACGCAAGTGGTAATCCAGAAAAATCCTCTCTTCCCTGGCGGGAGAGGGTTAGGGGGAGTATACCGTGTTGAAGTCAAGGGGGGTTTGGGGAAAAAAGGGAGTCAATTTGGGTTCATGGCGGGAGCTCCTGGAGAGGTTTAGCAGAGGGGGGCAAATAATGCGGACGAGGCGTCCGCGCTCCCAGGAGCCTGGACTGCCGCTTGTGGAGGAATGCCAACGTGCGTGCTTGTCCAGCACTGACAGGTAGCACGGGCGTCTCCGCCCGTGGCCTCCTGATTATCCCGCTTACAGGGAGCATCGTCGGTCAAAGGATAGCTCGTCTCGGTCAACTGGCTGGAAACTCAGTCAAACAGAGAGTAAGTCACGGCTCACTCTAACAAACTAAGTTACAACACCGTGTCCGGATTCTTAGTCCGTATTCTTATCCATTCGTATGGGGGAGGAGTTTTGCCATGCAAGCCACTAGAGGGTCTCTCAGGCTGGTGTTGTGGGTAGGGATGGTCTAGGGCTTGGGTGGTTTTTTTCAGCGGAGGCCCAGGCGGGCCTAATGGCTTACTGGACCTTTAATGACGGCACCGGTACCCAGCTTACCGATAGTTCTGGCCGGGGTAACCACGGCACGTTAGCCGGCACGACCCTGCCCCAATGGGTTCCCGGACACACCGGACACCCCAGCGATTACGCCCTGGCATTTACCGGAAGCAGCGCCGACAACGATCCGAATGCTCCGCATGTGGTCCTAGGAAATCTGCCGGATCTGACCATTACGGGAAATCAGACGATCTCCATGTGGCTGTATCCGACTGACTTTGCAGCAGGTCGCCAGAACCCCTATGCCAAGGCCTATGGCGGCACAGGCACCATTACTCAGGAAACGTCTGGATACCTCACCTATTATTATGGAACCGCCGGCGGCAATACCTCTCCCTACCAGGGGGTGTATAGTAATGCGCCGCTTCAACTGAATCAATGGAACCATATTGCGGTGGTCCGGGATTTTACGAATAACCAGATTCGGTGGTATATCAACGGGGTGCGGACGAACGTAGTTACTCCCACGTTTTCTTCCGCGGCTGCGGATTCTTTATCCGCCTACATCGGCCGGGGATATGTACGAAGTTATCGAGGTCGGATTGACGAGATGGCCATTTTCAACCATGCGTTGCCGGAATGGCAGATCAAGGCGATTGCCGCCGATCAACTCAGTCCGGCCACGATTGCCCATTATCAGTCGATCCGGGAAGATTGGCTAGAAGGGTGGGGGTACCGGCAGCCTATCATCATTAAAAAAGATGCTGTCCAAGCAAATCTGGTTGGTTTTCCAGTGCCCGTGAAACTGACCGATCCGAACAATAAGCTGTTTAGCCTGGGGCAGTCGGCCCAAGGGTATGATATTGTGTTTACCACAGCGGATGGCAAAACCCTGCTGCCGTTTGAAATTGAACGATTCAGCAAAGACCCTGGTTCGGAGCAGCTTTATGCCTGGGTGAAGGCGGACCTATCCAGCAGCCAAGACACGGTGATTTATATGTACTACGGCGGCCCGTCCGTCGGCCACTTGATCAATAACCCCAAAGACACCTGGGACGCTAACTTCCGCATCGTGCAGCATATGGAAGAGCCGGCCGGGGCCACCACCTTTACCGATTCTACCAGCCGAAACCGCCACATGTATCCTGGCGCCACCGGCAGCACGGCTGGTCAACCTGGAATTTTTAACACAGCCGTCAGCCTAGGCGGCTTTGCCAACCAGCAGTATCTCCGGGCTACCGGCGATTCGGTGCCGGCTGCCAGCAGCCTGACCATCGAAGGTTGGGCCATCATCAGCGACGATGCGAGCAACCAAAATCAATATCCCTTTGCGATTTCTGGACGGGCGGCCATCCGGACCATGACTGGCGGCAACCCCCGGTTCGGCTTCATCTGGCAATATGCAGATAACACATACGGGGAGTGGAATACAACTCCGTGGCTGAATGTGGCCGACGGCAATTGGCACTATATGGTCCAGGTTTATGACGCCAGCCAGCAAAAAATGTATTTGTACCTAGACGGCCAACTGATAAGCCCTGCCGGCGGTGTCGATGTTACCAAACCGTTGGCCTCCTATAATGATTATTACGTGGGGACGTGGACTTCTACCTATGGATGGGTGCCGGGCACGTTTGACGAGTTCCGGATTTCGGACGTGGCTCGGAGTGCGGCGTGGATTCGGGCCAACTGGCTCCTGCTAAGCGATCCCAATAGTTATATCTTATTCGGGGCCCAGCAGCATGTGCCGGAACCGGCTACCGGCACATTGGCTCTGCTGGCCCTGGCAGGCCTGGCTGCCCTGATCCGGCGGAAAAATTCTTACACCTCTTCCCTCAACCAAAACAGGTAACTTTTGGGTAGATAGATCCCCGCAATCTCTCCTTCCCGCACCAGCCGCGAATCCAGGTAATTGTTTCTCTTCTCTTGGGGAGAGATAAGGGGAAGAGGCTATTGCCTCGGGTATTTTTCTCAAAGCCCCATTCCCGGCCAGGCTAACGCCTCCTTCTGCCTCTCCCACATCGGTCCTCGCCCAATCCCCCGCAGCCTGGGAGCCCAACCAGGGGGGATCATGCTTTTTCTTCCGCCCATTGGCGCAGAAGGGCTAGATTTTTTCGGTCCCAGTCTTGGCCGTCCGGCGCGGTGCCCTTGGGAGTTTCCAAGTACATCGGGATCTGTTGGAATCGGGTGTCTTGGAGTAACCAGCGGAATGGTTCCGGGCCGATTTGGCCTTGGCCGATATGGGCGTGGCGATCCACCCGGCTCCCGCATGGGCGGAGACTATCGTTCAGATGGAAGCAACGGACTTGCCCTAGACCTACCACCCGATCAAAGTCTTCGAACGTCGTTTCCCATGCTTGGCGAGGGGTAAGGGGATAGCCGGCGGCAAAGACATGACAAGTATCAAAACACACGCCCATTCGCTCCGGAACAGGAGAATGAGCCAAGATCTCTGCCAGATGTTCAAAACGATACCCGAGGTTCGTGCCTTGGCCGGCGGTGGTCTCTACCAGGCAGCCCACCTGTAAGCCGGTCGTCTGGTAAAATACCTCTTTCAAAGCCATGATGACCCGCTGCAGGCCGGCGGAAACGTCTCCTTCCAGATAGGCGCCGGGGTGGAAGACCAGCCAGCGCAGGCCCAACAGCTCGGCCCGATGCATTTCTTCGACAAAGGCATCGATCGATTTTTTCCAAAGGCGTTTTTTGGGGCTGGCCAGGTTCACCAGATAGCTATCGTGGCCGTAGGGGCAGCAAAGCCCATGGCGGCGGATAGCCTCTTGGAATCGTTGGGCTTGTTCGGGCGGAATGGGCGGGCCATGCCATTGGGTGGTGGGTTTGGTAAATATTTGAACGCAATCGCAGCCGAGCTGAGCAGCCCGCTCGGCCGCTAGGTGGTATCCGCCCGCAATCGACATATGAGCCCCTAGAATCGCCATGACCGCTCTCCTTCGGAAATATTCTTACTAAGGCGGATCATTTAAAAACTGCCAACATTCCAAATGTTACGTATGTGTAAGTACCAAAAGGAATCTCTCCAAAATCCTGAACATGATAGGTACTTAATGAACCTATAATTCCACTGTTTCCAAATGGATTTCAGGTTTTACCTACTTAGATGGTATGCTAGCATTGCAAACAATCCTACCCATTGGACCACTAGGACTAGTGCCTAAAAGCGTAAAATATATCCTTCGAATTATTCAAAGATTCCAAAAATAAAAGGGATTTCCACCGTCAAAACTTTCCGTCCTGATGGACTGGGCAAAAAGTGCTCTGGCGCCGGAACTGGTAGAAAACGGAAGCCAGTAGGCTTAAAATGCCTAAAGACCCAACGTGGCCTGGCAGACTGATCCTGTGGCTGCTTCTAAAGAAAAGAGGATTTAGGATGGCGAATCGAACGAGGTTGTCGGCATGGGCAAATGGTCTTATGGGTGGCGGAGTCAGGATGAGCGGCGTACTGGGCAAACTGGGATTTGAGCATGTTTGGGTAAAAGGTGCTATGGCGTGGGGAGTCTGGCTAGGGATGTGGTTGGCCGGGGGGCTAGTGGGGGGAGATTTCCTGCGGGCGGCGGAAGGGATTTCAAGCCCGGCCTCGGCGCCTCCACCACCGTCGCCAGGAGTAGTCTTTCGAGCCGGGTTTGCCGAACGGGATATTACCCCGGAAATTGGTATGGAACAGCCGGGCGGCTATATGAAGGCCTACCACCAAACCTTTCACGATCCCTGCAAAGTGCGGGCGGCTGTGTTTGACGATGGCAAAAAACGGGTGGCTTTGGTGGGCCTGGATGCCCTCATCATTCGGGAGCCTTCAGTGGCCGCCGCTCGAGCCGGTATCCAACAGCGCTGCGGCATCCCGCCGGAAGCCGTTATGATTGCCGCCTCCCATTCCCATTCCTCTGGGCCAACCGGCATGGTGCTGCCAGGCGAGTATGATCATGCCTCGGACCTGGTGAAAAAGCTAGCCTATGAGCTTTCTTCCGGAGCCGATCCGAAATATCTGGCTAAGGTGGAACAGGCGATCATCGATGCGGTCTGTGCGGCGGATGCGGCCAAGGTGGAGGCCCAGTGCAGTTTTGGCAGAGGCGTAGAAAACCAAGTGGCCTTTAACCGCCGATTCCGGATGAAAAACGGTCGGACTCATACCCATCCGGGACAGGGGAATCCGGATATCATCGGCCCGGCCGGACCGGCCGATCCGGAAGTGGGCGTCATCGGCGCCTGGGACAAGCAAGGCAAACTCCTGGGTTGTATCGTCAATTTCGCCTGCCATGCCACCACGAATCCGGGCGGCATATCGGCCAATTACATTTATTATCTGGAGATGGCTATTCGGGGGATGTTCGGCCAGGAGGTAGTGGTCGTATTTATGCCAGGTGCTGGCGGCGATGTAACCCAGGTGGATAACCTCAGCCCCTATGTCCATCCGAAGCCGGAACAATGGGCACGTCTGGTGGGCGGCCGGGTGGGGGCGGAGGCGGTCAAAGTCCTGCTGACGGCTGAACCGGGGACCGACGTCCCCTTGGACTATGCCAATACGGTTTTGGAGTTTAAGCGGCGGGTACCCAAGCCCGAACGAGTAAAAGCCGCTTTAGAAACCGTGCAAAAGCAGATTAAAGAGGTGGGCCATACCGAATGGGTCTTTGCCAAGGAGATTGTGCTCTTAGACGCCAAGCTGGCCAAGGAACCGACGGCCAAAGCGGAAGTACAGGCCATCCAAGTAGGACCGGTTGTCTTGATCAGCACCCCGGCGGAGTATTTTTGCCAGTTTGGCCTGGACATTAAGGCGGCCAGCCCGTTTCCGATCACTTTTCCGGTGATGTTAGCCAACGGCTGTGTCGGCTATGTGCCCACGGAAGAGGCCCTTTCACCTACTGGGGGTGGCTACGAAACCCGACTTACCAGTTACAGCAACTTGGAACCGGCAGCAGGCCGAAAAATGGCGGAGGCTGGCGTGGATTTGGCCCGGAAAATGAAGCCCGGCCCGATCCCCACCCGGCCGCCCCATCCGCCGTTTCAGGGCAGTGGCTGGTCCTACGGGAATGTGCCCCCCGAACTGGACTAACCGTTGCCGGCGGTTGCCGCCTCCTCATTAAGTGGAGCCCCTAATGGCATATGCCCCCAGCGTTGGACTAACTGTTGCTACTTGCTGAGGCCTGCCGTCCGGTACCACCTCAGGCAGGAGGTGCGGAAATGTGCCCTCCAAATCGGACTATCCCTGCTCCCAGAGCCAATTCAAAGCCAGGCGATGGGCTTTTGCGATGAAGCTGTAGCCCGGTTGCTGGTTTTATCAAGCTCCCAGAGCAACATGAATAGCCAGGCAACGAGCTTGGGGAGGAAAATCACCCCAGGATTTCCTCCCGTTCCCACCACAAAGAATCGGGAAAAACAGGTACAATATTTTGTACCCTATCCTGTCAGTAACCCCATAAGTTGTAGCATACTTCCGACATTTGGGATGTGATCAATAGGGTGTAATTTGGCACGCCCACCTTGCCCCCCAACCGGAGGGGAAGAATCCATGATCCCAGCTTATTTGGCGGCGGACTTGCTGGTGGTTTTACATGCCCTTTATGTGGGGTTTGTGGTGGGAGGATTGGTAATTGTTTGGGTAGGGTGGGCTGCCGGCTGGAACTGGATCCGCAACTTCTGGTTCCGAGTGATTCATTTAGGAGCGATCGGGTTGGTGGCAGTGGAAGCGGTCTTTGGATGGACCTGTCCGCTTACCGATTGGGAAAACCGACTACGGGAGGAGGCTGGGCAAACCCCCTATCCGGGGGACTTTCTGGCCTATTGGGCACATCGCCTCTTGTATTGGGATGCCCCCCAGGAGTTCTTCTGGACCCTCCATATCCTCTTTTTCGGGATTGTGGTGGCTACGTTTTGGTGGATCCCACCCCATTGGCCGGGCCGAAGAGGCCAAACTCCCCGATAGGTCAAATGGCACCCAAGATATAATTTCCCACCGGAATGGGATAATGAATCCCACTAAAAGTATGGATCCCCCCTTGCCGACCATCGTTCGATAGGGGAAGGAGGCTCCAAAGGGTTTGCGCCGGGTCCGGGGTCCCCCGCCTGATCTCTCCTTATGCGGCCAGTCCCACTTCTATTCCCCCCACCAGACCCAGCAGCTAGGCCTTCTTGGAAACAGACACCTCCCCGGGATAGGGTATATTTAGGAGGGATTCGGATACTTCCCTGAAGGAGGCGGTTAGTTTTTCCTCCCGAGAACTTCTTTCGGTAGGTGGATCATGGGGCAAAACCCCCCAGCAGGAGAGCACTTTTGGGTCCTGGCAACAAGCCTCTTTCTTTCGGCCGGAATGCCATGGGGAAATATCTCAACAAAAGGAGTAATCCTTCAGCCGACGGAAGAAGCTGCCTGGTTGAGCTGGGGAAACTTTTGGGGGCCATTCCCGCGCAAGCGGGAATCCAGAACAAATAAACTAGCACCAAAACCTGGATTCCTGCTTTCGGAGCAGGGACAGGTTGCAGCCATTGGCTGAAATGTAACGAAAAGGAAATATCCTTTTTCGAAAAGGAGCTGCTT
The DNA here is from genome assembly GCA_938042245.1 of uncultured Thermoguttaceae bacterium. Lineage (GTDB taxonomy): Bacteria > Planctomycetota > Planctomycetia > Pirellulales > Thermoguttaceae > JANXAQ01. The sequence goes on from CALIRO010000053.1 coordinate 11,907, forward strand.
GATGGCGATTGATTTGGCGGTAGTACCGGTGGCGGGGCGGGGAACCCGGCTGTTGCCTCTGACGAAAAGCCAACCGAAGGAAATGCTTCCGGTAGGCCGAAAGCCGGTGGTTCAATATGTGGTGGAAGAGTTGGTTCGGTGTGGGATAGGGAGGATTTTGTTTATCACTGGGCCGGGCAAGACGGCCATTGAAAACCACTTTGACATCGATGCGGAGCTGATCCAATTGTTGCGGGAAAAGGGGCAGGAGGAACTGCTGGCGGAGCTAGCGTTCGAGCGGGAAGATGTGGAATATTTTTACACTCGTCAACGTCGGCAATTAGGTCTGGGTCATGCGGTGTTGTGTGCGGAGCCGGTCGTGGGCCGACAGCCGTTTGTGGTGGCTCTGGGCGATTCGATCATTGGGCTGCATGCGCAGTCGTCGGTAGTTCGGCTGATGATCGAGCAGTTTGAGGCCCGGCGGGCTGCTGCGGTGGTGGCCTTTGAGGAAGTGCCCAAGGAAGATGTGGTTTACTACGGCATCGCCAAACCCCGGGACCATAGCAGCGAAGTGTTTGAGCTGGACGATTTGATCGAAAAGCCGGAGCTGCACGAGGCGCCCAGCAGCTTGGCGGTGGCGGCTCGATATGTGTTTGGCCCGGTCATTTTCGACCATCTGCGCCGCACGCCGCCCGGCAAAGGAGGCGAAATCCAACTGACCGATGCTATTCGCTCCCTGATTGCCGAGGGGGGCAAAGTGCTTGGTGTACGCCTTCCCCCGGAGGAAAAACGGTTTGACATCGGCAACTTTGAGAGCTATTTCCGGGCGTTTGTGGAGTTTGCCTTGGCCGACCCCCAGCTCGGCCAGCAACTGCGGTCTCATCTGGCCCAACTCCTTCAATCAGGAAGGCCCTAAGCCATGCAGATCATCCGCAAACGTGCCTATGCGCGAGCCGGCCTGATTGGCAACCCCTCCGACGGCTACCATGGCCGGACGATTTCCATTATCGTGAAAAACTTCTGGGCGCAAGTAACCTTGTACGAATGGGACGAAATTGAACTGTTGCCCAGCCAGGAGGATCAAAGCCGATTCCGCTCCATCCACGATTTGGTCCATGATGTGCAACTGCACGGTTATTACGGCGGGCTCCGATTGGTCAAGGCCACCATCCGTAAATTTGCTGAGTACTGCTACCGCCAAGGCCACCGATTGCATGATCGGAATTTTTCCATTCGCTACGAGAGCACCATCCCTCGACAAGTGGGCTTGGCCGGCTCCAGCGCCATTATTGTAGCCACGCTTCGGTGCCTGATGGAGTTTTACGGCGTGGAGATACCGCGGCATGTATTGCCGTCGTTGGCTTTGTCAGTAGAGACGGAAGAGCTGGGCATTGCCGCTGGCCTGCAAGACCGAGTTATCCAGGTCTATGAAGGGATGGTGTATATGGATTTTACCAAGGAGAAGATGCGGCGAGATCGAGGGTTTTGGTGCGGCCAGTACGAACCGATGGATCCAGGGTTGCTTCCGCCGGTGTATCTAGCCTATAGTCTGGATACCAGTGAACCTACCGAACTGGTACACAACAATTTACGTGCCCGATATGAACAGGGGGAACCGAAAGTGCTCCAAACGATGGAAGAGCTGGCGGCCATCACTTTGGAAGCCAAGGAAGCCTTGCTTCGACAGGACGCCAAGCGTCTGGGGGAACTGATTAACCGGAACTACGACCTACGGGAGTCCATCTGCAAGATCCTGCCGCGTCATGCGGAAATGGTTCGCCGGGCCCGGGAGGTGGGCGCCACGGCCCATTTTGCCGGTAGCGGCGGCGCGATCCTAGGTACCTACACCGACGAAGCCATGTATCAGCGCCTCGAATCGGTCATGGAAAAAATTCACTGCCGACTAGTCCAGCCAATCATTGTGTAAAGATACACTGGCCATTTTAACCCATCTAAGGGACCAGATATCCTGATAGTGGACACTTATCCGTTGGTCATGTGTTAACATTGTCGCCGATCAACCTGGGGCGTAGGAATTAGATGCTCCAACGTTGGATACTTGTTTAGATTAGAGCGTCCTTCCCTCCGGACCAAGGGTTAAGGCACCATATCCCTGAAGTACTCGGAGGGAACCAAGCATCCGATCTGCCGAAGTCATCTCGGGATAGCCTCCGGCCCCTCGAAAGCAAAGCTTAGATGGTAGCCAGCCAGACGGATTACCCTACGGGGAAGACGGTACCCATTGGGTTACTTTCGGCGTTGGAACAGTGCGCGGCGGATGGCACGCTCGGCCTCTGCCTTTTTCATGGCTTGGCGTTTGTCGTAGAGCTTTTTGCCGCGAGCAAGGGCCATCAGGACCTTGGCTCGACTCCCTTTAAAATAGATTTCCAGCGGCACCAGGGTAAGGCCCTTTTCCATGGCTCGGGCGGCAAAGCGGCGGATTTCCCGCCGATGCAACAGAAGTTTCCGCGGCCGTTTCGGGTTATGGTTAAATCGGTTGGCTTCCAGGTACTCCGGAATATCGCAGCCGATGAGCCAAACCTCGCCCTCTTTGATTCGGCCATAGGCTTCGTCCAAGGAGCATCGGCCTGCGCGCAGGCTTTTCACCTCGCTGCCCACCAGGGCCAGGCCGCATTCCAGCGTCTCCAGAATCTCGTACTTATGGCGGGCTTTGCGGTTTTGCGCCACAATGCGCCGCTGCGGGTGTTGCGAGCTTTTACCGCTGGCCGATTTCCTCATGGCCGATCCCTGTCAAAATCCTGGAGAACCCCTTGCCGGAACAAAACTATCCTCCCATTGCCCACGGGCCTTCTTCTATCATAATATTCTAGCAACGGTTTTGGAACACAGCGGCTTCCCAGTCGTGCCGAGGCTCCAGTTACCCAGGGCTAAAATTCAGAAAGACCATGTTTTCGGGGATGCTTCCTAACCGCCGGTGAAAACGCAAAATTCTATGCCCCCACTACCTCCTCGGAGACTGCCCGGTTGGTTGAAACGCCCTTTGCCGGAAGGATCGGCGTATCAACAGACCCGGCAGTTGTTGGCCGAACTTCGGCTTCAGACGGTCTGCCATCATGCCCGGTGCCCGAACCGAACGGAATGTTACGGCCAGAAGACAGCTACTTTTTTACTTCTGGGGCCGGTCTGTACGAGAGCGTGTCGATTTTGTTCGGTGCCGAAGGGCCAGGTATTGCCGCCGGATCCAACCGAACCGGAGCGGGTGGCCGAGGCAGCCCGTCGCTTGGGACTCCGCCATGTGGTGCTGACCATGGTTACCCGAGACGACCTGCCAGACGGCGGAGCGGAGCATGTGGTTCGCACCATGCAGGCCATCCGGGCGGCATTGCCCTCGGCTACTGTAGAACTGCTTATCTCTGATTTGGCTGGCAATTGGCAGGCGTTGGAGCATCTGTTGGACGCTGGTCCCGATGTATTGAACCATAACTGCGAGACGGTCCCTCGGCTTTACCCGGTAGTTCGGTCTGCGAAGGCGGATTATCGACGGACGCTGCAACTGCTGCGCCGGGCGCACCGAAGCCGACCAGAAATGCCGCTAAAAAGCGGCCTCATGCTGGGCCTAGGTGAAACGATCGAGGAACTTTTGGACACCCTGGTCGATTTGCTCCAAGCCGGGTGCACTCTGCTTACCCTGGGCCAATACCTTCAGCCTAGCCTGGAGCAAACGCCGGTGGTCCGCTACCTGCCGCCGGAAGAGTTTGAAGAGCTAGGCCGTTTGGCTAAGTGGTTGGGCTTTCGGCAGGTGGCTAGCGGCCCCTTTGTGCGCAGCAGCTACCATGCCCACCAAATGCTCATAGCCTCCCGGTAGGAGGGAAGGCCCAGGGTGGGCCATTTCATCCGAATCGAAACGCCGCTTGCTTCGGCTGCCTGCGCACACAGGAAGCTGGGCTTCCCTCTCCCCCGGCGGGAGAGGGTGAAGGGGAAATGTGGACCAGACGGCCGCGCTCCGGAGGTCCCCTCACCCGGCTTGAGCTTCGGTCAAGCCGGCCTCTCCCGCGGAGGGGAGAGGCGATGAACAATTGAGCGGCAGCAGGCAGCCTGGATTCCCGTTTGCGCGGGAATGACACTTTGGACTAGACGGACGGGCGCCGGGGAATGACAGGGAAAGGTTCTCCTACTTGCCAAAAGAGGAGTAGGACATTGGCAGTTATCTGGCCGTTAAAAGGCTCATCTGTGCTCCCGTTGCTCGGCGCGAGGTGACTAAAGCATCGGTTGCTCGGCGCTGAAACGAGGAACCTCTTTTTTTACCAGGTGTTAGCTGGGGCGTCCCGAAGGCCCCCTTGCATCCAGATCCATCCCGGTATGCCTTTTTGTTTTTCTAAGGTGCTATGCGTTTAGGGGGATTAAATGCTACTTTTGCAACTCCCCCCACTGCTTCTGCCGGGTTACCGGCAGCCGAGGTCCTGTGTAGGCTGGGTGGCTTGATGGGGAATCAAGCATAAGAACCGAAGTAGCCCGGAGCCGGTGTTCCGAAATTGGTGTGTCTCATTCGGCGGGACAAACACGACCGTGCCGGGCTGAAGCGGGTGGACCTGCTGTTGGCCATCCACTACCTGGCCAATGCCCTCTAGCACAAAGACTTCATGTTCGTAGTCATGCTGATGGTGCGGAGTATGGCCGCCGGGGTCGAGCTCAAACAGGCGCATGATAAATCGGTTTGCTCCGTCTTCAGGCCCGATCAGCCGACGGATCCGGCATCCGACGGCCCCTTCCATTTGCACCGGCATGGCAGGAACAGTCTGGTGCAAAAAGAGTTTCATCGGTGTCTCCTGGAAAGTTCAAGCTTCCCCCATTTCCCCCGGAAGCAGTTCCGAAAGGGCATTGGTATCATTGTAACGGTGGAGCTTATGGTAAGAAAACAACCTGGCGGGACTTCAATCTACCCCACTAGAGGGGGGAAGCGAGGGACGGTGGGAGAAAAATGGGGGAGTTTTTGAAGAATGGATGTCAAATAGTTGACACAGGAGGATGGTATGTTTCTTGCGAAGTTTTTTGGATCGGCTGACACAAAAAGCCATCCCCGACGGGAGATCGCTCATGGAGCGGATCGATACGGCCCATCAGCCGTCTGGGTCCCATCGGATTCTCCTCGTTACAGGCCGCCGGTTACTTGCCGAAGGATTGGAACTCCTATTTCGGCAGCATGTGGGTTGGCAAGTCAATCGGGCAGAAACCTTGCAAGAGGCGTTGACCCTGGTGGAGAGATGGCGGCCAGAAGTGGTTATAGTGGATTTAAGTTTACCAGAAGGAGAGGCTTTCCTCCTTTTCCAACGGCTCCCAGCTCAGGCGGAGAAAATCCGAGTGGCCTTTTTAGACGACTCGCTCCAACCAGCTCGTTTGGCCGCCGTGCAACGGCTCCAAGCGCCCGGCTATTTTACCCTCCGAGATTCTTTTGAATGCATAGTGGCCGGATTGCGCGAAATCTTAGCAGGCCGAACTGTGTACACCGCGGGCGTGGAAGTGTTTTTGAGCAAGTCAACTCCCCCACCATTAGCCTCGCCACCCCAAACCGTCCCAGCTAGGGAAGGCACTGGCAAAAGCAAACAGGTCGCCTCGCCTTTCAGTCGGCTCAGCCGACGCGAAATGGAAGTCCTCATCCACCTAGCCCGAGGCCTAACGGTCAAACAGTGCGCCGAACAATTGCATCTGTCGCCCAATACCGTGGATAATCATAAGGCGCGGTTAATGAGTAAGCTGGGGATCCATCGCTCGGTCGATTTGATTCGCCTGGCGCTGCGCGAAAAACTAATCGAACAATAGAATCGGTATCCCAAAAGAGAGCCGGTCAGCCAATCGAAGAGCCCGGAAAGCATTTTCCCCTTTCTGGCCGAGGAATAGGGTCTTCTTGGTTTTCTCGCTTTTTCTTTTGTAATACTTAGGCCACTGGCGTTAGCCCTCATTGATAGTTGCTCCTTTGGGAGTATAGGGGAAAAGGGGGGCCGGACGCTCGCACTCCATAGAAATGGCCAGGAGCCCTCTGCGATCCTGGAAAGTTCTTTCCCCGGCTGAAGGACTACTTTGTCTTCTCCTCGGACGGTTTTTCTTCTTCTCTGCCCCCGGCTGGCAGTCTGGCCTTCATTCACGAATTGACCCAACCGCAGAAAATCATTAAAATTTGCTCCTTTCTGTTTGGACAGGAATCAAAGGAGTCGTTGGGGTGGATCGATTCCGAACGCGTAAGGCTTTTCCTACTCGAGGGCCGCTGAGTTTGGTCCTGATAGTCATGATGGGAACCCTCTGCACCTGGACGCTGGATGGCGTTTTTTCCGAGGAGGGTTTCGAAAAAGTTTTGGTGGGCCATCCGCAAGCCTCGGGCATTATGGTTCTATTGGAGCAGGAAATCCGCTCGGCTTTGCAAGATCGAGGCCTGGAACCTGCCTACCAGCGGTTTTGCGCCTACAGCGGACGCCTGTTAGAGGAAAGTGCTTCAGGCCGGGGCGGCGAATTAACTGGCAACTGCCGACTGCGGTGGTACGACCAGATGCTTCGAAATCCGCTGGCGGCGCTTTCGCAGGCCGAGCTTTTTACCCGCCAGTTGCACCAGGCGCTTCTCCAAGGGGAAGGTCCCTTCGGCCTGGACCTGGCCTTTCGCATGGTTCGGGAAAAATTGGATCTACCCAGCAGAAAGCCTTTCGAAACCCCTAAAATCGCCAGTCCGGAAGAGGCATTGGACGTTTTGCAAAACAGCCTGATCGAGGCGCATCGCCATTACGGGCGGGCTTTGGCACCCCTGTTGCCGGAGGAACTGACCGAATTGGTCCGCCAATTGGAGCCGGTCTTTGTGGGCCAGAATCGAATGGGGCATACGTTGGCGGATCGGCCAGCCGGACGCCGACTGTGCAATCTGTTAGAAAAACTGGATCGGGCCGAGCTTTTGGTCGCTGCCGAAGCTTTGTTGCCCCTTACTCAGGCAGAGTTTCTCCAGCAATTAGCTCAATTGCCCGATCAGGCCGGCGGAGCTGCCCCGTTAGAAAACCTCCCCGGAGTGCAAGGCCCGTTGGTCCGCAAAATCGACACCCCTGTAGGGACCATTCTGATAGGCGGCCGGGAGAAAAATCAGTATCACCTGGATCAGATGCCCGAGGTGTGTGCGGTGATCGACCTAGGCGGCGACGATACGTATCTGGAAGGAACCGCCTCGTTTTCTCGGCCGGTGTTGGTCATCGTGGATCTGGCAGGCCACGAGACATATCGGGCCTCTAAACCGGGGGTTCAAGGGGGCGCCATTTTGGGAGTCTCGCTGCTGGTGGACCGACAGGGAAACGACACTTACCTGGCTAGGGATGTGGCCCAAGGCTCGGCAGTAGCGGGGGTCGGTATTCTGATCGATTACCAAGGAGACGACCAGTATGTCGCACTCCGGCGGGTGCAGGGGCACGGCCTGGCTGGTCTAGGGCTGCTGCTGGATCGAGCTGGCAAGGATCAATACCGAGGCATTCTTTGGACCCAGGGCTTTGGCGCCCCGCTGGGTATGGGCATCCTAGACGACCTGGACGGCGACGACCATTATTACACCGGCGGCTACTACCTGGATACCTACCCGGAAACCCCCGGATATGAGGGCTGGGGACAGGGTGTCGGCGCTGGGCTTCGGCAGGTGGCCAACGGAGGCATCGGCCTGCTTCTGGACGGCGGCGGCGATGATGTCTATGAATACGACTATTTTGCCCACGGCGGCGGCTATTGGTGCGGCATGGGCTTTGCCCGCGACTTTGGCGGCAACGACCGCCGCCTGGGAGCTACCCTGAAAGCCTACGACGGTTCGGAGCGACGAGAAGCTCGGTTTCAGCGGTTTGGCGTCGGCTGGGGATGCCATTATGGGCTGGGATTCCTCTTCGACGACCAGGGCGACGACACCTACGGCGGCACGATCATGGGCTTGGGGATGGGATGGGATGATTCGGTCGGCCTGCTTGCCGATTTCGACGGCAACGACCGCTATGAAGCCACCGGCGGACTTACCCAAGGCGTCGGTGCCCAGGCCGCACTTGGGATACTGTTCGACTACAACGGTCAAGACACCTATCTGGGCCGAAGCCAAGGGTACGCTCCCCCTACCAATACCTATCATCCTAGCTTGGGTGCTGCGGGAAACTTTAGCTTTGTGATCGACTACGGCGGCAAGGATGAATACGGCTGCGGGGCGGCCAACAATACGATTACTCAGCGGGGAACTGCCGGTGGTTTCATCATCGACCGGCCCCACTATGATGAAATTGCCCCGCCTGCCTCCGGGAAGTAAATCTCCGGAAAAAGGTTCCTAAAGATCTCGTGGCGACCGGGCTGTCCGGCGTCTCCTACCCTATTGAATGGGGGGATGCACGATCGGCGATGATCCCCCGATGTTTTGCCCCTTTGGCAGAACCCAGAATCCCCGAGGGCCACTTCTGTTAGCCGAAGGAAGGCCTGAGAAGGCGGGAGGATCGCTTTAAGCGGCTTGAGTAGGTGGAGCGGGCAGGGGTTTGCCCTTGAGCTGATAGACGTAGGCCAGGACTTCGGCAACAGCGGCGTATTTATCTTCGGGGATCGGTTTGCCCACATCGACCTGGCGATACAAGGCCTGGGCCAGTTCTTTCCGTTCGACGATGGGGATATCGTGCTCTAGGGCCAGCCGACGGATCCGTTGCGCCAAAACTCCTGCACCTTTGGCCACCACAATCGGGGCGATCATCTCTTCGGGCACGTAGCGTAAAGCCACAGCCAATTCGGTTGGGTTGGTGATCACCACATCGGCCTTTGGTACGGCACTAGAAAGCCGCTGCAAGGCCAACTGCCGTTGCACCGCTTTGCGTCGGGCAATCACATGGGGATCGCCCTCCAGATTGCGCATTTCTTCCCGGAGTTCCTGGGTGGTCATTTTCAGGTCTTGTTCATAGCGCCACTTTTGGTAGCCGTAGTCCAAAATGGCCAACACCAGCATAGCCAGGGCGATTTGAAACGTCGTGCTGAGGATGATCTGGACCATGTAGGCGGCCCCTTGGCGAAGCTCCATCCCAGCAAGTCCAAGGATGGTCGGCCACTGGTTGGCCAAGACCGCCCAAGCAATCGCCCCGATGATGATCATTTTGATCATCCCGAATAAAAGCCGAAGCAGATTGCCCACGGAGAAAATCCGCCGTAGGCCTTGCAGGGGACTGATCCGCTCTAGATCAGGGGCAAGTTTTTGCGGTACGAAGAGGAAGCCGGTTTGGGTGATGTGAACTAATATACCCATAAGCATCATCAGTCCCAAAAACGGCAGCGCCACCTTAGCCAGTTCCACGCAGACGCCATTCCACCAGGCCACCGCCCAGGCCGCATCCCCTCGGAGTTCGAGGGGAGAAACCCAATGACGCTGAGCAAATCCCACCAGCCACTCCACCATCCCGCCCCCCAACAGCGCCAACAGTACCACCCCCATTACCAGGAGCAAGGCAGAGCTAAAATCGTGGCTCCGGGCCACATGCCCCTCTTGGCGTGCTTTCTGCCGACGATGATACGTCGGTTCATGTGTCTTTTCCCCAGCATATTCAGGCATGGCCGAGGCTTACCCTTGGTTGGCTCTTTCGGAATCCGCGGAAGGCTTTTTGCCTACTCGGCGAGGGAAGAAGCGTTTTGGATGGCTTCCAGCAGGAAATCCACTGCCGACTCCCACTGGTCCTGAAAGACCCACAACGCCGCCCCAAACGTCAAGGCAAAGATGCCAAACGTAAGCAGCGCATTGACCCCGAAACCCAAAAGCAGAATGTTTAATTGCGGCAGAGCCCGGCCGATCAGCCCCAAAAGCACAGTGGCCAACAACAGGGCGCACAACGTTGGCAAAGCCGCTCGCACGCCCAGATGGAAACTTTGATCCAGAAGCACCACCAGCGCTTTGCCGGGTGAATCGGTCGGCAGGTTGCTGCCCGGCGGAAGACTCCCGAGGGTATCCAATAGCGCCGCCATGATCATCCGATGCCCGCCCAGCACCAGCAGACAGGCCAAGGTAGCCAGGCTTAAAAGCCGGGACAACAACGGCACATAGGATTCCGAAGCGGGGTCGAACAGATCGGCCGCCATCAACCCCCCCATCCGGCCAATGGCTTCCCCAGCCGCTTGGACACCGGATAAAAAAATGCTTACCCCCACACCGAGAAAAAGTCCGACCAAAAGCTCCTGGGCTACAAGAAGAAAAAAGTGCACTAAGGTGAGTCCCTGTGGAATGGCGGCTCCCTCCACCATAGGCCAACACACGGCCGCCAACGCCAGGCTCAAAAGGGCCCGTACTTGGACCGGGATTTCGGGTCCACCAAATACTGGCAGCGCAAAAAACAGGCCGCTCATCCGCACAAACACCAGCATCAACACCAAAAACTGCCCCGAAGCCAACTCCATTAGACCCTCGATTGCTTCCATCCTTTTGCCCTAGCCTCCTGGCTGAAAAAAACATTGGCCTCCGCAAATGCTAGGTTCCGAGCGCTTGGTTTTCATCAGCCCAAGACATATCCGCCTTTGGCAACCCAGCTTCTCCCCAAAGCTCGTTTGCTGCCTGTTTTTTTCCATTCGCTGAAGAACCCCCTGCTACAGGCCGCTTAAATGCTTTGGGATACTGGAAATTAGGTCGGTGCAATATTCCATCATTCGGGCCAACAGCCAAGGCAGGAGGAAACTAACGGTCAGAAACATGGCCAGCAATTTGGGCACAAAAGAGACGCTTTGTTCTTGCACCTGGGTCAGGGCCTGCAGAAGGCCGACTACCAAACCAACCAGCATCCCGGCCAGCAGCACTGGTCCGCCTACTAGCAGGGCCGTCCAAATGGCCTCTCGACCTAAATCGACCACATATTGGCTGTCCATACTAAAGCTCCTTGGCAGAGGCCGCATAAGCATATATATTAACACTAGGAAAATCTGTTACGTATCTTCCCCCTGGCTGCTAAACGAAGTATCGATTTCAAACAAAATGCTGATGATTGGGTCCTGTCCGGCGGCAAGGGGGTTATCCATACGTCTGAAAACTTTCCAAGAGCATTCCCACGACAAGTCGCCATCCGTCCACTAGTACAAAGAGCAGCAATTTCAACGGCATGGAAATCATCACTGGCGGCAACATCAACATCCCCATCGAAACCAACACGCTGGAGACCACCATGTCGATCACGATAAACGGCAGATATAATTGGAAGCCGATCAAAAAGGCCGTCTTCAGTTCGCTCAGCATAAAAGCCGGCAGGAGCACGTTGAGCGGCACTTCGTCGTAATTAGCCGGTTCCACCTGCTGGCCGGAATATTTTAAAAACAGATATACATCTGCTTGGTTGCCGGTCCGCTCGATCTGGAGGCTCATAAAACGCCGGATCGGAGCCACGCCTTCGTTCCAGGCTTCTTCTAGGCCGATTTGCCGCTGGGTGTAAGGAACAATGGCCCGCTCGTAACTCTCTTTCCACACCGGCGCCATGATCAAAAGAGTGATAAAAAGCGCCAGCCCGGTGATCACCTGACTAGGCGGGAGATTTTGTACCCCAATCGCTTGCCGCAGGAGGCCCAAAACCACCACAATCCGCACAAAGCAGGTAGTCATCAGTAAGATAGCTGGCACTAGGCTGAGAACTGTTAAAAGCAACAGGATCTGCAGAGCGGAGCTTAATCCTTCCGGACTGGTCCACTGCCGAGGCCCGCCCAACAATCCTTTGGACCAATCATCCGAAGCGATGGAAACAGATTGGTTAGCCGGGGCGTTTCCAAAGGGATTGGCTGAAGATTCCCTCGAGCCGGGAGCGAGGCCGGACCGGTTGGCGGTGATCTTTTGATCCGATTTGGATAACTCGTCCGTCTGCCCAAATGCGCCCGTCCAGAATTCTCCACAGGCAATCAGCAGGAGGAAACCTACCAAAAATTGTGCTACCCGTTGCCCGGGACGGCTCGGCAGCCCCCATCGGCCAGCAGCCACGTTTGGAAGATTTTTCCGGCCAGAAGAGTTGGTTTGGATGCTCGTGGGGCCGAAGCTCCCCAGAAACCTCCCGAGAGAAAAAGAGGTTGGGAAAGTTTTTCTTCCAGAAGAGCGATTGGGCGAGTGGATGGGCTGGTGCAGCCGGAGAGGCCGTTCTGAAAGGAATGGGACTCCATGCGGTGAAGCCCACTTACCCATGGGCTACCTCCTCTTCTGCTGACTGGGGGAGTTCGGCGGGGAGGTGCGGCACTTGGCCTGCTGGGACACCTCCGCCTTTACCGCTCTGTTGCCGGGCCATCTGATCCAGGATTTCCCGGAAGGCGGCGGGGATACTTCCAGGCTGGCCTTGCCGGCATAAAGCCACGATATGGGCCACTTCATCTGGATGCGCAATTTCGGTGAGCGTTTCTGCACCTTCCGGAGTCACCGAGAGCAGAAGTAGTTTCGGGCCGCACCGCAACAGGTACATCTGCTGTTTTCCGACCAGCGGCGCCCGGCCCAGCACTTCCACCACCTCGGTAGGAAGAAGCTGGGCGCTACGGGGCATCGCCCGGCGAATCGCCCAGACCAACAGCAAAAACACGCCTAACACCACCGCCAAACTGCTCAGGATAGTCAGGGTGGAGGCTGTTGGGTCAAAGCTGCGTCGGGAAACACCCGAAAGTGGCCGAGCTGCCGACGGCGCCCCTAATCGAAGCGGAACCGCTCGCCCAGATGGTGATCCTTCATGTTGGTCCTCCCCTCCAGGAAGTTCCTCTGAAGAAGGGGCCGACACCAACGTCGCTCCATTCGCCCCGCCGGGCTCTTCCTCCGAAACTACCGAACCTTTGGAGTTCTCCCCAGGCTCTTCCTTGCCGCCTTTCAGAGCCAGCAAAGTGGCTTCTGGGAAGGGAGGATGTTGGGAAGAAGGGTTGGACCCAATCGGCGGCAAAAGTTTAGAGGTGCTTGGTTTTAGAGAAGAGGCCTCTAGCGGCCTCTCGACGCCGATCGAGCTTCCCTTCTCGCTGGGCCAAAACTCCTCAGCCGCCTGGCCAACACTACCGACTAGGACCAAGCCTCCCCACATCCACCACCAATTCCTTCTGGGCATCCTTGCCCTTTCCGATACTGCAGACTGCTAGCAGGGGAAACGCCGATTATCCGCTCCTTTTGTAGGAAGCATCGTTCCTGCCTGCCTCAAAACGTTTAAAGAGAAGTATTCCGGAAGGCTGCCTTGCCGATGCCAATCCCAGTTGCTCTTAAAAAACCGGTTCTCCTAGGGATTTCGAAGTGTAGGGTTTCTATTTGTTTTCTGGGCCGGAGCCGGCCAATAATTCGGCCACCCGGACGCAGAAGTTGTCATTCAATACTAACACTTCGCCTCGGGCGATCAGGCGATCGTTGACATAGATATCCACTGGGTCGCCGGCCAGCTTATCCAAAGGAACCACCGAACCCCGCCGAAGCCGAAGCACATCTTCCAAATACATATGGGTGCGTCCGAGTTCGATCCGCAGATCCAGTTCCACATCCCGAATTAAGTCCAACGTAGCTGCTTCAGTGGAAGGCGGGGCGCCAGAGAATTCTTCCAATCGAAAGGCGGTTACTCCCGGCGGAGTGGTATCGGCCGGACTATCGATGGAAGCCAAGGCCTGCTGCGCCTGATGTAAAAGATATTCCACGTCCGCTGGGGCAATCTCCTCCTCTAGGGGCTGGAGTTCCGGCTTGGATTCACGGTCCGGGACAGGAGATTTGGCTGGAGGAGGTGTTCGACCCGCCTGGGCTAAAAGCCGTTCTATTTCCTCTTGACTAAGCACTTTGTCCGCATCCTCTGCTGGAGCCGAGGGGGAAGCTGCTTTGGGGGTGGCCGATTTACTGGCCCCAGCGCCGCTAATAAGAGCCTCGATCTCTTTGGGATCTAAAATTGCTCGTGGGTCGGAAGCGGTAGGGGAGGAGGAACTTTCTGAACTGCTAAAAGCGGCCGGAGCCCCAGACACAGGCCCAGAACTGTCTGCCTGAGCTGAAGGCCCAGTTTCGGCCGAGCCTTTTCCGCTGGCCTGACGCAGAAGTTGTTCAATTTCTTCCTGAGAGAGTTGATTTTCGTCGGGCATGGGAATCCTTTCCCCTCAAATAGGGCATTATTTATACCCCAAATTAGTTATTATTGCTCCACAAATGAGAAGTCGCTGAAGATTACCGCCTTTAAATACCTTTTGCCCAGCAGAGCGTTAGTTTTCTCTAAAATCTTCCTTTTAATCAAGCCCAAACCGGCATCCGTCAGATCTGTAAGCTCTGCCGAACGAACAATGACAATGATCTGATCCCGAAAACGATGGATATTGGCTTGCAAAGCCTCTTGAAACTGTTTGTGATCTTCAGTGGCCACCGTGCCGTACAAATGGAAGTCGATCCGCAAAGTGGTATTGGAAATGGGCTGGTAAGAGGTAATCGTAAATTCTCCCAAATCTACCTCTACTTGGGGGACAGTTACCTCCAAACCGATTGGTTCTGATGTGGGAGGAAAGGAACTAGCATTTTGCTCCGAAGGGGAAGAACCCCCTGCTAGGGCAGCAGTTTCTACCTCTCCGGGGAGGAAGAGATAGACGATCAGGCATTCGGCTAATACTACTCCCATGAGGAAGAGACCGACCAGGATTTTTCCGAGAACCCCTCTTGTGGATGGTACGGTCTGATCTGTTTGTTGGGCTACACTCTCAGCACTGGTGTTCTGGGACATATAGCCTAAGTATTTAAAACGGAGAAAATAGGAAAAATAGAAACTCTATGGAAAATATAGAACTTAAAAGGTTGTCCTGCCAAAAACGAAAAGAACTGGGAATGAAAAAGAAAAGCAACTAGCCCAGAAGGGCCTCTTTAAAACTATAGCTTATGGGAGCGGAAAGTGGGCTTTGAGTACCCCAGTTTTCCCGGCTCCAAGAGTGGCCTCTTTAAACTTATAGCTTCTGAAAAGAGAACCAGAGGAAGACAGTTGGTTTTAAAGGCTAGTGATGCGCTTTAGGGGGGATTTCTAATGAGTTTGGTCCTAAATCTGCCAATTCGCTCAATAAGTGGATTTCCACTCGAGAGTTTTCCTGGAGTTTCAGGGGGTCTTCCCCTTTTTCGAGGGGTTCATTATCCGCCACCACCGTCAAGACCAATCGCTTCGGGTTAATTCCAAGCCGCACTAAGACCTCTTTGGTTTGGATACATCGCTCATAGGCCAATTGCCAGTGGTCTTTGAAGGGGCTATCGGGAGGCAGGGGCCGAGAGGTGGTATGGCCTCGGATTTCAATCTTTTGGGGTTTACCCTGTAAGAACCGGGCAATTTCTTCCAGCCGCTGAAGATTATCCTGATCGATCTGAGCCGAAGTTTCCTCGAAACGGATTCTTCCGCCCAAGGTGCGATCGCCGGTTCGGCGAATGGATTGGACGCGGGCGAAATCGCCCACCGGAGCCCGGATCCGGTCGCCGCCGTTCATAGTATCCAGGCGGCGAGCCCGACCGGTGGCAGCCAAGACGGCCAGTTTCATCGTGGTATTCAAAGGACGGACCGGTCCAGGAATCACACTGGTTTTAGCCCGTTCATAGCCGAACTGACGCCGCAGCGCCTCCAAAATCATTTGAAACTGCTCTTTGTTGCGGATTTCGCTCATCGAGGCTAGTAGGATAAAAAAGCACAATAGCAGCGACATCATGTCGCCATAGGTAACCACCCATTCAGGCGCCCCTTTTGGGGGTTCTTCCGGAGGTAGAGCCATCGTTTAGGCCGCCTTTCGCAGGTTGCCGCGCTGATTCGGGGGGAGAAAAGTACTGAGCTTTTGTTCAATTACCCGGGGGTTATCTCCCGATTGGATGCTCATAACCCCTCGGAGAATAATTTCCATTCCCAACATCTCATGTCTGTTGAGACTGGCCAGTTTATCCGCCATGGGCAGGGCGACCACATTGGCCATCAGGGAACCATAAAAGGTGGTAATCAACGCCACGGCCATCCCAGGGCCGATGGAGTCCGGGTCTTTCATGTTGCCCAGCATGATGATCAGACCGATCAAGGTGCCGAGCATCCCAAAGGCGGGACCATATTTTCCATACAGTTCGAAGAGGAGCTTTCCCTTTTGATGGCGGGCGGCCACAGCGGCCATTTCGTTGTTCAACACTTCCTGGATGACTTCTGGCCGGACTCCATCTACGGCCATTTGGATGCCCAGGATTAAAAACGGATCATGGATTTCTTCCAGACGGCTTTCCAAGGCTAACAATCCGTCCCGTCGGGCGGTTTCCGCCAAGGAAACAATTTGGGCGATCAACTTCCGGTGATCTTCCAAGCGGTTTGTGAACAAATTCTTCGCCACGCGGAAAAGATTTAAAAAATCCGGCAAAGGAGAGGAAAGCAATACGGCGGCGGTGGCGCCTCCGATGACCACCATCAAGGATGGGTAATCGACAAATGCTTGGATCCCGCCGCCTTGGGACATCGCTAAACTAAGCAGAAGGACTCCTAAGCCTCCTACTAAGCCCAGAATGGTGCCAATGTCCATGCTTCGATCTCCTTGGAGACGCAGTTACGGGGTGCTCCTCCTGGGCGTGGGAAGCGGGATGAGATGTTTGGCTTGTTGATAGGCGACGGCCCGGCGGAGCACCTCATCCATCGTTTCGGCAACGACCAAGCGATGGCCGGTGGTGAGGGTAACAAAGGTATCTGGCCTGGCCTCTACGAATTGGATCAGATCGGCGTTCAGCACAAACACCTCTCCATCGAGGCGGGTTAACTTGATCATATCTTCGGGCTCCTTTTTCCGGAGGGGAGCAAATCTGTTCATCCTATGGGTTCATTACCGCCAAACGGATCTGGAGGGGATGTTCAGGAAGAGTCTCCTAAGATATAGGACAGTAGTTTACCGATGGATGGACAGGAGTTCGTCTAACATCTGTTGGGAGGTGCTGATCACCCGGGTATTGCTTCGGTACATGGTGGCGGCCAGGATCAGATCGACCAGGTTGCCTCCGATATCAGTATTGGATAGTTCGACCGCCCCGGCGATGATTTGACCAAGGCCTTGTTCATTTGGCCGACCCATTACTGGCAGTCCGGAGTTAACGCCGGCGGCAAAAAGGTTTTGACCCCTCTGTTCCAAACCAGCCGGGTTAGCAAACCGGGCCAAAATAATCTGGCCTAAATCCCTGGTTACGCCATTGGAAAAGACCCCCCGGATCCTACCATCTTCGCCCACGATGAAGCTGGTCAGGACCCCCGGTGCGGAGCCGTCCTGCCGAGAAACTGCCAATGTACTGTTCTCTACTGCAAGACCGGATAATTGCGAGAAATCCAGGTTAAATTCCAACGGGGAGCGGGATGCTACATCTCGACGTTCGATCGAAACCGTTGAGTTGGTTACCGAAACGAAGTTTCCTTCCCCGTCGAAGGTAATCAGACCGGTCCCGACAGCAATGTTGACACCAGTCAACGGCTGATTGTCCGGCGAATCCGCATACCAACGATATACCGTCGTGGTGCTGGTCCGTTGGACTAAGGTCGCTGTAATCCGCACGCTGATGGGGATACCTAAGGAATCGTAGGCGATGAAGTCGGCAACAGCACTTTCCCCCTTGGCCGTCTGGACCGTAGAAAATGGAAGATTCACCGTGGATTGGACGCCGTCTATCTCTAATTGAAAGCCGGACAGACCGATGCTTACGGCATTCGCAGTGCCGGTATTACTGACGATCCGAATGCGGCCGTTCTGTATCGAAGCCCCTGGGCTTTCGCCGGTCTGGCTGTCTGAAGGGATAGGATTATTCGGATCGGAACCCGGCGGCCGTTGGATCCCCAGGGCTTGCTCCATAAAGGTAAGCAACTCCTGGACGGTAGTCGTATTGGTGATTGTAAACTCTTTGGTCGTTAGAGATCGGCCGCCTTTTCGCCCAGTAAAGACCAAGGTTCCTTCTTGAAAGACCCGTAGATAATTTGGCCCATCCCGTCGCAGCACATTGACCAGCAGGGTGTTATAACCGATCCGGGGGCCATCCAGGTCAATGGTGGGATTGTTCTTGATCTGTTCGTCGGTGAAGTGGTCGGTCCAACCGCCCGAAAGGGTTGGCGTATCGATCCAATCCACGAAATAGAAGGTGTTTTCGTTATCCGCTAAGTTACGATAAATACGTACATATTGCCATTCTCCGCTAGGTATCGGAATATTGGAGATCTGAATCCGGCCGTTGACCACATTGACCGGACCAAGCAGTTTCGTAGGTCGGCTCTCTTCCCCAGCCGGAGGCGGACCAGGCTGCTGGGCAAACGTAATATAGTAACTATAGTTGCCCGTCAGCAGGGTTTCATTTAACTCGTTGCCCGGCACGATCGACCCGTCATCGGTCCAGGTGGTAGTAACATTATCCGGAATTTCGTAAATAAACCGAAACGCCCCGTATTGGCCTGTCAAGGGATCATAGTCGGCCCGATAAATTCGGCGGGTGGCGTAAGTCCCAGTGGGATCCGTAGGGATATTATTGATGGTGATTTGTCGATATATACCTTGCATGTCAATTTCTACACTGGTGGGGGAAGGCGTGCTTTCGGTATCGAAATCCGAGCCAATCGTGCCATTGGCAAACACCACTCGGTACCGATACCTGGCGTTCGGATCCAGATTGCCGACCAAATCCCGCGTAAAATCTCCCGGCCCCATGATGGTCGGCACGGGGGAAAACTGGGCGGTGGTCCCAGCGGCATCGGCGTCCGGCGCCGTCCGAGCAGCGTCGCCAAGGATTTGGGTTTGGATGATTTCCGAGGTATCGGCCAAGTTCCCGGTGGGCGAAAGGGTTCCTTCCAGATAGACGTTTTGCGTTGGCTCGGCTACGGCGGCCGCTCCCAACGGAATCGTCAACGGCTGTAAGACTGTCGATTGGATCTCGAACTGGTCATCCACCGTATAACCCAGCAGCCGATTCCCGGTGATGGTAACCAATTGGCTTTGCGAATTCAGCTTGAAAATTCCATTTCGAGTATAAAGATTTTCGCCACCGGTGGCCTGCACAATGAAAAAGCCTTGGCCTTGAATGGCTAGGTCCGTGGGACTGGAACTAATTTCGATGGTCCCCTGGGAGAAATCTGGGGTGATACTGGCCACCATGGTACCCAAGCCAATTTGCCGGGGATTGCTCCCGCCGGATGTACTGGTCGGTGCGGCGCCCAAACTTCGGGTCTGCAAAAACTGGGTGGCAAAGGCCGCCTGGGAGGCTTTAAAACCCACCGTATTCGTATTGGCCAAATTGTTCCCCACTACGTCGATGGTGGTTTCTGCTGCTGTCAAGCCGGTTAGCGCAGTGCTTAATGCCGAAGCAAGTCCCATAGATTTTCCTCCTTCGGTAAGACTCCTCCAATAATATGTTCGTTAGGATATTTCCCCCAAGTAGAGGTGAACAAATTTGTATTCTCCGATCAAACTACCTTTCCTGGTACACAATGACGTCGACGGCCTGGCCTTCGTCCAGCCGACCGAACAACTTCCTATCCTCCGATCCAACAACCTTTCCTGGTACTCTGCGTCTAGGAAACCGGCTACTTGGACCTTGGGGAGTTTCCTTTTTGCGAGAGCCTCTCATCTTCACTTTTAAGAATACTTTGCACCATCCGTTCTCCGAAGGCGTTCTTACTGGTGGGAAATCGCCACTTCGGTAACATTTTCCAACCGGATCATCTCCGAGCCGATATGCAGCCGAGTAACGCCCTCGGCAAAACTGACCCGTTCCACCTGGCCGGTTATGCGCTGACCTGAGTCGGCCAACCCCTGGACCGTTTTGCCCAGTAGGCTCATGGCGCTGGCCACGTTCTGGGCCATTCCTAATGCTTCAAAGGCGTCCACCAATTTCATATTGGCTTGGAGCTGATATATCTGGTTCAACTGTTGGACCATTTCGCTATTTTGCATCGGATTGAGCGGATCTTGATGTTGCAGTTCGGCAATCAGAAGTTTCAGGAACGTTTCCGGCTCGATCTGTTTAAAAAGGAGTTTGGTGGTTTCGCTATTGTTTTGGGTAGAAGAAGCGGAAACGGTTGAAGCCGGATTGGTAGAACTCATGCTCATCGATCCATCCTTTCCAACAGTTAAATCACCACATTCAGTTTCGAACTTTCCGAAGCTGCCAAGGGAGTTCCTGGGAGAGTCGGCGGGGAAACGGAGTTGGCATTTCGGGGCCGGTTCTGGAAGGCAGAAAAGGCTGCTCCTTGGTGTTCTGAGGTGGAGTAGTCCGGCTGGTGGGAATGAGAGCCGGAAGATCCTTCACCAATTTCCACCTCGAATTGTTCGATGCGGATGTCTTGCTGGGCCAGGCGTTCTCGGAGCATTGGCAGATGTTCCAAGATGGCCGTTCGGGCAGCGGTGTTTTCCACTTCCATTCGGGCCCGGAGCACTCCTTCCCGCACCAGCAGTTCCAGCCGGAGCGATCCGAGTTCCGGTGGATGCAACCGCAACCGGAGCGGCCCACCGCCGTCTCGCAGAGCCTGAAAAGCCCGAACCACTCGCTGGATAAAGCGCACTCGTTGTACATTTGCTTCCTGGGAGGAAGTTTCTACAGCCTGTTTCCCTGGCCTCTGATCGGCCGTTGAAACGCCTCTAGAGACACTAAAGGCAGAAGAAACATTGCCTGCCTCCCTGATGGCCGGCGTCGTCCCGGCGGTTCCATCGGTTCGCCCAGATTGGGCCGTTTCCGCGGCCGTCAATAGGGAACCACCGCTTCCCGAGGAAGCCGTCCCCGAAACCTGAGTTGCCGGAACAATAGCCATAGACGCCAAAGGCGCCACACTTCCGGTAGGATTGATCGGAGCGTCTGGCGTCAGGGCAGCCCCAACGCCTATATGACTAGTCTGTACATTTGTGGCTTTCTGTTCTTCGTTTGACCCAACCAGCCCCGCCGGAAAAGAATCCGTCCGCTCTGCTCCAGGCCGCCCAACGCCAGCCGATTCGGACTCCAAAACACCCAATACCATAGCATTTTCCGATCGGCTCTCCCCTACCGGATTACCCTCCAGGTCAACCATCTCCTTCCGAGGGTCTCCGCCAGGTGTCGGCGCCATCTCGAAGCCACCCTCTTGGGTCGAATCCCCCATAGGGGATTGAGCAACTGGGGGACTGACCGCTTGGCCGGAACCCTCTGGCAACTCTATGGGTTCCAGAGCTGTTGGCCCTTTTTGGGGATTTATTTGTTCATTGTAATCTGGAATTGTTCCAGAATGCTGCGGGCTATCCAAATGGGTTTCCGGGAATGGCCGCTGAGCAACTGGTTCCTCACCCAAGGTCGATTGCACAGGACCCAAAAAGAACTCTTCGCGCGCAGAAGGGTTTTCGCTTGGACTCAGATTGTTCGCTACAATTTCTCCCGGGGCCGATCCCAAAGATTGCTCTTGATCTTGGTTTTTCTTCATCTGGGGGAGGGAACATTTTTCCCTGTTGGATGCACTGGGAGAAGGTACCTTCTCCGACGGCGTGGGAGGAGGGGGAAGGGTAGAATCCGGTTGTTGCCCGGTTTGGATTGGCCTCTGGCCCGCCTTTTCATCTCGTCCAGAGGCATCCGTTGCTTCCGGCAAGGGCGCCGAAATAGGCGGACCAATGGGAAGCGTCTTCCGGATCATCGGCAAGGAGCTTTGACGATGTTCCTCATCGGAAAGGGGACTGCCTAACTGACTAGCCAACTTCAATTGCTCCTCAAACAGTCCGCTCCGGAGCATTTCCAAGCTCAGACCGCCCGAACTCCTGCTGCCAAAAAAATGTCTTAGGACTTCCAAAGCACTGAAAGCTGTCATGCCTCTTCTCCTCCGATTGGATCAGGTTCGTTTTCCTTTTGGGCGGCCGGTTCCGAGATCTCCTATGGCTGGGGGGTGCTAGGGGGGATTGGTTTTTTGTTTTGGTCGGCCAGATCGGCCACGGCAGCCCCTTGCCGGAGCCGACGGAGGACCTCCGCCAACTGGTCCATCTCTTCCGGGGTTTTAAATTCGTTCAGTATTTTCGCCCGTTTGCTCTCTTGCATTTCGCTCAGAAGCAAAACCACCTGATCAAGCTGATTGTCTTTGAGCATTTGGAGGATTTGTTGTTTGGCCTGTGCTGGTTTGAGGCGTTGGAGGATGGCGGCGGTTTGGCTGGTGCCTTCGCTTTCGGCTTGTTTCCGAAGGGCCAACAGTTTGCTCTCAAACTCTTCTCGTTGGGTTTCGTATCGACGTTTTTCCTCGGCCAGTTGCCGCTCCTGGGATTGCACCTGTTCCCGAAGCGTTCTGATCATTTGTTCCTTAAGTTCGATGTTCCGTAGATGCACCGCTCGTTGCTGGGCGATCTGTTCCAGGGAGACCTGCTCTTGCAACGGGGGTGTGGGTTCGGCAGGTTTTGGCTCCGGTTTGGTCTCGATGCCATGATAGATGGCCAACATTTGGATCAGTTTCTGCCGGGTGAGTTTCCCTTGGGCAATGGTCCATCCCAGGAGAATGGCTTCGGTAATGCATGTTCCAACACATATACAAATGATGATAACCATTCCTATCCTCAGGAACCGCCCCATCATTGCAAGCTCTCCTCTTGCGCGGCGGGGAAGGGTTCCTCACTGGCCGAACTGGTCCTGCTGGCCATCTGCCGCATGCCCACCTCATCTAAATGGCGAATCTCTTGGTGCAATTGACGGCGTTGGTGTCGGTGGGCATATTTGGCCTCCAACCGTTCTAAAATGCGGACCTCCCGATCTGCCTGGGCCAGCACGTCTCGACGGCGTTGGATTTCCTCTGCCAATTGCTGACGATGATGTTCCAAAAATCGCTTTTGCCCTTCCAAAAGCAGGCTATGCAAATGGGCTTGGGTCAGCCGATCCACGTCCACTGGTCCTGGACCTGATGCTGCCCGGCATTCTTCCAGCATACTTTGCATAGCTCGGTCCAAGGCGGTGATTTGTTCTTCCAAAATAGCCTCGGCACGCAGCGCCTCGCCGAGTTCTGCCCGGCGCTGATCTCGGATCGCCTCTCGAAGTTTCTTTAGGGTTGCCAATCGAAACTTAAATCCATTCATAGCACAGCGGTTTGCCAGGTGTTTGGTCTCTCAGATGCTACGGTGAGGGGCGGATGTTTTGCCTTTCCGAAAAGCCAGCGGCAGGAGATTAACTTGGCGTTAGTGGAGCCCGTTGGGCGGCGGTGCGGTTCGGGGTGGTTGCTGCCGCCGAATTACCTCCAGGGGGTGGGGCTTTTTTGCTTTGGCGCATCTGGGCGGCCCGAGCTGCCAGCTCCAAGAGCTGCTTCTGCGCCTCTTCAAACACACTGCGTTCTTCTCTGCCTTGCCGGAGCAGGGCGTGGATTTCTTCTCGCAGTTCCATGGCTACATCCACTGTCGGATTGCTGCCTCGGCGGTAGGCGCCGATGGAGATCAGATCTTCGTGATCTCGGTAGGCGGCCAGGAGTTCCCGGATGGTTTGAGCCGCCTCCAGATGCTGTGGGCTAACCACTTCGGGCATCAGTCGGCTGAGGCTTTCCAGCACATCCACGGCGGGATAATGTCCGCGGCTGGCCAGGGTTCGCGAAAGCCAGATATGTCCATCCAGAATTCCCCGCATGGCGTCGGCCACGGGTTCGGTTGGATCGTCGGCCTCTACCAGCACCGAATAAAATGCGGTAATAGTGCCTTCCGGCGATCGTCCGGTGCGTTCCACCAACCGAGGTAACAGAGCAAAGACCGATGGCGTATATCCACGGGTGGTAGGGGGTTCCCCGGCTGCCAGGCCGATTTCCCGCTGGGCCATGGCAAACCGAGTGATCGAATCCACCAGCAAGAGGACATCCGCCCCTTGGTCTCGAAAATACTCTGCTATTGCGGTTGCTGTAGAAGCCGCCTGCACCCGGACCACAGCCGGTTCATTGCTGGTGGCTACCACGACGACAGTTTTGGCCAATCCCTGCGGCCCTAAATCCCGCTCGATAAACTCTCGGACTTCCCGGCCGCGCTCTCCGATCAGGGCGATGACGATGACATCGGCGGTGCTAAAGCGGGCCATCATTCCGAGCAGGATACTTTTGCCCACCCCCGCTCCAGAAAAGATCCCTAGCCGTTGGCCCCGGCCGCAGGTAAGCATCGTGTCAATGGCGCGGATGCCGGTTGGCAGGGGGGTGTCGATTCGAGGCCGGCTGCAAGGTTCCGGCGGTTTCCGGTCAAATGGGACCCGATCGGGGAGCATCGGCTGGGGTTTCCCATCGATTGCTTCTCCCTGAGCATTGATCACCCGACCCAGCAATTCTCGGCCTACCCGGAGCCAGCGGCTTGTGCGGATTAAACGGACTCGATCCCCGCGGCGGACGCCGTTGAGTCGGCTTAACGGATACAGCAAGGTCAGATGATCCCGGAAGCCAATTACTTCGGCCAATAGGGGCGGACCTGCCTGCCGATGGATCTCCGCCAGGGCTCCCACGGGTGCGGGAAAGTCGGCGGCCGCTGCCGTCATCCCCACCGTCCGTACTACACTGCCGTACATCGCGGTCGGCAAAATCTGCTCCAACAGCTCACTCGCTTCCATCCGATGGGCTTCCTTGCCAATGGCTTGGGGGAATTCCCGCTTAGGTCAATTCTTCTTCAATCCGTTGGAGTTGGCTTTCGATTTGGTGATCGATGAGCCCGAATTGGGTTTCTACCCGGCAGCCGCCTGCGCTGATCGCCGGATCGGCCGCCACTTCCACTTGACCCAACCTGCTCAATTCCCGAAGGATCATCTCTACCTGGGGTTGCAAGGTTTGGTAATCGGTTGGGTTCAGAAGTAATCGGATGTGGCTGCTTCCGGCGGCCAATTCCAGAGCTTCTCGGATCCATTGCAGCGGGATATCGGGTTGGCTGGTCAATTGGCGGCGGATGATCCGGGCGGCAATTTGGGTGGCCAAATGGACAGTTCGGCTTTCCCAATGCCGAAGCCATGCCTGCCGGGCCTCTTGAATCTGTTGGATCACTGCCTGGAGGGCCGGCATCAGCGTGCTCAATTTTTGCCCCAATTGCTGCCGGAGCGTTTCGGCCACTGCTTGTTGGCCAGCTTGTCGGCCTTCGGCCTCAGCCCGACGACGGATTTCGGCCGCCTCTTTCTTGGCCTGCGCTACCATTTGGGCGGCCTCCGCTTGGACCTTCTCCAAATACCGAGCCATCTGGGCTGCCATGTCCTCAAAATTAAACGGCACGCATTGGGCCGTCTGAGCATCACCCGCTTTAATGACCGGCATAATCAGCTACTTTTCTTCCCAAGGAATAGGAATTTGCCATTTAAGCTGCCAGGGGCACTTCGGTCTTTGTCCGTTGAGGAGGTAGGCGGATCTGACCTTGTTGGGCCAATCGTTCCGCCAGGGCGGCCAATCGGCGCCGGGCCTCTTCCACATCCCGAAGCCGAATCGGGCCAGGATTCCGGAGCCGATCTTGCAACACCCGCCCATCCGTCTCCGGAATCACCTCCAAGACCCGATCCACCAGCAGCGGATCCGCCCCTAGGAGGGCCAACACCATTACCTCGAAATCCGCTTCCCTCATCAGACGCCGAAGCGACCCCGCATCCAGCCCGATGAGCTCCTCGAAACGCAGTTGGCTTGTTCGGGTTGCAGCAAGCCGATCCGCCAAATATGGATCTAACGCATTAATCTGGGCGAGGAGTCGTTGGGCGGTCGGTAGGTCCAGCAATGGCAGAATACTGCTCAGAGCAGCCAAACCGCCCACTTGACGGCGGGGAATCGAAATCTCCCGCGCAAGCCGAGCTCCCAATACCGACTCCACCTCTTGTAAAATCTCTGGCGATATCTCCTCCAGGTGAACCAGACGGTGCACAACTTCTTTTTGGAGGTCTGGGTCTAGACGTTGGAGGAGTCCGGCGGCTTGGCGGGCAGGCAAATGGGCTAAGACTAAGGCCACCGTCTGCGCCCGTTCCCCCGCCAAAGCCCGTGCCAAACTCTCTACCTCCACATGCTGTAAACTGCCAAACGGCTTGCTAGACAGGGAGGAAGCCGACACGTGGGCAACATCGGCTGTTCGGCGAAGCTCGGCGAAGGTAGTCAAATCCACGCCCGCATCGGCATGTTTTGGACTGATCCGTCCCAAGCGCAAAAATTCATCCACGATTCGGCGTTCTTCTGTGGGATCGGGCTGGCCCAGTTCGGCTTGAGCCTGTCGCACCCGCTCTGCCTGGGCTGGGGTCAATCGGCTCCAAAGCATCTGGGCTACTGTGCCGTCTAATGCCCGAAGTAAAATCGCCGCTTTTCGAATGCCGTCAGGTGTGTTGCTCATGGTCGTCGGAATAACGGAAATGGGTTTACTGCCCAGCAACTACCGAGGGTTTACTGGGGTGTGCCGATCCAGGCACGAAGGATGTTGGCTGCTGCTTCGGGGTCTTCGCGAACCATTTCGGCCAATTCCTCTTTGAGCGAAGGGCCACCGGCAGCGAACCGAGCTAATCGGCTGCTCTTTTGGGGCTCTTGTTGTTCCGTTTCTGGAGCGGGCAAACCAGGTAGTTGGGAGGTTCCGGGCACTGGGGGCAAACTGGCTCGGCTGACCGAACGGATTACCCACAAACTCATCGCCGCCAATCCCACCAAGGCCAACGTAGTCCAGCTAGTGGCAAAAAACTCCCAAAACCGCTCTAGCCAACCGGGGCTCGGAATCTCCGGCCCCGGAATGTCCTGAAATTCGGTTACGGTAACCAATTCGGTTTTATCAGGTACGCCTTCGGCTGCCGGCAAAATCGCTGCTACATGATCCCGAATCTTTTTGATTTCTTCGTCTCGGATTTTTTTCAGTTCATTGGGATCGGGCTGTTTGGGAGCTTGGCCTGCGGCGGCAGGGTTCCGCTCTTCCCAGACCCGGAGGAAATAACTGGTGGGTACTCCAATGGCCGCGGTGACCCGTTTGGGCGTTAGTCCAATCTGTTCGACCACCGATCGTTGGGTAGAGAGGGCATTAATGGTTTCGGTTTTGGATTGTTCTTCTTGTTCCGAGATGGCGGTTCGGCCTGACAGACTCGTAGGAGTATTTGCTTTAGGTTGTTGGGCCACATAGCCTGGCCGACCGCCTGGGCCGCCGCCTTCCCGATTCCGACTGCTTTCGGATTCCGAAATCCGAATTGGCACCGGTTTGGGATCGTGTTTGATGTCTTCGGTCCGAAGGATTTGCTGGCGGTCCAATTCCACATTGGTGGTAACGGTGATTCCCGGCACATAGGCGAGGGCTTTGAGGATTTTTAGTTGCCAATCTTTTTCGTGTTCCCGTTTTCGGGCGATGTACGGGTCCTCGGCGGCGCTACCGCCGGAGGCCGGCTCCCCCGAGCCAGCGTAGGTTTGGCCATTCAAGTCGGCCACCGTGACATTTTCCGGCTTCATACCGGCAAAGGCGGCAGCCACCAAATGACGGATTTTTCGGACTTGTTCGGGATCGAGCGGCTGGGTGCCGAGGGCTTTGACTGCCACGGAAGCGGTTTTGACCACTCCGGCTCGCAGACCGCCTTCGGTTTGGGCGTCGAAAAGGACAGCTGCTTTTTCGATGCCAGGTAATGAGCGAATAATCAGTGCCAGTTCTCGTTCCTTGGCCGCTATTTTTCGGCTTTCCAATTGCTTGGCGGTTAAGAAGGGGCTGGTGGTTTCTACAGCCTTGGCCAAAAATTCGCCAAACTCGGGGGGCAAGGCATTATGCTCTACCAAGGCAGCCATGTATTTGGACTCTTGCCCTTTGGGAACCCGGATGCGGGTACCTTCGATCTGGTAGTTGCTCAGTCCTGCTTTGCCAAAGGCTGCTTCCATCGCCTTCAGCTCGGCCGGGCCAAAGGATTGCCCCCCCATCAGATAAGAATCCGTGGAGGCGGATTGTGTAGTAAACAAATATCCCAGGCTCACCCCAATCACTCCTACCAGTACGACGGTGGTGGCCCGGGCCGCGGGCGTCATCGATCCATATAGCTCCCGAACCTGAATCCACATCCGGTTCAGCCATTCCATCCCTGGAGGCTCCTGGTGCTTCCCTCAGTCCAAAAGATGAGCTTCCTTGCGTATTTCAAGCCATTCCGCTAAATTCGAATGTTCTGGATTTCCTGGAACGCCTGAAGGAGTTTGTTGCGGATTTGCATCATCAGGCGGAAAGCCAGGTCGGCTTTCTGGACGGCGGTGAGCACCTCGGCAGGGTCCGCCTGACCGCCAGTCATC
The DNA here is from genome assembly GCA_938042245.1 of uncultured Thermoguttaceae bacterium. GTDB lineage: Bacteria > Planctomycetota > Planctomycetia > Pirellulales > Thermoguttaceae > JANXAQ01. Next base: position 39,965 of record CALIRO010000053.1, read on the forward strand.
AACTGCTCCACTGCCCGATCCGCTTCCTGTTGCATGGCATTGACCTGTCGGATCGAATCTAACAGAAACTCCTGAAACGATTTGCTTGGGGTGGGGTTCAGTCCCGCCGAAGCCGCCCGCCCCAACTCCCCCGCCAAAAGCTCCACGCCGTAAATCGGGTCCATGACTCCTCCCTCCTCTTAGTTCTCTAGGAGATAGAAAAACCGCCGTTATTTTTCTACAAGAAGGCCTGATTTCCTTTCACGCCAAGATGCGCAATGTCTGATGGTGCAGGTCTTTGGTGATTTCGATCACACCCAGATTAGCCTCATACGCACGGGCCGCCTCTAACGCGTCGGTCATTTCGGTCATCATATTGATATTTGGATAGGCCACATAGCCCGCCATCGGGCCTTCCCGGAGGGCGTCCGGATGTCCCGGCTGATATTTCCACAACGGCTCTTTTTCCTCTATTTCCACCGAGGCCACCCGAACACCAGGGGCTCCGGGCGGGCCGATCTGGTCGGCCGTCTGAAAAATGACAAACCGCGGCTGATAAGGTACGGGCTGGCCTTCCTCGTTGTGGGTGGTGGAAATGTTGGCTAAGTTGCTACTGATCGCATGAAGCCGAATCCGCTGCGCAACCAATGCACTGGTACTTACATCTAATGCCTTCCACATCGCCGTCTCCTTGGCGGCAAATTGGCTTCTGGGGGATTGCTTGAGGTTGATCCGTTCTGCTTCATCACGGCTCAGATCGGTTCCGGAAACGATAGCCGGTTATCGGCGAGGATCTTGTGGCCGCTGCTGCCGGACAGTCCTCGGTGGCCGCTCTCTGCCTTCGGCCTTCGGTTATCAGGCTATGTCCTTTCATTGATGGCTGCTCGCAGAAGGTTAAACTGGTGTGTCATCAGGCTGATGGCCAAGTTATGTTGCATTTGGTTTTTGAGCATTTCGCTGACTTGATATTCCAGGCCTTTGGTGCTGTCGTCGTGATAAAGGATCATCTCTGGCAGGTCTTGTAGTTCCACCGGTTCGAGACGGCCGGTAAGGGAGACCGAGTCTGGTTCCCCGGGGGAACGAAACGGGGTTGGTTCATGGCGTTGGCGGATGGCCTCGGCCAATTGCCGCTGGAACTCCCCGACCGGCAGGTCTTTCGCCCGGTAGCCCGGCACATCGAGATTAGCGATGTTGCTCGCTAACACCTGGTGCCGTGCTTGGGTGAAACTTACCACCTGTTGCAACATCGGTAAGGTGGTTGCACGAAACAGGCTCTCGTACATGGCCGATCCCTTCAGCGGAATTGATATTTTTTTCCCTTTTCTTCGCCGATCCCGTTGGATAAATTGGGTTTGGCTCCTCGTCTGCTTGGCTGGTGTGTTGGATTCTGCCTGTTTGGCTCGTCAGGACACGTTCCGTCAATGATCTTGCTGGCGGCGCCGTGGCGAAATCGAACGGATTCCGCCTCTCTTGCATGGGAGGAAAGGTTCAAGGGCATTTTCCCCGTGGCAAGCTAGTGCAACTAGTGTGCCAGTCTGCTTTCTCAAAAACGGAAATCTTCCTTCCGAAGATCCCTTCCGAAAAAGCACGGTTTGCTTCTGATTTGTAGCCCCCAGGAGCTTTCCCTATTTTGCCCAAGTCCTCCAAATCCCCGTTTCTTAGCCACCTGCCGTTGTTGTCCCCCTAGGGAAAATACCTGGGGGAGATTTCCACAAAATTATTCCTCAGGAAGTTGAGAGGCATTTTTTTCCTTCCGGTTTACGTTTGGCTATTTTGGCCGATCCTAATGCGCAAATTTTGCCAGTGCCGAAGTCCTTCTTTTGCCGGTTCCCAACAACTCTTTGTGTTCAGGATGCTTTTCGGTAGCTTTTTTCCCGGGGTGCATATCCGTATTGACGGAGTTTGCTGGTGAGGGTTCGCAGTCCGATGCCAAGGGCTTGGGCGGTTTTGGCTCGGTGGCCGCCGAAGTGCTCCAAAGTCGCCTCGATCAGGCGACGTTCCATTTCCTGCAAACTGACTCCCACAGGAATGGGTGAGGGTTCCTCCGACTCCTTTTCCCCCGGAGCAATCAGCCAACGCCGAATTTCCTCCGCCCTCACCGTCTGGCCCGTGTACAGGACGCTGGCTCTGGTGACAATATTTTCCAATTCTCGCACATTGCCGGGCCAATGATAGTTCATCATTAGCTCCAGGGCATCGCTGTCCAATTGGCAAGCAGGTTGGCCCAAGCGTCGGCTCATCCGCCGCAAAAAGTAATCGACCAACATCGGGATGTCTTCCCGGCGTTGGCGGAGCGGGGGCACGTGAATCGGCACCACATTCAACCGATAGTACAGGTCCTCTCGAAATCGGCCTTGGGCCACTTCCTCCGGCAAGTTCCGGTTGGTAGTAGCCAGCACCCGCACATCGACGTAAATGGTCTTACTGGAGCCGACACGCTCGAAACACCGCTCCTGTAAGACCCGGAGCAGTTTGGCCTGCAACGGTAATTCAATTTCGGTAACTTCGTCCAGGAGCAGGGTGCCGGTATGGGCCAGTTCAAATCGGCCTACCCGTTCCGTCTCTGCGCCGGTAAAGGCGCCTCGGACGTGTCCAAACAGTTCGCTTTCCATCAAGTGGGCGGAAAGTGCCGGACAATTCACGCTGACAAAAGGAGCTTGATTGCGTGGGCTAGCGGCATGGATGGCCCGAGCCACCATTTCTTTCCCCGTACCGCTTTCCCCAGTAATCAGCACCGTTTCGGAGGTAGCTGCCACCTGACGGATGCGAGACCGGAGGGTTTGCATTGCTGGACTTATGCCTACCATTACCGGTGGGTCTATGGCCCCCGATGCCCCTGCACCAAGCAGACCGCCCTCTCGCAGTCGTCGATGAAAAATGGCTTTTGAGACCATCTGCTCCAGGCGATCCACATCGAACGGTTTTTCGATGTAATCGAACGCCCCGTGCCGCATCGCCTCCACCGCAGAAGCTACGGTCCCGTAGGCGGTTACCATCACGACCTGGGCGGGATAGCGTCGGGCTTCCAGGTGGAGGATCAATTCCAGGCCGCTCATGCCTGGCATCTTTAAATCAGTTACAATACAGTCGTAATCCCGGCGTTCAATCTGTTGAAGGGCTTCGGCGGCACTGGAACAGCAGTCCACCTTATGCCCAGCCTGTCGGAGGATGTCCGCCATGGACTGCCGAGATTGCTGGTGATCATCCACCACCAACACCACGCCCACCGAAGCTTGCGAAGAGCCTGGGGAAGGATTTTCCCTGGTGTCCGGGTATTTCGAGCCGGTAGGAGCGGCTTTTTTGGGATCCATCCCATGACAATATTTCAGGCTATTCATGCAGCAGCCTCCTGCACCACAACGTGGGGAGCGTAGGGGATTTTCAAGGTAACGGCGGCGCCGCCGTCTGGGCAATTGGTCAGTAGCACTTCGCCGCCGTGGGCTTCGGCGATTCGGCTGACGATGGCCAGTCCCAAGCCAGTGCCGCCCGGCTTGGTGGTATAAAAAGGTTCTAGTGCCCGACGTCGGGCTTCGTCCGAAAGTCCTGGCCCGGTATCAGCCACTTCCAACTCCAAGCAGTCCGGACCGGCTACGGAAGTAATGGTTAATACCCCGCCATCGGGCATCGCATCCAGACTGTTGAGCACCAAATTCATTACCGCTCGGCGAATCATCTCCTGATCGGCCACTAGAAGCCGATCAGCCGGAATATCCACTTCGCATCGAATCTGTTGCGCTTGAAGTTGAGGCGCCAAGTCGGCCAATATTTCTTCGATCAGCCGACGCACCAAAAACGGCCGACGCTGCGGATCCCGATCCGAGCTGAAATGCAATAGATCAGTAACCGCACTTTGCAAAGCCCGAAGGCCGGCTTGGAGTTTATCGAGCATGTCCAACCCCTCCGGATCATCCGCTAATCGACGCCGCAGTAAACTTAAATACAAAGTAACCGGCATGAGGCTATTGCGCACCTCATGAGCAATATGGGAAGCCATCTGGCCGATAAGGGCCAATCGCTCTTTCCGAGCCAGTTCCCGATTCTTCGCCGCCAACTCCTCAGTAAGCCGACGCACTTCCTCCCGAAGGGTCTCGTGCGTCTTTTCCAGCCGAACGGTTGCTTCGTGCCAGGCCGCTAAAACTGTTTCCAGATCCGCATTGGGCGCCGGGAAAACCAGCGGCGGCAACCCCTCGGTCGGACTCATGCCTAAACCCTCCTGGTGGTACTATGTCCATATAAACCCTTACACTGCGCTCCGCTCAGTGTTCCGAGACAAGGTCTAGTCGGTTTTGAGGAATAGGTTCGAGATCCTGGTAGGCAGCCAGCATTTGCCCTGTTGTACATAATTGCCGTAATTGCAAGGCCGCTTCCTCCCGCCGACGCAGCAATTGCGCTTCGCATTGCTTTTCTCGCTGGAGGATGTCAGTCAGGAGCAGTTGGCAGCTTTGGAGGCGGTCGGCCGTGGCTTGTCGAAGCTGCGGACTGGGCCAGCGGCGGGTCTGAGGGTCTTGCTGGCCAAAAGGCTCCAGTTGCCGTTCCACCCCCTGTAGCTGCTCCAGGATCTTCTGTTTAACCACCAATACCTCCAAAAGCTCCGAGATCTCTCCCCGATCGATCAGTTCCTGTTGCCGAACCACCAGCTCCTGGACCATTTGGAGGAGCTGGTATTTTTGAGCCACCAGCTCGGCTAACCGATCGGCGTCCAACGGCATAGGAAAGGATTCCATTGAGGAAAGATTCCTGGTTCAAAAATAAGGGTACTAGGAACCGGGGGGGTTTAGTTCCGCCAACTGACGCTGCAGGAGTTGGATCCATTCGGTGCGGGCAAATGGGGTAGTTTTGGTAAAGGCCGGCTCCTCCGGTAAACGGTCCAGCACCATTTGGGCTTGGCGGAGGATTTGGCCAGCGCGGTCCGGCTGACCTAACTTCCGATAGAGCTCGGCCATTTGAAAATAAGCCATCAGGGCCACCGGTTCGCTTTGGAACCGGTTGGCTGCCGCGGTATAGGCGTCCAGGGCGGTGGGATACTCCCCTAGACGATCTGCCGTTTCCCCTAGACCAAACAAGGCGTTTCGCTGCAAGACCTTCTCCCAGGGAGTCAACGGTCGAACGATTTGGGTTCGGGTTAGGATGTCCAAAAGTTCCTTATATTGAGCCAGTGCTTTTTGGAAGGCGGCTTGGCTTTCCTGCATCCGAGTGAGGCGAACGTGGTGGATTTGAGAAGCCTCTAGCTCCTGACGCAATTGCAGTCCGATCCGCCGGTAGCTGTCCGCCAGCAGATACCGGATTTCCAGCGAGGCGGGATCGTCCGGATAGCGCTGGATGGCCTCTTGCAATAGGGGGATAGCTTTTTGGTAATCGGCTTCTAGATGCCGGAGCCGTCCTATCGCAAACAGCGTCTGCCGCCATTCCACGCTCGAGGGGGCAAGCCATCCATCCAGGTTGGCCTGGAGCATTTGAGCGGCTTTGTCCGTGTGGCCTTTTTCCAGCCAGGCTTGGGCAGCCAACAACCGAGCCTGGTACGCTGCCACATCCTTAGGATGAAAATCGATACAGTCCCCCAGCACGTCTAACGCTTCATCAATTCGGTTTAATGCTAATAGGGCCTCCCCCAGGCGGACCAAAGCCGCCCCTTGACGAGCCCGGCTTTCCTGCTTCAAATACTCCTGAAGGATCAAAATGGCATGGGTGTAATCCTGACCAGCTAAGTAATTCTCCCCGCTTTCCCAGAGAATATCTGTATATTGTCTTGTCTCTTTCTGTAATTCTGCCAATTGCTGATAGGCCCAGCCCGCTTGGCGGAATAATTTCCTGGCCTGCCCCAGCAGGGCTGTCCGTTGCAGATAAGAGGAAACGGTTTCTGCCTTAGCGGCCTCGGCCCGGGCCCAGTCCGCCAACGTCTCCGCTACAAGCCGAGTTGTTGTCCCCGCGGAAAACAACGGCGCAAACGTCTCGGCAAGAGAAAAAGCGGTAGAGAAGTCTTTTCGGTGGATATAGTCCTGATGGGCTCTTAAACATGCGGCCTGGATCTCTTCCAAGCTGAACCAAGGGTTATGGAAGGTTTTCGGCAGCCCCACCATTTGCACCGCCCGGCGATAAGCAGCCACCACTTCCTGGGGTTTTTCCACCTGCCGGGCCAATTCCGCTTCTTTCCAGGCTGCCGCCGTAGCCTCCGGGCTTTCGGGAAAAGCGGTTTGGACCCGGTGGAATTGGGCTATCGCCGCTTGCCTCTCCCCCATTTCCTCGAAACAGATGCCGATGTGGTATTGAGCCCGCCGCATCACCCACAGATGGCGCGGTTCATCCGTCTGCGCTTGCCGAAACAGTTGGATCGCCTCTTGATATTTCTGCCGGGCAGTGGACAGGTCCCCTTGGTGTCCAGCAGCTCGGGCTTCCGCCAAGACCATCTGGCCTTCGATCCATTTTTGCCCGGCTCTGAGCCCAGGATCGGAGGGCAATTGGGCCAACGTTTTCCGACAGCCCTCCAGATCGCCTAACCGGAATTGTAAATCAGCTTGCCGAAGTAGGGCCTGCTGCCTTTGGACCTGCGGAAGCCATCGATCCGCCAAATAGCCAGTGTTGTATTCCAACGCCTCTTTGAGCAAAGGCGGAACCGCCTCGGCACAGGCCTCCATCAGCATGGAATAGAGCTGCGTTTTCCGGTGCGGATTGGCCCGCAGAGCTTCTTTCAGCACCGGCCTGGCTGCCACCCATTGCCCACTATGAAAAAGACTCTCGGCCAATAGCAAAAGTCCTTCCGCCTGCCGACCCCGAGGAAATCCTCGCACTCGGGCCTCTTCTAGATAACTGGCAGCTACCAGGGAACGGGCTTTACGTTCTTTTTCTGGGAGCTGCTCGGCTTCATAGGCGATAGCCGCTCCCAAGACAAAAACCGGCCCCCCCAATTCCGTCTCTGGGAGATTAGGTTGGCGGGCCAATTTTTCCGCCAAATCTCTGGCCTCCGGATATGCCCCAAGGTCCAGCATCTGCAAAGCCATTTCCAAGCTAACCGGTGGCGGGGGCCGCAAAAGAGCTTTGATTGCCCGCACCGCGCCGATAACCAGAAGGCTCACCACTACCAACCCGCTCACCACCACTCCGATGCGGCGCTGCCGACTCGCAGTGGCCCATTGCCCAAAGCGGATGGGCCAAGGGCTTTTTCCGGTGGGTGGGAGAGGAGTACTGATCTTTTGTTCAGAATCCTGGTCGGTCGGATGGGGCTGGGCGGAACAGTCCGCCCGACTGGGAGGCAAAGGGGGAGTGGTTGCTTGGCCTGGGGCCGACGAGGACTCCGCCGACTTTACTCCCGATGGAACCGATGGATTATGCGGGGAGGGGGATAGTTTTGCCATGGATACCTTCCACCCTCAAGTCTGTTATCTCGAGAAACATCCCCTTTCTAGGGGGTTTAATAAACCCTTATCTGGCTTCCAATTCGCTGTCGCTTCGAGCAAACCACGGCGCATACGCCCAGCCAGAAAGGATCTCCCAGGGGAGAAGGATGGCCCTTTCCTCAGAAAAGAGAGGAAGCTTCTACCCAAACAGAAGCTCGAATGTCAAGAGGCGTTCAAGAATCCAACCATTTTTGGGGAAAACAATCCCCATCATAAGGGGGGCAGGCATGGAAATGGTTTTATTTTGGAGAGGGTGTACTCCCCCGGCAGAGGATCCGAGATACCTACGGTTGAGGGGGATGGAAAAGGGTGTTATTTTGCAGAAGGGGGGCTCTCCTGGGTGATCTGCTCCATGAGCCAACGATCTACATCTCGGAGCATAGACAAGCTGAGATGCCAACCTGCCGGGTACTCTCGGAGCATGATTTCAAATGGTCCTGCCCGGTGGAGAAAGCGCAAATCTTCACAAACTAGACAATTTGGATAATATGGGCAATTTCGAGTAACCGCCAATAGCACCCTCAAATGCCCTAGCTTGGAAAAGTTCCGCAGCAAAGCCCCCCCTTTGGGGACCGGACCCCCCAAAGAAATCACCCCAGCAAAATAGCTCGGCTCGGAAAAAGCAATCCGAAAAGCCATCGTTCCTCCAGACCGAGAACCAGCCAAAAAAATCCGCCCTGGATGAATATGCCGTTTGGCACAGGCAAACTCAATGGCGCGAAAGACCCGCTGGGTGGCCTCGGCAATCCCCTCGGGCTCTTGAGGCCAATCGTAGCGGGGTTTTGCAGCGTCTGCGAGGGTCCGAAAGGATTTGCTCTTTGGGGTCTGTAATCCTCGCACCCCAATAGACACATAATTTCGCAAACTGATCTTCGGCATGACTCGCCCAAGTTGGCCTTCATCGGTGCCCGGTCCGTGAAGCCAAACCACCAGCGGATAGGCATACCCAGGCTCGTAGTGCAAGGGCGTAAAAAGCAGATGAGGAACAGGTTGTGTATACGGCCCAATGTGTAAAGAAAGATACCCTTTTGCCGATTCCCTTGGCGTCGCTAGCGCCAAGTGCTCCAACGGTTTTATAGGGTCCATAAGAGAAATCTTTTCGACGAAAAGATGGACGGAATTATTCTATTCGTGTTTACGTGAAAAGCCGCTGCTCGCCTCCTGCGACTTTTCCTCCGGAAAACAGAAAAAAACTTTACTCCAGCCGAAAGGTTCTGTCAACCGAGGTCCAAGAAAAGTTGCCCCCTTAGGTCCCGGACTGCCTTCGATGCAAGCAATGCTAGCACGAAAAGTACCCAATATGCCGCCACCACCCTAGCCCTTCTTCTAGACGGCCTCTATCAGCCGATCCATCCTGGCGATCAACTCGCGCACCGCTTCCACGCTTCGGCGAAATGCCTGTTGTTCGCCAGGCGTAAGCTCCAGTTGGATGATCCGTTCCACTCCCTTGGCCCCCAGCACCACCGGCACTCCAACAAATAGACCGCCTACGCCATATTCCTTATCGCAGTAGGCTGCACATGGGAGCAGCCGTTTTTTATCCCGCACAATGGCTTCGACCATCTGAGCGGTGGCTGCCGCCGGAGCATAATACGCACTGCCGGTCTTTAATAGCGAGACGATTTCTGCGCCGCCGTCCCGGGTGCGCTGGATGATCTGCTGAAGTCGATCTGGTGGAAGCAGTTGGGAAACCGGAATCCCACTGACCGAAGTGCAGCTGATTAGCGGGACCATCGTATCCCCATGGCCGCCCAACAGCATGGCCGACACATCCTCCACGCTGACGCCCAATTCCATTGCCACAAAGGTCCGGAATCTTGCCGCATCCAGCACCCCTGCCTGACCTACCACCCGATGGGGTGGAAAACCAGTTACCTGCCAAGCCCGATACGTCATCGCATCCAGCGGATTGCTCACTACAATGACCACCGCATCCGGGCTGGTACGGCGCACCTGCTCAGCCACCTCGCCGACCACCTGCGCATTGACCGCTAGCAGATCATCTCGGCTCATGCCGGGTTTGCGCGGCACTCCCGCCGTAATGACCACCACATCGCTATCGGCGGTATCTTCGTAGGAGGTGGTTCCCACCAGCTGGGCGTCGAAGCCGACGATCGGCCCTGCCTGCCTAAGGTCTAAAGCTTTCCCTTTGGGCATTCCTTCGGTTTGCGGCAGGTCCAGAAGCACAATATCGCCCAGTTGGGCGGCCGCACACCACAGGGCTGTCGTTGCTCCCACATTGCCTGCTCCAATGATGCTGATCTTCGCCCGATGCAATGCTTTATCCTTCCTCTGAGGCCATTCAGACCGCTCTAGATTCAAGAACGCCGAAATGTTTTAGTATTTTCCGAACTTGGCTTTTTGGGAAGGGGCGTCCCTGCTCGCCTCTTCTGGAGCCGCCAACTTCTTGGAAAAAAGCAAGGGTTGTAGCTCGTTTTCCCCTCAGCGGTGCTTGTTCGGATGGTCGGAAGAGGGATCTTCAGCAGCAGGCTGGCGAGAAAAAGTTTGCCCAGAAGGATCGTTCGATTCTTCTGGCCTACGGCTTGGTTCGAGGAGTACGGGATTCCGAGAGGATTCCTTTTGTTTTGGGTCTAGGGGTTCGGTTCCGGCTCCCTGTTGGCTTAGAACACCAAAATAGATGCGGTGGTCTGGCCGGCGGTTTGCGAGAAAAATCGTCGGCGAAACTCTCGGTCGGCCCGATGCGCCCGCCACAGCGCCCACCACAATCCCACTCCCGCGGCCACAAACAGCAGGCCTGCCACCGCGGCGGCCACCGTATGCGGACTGGTCTGGGGCCGAGGGTACCAGATTGGCCTCACTCCGATCAGAAGCGGCGCCTGTCGTTTCCAGACGATCATATCGCTCCGTTTTTCCGGCGGCACGCTGTCCGGAGGGGGAACCCGATACGACCAACTCTTTAAGAAAAACGCCGCTACTTCCACCTCCTCCACATATTGGATGCCCTCTCCGGTAGGCATCCCCGGCGGCAGTGCCGGCACACACACAAACAGCGGGTTACCCTCCGAATCCGGCGTAAAAAGCGAAATCTCATAATAGTGATCCATCCCAAACCGGGAGCGAATATCTGGATCCGGCACCTCCACGCGCACTACCTTTCGGGCTGCGCCGCGCAGAAGCACCAGTCGGCCTCGGTGCAAGGCCGGTTCTTTAAACAGCCCAACCACACTGTCCGCCTCAACGCCCTGCTTTTGGGCTTGGTGGCGGGCTGCCTGGAACACCTCCTGCGCCTTGGCACGTCGCATTGCCGCCAAAAGCTGGTAGAACGTCTCTCGTTCTTCCGGCAAAATGGTTTGGCGATCCACGACCTCATCCAGCAGGCCCACATCCATGCCCAAATCGCCTAACAGTCCCGCCGGATACCAAGCGATCCGATGGGCCACAAACATCGGCCTCGGCCTGGCAGGGTCGGCTGAGGTGGTTTTCAGGAAAAAGCCCAGCAAGCCTGCCCGTTCACTGGCCGGCGGGTTTTCCAACCATGTTCTGGGCACTGTTCGGACATAGGCGATTGCTGGCTGCCCGCTCGGCTCCAACAGGAGATGGCAACAGTAATATTTGTCCATCATAAAGCGTTCTGCCGCTTCCGGCGCCGGCTGGCAGATTTCCATCTTCTCCAACCGCCCAGAAAGCCAATATACTTCTCCCCGTTTTTGTGCCGACGCACCGGCCAACTCCTTCAGGTTCACCTGCCGATGCGCCCACCGCTCCAATTGCTCCAGCGGAAACTCCACCGAACGAAACAAGAGCTTCAGCACCTGCTCTTCCTCCCCCGACGCTAGCGGCGCCCCATCGGTAAGCCGACGGAAATGGCTCTCGTCCATGCCAAAAAGCGCTAGGAGGTCCCTAGGGCCTTGAATCCCCCGGACTGCCTGCTCCGGTTCCGGTGTCTCCTTCGCCGCAGCGGAGGCAGCCTGTTGCGCCCCGGACGGCGGAGTATCCTGTCCTCTCCGGTCCGATTGGGAATTTTCCCCTTCCGCCGTCCTGGCAGGAGACGGGGTAGGTGGGTGGTCGTTGGCGCTGGGAGGGGTTGGATCAGCCCCCCCGCCGCCAAAGTCCTCTGCGGGTCCCGAACGGCCCGCTTCCAAAGACGGGGGCTGACCATTTGGCACCGCCGAAGCGGCTTCGGAAACCTCACCGCCGGAGTCGGCTGCCGGTTCTGAAGTCCGCACTGCTCCGCTTTGGCCCCCTGATGTCGGCCCGGAATCCTCATCACCACCAGGTTCCTCTCTTAGGAGGAAAAGCGGAGCTTGGCCGGTTGGCTCTGCGCCGCTTGGCTCAGAAACCGCCGGTTTCTCTTGGGAGAAGGTCTCTAACCGTGCCTCCTCGGCCCATGCCTCTCCCAACTCCAAAACGACCCAGCCCATCAGACAAACGACCTTCCCCCAGCAGAGCAATTGCCTTCCCCAGCATCCACCGTTCCCAATAGGCCTGTTCATCCCAGATTATGTCCTTAGTTTTTCGCTTTTTATGCGAGGGTATTTCCTCGGATTGATTCTTCCGAAAGGGTCGGAATTATTCACCGAAACCCCATAGGATCTGCATCAGTGGCCGTCTGACAGTCGGCGTTCCGTAGCTTAGTCTGTCCAGACTGAGTATTGCGCCGTCTAACAGAAGCGTTACATATCGGAATTATTCACCCAAACCCCTTAGGTCCCCATGTTGGGCATTCTAACGACTCGGCCGGTCTCCGGACAAGGTTCCAGGGGCCAATGCGCTTTTTGTTCCCCAGCGAATCCACGTTTCCAGCGCTAACCTTTTTCCAGACCCCCCCTTTTTGTCCTGGAGCCAGCATCTTTGGCATAACGGTTCCCGGAGGGAAGACCCGCTAGGGATAATAAATCTTTTGGGGAATATCACCTACCTCTTCAGTGGCAATTTTCGCGCCCCTTTCCCCTTTTTAGACCAGGTTTTTCATCTGCAAAATGCTTGACATCTTGCCTATTCTGTTTATCCTGAAAAGAGGGAGAATACCTCAAGGGGGTATCTCTGGAACTTTTGGGGTATGTTCCGCTTGCTCCTTTGGTTCGGTATGGCCGGGGCAAAGGAGTCTCTCAGGCCCGATTCTTGTGGATGGGCCTCTGTGACGTTCTAGAGACCCCCAGCGCTTCCTAAAATACGGTGAGTACAATTGGCGACGACTGGATATGCCTGAACATAAGTAGATCGTCTCCCTGATATGGGGGGTATTTTTTCTGGGAGAAGGGTCATGCAGAGCTTTTGCCAGGTCAAGCGGGTTTCTGAAAAAGGGGTTTCCTTGGTAGGGCGGAAAGCGGTTCTGGCCTGGGCGGCGGCTGTCCTGGTGGGTTTGGCGATTGCCCCACCTGCCTTGGCCGCCGTAATCGGTTGGTGGCGGTTTGAAGGCACGCCGGGCCAGCAGATCACCTCGGTCCCTAATGCCGCCAATCCAGGCACCCTGGATGGTGTGCCAGAAAGTGCCGCTGTGTACAGTGGCCTTCTGCCCGGCGACTATATTTACGATCCGATGACCGGCAACGTCTCTACCAACACCGCGTCGTTGGATATGGGTGGGGCGAATCGCTCGGTAACCATTCCTTATGATCCTCTTCTAAATGCCTCCAGTTTTACCATCGAGGTCTTCTTCCGCATCGGCGCGGACCAGGGGAGTTATCCGAGTTATATCAACCGGATGCAGAGCAACCGGGGTTGGCAATTGGACATCGATCCCAATGAAAACGCCCGCGCCCGGTTCGATACCGCTGCCCAGACGAATCAAGTCGTTGGTTCGACCAGCGCCCAATACCTAGGCATCGGCCGATGGAATCACACCGCGGTTACCTTTAATGGTTCCACCAAAGGGATCACTCATTACACCAATTATGGAAATGCCGCTACCCGAACACTTACCGGCGATGCCGCGGATGTTACTACGAACCTTACTTTGAACCTGATTTTAGGCTCTTGGGCGGCCTCGGCAGGTACGGCCATCGACGAGGTCCGCTTCCATGACACGGTGCTACAGCCTTCCCAATTTCTCCGAGCCATCCCGGCTTCAGCGCTTACGCCGCTTTCGCAGTTGGACGATCCGCAGCCTGGTTTTAGCGCCCATATCGTTCGCGTCAATAGCAACTTAGACAATATGGCCCAAGTGGCCACGGCGTTGACCCGAAAACCGGGCGATTTTGATCATTCGGCTTCTCAGGTTACTGTAGTTGCTTATGCGGATATTGACCTGGCAGGCAATTACAGCAATCCGGTGGGCGTCTTAGCCGGGGATCAGCATTCCAGCGGGGCAAGCCCTGAAGATTATGCGATTCGTTTGGCCGGGTATATCTACGTACCCTTGGATAATTATCAACGCACTTTTGCCTTCTCGGCCGACGACGGCTGGGAGTTCCGCATCGGCGGAAGTACCATCAACTCAGGTACCGGGACGACTCCCATTTTAGTCCCCTTTACCTTCCCGACCGCCGGGTACTATCCGATCGACATTTTATATCGAAACCGCAGCGGCGGCGCCGGCCTTGAAGTGAGCTCTGCTCCGGGCATTCAAAGCAGTTGGAATTCCACCGACTTCAAAATCTTAGGAACCGATCAGGACTTTCCCGTGTATCAGCGGCCGGATGCGATGCCGCCGGCAACCGATTGGGGCCCCAACGCGGCAGGACCGGCCAGCTACACCGGTCCGGTCAACCCAGCTCTGGCAGACGGACTGCGCGTGAGCATCTTTAATCGGGGGGCCAGCTCGGCCAATATCCACGACGCCATGGTCTATGCCTGGCGCAATACGCCTAGCACCACCACCAAATCCAGTATCATTGATTACTATGACCCTCAAAACGGCAGCCAAGGCAGTTTTTCTGGCACTCTGCCTTGGCCGCACAACACCTCCGGCGACGATAATTACTTTATTTCCCAAGCCAGCGGCGCTTTGTATTTCCCCCAGGCGGGCGATTATGCGTTTGCCGTAGGCAGCGACGATGGTTTCCGCCTGCGGGTGGGCAATCAAGTGATTAGCATCTTTAGTAGCACCCGTGGGCATCCGAGCGGCACAGCCAATGTCGGTTACATCCGCATCCCACAACCCGGCCTGTATCCGTTTGAGTTTTATCAGTTCGAAAACACCGGTGGCTCCTCGGCCGAAATCTCGGTCAAAAAGACCGGCGATCTGATCTTTTTCGGCAAAACAACCCGAGACCCCGCCCAAAATAGCTTTGAACGGGACCTCAACAATAACCAAGCCGGTGTGAAAGCGTTTGCCGTTACCCCCAAGGTCCAGTGGCAGCAGGTGGGCCATGAGCTGTTGGCCCGCGTCTATGCCGAGGTGGACGCC
>CALIRO010000054.1 GCA_938042245.1 uncultured Thermoguttaceae bacterium
CAATAACCTCAAACAGATCGGCCTAGCCCTACATAACTATCACCTGGCCAATAAGTGTTTTCCGCCTGGCTCGTTTTGGTATGGACTGGATTATGCGAATTATCGGGGGTCGATTTTGATCCGACTTTTGCCCTACCTGGAACAACAACCGCTTTATGATCTTTTTGATTTCAAAAACAGCGGCGGCATCACTGTGGATTACCAGAAGATTCCGGGCACCAATGACCTGATTCAATCCACAATTGTACCTGTGTATTTATGTCCGAGCGACAATTTTCCCCGTGTGTACAACGGTCGGGCCATGCATAATTACGCCGCCTCCATCGGACCGACCACCCAGGGGAATAATCCCAATTGTCCTTGCTCGGAATACGACAGTTGGAACAATTACGCCCGATTTCCCGGGGGCGGCACCTACGGAAGTGCCACCAACTTTGCCGGGCCGTTCTTCCGGTATCCGGTCGGCACCGCCATGCGGGAATCCGACATTGTCGATGGCCTTTCCAATACGATATTCTTCGGGGAAGTTCGGCCCCAATGCTCGGTCCACAACAGCCAGGGCTGGGGCAGCTCCAACAACGGCCAGGGACTTACCTGCACCATCATCCCGATCAATTATAATTCCTGCTCCCGAGACGCCGTGGGCAGCGACAACTGTGACAAATACTGCAATTGGAGCACCGAACTGGGCTTCAAAAGTCGACATCCCGGCGGCGCCCAGTTCCTGTTTGGCGATGGTTCGGTGCATTTCCTGCCCGAAACTGTTGATCACTGAACTTATCAATACCTTGGCGGAAAAGCCGACGGTCGGCCCGCCCAGATTCCGTAATGAGCCTCTGGTGTTTGTGGCACTGGGGGTGCCGGTGAGGTGAATGCTTTCGGAGCGGGGGCAGGTGAACAATTCTGGACGTTTTGCCCTTTTGGAGGAATACGTTGTTCGGAAATGGAGAGTCGGCTGATTCCAGAGCGGTTTTTATTTCGGTTTTTGTTGCCCGTTCGGCGGCGGAGGCCGTTGTGGACCCGGCAAGGGTGCCCGTTGGACGAAAGTTATCGGCTTTTTCCGCTAGCTCTTTTGGAGAGACAGCGGGTTTGGGCGGACTTTCGGGCTGCCTGGGACGAGGAGGGTTTGGCCTTTTGGTTGCAGGTGCGGGGCAAAAGGCAGCCGTTGTGGTGTCGGTCGGCCCGGCCCGAAGATAGCGACGGCCTCCAAGTCTGGATCGACACCCGGGACGTGCACAGCGTGCACCGCGCTGGCCGATTCTGTTATCGGTTCCTCTTTATGCCCGCCGGCGGCGGAGCACGACTGGCCGATCCGGTTGCCTTATGGCTTCCCATCGACCATGCCAGGGAACATCCTCGGCCGGTTGGAGAGGAAAGTCTTCGCGTTTTGGCCCAGGGGCAGTCGGACGGCTATGTGCTGCAAGCGTTTGTGGCCGCCGAGGCCTTAAGCGGATTTGATCCGCTCGAACAACCCCGCATCGGGTTTAATTACGCCGTATTAGACCGGGAGTTCGGTCTGCTTACGCTCAGTGCCGGTCCCCCTATGCCGTATGCCGAAGATCCCAGCCTTTGGGTCAGCCTGGAGTTGATCTCTTAAACAAGTCGATCCATTGCTCGGTCTGCCAGAGGTCGCATGGGCAGGAAGCCCAGGGAAAACGATGGGAATAGCCTGGGGGCGGGGGCGGTATTTTCTGTTGGATGCCCAGCAGGCGCACTTACATATACCGGTGAATAACCTTAGGGAGGTTGGGCAGGCATGGAGGAGGGGGCATCCCCGGAAGAGCTCGTTTCGGCCGGTAACCGGGGCGGAACAGGGAGTTTGATAGTCACTTTGGTGCCCCGGCCCACTTCGCTTTGGACAGTGATTTCGCCGTCGTGGGCTTCGATGATCTTTTTGGCCGTCGGCAACCCCAGGCCGGAACCGCCTGGTTTGGTGGTAAAGAATGGGTCAAAAATCTGAGCGCAGGTTTTCTGGTCCATCCCGACGCCGGTGTCGATCAGGTCTAGGGCCACCTTATCGCCGATCGGATAGGTCCGGACCACCAATTGGCCGCCCGAAGGCATCGCCTCCTGGGCGTTCAGTACCAGATTGAACAAGGCCCCGTAGAAGGCTTCGGTGTCTAAAAGAACACTTGGTAAATCCGGCGCTAGATAATCCACAATGTCAATCCGGGCCTCCTTCGCCTTGGGCGAAAAAAACCGAAGCACCCGGCGCACCTGGTCATTCAGATTGGTGGGTGTGAATCGCATCGGTCGGGGCCGAATATAGGCCAGAAAGTTATTCACCATGTCTTCTAATCGTTGGCATTCCCGCAGCACCACCTGGATTTTGTCCAGCAACCGGCGTTCTTGAGGGGTTTTCGGCTCCGCGAAATCTTCGGCCACCAGTTCCATATTTAGTCGAATGACCGAGATGGGGCCTCGAATTTCATGCGCCCAGGCACCGGCCAGGCGAGCAATTTCCGTAGCCTGAGCGAGTCCTAGCTGCTTGGTTTCTTCTGGCCGCTCTGCAAAACTCGTCATCGATTCGATCCCTTCCCGTATCGAAACGCAAAAACTGCCTATCCAGGTGTCCACTCCAGCATTAAATGGTCAGAAAGACTAGGCCCCCTAAAGCAGTTGCTCCCTTTGGGACCTCGGTTTCTCCTGCCCAATACGAGGGGATTGGGGTGGAGGTGGTGTAGGCTGCCTCTGCCAGGGCGCGAAAAATGGCACTTTCCAGATTCCCTGAGTGGGATTTTTCCCTACAGGCTCTAACAAAACGGACCCTCCAAAAGGTTCAACCAGCCGCCTTTCCCAGGCCCAGAGTTACCAGGAAAGGTGGTTTTGGTAGAGGCTCTTAATTGGGGACTTTCTCATTCCACCCGTCTTTGATAGGTGGCCCGGAAGTGGGAAAGGGATATGTACGTGGCATATTGTGCCCCCCATAATGGGTATTATTTGTAGGATATTCTTGATAAGGGCCTTTGGGGGATTTTCGCCTAAGGGAAGGCTAGCCAAGCTTGGCCTGTTCCGGCCCACGCTAATAGGAAGGCTGAAGGTTCCTTCCAAGCAAGGCCCAACCATTGAATTGGCTTAAATTAATAATTACCTAATCAACATTAATTACATTCACCTGTTGCCTTAAATGGGTCACCGCTGGTCGGAGCCAATCTTCTCTAAAGCTCCCTTTGAAAGCCAAACCTAGAGGGGCCAACACCTTCGGCAACTTCCAATAATTCCAGTACCCTTTTCCCATCTGGTCCAGATGCACCCACATTACAGGCTGCTAGCAATGCTAGCATCCAACCCTAGTAGCCCACCCCCTCCCGCATTTTGGAAGGGGTAGAAGTACACTTCATGCTATGTTCAGGAGTTTGGAAAGGTTTCCCAGTAATTATGCATCTCAAGGGGGGGAGCCCTAGAAGTCCACTAGGGAATTTGGACAGGATAATGAACCCTCTAGATTGGGCAATTCGAGGGATATACAGCTTGCCAATACCTTCCTTCCTGGGATCAAGCAGGAGGAAGGCATAAAAGCAAGCCTTCCCAAGAGGTTTCCCAAGCTTTTTGGTTTTTTGTCCTTTGCCGAGCAGTTTTTACTGGTTTGGTCCCTTGGCTAAAGGGGAGGCATTGTGTGTATGGGGGCCGAACGATCTGGGCCAAAAGAATCTCCAGGGCTATCCGGGTCCCTGCCAAGGGGGAGCCAGCCGAACCAGTCCGCACCGGCTTCCCCTGCCTCCATTGCTCTGAGCCGGAGGCGCCGAACCGGCATCGCCTCTCGGGCGTATTGGAAAAACATTTTGACGCTGGTGCTCTTGTTGCAGCCACTAGTAGCCTCCGCTTTGGCGGGAATGTATATCAACGGGCATAGCTGGGGAGAGTGGATCCGGCGCTTGGCCCGAGGCGGTTTCCGTGGCAGTGGCGGAGCAGGTAGCTTGGGCGCTGTTGCCCCTCGGGAACCTACGGTGGTTTATTACCAGCCTGGGCAACTTTCGTTAGGGGATTTTAGTATCTCGATGTATGATCCGGTAACGCGAAGTACGCTTCGGGCGGATTTTCAGCTGGAGGCCACGGCCCGGTGCGAAAATCGCCAAGCCTTCGAGGCGTTTGTGCTGATGCACCATCGGTTGGTGCGAGATCAGGTGATGACGGCCGTGCGGAACGCCCCGCTGGAAGAATTGACCGAGCCGGACCATCGGCTCCTGAAACGCCGAATCCTGAGCCAGGTGAACCGGATGCTCGGTCAACCGTTCCTCCAAGCCGTGGAAGTCAAAAATTTCTCCCTCTGGGAATCGGTGGATCAGATGAGTTTCTTGCCCTATCAGTTTCCCCCGCCGAATACTGCTCCTACTTGGCAATAGCTGCTCTAGCCAGCCTGCTGCGGTCGATTCAGGCGGATTTCTGGTTTGAGCCAAGAAGACTCTGATACCCGCTCGGACCGAGTGGGAAGGGGACTTTAGGCGGATATTGCCTGGTTTCCAGGGGTTAGGGGGATCATACCCAGCAAAATCCTTCGCCAGAGCCTGGTTAGAACAGGAGTGTTGTTCCATGGGGATTTGTTTTTCTTTTGTACACTAATTTTCGGGACTATCGCCCCCATTATGTTGGTGGAAACCTTCTCCCATCGCCATGTTGCCACTGCTGTTAGAAATCATACCAAATTCCCAGGCCGATTTTGTCTTCCGATCGGTCGGCCAGGGACCATTGTTCGCTTTTGCCTCGGTAATATTGCATGCCCAGTCGGAAGGTGCCGCCGTGGGCGTTTCGCCATTGCCAGCCCGTCTGCAGGGTAAATGAACCATGGTAGTCGAACTCCTGCCGCCAATGACCGTTCAGCGCTAAAAACGGGGCTCCCCGCCACTGACCGACCCGAAGAGGATTAAAATCCATACCGCATTGGAATTCCCAGGGCTTGGCCCGTCCATCTGTGTTAAAGGCCCAAGCCACCTCCCCGTAAAACCGTAAGCTGGGCGTCAAATACAGCGATTTGCCAAACACCAGCGAGTCCCGAACGTAATTATCCCGATAAAAACCGGGATTTTTCAGCAAAAACTCATCCCCCACATGACTGCTTAAGTGATAAAAGCCGAACTTCGTCCGGATCGGGCCGGTTCCCCACGTCAAGGGAAATCCATATCGATAATCGGTGCCCACCAGGTCCCGCTCTTCTTCCGGGTCGATCCGCAGAAGCGCTGCCCCCTCAAAATCCAGTTGGATCCCCTCCGGATGCAGCGGATCGTCTGTGCCGTACCGGATCATGCCCAGCCGAGCACCCAACCCAATGTCCCAAATCCACCCATAATGCACGTCATGGTTAAATACGATGCCACAGCGCGGCTCTTTCACCCCTGCCAGATACGAGCGGTAGATCAATCCCTGCGGCAGCAGTTGCCAGGTCCAAGGCTGGGGTTTTAAGGGAATCGGTTGGCCCAGTTCCACGGGTGCTTGCAGTTCCTTTTCGGATAGAAGCAAGGAAGATTTTTCGGAACGGTTCGGTGGATCAGGCGGCCCATTAGGCTGAGTCCAGGCCTGGAAGGGGTTGGGCAGATCAGGGGCTTCCGGCGAGATTTGTGTGGCGTGGATTTTTTGGTCCCCTCCACTCGGGGAAACTCCCCTCCTGTAACCATCCGGAGGGGGAAACCTGGGGGTACTGGCCAAGGGGCCAATGCCGGTCATTTCCCGCCCCTCTGGCAGCCATATTCTCTCTTCCTCCTGCTCGGAAGGGAGGAGGAAAAGCGGAGCTTGGCCATAGGCCCAGCCCGGCCCAATCCCAAGGATAGCCAGCCCGGCCAATACCCATCGTAAAGAACCGCTCATAAGTATCAACATAGTTGCCTATTTTGTGTAGATTGCCTATCTTTACTAAAGTTCACCCTATTATCCCCAAAACTTGGCCCAAAAGGCAAGGCCAATTACCCAACCCCATTACCCCCAGCTAACCCCCCCTCCAGGGCCGCTTCTGCAGGAAGAATCCTCTCCGGGACCTCCGTGGCAAATGAGCTTCCCAATCCGGCTAGCGCGGGGGCGGACAATTTCGCGAAAATTCTCAAAAAACGTTGACACCCATTAGCAGGCAATTAAACTGAAAAATTGATTTGGTAGGAAAGCTATTTTTACCGATGGAGCGGGGGGGTGTGTACAGTCTGGGGGCTCTTGCCGGGTGGAGGGTACTAGCGATGCGGTTGGCACCTTTGGCCTTCGGCTGCTGTTGGGCGGTAGGAATTCACCCTGGGCTTGTTTTCGCTGACCCTTTGATGCCGCACCAGTTGCAAAGCGGGGGAGTGTACCAATTTTCCCAGGTACTTAATTCCACCTACAATGTCCGGATTGTTGGCGATTATATCTATGCCAGCCAAATTAACACCGGCAGCCAATCGATCGCCCGCTACCAGTGGGGCAATCCGACGCCGCTGCAACAGCGCATACCCTTCGGTGCTCCGGAACATCGGATGAATGCCCCGTTTCTTGGGGCTAACCCGAGTTATGTATTAGCCGCAGGCGGCACTTCCCCCGATAATCCCAATCTATCTCTATACGATATTAACGACTATAGCCGCCGGGTGGACACTCCTTCGCCGTGGGCAGTCATGCATAATTCGTTTGATTGGGTAGATGCCGATACGATTATTGCTGGTAGTTATACCTCTGGGACGCGGAAGAATTTATACTTAATTGATGTTCATGTAAGCAGGGATCCGTTTAGTGGGGGGATCATTTGCGGTTTCGGCCAACACCACCTGGAATGCCAATGGTTATGTTACCACGCCGGTAACCACCCGGATTCGCAATGTGCGGGTTGGGAAGACCTTTACCGGCTATGCCTACTATGGCGATGCTGGAGTGAATGACAATCCGAAATTCTATGCCATGGATCGTGTGACAGGGGTTTCCACGGAATTAGGCGGAGCGGGCCAGCTTACTGGCAGCGGTTCTTACGGGCTTTGGACGGTGGTAGAAGCGGGCGGCTATCTGTATGTGCATACTACGGATAACGGCATTCAAGTATATAAAATGGTGGATGCCACGACCTTGGGCCCGCTGGTTTATACCTACAGTAAGTCGCTCATCGACAGTCTTTTCCCCGGCCAAGCCAGCTCTCAATACTGGGGCTTTGACGTTAGCGCAGATGGAATGCGGATGGTCTTAAGCGGCTCTAGTGGACGCACCTATCTGATCTACGGGGTGCCGGAGCCAGCGTCTTGGCTGTTGATGCTGCTAGCCGGGGTGGGTTGGTTTGGTTTTTGCCTCCTCCGGCCTCAGAGACACACATAGCTTTGGCAAGGCCAGTCCTGCCTGGGGTTAGGGGAATTTGGGCAATCACCGCCAGCCCCCTCTGAAAGGTGCTCTAGACAGGCCTGGGCAGTCTGGGTTTTTGGGATTTTTTAGGGGGCATGTTTTCCTCTTGATGAGTCGGCTTTGGAATCGAAATCTAGCCCGCCCTCCGGGTTTTGTGGCTGCTTTTTGCTAGATGCGTGGGTAGCACGAGCGGCGGGCGGGCGTCTGCCTCCATCTTGACAAAACCGCCGGCGCAGTCTGTGGGCATCTTTTGCTTTGCTAAGGATTCCCCTCTCCCTTGAGATAGAAGAATGGCTGGGGTATGCTACCTTCTGAGGAAGCGGAGCCGCTTCGAGGTGGGCCTTTCGACATTGCTCTATAAGGAGAAACCCATGCAGGTTCTAACGCACAGGGGGCTGCCCGCTCGGTGGGCACAGAAGCAGCAAAGGAAAGCAGGTTGGGCACTCGGCATCGGGGCCATTGGCTGGGCGATGATCGTCAGTTGGGGGCTGATGGGCTGTGGCGGCCCTACGTTGGAGACGGTGCCCGTTTCGGGCCGGGTAACTTATGGCGGCGGCCAGTGGCCGAAGGAGGGTCGGCTGGATTTTCGCCCCGTAGCAGCGCCGCCAGGCAAAACCTTGCACCCCGCCTCGGCCCAGTTTGGGCCAGACGGCCGGTTTCAAGTCGTCTCCCAGCAGACGCCTGGCCTGGCACCCGGCGAATATATCGTTACCGTCGAATGTTGGGAACAAATGCCCACCATGGGCGACGCCCAAAATCCTCGCGGTTCCCCGGGCAAAAGCTATGTGCCGGAACAGTACCGGGATCCTAAAAGGAGCCCCATCAAACTGAAAATCGAACCCACCGACCGAAGTAAAACCCTGGAGTTCGACGTGCCGAAACCCTAACCTCCTAACCTACGGTCGGTAGGTCGGCTTGAACCGGGCTTGGAATGCGATCTCCCAAAACCCTAAACACCGGGGTTTCGAGAGAATGGCTCAGGAGGCATCTAACCGGACAGGGGCACAAAGGAGGGCATTGTTTTCGGCTTATCCGGATCTTCCAACGGAATTCACCGAAGGGCAAACGACAATGCAACAGCCAATGAAACTTTGGAAACTAGGTGTATGGATGGCACTGGCAGGGGTATGGATTGCAGGTTGTGGAACCGGCGCCTATCGGGAGCGGATGCAGAAGCGTCTGGAGCAGCTTCGCCAAGGTGGGGCCGGCCAGGAGGAACTTTCTGATCCGATCCAGATTCCGAATAAGCCGCTTGAGATTCGGCTGCTGAAAGCGTTTGTTACCGAGCTATCGCCTACCGATGGATCGAAGCATCTGGCTCGGCGCACGCCTCCGTTTCCCCTGCCAGGCCTGCTGCGCACCTGGGAAGCGCATCTGGACCAAGGCGGCCAGAAGATGCCCTATTACGTCTATGTCGGCCTGGTCGAAACATCTCAAAACCCCCAAGAAACAATTCGGGAACGGATTCATCAGGAATGGCCGGATGCCAAGGTGGAATGGAAGGATTTTCCTGACGCCCAGCAACGTGCCTGGAAGCGATGTCAAGTCCTGTTGGCCGATCTGGATTGGGTCCCGCTGGATCCAGCCGGTAAGGAGGCGCCGGTGCAAAAGCAGACCGGCCGGATGGATATTTTCCTTCTGCAAGAGGGCAACCATTGGATTATCGTGGCTTGCCGGGCGCCGGAAACTCTTGCCAGCCCCTTGCGCCGAGACGATCTTTACCGGGTCTGGCTCGCCAACTTGAGGATCAAATCATAAAAGGATCTCACAAAACGGAAACTTTCAAAGGTTCACCCAGCTCCCTTTCCTAGGCCCGGAAGCCCGGCAAAGGGGGTTTCGTGAGAGGCGCTCCATTAGGCGGTGTTTTGTCCCTGGCCTGCTGGGGTAATTGGACCAGCACCCAACATAGTAAATATATCTTCATATATCTTTTGAATTGTTCAGAGATTCCCCAAAAATCTGGTTTGAATGATCAGAACGTTCTGTCGGCGCTGAGGTGCTCTCTGGGGGGCATCCAGTAAAGAGCAAATCTCCGAGCTTTTTCTGGAGTGCAGCGGAGGCGGGAATAAGGGGGGATTGCTGTTTGTCCGAGAACGGCCAGTGGAGGGGTTTGGCACTACGAAAGTAAGCTGCCCCCTTTCGGCGGCAAAGGTACTAGGGTCCAAGGAGCCTACCTGGCTTCTCTCTAAGCTAGTCAGGCACAAGATCTCCGTAACTCTTTATATTTTTTAGAGTTACGAAATATGAGTCCAATTCTTCCTGTCCCCCTAGCTTAGGGGGGAGCTTTGGCCCTAGAAGATTCCTATCGCTGCTCCAAATTGCTCTTGGCGAAAAGGACTTTGGAAGGTTATCTTCTCCTTTGGCAGGTTTTGTTGTTACGGGTGAAATAGCAGGGGGGAAAAAGAACTAACCCTATTAGAGGTTATTCTGCCCCCATATAGGACTATTTCCTTTGCGCTCCGCTTTCTAAAAAAGCGGTTTCAGTCCTTCCATGGCAAGCAGGGGCCATTCGAGGGCCAGCAAACCGGTAAAAATCTTAACTCTTTGATCACGAGGGAGATAAACATCGTCTCCGGAAGTTTTCGGAGAGGACTGGGTCGGCAGTGGCGGAGCAATTTTTTTCTGCGAAGCTGCCATTGCTCCCAGTTGCCCCGCACAAAGGCAAGGAAGCCGTCTTTTGCCCATGAAAGTAGTAATTTTTCTTCCCAATTGGGTGGGTGATCTTACGATGGCTACCCCCACCCTCCGGGCGCTGAGAAGCCATTTCGGGCCTACTGTCCCAATGGTAGGCATTGTTCGTCCCTATCTCAAAGAGCTTTTGGAGGGGACGGGGTGGTTAGACGAGGTTTGGTTATATGAGGCAAACGCCTCCGATCCTACCAGGCGATTTTGGGCCTTAGTAAGTCGGCTTCGCCGGGAGCGGTTCGATTTGGGGCTGCTTCTGACCAATTCGCTGCGCACGGCGCTTTTAGCTGCGTTAGGGGGGGTGCGCAGGCGGGTGGGTTATGACCGGGATAGCCGAGGTTGGCTTCTGACGGATCCGATTCCTCCGGCCAGGCAAGGCCGTCGGTTTCGACCCATCCCCATGGTGGAATATTATCTAGCCGTGGCGCAGGCTGTGGGCTGTCCGAAAGGCTCCTTGCAGTTGGAGCTTGCCACCAGGCCGGAGGACGAGCAATCGGCTCAGGAGGTTTGGCAGCGGTTTGGCTGGCAGCCAGGCGACCGGCCAGTAGTGCTTAACTGTAGTGGCGCTTTTGGGGGATCGAAACTTTGGCCGGTGGAATATTTTGCCCACCTGGCCCAACGGGTGGTGGACCAACTGGGCGAAAAGGTATTGGTCTTTTGTGGTCCTAGGGAGCGGCAGCTAGCGGGGCAGATAGTCCAACTGGCCTGTCGGCCCCAGGTGGTCTCCATGGCCGATCAACCGATGGATTTTGGCACGGCCAAGGCGGTGCTTCGGCGAGCTCGGCTTATGGTCTCGACCGATAGTGGTCCCCGGCATATTGCCGCAGCTTTTGGGGTGCCGGTCATTACGCTGTATGGGCCGCTGGAGCCTATCTGGAGCTGGAATCCCACCCAGAAAGCCCTCGATCTGTGGGTCGAGCATCTGGATTGTCTGGGGTGTGGTCGTCCGCAATGCCCGTTGGGGCACCATGCCTGCATGAAAGAGCTTTCGGTCGATCGGGTCTATGAGGCCTTGGCGCAGATGTGGAGCAGCTTGGAACGCCAAGCAGCATAGAAGTTGTCCGAAAAATGCCATGTACGCCAAAGAACCAGTGCTATTGGATGGGCTTTGGTTTGGCGGAAGTGGCGAAGAAGGGAACATTTGGGCAAAGGAGGTTTGGGGGTCCGGAGGCTATAGGGGAATGGGCAGTGCCTGGGGGCAGCAAATGGGGAGGCCAGATCCGCTGAGGGCGGGAGGGCGAGGATGAAGGTCGGCCTAGTGGTAGAACATTTTGATCCCCGACGAGGCGGTTTGGAGCAGTGGTCCTGGCAGTTTGCACAGGCACTGCGGGAGCGAGGCCATCAGCTCTGGGTCGTTTCCCGGAGTTTTTCTCCGCAGGCACACAGGCTAGGCATTAGCTGTTGTCAGGTACCTCCGGGGGTAAGCCGAGTGGGCTTTGCTCAAGCGGCCGAACAACGGCTCCGTCCATTGGACTTAGACATCATCCATGATACGGGGGCAGGCTGGTATTGTGATGTGTTTCAGCCCCATTGGGGCTCTTGGGTGGCGTTGGCAGAGCGAAAGTTGCTGTTGTTGCCGCGTTGGCTTCGCCCTTGTAAACGGATAATCATTCGATACCTGCCCCGCTATCGGGAGATTCGTCGCCTTTTGGAGGGGCAATATCGCAGGGACGGTCGGCTGTTTTTGGCACTATCGGCTCAAGGGGCCCAAGATTTTCAACATTTCCATTCCGTGCCGCCGGACAGCATTCGGGTGGTCCATAATGGGGTCGATATCTTCCGATTTCATCCGAAGAATCGGCAGCGGTGGCGTAGCCTGATTCGCCAACAGTTTGGGCTGACTGAAGATACCTTGGTGGCGTTAATCGTAGCCCACAATTTTCGGCTGAAGGGGGTGCCGATAGCCATCCAGGCGGTTCATCGGTTGGCGGTCCGGGGTTGGCCCATTCAGTTGTTAGTAGTTGGCGGTCGACGCCTCGGAACCCACCATGCCGCTAAGGGACGCCTGGACGGCAAAGGGCCGGTCCATTTTGTCGGGCCCGTGGAGGATACGGCCCCTTATTATGCAGCGGCGGATCTGTATGTGCATCCGACCCTCTATGACACGTTCAGTTTAGTCGTGCTGGAGGCGATGGCCAGTGGACTACCGGTGATCACAAGTCGATTCAACGGCGTGCAGGAACTGTTACATTCCGGCCGGGAGGGATTTGTCTTGGAAGACCCTCTGGATGTGAAGGAGCTGGTCGCGAAGATGGAGATTTGTTTCGATGCCCGGATTCGGCAGCAGATGGGCCAGGCTGCCCGGCGGTTAGCAGAACAATATCCGTTTGAAAAAAATGTAGAAGAAATTTTGCAAGTCTATCAGGAGGTCCTTCTGCGAAAGGGGGCTTGCCAGCCTCGAATCCCCCAGGAAAGCCGTTGGACCTTCTGGGAAGGCAGGGAGGATACAAGCGACGGATATCCCTGGGCTGCCCAATGGCTGCCAGGCCTTCAGGAGCTGCAGGATGGAAATCGGACTGGTCATTGACTATTTTGATCCGCACCGGGGCGGGGCGGAACGTTGGACCTATCAATTCGCCGAGTGTTTGCGAGCCGAAGGGCATACGGTTCACGTGATCACTCAATGGGCAGCCCCCGGTGCAACTGCATTGGATATATATACACATCAATTGGGACGGATTCCATCTCGGCTGCGCCGGGCGGAAGCGGCTGAAAACCTCCTGCGCTGCCTTCGGCTGGATATTGTCCATGATATGGGAATGGGTTGGTACTGTGATTTGTTGCAATCGGAAGATGGTTCTCGATTGGCCCAATGGGAGCGGAAGTTGCGGCTTTTGCCTTTCTATCTCCGTTCGGTCAAACGTTGGCTCATCCGCTGGTTGCCTCGGTATCGGGAATTCCGAGAGTTGATGCGTCGGCAATTTGGGGATCCGAAGCGGATCCTGGTGGCCGTGTCTCGGATGTGTGCGGGAGATTATCAGCGGTATCATCGGGTTTCGCCGTATCGGATTCGGGTGGTGTATCATGGAACTGATATTCATCATTTCTCCCCTGACCATCGCCCCCACTGGCGTCAACCCCTCCGCTCTGCCTTAGGCGTTAGCCCCCAGGAGGTCCTCTATCTGTTTGTAGGCCATGACCATCTCCGAAAAGGGCTTTCTACGGCGATTCGGGCTACCGGGCGGTTGGTTCGAGAGGGCTTGCCGGCCCGACTGCTGGTGGTGGGCGGTCGGCCGGCAGGCAGATACCATCGGCTTGCCAGGCGGGTAGGCGCTGCGCATGCCGTGCTCTTTGTGGGCCGGGTCGAAGATCCCCTCCCCTATTATGCCGCCTCGGACGTCTTCGTCCTGCCGACTTTTTATGATCCCTGCAGTTTAAGTGTCATGGAAGCTGCTGCTTCCGGCTTGCCGGTAATTACCACCCGATGGAACGGCGCTAGTGAACTGTTCACCGAGGGGATGGACGGCTATGTGCTGTGGGATCCGGCGGACGATGCGGCCCTGGCCGACCGCATGGCTCGATTGCTTGACCAGCGCCTCCGAGAGCAGATGGGACAAGCAGCTCGTATGGCAGCGCTGGAGTACCCCTTGGAACGCAACTATGACGAAATCCAGAGCATCTACCGAGAAATCCGCATTCAACGGAAAGCCGCTTAACCGCACCGTGGCAGATAGTACCAAATATACTAAATGTACATCGGAACAAAAATACCTCAGGTAACCAGTTCCCCAGCGCACACGGACACGGCATGATTAGCTTTCCGACCGGCGCCAATCCACTAGATGGAGTTCCACTTGGCGGAGGCCATTAAAACTCTTCATCACAGGGCGAAATGCCACATCCAAGGGGCCTGGGGATTCGAGCAGCGGATCGAGCCATTCGCTTGCTCCGAAGGCCACGGCCCGCATTCGGATGCCATGCTGCACCAGATGCATGGCCAAATGTCTGCCATCCGCTCCCATCACCCGAATATCTCCCTGCCAATAGACGGAACTGCTGCACAAGATGGGACGAGCGTTTCCGTATCCAAACGGAGCAAGGCGTTCCATCTGCTCTACGGTCCGAACGGTTAGCGCCGCCAGCGGGACCTCGGCATCGATCCAGAGTTCCGCCTGGTGTTGGTGGGGGTCTAGGCGCTGGGCCACGGCTTGGCAAAAGGCTTCGCGAAACGCGGGGATTCGCTCGGGTTGGATTCGCAGGCCAGCCGCCGCCGCATGGCCACCGAAACCTAACAAATGTTCCCTACAAGCAGCTAAGGCTTCCGGCAGCGGCACTTCGGGGATACTTCGGCCGCTGCCTAGCCCCGGCCGCTGCCCCGTAGGATCCCAAGCGATCAAGATCACCGGACGGTGGAACTTTTCGGCCAAATGGCTTGCTACGATCCCGATCACGCCAGGATGCCATTGATGGTCCGCCAACACCCAGGCCGGATGTTCCGACGGGGGATAGTGCTGTTTAATCTGTTTGAGGGCAGCCAGATAGATGCTATGTTCCAGAGATTTTCGAGTGGTATTTAGTTCATCTAGATACTGAGCCAAGCTCTCAGCCCGTTGGGGCTGATCGGTGGTTAACAGTTCAAAAGCCAAGCAAGCCTGACCGAGCCGCCCTGCCGCATTCAATCGGGGCACCAACTGAAACGCTACGTCTTCCCCATCCAAACTCGCCTTATCCGCCAGGCCAGCCCGACTCAATAGAGCCGCCAAACCTAACGTGGGCCGCTCCTTCAGGCTTATCAGCCCGTAGGAAACCAAAATGCGGTTTTCATCCACCAAGGGCACCACATCGGCCACCGTTCCCAAGGCTGCCCAGCCCACCGCCTGGAGCAAAAACTCCCGCATGGCCGGTCCGACCCGTTTGGCGCCAGTGGCTCGCTGGCACAACGCCCAGGCCAATTTCATGGCCACGCCCGATCCGCTCAAACTGTCGAACGGATACGGCGGCTGCCCAAGCCGAGGATGAACAATGGCAGCGGCTTTCGGCAACTGAGGACCCGGTTCATGATGATCGGTGATCAAAAGTTCTATTCCTAATCGGCTTGCCTCCTCCGCTTCCGCCAGACTGCCTATCCCACAGTCCACCGTCACCAGCACCTCCACCCCCCGCTGGGCCAAGCCTCGCAATGCCTCCCCGTTGAGCCCATAGCCCTCCTCCAACCGACTCGGAATATAATAAATTGGCTCGGCCCCCAGCAAACGCAAACACCGCCATAAAATGGCCGTCCCCGTTATCCCATCCACATCGTAATCCCCGTACAGGGCAATCCGCCGCTGCTGCCGAACCGCCTCATACAGCCGATTTGCCGCCTCCATGCACCCAGGTAGCTCCTCCGGCCCCCGAAGGGCCGACAGTTTCGGCTCCAGAAACCGCCGGGCTGACTCAGGCTCTCGAATCCCCCGCACCCAAAGCAACTGCGCAATCAATGGTGGAATCCCTACCGCCCGCTCCAACCAAGCCAACTGCTCGGGATCATAAAAGCGAATCCGCCATCGTTTGGGCATGGCTATACCTGAGAACCCTTACCAAAAAGAAGTTCCCGAAGGATCGGCGGTGGTTCTTGCCTCATCGGATGGGCCCAGGAAAGCTCATAGGGTCAAAGACGACCTCTAAGGAAACACTCTGCAGTTCTCGGAAGATTTCCTCATAAAGATTGCTGATTTCCCCCTGCCTCCGGGCCAAAGGGGAACCTCATGGATAGCTCGGGAGATTTTCTTCATAAGGAGGGACCTAGGTACTCTTTCCGGGGGGTTGCATTTCCCACCAGAAAAGAGTTCCCCACAACTTCCAGGCTCTAAATCCCCCGCTCCCAGGGCCATTGATCTCTGGAGACTACTCCAGGGACTTTTTCATCGCCTGACCAACCACCCCAATGAGGGGACGGAAAAACCCTTCCGATCTCCTACTAGGCATACACCCTACTTCATCTTCTTTTCCGAATGCATTGTGTAGCGGCGCAGACGAGGGCAGAATTTCCGCAGCCGAAGTTTTTCACTGCCCGGTTTCCGCCGAAGCACATAATTCAGATCCCCAGTCTCTTCACAGACCAAAAACACCACTTCCCCTTTTTTCTTTTTCCCTTTGCTTTTGCTAGCCATACTTCACTTTCTCCTGAAAAAGTCAAAACCCCCCAGGTTGTGGGGGATGCCAAAAATCTCAGAGATTTTCCCGCTGCATGTAACCCCTCCGCCTTCTTAAACTCCCAGCCAGCCATGGAATCCATTTCCAAGATTCGGACTTGGGCGGGAATTCCCTGGAGGGGGACTTGCCTGAAACCGACGCATCCTTTGGTGCCCGGACCTGGCACAATCTTTTATTGTACCCAATAAAACCAGTTTGCAAACCCGGGTTCGGAAGCCCAACGGCCGTGCTCTTCCAATGGGGGGCACCATATCCCCAATTCTACTTTTGCCTATTTTGGGCACACTTCCGCTGAATTGAAGAAGCTGCCTGGTGGATCTAAGGAAAGCCTTTGGGTGCCACTGCGGGGCAAGCGGCTGTCCAGAGAGCCAAAATCCATGAAAAACTGGATTTCTGCTTTCGTGCCAGTGAGAGGTTGCATCATTCGGCTGAAGTGTTACCCTAATTCGAATGACCAAACTGTTCCCAACCCAACCTTCCTCCGCTCTAGGAGATGTCCAATGAGAGGGATAAGAACGGCTATGGGGATAGCATGGGGCCTTTGGAGTTGGGCAGGCATCGCCCTGGCCGCTGTTCCGCCGACGGCGACCGTTCAAGGCACGGTCCGCGGCGATGTGTCGGCCATGCCGTGGCGAGCCGGCAAACAAGAGCTTGGCTGGGCACGAGTGCGCATCTGGAAAGACGGCATCCTCTGGGCGGTAACCCGAACCGAAACCGGTACTGGCCGGTTTGCGATTCAAGGGTTGCCAGCAGGACCTGTAGAACTGGAAGTCTCCCGGCCTGGTTTTATTGACTTTCGGCAGAAGTTCCATTTAGCCCCTGGAGAAAGCGTTTCGGTTCCGATCTATTTGCAGCCAGACCCCAATTATGGGCTGATTGTATTGCCCCGGTTAGGCACAGCGATGACGTCGATCCCGGGCGATCAGTTTACCCTGGAATGTCAGGCGGCGGAGTGGGCCAGCCAGTGGAAGGTGCGGTTAGCGACAGATTATTTCACCAGGCCTTTGGAGCTACAGAAGGCCGAGTATGGGCCGAAGAATGTGTGGAATGGCACAAGAGCGGGTTGGCAGTTGACGGTTCGGACGCCGCCGGACACACCGGCCGAGATGTACGATTTGCTGGTGGAGTTTCAGGACGCCGAGGGCCGACGCCGAACGAGCCGACAACCAAAAGCCGTCTGCATCCGTCCCGCCTATCCCGACAGCTTTCTCCTGATGCCCTATCAGGATTTTCATCTAAACTGGTTTGTGGATAAGCCTGGTTCAGCAGGCGAGGTGCAGGCGGACTACTTCCGGGCCGCTTCCCTACTGAATCCTCTTTTTGTCAGCCTGGGCGACGACGTGGGCTTTGAAAAAACCGAGCGGGCTCCGCCCGACGACGCCGTAGCTATGCTCCATTATTTGGTGCGGGAATATCTGGATGTGCCGGTGTACTTGGCCTTCGGCAACCACGATGCGGCCCTAACCCCAGAAGGCCATGAGTTTTATTTTGGCCCCCGTTGGCAACTGCGCCGGATTGGCCCCCATGTGGGGGTGGTGATTAGCTATGATCTTTACCAACTCAAGTACGAAATGCCGGCTGAGCAGCGCCGTGGCGTGGCCGAGCTGTTGGCCCAGGTGGAAGCCGATCCGGAAAATCGGCTCCTCTTCTTGGCCGGTCATCGAAGCCCGTTTCCGCCGGGTATACATAAACCTTTCTTCCCATTGCCCTTTACGCCGCAAACCCGCACTTGGTTTCCTGGCAACCGGGACGATGGCGTAACCATCGAATTTCAACGGCTGTTTATGGATGCGCTGAGTGTGCGGAGTATGCATGGTTGGGGTGGGCTAAATTACACAGGCCGAATCGTCCGAATCGACCAATGGCGCCGGGCGGAGCTTCTGCCCCAACTGGCCCTGCCCGCGGTGGCCTGGAGCGGACCGAACAATGGTACACAGGTCCGGCTAGAGGCCACGGTCCGGCCAGTGGGTCAACAGGTGTGGACGCCGCCGGAGGTGATCGCCGGCTTCTCCCAATTGCCACCTCGGTGGGAAGGGATGCCGGAAATCCGTGACGCCCGGCTTCGGTTTGTTATGCCCAAAGGCCAGTACCAATGTCAGGGCGGTCGCATCGTCCAAACCGTTCCGTCCGACTGTGGCCAATTTTGTCTGGTGTATGTCAGTGTAGATGTACTCGGACCGACAGCCACCGTCGTTGTTCAACCAAAGTAAATCGCCAAACCAATCCGGGGGCAAAAACCCCATTCGTTTCAAAACCAACATGGAGCGTCTATCAAAATAAACGCCACCCATAGATTGCTTCCACTGCCTTCCACTGGGAGGATGGTGGACAGGCGTATCAAAGGTACAAGAATTGTTTCTTTTAGCATCGCATTGATAAGGAGGCCACAGATGATTCGACCTACTTCTGGAAGGCGGTTTTCACGGCGGCGGTTTTTAGGCGGGCTAACGGCTACGGCAGCAGCCTGGCAAATGGCGCCCTCCGGCGCTGCTCAGAGTTACCGGGCGAACGAAAAGTTCCAGTTGGCCATTATCGGCGTCTGGGGATATGCGTCGGCCACCGCCTTTGTCCCTTTAGTTCATCTATATGAAAATATGCATATTACCTGCTGGGCGGATGTGGACCGCCGCAAGGTGGCCAAGGCGTTGGAACTTTGGAAGGAACGGGCTGCGAAATGGCCCCAATCGGAAAAACAGGAAGAACGCCAATCGGCGCCGCTGTACCAGCAACTAGCCGATTCGCCACCGCCGCTTTTTGCCGACTTCCGCGAAATGCTCGCCAAAATGGCCGACCACATCGATGCCGTGGTCGTAGCGACCCCGGACCATACTCATGCGGTGGCCTCGGCAGCCGCCCTCCGAGCCGGTAAACCTGTGCTTTCCGAAAAACCGCTTACCATCCGAGTCCAGGAGGCCCGGCTGCTGCGCCAATTGGCCCAGGAAAAGAAAGTGCCTACTTCGGTCGGCACGCAGGGAATGCAAAGCCGACAGTTCCGCCGAGGCGTCGAAATCGTGCGGGAAGGCCTGCTGGGACCGATCCAGAAGGTACACGTCTATTTCGCCCGAGGCGGCGCCAACCTAAAACAGCCTCCCCAAGGCGCCCAACCGGTTCCGCCGGAACTGAACTGGGATCTGTGGCTGGGCCCGGTCGCCTGGCGGGAATACCACCCCGAGTGGATGATCCGCACCTTTTGGCGGGACACCTCCGCAGGCCAATTGGGCAATTTCGGTCCACATACGGCCAACATGGCCTTCATGGCCCTGAATATCGCCCAGCTTTGGCAACCGGAGCCAAACAGCCCGGCTCCGCTGATCAGCGTCGAAGCAGAATGTCCGGATAGGAATTTGCTCTCGTTTCCGCTGTGGGAGCGGATTCGGTGGAAGGTGCCTGCCCGTGGCCAAATGCCGCCCGTGGAAGTCACCTGGCATCATGGCCCAGACTATGCCCCGGAGACGTACCCGTTTTTAGAAAAACTCCTCCGGGACTACGGCGCTACGGAAAAGGACATTAAATACTGGCTCGGCGTCCCAGGTCGACTCAAACCCGGGTTGATCCTGTTGGGCGAAAAAGGCCTCCTGATTAGCAATAGCCATAATATGATGATCGCCCTGTTTCCGAAGGA
>CALIRO010000055.1 GCA_938042245.1 uncultured Thermoguttaceae bacterium
TAAATCCCGCCGTAATCCAGCACCGAATCGTGCCAACGGTTAAACAACACCGGCATCACCCGGCACCCGATCTTGTCGGCCAGTTCCAACGTCGTATCAAAGGCCTCCGCGTATCGCTTTGGGTCTCGAACAAAGGCGTCCCACGATTGCCACCACCGAAGGGCGTTCATCTTGGGGAAATACTTTTTGCCACGGGCTAGCTCCGTTTCGATCACCTTCGGGTCGAACTTCCGCCACAACTCAAATCCGTTGGAGCCATAGCTAGGCTGGTAATTGAAGCCGCGAATTTCCGTCCAGGGCGAATCGGGCATTTGGGGCGGCGGGGCGGGACTTGGAGCGGTGGCTGAGGGAGCCGTTTTTTGTTGGCTCGACGAACCGGCTGCGGTAGCGTCCGACGGCACCGGTTCCGCCGCCCCAGCACTGCCAATGCCCTTCCAACCCCACACAGAGGCCAAACCGGCCGAAACCTTCTGCGTAAATTGTCGTCGGCTCAGAGGTTGATGAATGAAACGGGTCATTTTTCGTTCTCCTAAAAATGGTGTGGTTAGCCGGGAGGCGGGACTGCCAACCGGCCGTCGCAGATATGGAAAATGCACTCTGCCCGGCGGGCTACTTCCAGACCATGGGTTACTACGACCAAGGTCATCCGGTGCTCTTGGTGTAGGCGGCAGAAGAGGTCCAGGATTTGCTCGGCGGTGTGGCTATCGAGGTTGCCGGTGGGTTCATCGGCCAGGAGCAGGTCCGGCTGATTGGCTAGCGCCCGTGCGATGGCCACCCGCTGCCGCTCGCCCACGGAAAGCTGAGTTGGCAGATGATCGGCCCGATGCGCAAGGCCGACGATTTCCAGAAGTTGGTGGGCACGCTCTTGCCGGTGGGCCGGCGAGGAAACCGTCTCAAACATGGGGATTTGCACATTTTCAGCGGCGGTCAGCGTTGGTAACAGATGAAAGGACTGAAACACAAACCCCACATGCCGGGCTCGATAAGCGTCCAAGCTCCGCATGGCGCCCAGTGGCTGACCACGAAAATAGACCTCCCCACTTGTCGGCCGATCCAGACCGCCCAAAAGGTTCAGCAAGGTCGATTTGCCGCTGCCGCTAGGACCCATAATGGCCACAAATTGCCCCGCGTCAATCCGTAAACTTACGTTCTGCAGGGCCTGTACCTGGCCGTCCGAATAGACCCGGCATAAATTTTCCGTGCGCAAAAGCGGCTCCTGATCCGCCATCGGAACAATCCCTTGCTAACACTCGGCTGGAGCAAAAAGAACTGGGCAACATTTCATCCGTTTGGAATGAATGGGGTACCTTTTCGCCCAGAAACTGCACTGTGTTCCTGCGGCACAAGCGGAAATCCTGGCTTCTTTGGGCCCGCTTCTTTGTTCATTGCCTCTTCCCTGGGGGCAGGGGCTGGTCAACTGATAGGTTGGCCGGCCCGGCGGCACCAAAAAGCCGCTCCAGTTCCCGCCGAAGGT
This sequence comes from uncultured Thermoguttaceae bacterium, assembly GCA_938042245.1. Lineage (GTDB taxonomy): Bacteria > Planctomycetota > Planctomycetia > Pirellulales > Thermoguttaceae > JANXAQ01. Next base: position 1,475 of record CALIRO010000055.1, read on the forward strand.
TTTCGCCCCGTGCGTTGAAGGAAATCACCTTGCCGTCTTTGCCCACAAGCCACATCGTAGGGAATGCCTGAATTCCGTAGTACTCCAGGGTCGGACTAGGACCATTTCGACCATACACAATTGGCCAAGGAATCGGCGTTTTTCCGAGAAATTCTTCTAGTTCCTTTCGGTTCCCATCCGCGCTGACGCCGACGATTTCCAGCCCTCGATCTCGATACTTTTGGTAAACTTCCATGAGTTCGGGGATTTCCCGCACACACCATCCGCACCAGGTGGCCCAGAAATCAACCAGGACGATTTTTCCTTGTCGAAATCGGTCCCACTGGAATTCCCGGCCGTCCAACGTAAATCCGACAATCTGGATCGGTTTGGTCAGGAGTTCCAATCGGCGGCCTTTTTCTTCCCACTTTTTGGCTACCGATGCAGCCAGAGGGTCTCGGGTTTTCGCAGCCGCCAAGACCAACTGTCGGTAGATTTCCACGGCCACTGCGGGATTTTCCCGCTCTATACGTTGGGACAGCGTGTCCATCAGTTCCCATTCCCTGGGCCCCAGCGGCCCTTGGGAAAGAAATTGCACAAACTCTTTAAACCACTTTTTGATCTCTTGGGAAGTGTTTGTCTTTGGAACATGAACAGCCAGAAGGACCGCCCGGCCGTACCGAGCCAACTCCCGTTTCCGAAGGGTTTGGAGATTCCGCACATAGCCGTCCAATTGTTTTTTGGCGTCTGGGTCGCCGCTTAAAGCTAACAGGCCGAGGGCTTCCAGCTTCGTCTGGGCCGCTTCGGTCCACTGGGCTTCCTTGGGTTTTTGGGTGAGGACCTTTTCAGCGGCTTTCAAAAGGGCTTCGGCCTTTTGCCGCTGGAACTGGGCGAACCGATCGGAATCGATGGGCTCCTGAGGCTTCAACCGGCGAAGCTGCTCGATGTACTCTAGCAGCTCTGCGACGGAACCTTCGGGCACGGCAAACAGATCGCCTGCCGGTACAAGCGACTGCTCTGTGGTGGTTGAGGATGGGGCTGCCACAGCACAGAGCTGCAATTGCAACGGCACAGCCAGACCAAAACGTATAGAAGCGGATCTGGATTCGAAGAGGTTGGACCCCGGCTCAGCAAGGAGACTGGCCTCCCCCTGATAACTTGCCGCCAAACAGAATGGTTCAGCATCTACCGGCCTGAAAGAGCCGCCTAGGAATTCCAGATGACCCCAAACAAACAACGTACAGATTTCCAACATAGCCGCCTCCTAACAATAAAAGTGCAGGGCGACCCTGCCTAGATTATGAACCAGCTTCGGCAGGTGTCAATCCCCGCACAGGGAGCAGCCTCTGGAAAACTTCTCCCGGTTAGGCCCCCCTGCGGATCGAAGCTAGATGGGGGACCCCCCTCGAACCGAACACTAAAACCTTCTCCGACGTTAGGCGCCACTGCTGGGCAGTCTGGGAACCTGCAATAGGAGCGGGCGTCGGAAAACGTTAGGAGGCGGCGCTGCCCCAGAGATTCAAGATGCAAAGCACATGGCCCGGGCTTTTGAAACACCCTTAGGAGGCCATTGTCCCGCTGCCCACGGTTTGGACTCTACCAGGTAATGGCAATCCCAGCTCGGGGGGTGGAATAATAGAACGTGCCATGGTAGCCGGGATATTCATACCCAGAGTAATAAGGATAAGGAGGATATAGATAATAGACTCCGGGCGGATAGAAGTAATAGACCCGGCGAGGCGGCGGGGGCGGCGGAGGCAACACCACACAGGGCGGTCGGGGCACGGGAGGATGGTGCCAATATCGGCCAGGGCCAGGAGGCCCGGGCGGATGCCCTACCTCGGCCGATACCACCCAGCTCGCCAAACTGGCAGGGGAAGCCGCTTGGACTGACGTTGTTGCCCCCAGCGTTCCTATAATTCCCATCATTCCCACCAAAACCAACCCAATTCCTACAGGACGCATGGTTCAAACCCTCCTTTAAAGAGAACCTTACTGGTTGTTGCCGAAGCACCCGATGTGCTTGGCTATTTTCCGCTATTGCATTTATTGTGCCTATAGGAATTGGATTTTCTTAAGTTCTTTCCATGAAAGGATTTAAGAAATTTGTACTCAAAAGAATACAGTAGAAGGCCCCTAAAATGTAGTCATTTTGATCCTACCCCATTGCAAATATAAGACACCCCTCCTCCTCTATGCCGCTTCCATACCAACGAATACCCATCAAAAGAGGGGTATCTGGCAGCCGAAAGAATGCCTATTGGCCCTCGGTAGCAAATCTACCAATCCAGGAAGACAACTTTTCCCGGCAGCCCAGGAAGATTGCCCCACCCCAGAGGCATACAAAATGAAGACAACACTCGTTTTCCTAGCAGAAAACCCGCAGATTCTCCCCACATCCATGGAAAGGGTTAGCCTTTCGGTTCTGGCCCAGGCAAAGCAGGCTGGGGCATCGGCGGCGGAATCAATTCCGGCAAAGGTTCTTCCGGAGGGGGTTCCGGCGGTCCTTTCGGTGGGGCTATGGGAGAACCCGGAGGAGATGGCACTGTTGGCCACCCCGGTTGCTCTTCCCAAAAAGGTTCCGGCGGAGCTACCTGGGGGGATAACAAGCCGCTGCCCGAACCCCCCACATACGGCCCAATTGCAGAACCTATAGGCGGCGGACTTTCATAAGGCACATACACCGGCCAAGGCCATCCTACATATACCCCCCGATATGCCCGAGGCCCAGGGGGGTACCGGAGCTTGTACCGAAACTCGTAGCTGGGTACTGCCATCCAATAGGGGGTTAGCCGGTAAATTTCTACCTTGGGGACCGGCTTCACCACAATGACCGGCGGCGGCAAGGGCCGTTTGTGCCCATAAGCTGCCTGCTGCCCCAGCACCAACACCCCAATTAGCCCCAACACACCCCCCACTCTAGGTAGAACAGTCTTCATCTGTGCGTTCTCCTTTTAAACGGAATGTTCCCTGGGGGAGAGAACTTCTGCTATCACCCCCTGAAAAGTATACGGGATGGGCAATCAAAGCAAGCCCCTCCGCCGGAAGAGAGAACTCCTGCTATCCCTCCCTGAAAAGTATATCTTCCCGTTCCACTTTTGCCAATTTGGAGACCGCCCCGGAAAGTCACTGCCAACCCATTGTAACCATTGGCGTTAGGAAATGATAGGTATTTACATGAATTTTTGTATATCTATCGGAACCGAAATTGAAAAGAGTAATGAAAATGGGAAAAAGGTGGCGCTCAGGCCTTGGGGTTTGGCGGGTCAAGAGGCTAGATAGGGCTTTGATGCCTTCCTGGGAAGGATGGGGGATGCGAGTGGATAGAAGTATAGTGAAAATGTAGATAGACGGCTTCTATGCCTTGCTGCGGCGTAAGCAGACGATGGGCCGGTCGGCATCCTGAGGATTGGTTTCCAGCCAGCCTTCCAAAACGCCTCCTTCTGGATGCTGAAGCTGAAGCAGGGTTTTGTGTTCCTCCTGGTACTGGAGGAGGCGATATTTAGCCTGAAGTTCGGTGAAGAAGTCCTGCCAGCGGGCTAGGTCTTCGGAAAACAAAAGCTCTCCGTTCCAATCCAGCGTGGCCCATCGGGCCCGACGGGGGTCCAAAATGCGCTCCTGCAGTTCCTTCAGACCGTTCGGGGCAGGTTTTTCTCCCCTCCATGCTATCTGCACGCTTCGGTCTTGGCCTTGTTCGATAATTTTTGGCTGGGTTCCGGCCGAAGGTTGCCGATCCGCAAAGCGCCAAGCCAGTTTGAACACAAAGACCAATTTCCGCTCGGTCTCACCAAGCTCCATTGGCAGGGAGACCGGCCGAACCATCGGCAGGCCAAACTCCGGTTTCCACTGCCCAGCAGGCCCACTGGCAAGACGGACCTGTTGCAAAAGAGTTTCCAACCTGATTCGCGGATTTGCCGACCCAAGGGCCTCCACAAAGGCTGGGGCATATTGGGCATCCCGGCCTTCCAAAAGGTACCGAACCCACTGCCTACAGGAGGCATAGGCTTCCGGATTTATTTCCAGGTGTTCCGGAGCCGCTTGGCCCCATACGGGTTCTTTTGGCAGGGCTTCGAGCGGAGGCATTTGGGCAGGCCAAGCAGTTCCCGAGGGGGATTCGGCTATATACTCAGCCAACCCCATCCGTACCCAAAGCGGCATCTGCTGACCATTGGGCAAATGGCTCAAAAACACCAGCACCATTTGCCGTTTTAGCTCTCCGAGAAGCTGCTGGGGGGGCTGAGTAGTTGGTGTAGTGGTCATAAGAACAGTAGCCGGTTGTTGGTCCAACAGCCAAATCATTGCCTCCGAACTGCTCCGGCCGGAATGGCCTGCCGCATCGAACCCGGTGGTGCGATACGTTATCGGTTGGGGGAAATGCATCCGGTTTGCTCCCAGCAAGAGGATCAACCGGTGCCCTGGAAAGTCGCTCTGACGATGGGCCTGAGTCCAACGGTCGGCCAATTGGGCCATCTTGTGCCAGGTAGTTTGAAGCTCTTGGGCGATTTGATCGGCTTGGTACGGGCTGGCAGCCCCCACCACCTGCAGCAGCCCCTCCGATTCGTTCCGAGGAAGCCGGGAGGAAAACAGAACCTGCTTCGCTTGAAGGAGTGGATGGGAGCATACCGGTTTCGGCTGGATTAGATGAGTGGGGTGGGGAAGGGGGCTTTGGGCTGGAGCTTTCCCCTCATTATGGATGGTTAATATTCCACCAAAAGTAGTAATAATAATCCCTTTTACCAGCTTAAATACGAGAGTCTTTCCCGTCTTATGTTTCCGAACCATGGAATTTCCTCCTAAAGAGGGGTATTTCCTACATCAAAAAGGTGGGCCATCCGGGCGGAATTAAAGCAGCATTCAACCTGGGGAGTGGTTTTCTAGGGTCAGACTTTTTTCGGCCCAGTGGGGTCCCATGTTTCTGATAGGGGCTCTATGGGTAGAATGAGAATACCCTTTAGATATGGGTTTAAATAACCATTTAGTGGGGGTTCGCGAGGAACGCTCCTAGCCTCCCGTATGCAGTGCTGATTGGTGTATCGACATGGGAAGAGACTCTCTAGAAAAAAAGGCAATATGGATGGTAAATCTTGAAGGTCAAGGAGCATGGCCAATCTTGGAAGAGGTTTTCTGAGGGCCTTTTCGAGGGGCAGGATAGCCCTATTTGTTATGCCTTGAATGCCATCAAAGGGAGGATAAGTACCAATAACTCCCAGGTAGGCCGCCCAACATCTTCGGCCGTGGAGGCTGGGAGAATATGGGTAAAGCCCCTTCAGGACTCAGCAAAAAAGGGGGCACTTTTCAGAATGGCCCTGACAATTCACCAGGCGGCGATGTGGTAGGCGCCTTCAGGACTGAGCGACACGGCGGTACTTTTCAGAGGCGACTGGGGGGCTAGACCTTGACTCGTTTGCCGCCGGCTTTGATCGACTGGGTTTGTCGGTCGCCCAGATGGAGGGCATCGCAGGCTAACTGGCCGTCCAGCAGGGCGGACGGCTTGCGGGTCTGAATGGCCCGGATGGCCTCCGACAGCTCGATCGGGAAGGCGTCGGTCATGTCGAACTTGCCCAGGTTGGGCCGACGGACTTTGCCCTTATCGTCATAAATGGTTAGGGGCATGCCGTCGCCGGAATCGAAGACGATGGTGGCCTTCTCGAAGTGGATTTCGTAGCCGTGGGTAAAGGGCCGACCTTGCTGATAGATCACGCCGCTGGTGGCGGTAACGACCAGGTTGGGATCGTCGAACAGGAATTGGCTGGTGAAGTACTCAGCCACTTCGCCCCGCATTCGGCCGACACTTTGCACCGCCTTGGGCATGCCGAAAAGCAACCGGATGAAATGGGCGTCGTGGATATGCAGATCGACCATTGGGCCGCCGCAGCCGTTGGGATCGTAGAAGTCTCTTAACCATAACGGGTCGGAGATTACCCGTTTGAAATGTCCGCCTCGGAGTTTGCCGAACTGGCCGCTAACGGCCGCTTTATAAGCAAAGGTATATTCCGGCACAAAGGGGAGTACATGGGCGATCATGAGCATTTTGCCGGTTTGTTTGGCCGTCTGGACCATACGGCGGGCGTCGGCCAGGCGGAGGGCGATCGGTTTTTCGCACAAGACGTGTTTACCCGCTTTCAGGGCGGCGATAGCCACCTGGGCGTGGAGCGATGGCGGCAGACAAATGTCAATCATATCCACGTTGGGATCGGCCAGCAAATCCTCCACATGTTCATAGCGGGCCAAATGGGAAACATCTACGATGGTTCCCCTTGGGCCGAAGTTGCCTTTGATCGAGCGCCAATCGCCGTTCAGGCGAACGGGATCCTTCTCGCACAAAGCAACGACCTTGGCTCCTCGAACCTTCTTGTAGGCATTGTAATGGGTCATCCCCATAAATCCCACGCCACAAATTCCCACACGAATCATGAGCTGTCTCCTTTCTGGAAAGAGAGCCATATCTATCAAAGCTTCGTACTTTTGGAAACTCTATTTTCCCTTGGTAGCTCAGCGCTGGCAGGTCGCTTCCGAATGGGGCCAGCTTGGTCTTCTATCGTCTGTCCGCTAGGATCGGCCTTTTGCTTTCTCGTTTCGGCCTTCAGGTGGAGGAGCGGATCAGGCTGTCCAATCGGCCGAAGGCTGTGAATTCCACGCTCCCGAAGGTTGGAGCCATGGTCGGCGATTATTGGCCGATTAGTCTTTCAAATCGGCCGAAGGCCTCGTCCCAAGCGGCGGTGTTTTGGGGTTCGTATTCCTCCATCGGGAAGCTTTCTCGGATAATTTCTCGGGCTTGAGCAATGGAGCCGACATGCCCGCTGGCCACTGCTTGCATCATCAGGTTGCCGGTAGCGGTAGCTTCCACCGGGCCGGCCAAGACCGGTCGGTTGCAGGCGTCAGCAATCCACTGGCACAGCAGTCGATTCTGCACACCACCGCCGACAATATGGATCTTTTCGATCCGTTGGCCGACCAACTGCTGGCACATCCCGAAGATCCATCGGGCCTTCATCGCCACGCTTTCCAGGGCACACCGGAGGATACTTCCTTCGTCGGACGGCTCCGGTTGGCCGGTTTTTCGGCAGAAGGCCCGAATCGCCTCCGGCATATCTTCCGGAGCCAAAAACTGGGGACTATCCGGGTCGATAAAAGCCCGTAGTGCCGGCGCCGAAGAAGTTAGCTCATTCAGATCCTCCCAATCCCAATCTCGGCCTCGCTGATTCCAGATGCGTCGGCATTCCTGCACCAGCCAAAGGCCGGTGATATTCTTCAGCAGCCGATAGGTGCCGCCCACGCCTCCCTCGTTGGTGAAGTTAAACTGGAGCACTCGGTCATCGACCACTGGCTGAGGCACTTCCACCCCCATCAGGGCCCAGGTACCTAGGCTGATATAGCACCAATCGGGCTGCTGGCCGGGTCGGCTGGCTGCGGGCACCGCCATCACCGCACTGGCCGTGTCATGCGTACCGGGCAAAATCACCTGCACCTCCTTCAATCCGCTCTCAGTAGCCACCGACGGGCGCAGTCGGCCTAGCATCGTGCCAGGGGACACAATCGGCCCAAAAATCTGCCGCGGCAAACCGAACTTCTCCAACAGTTCCCAGGCCCAATCGCCTCGGATCGGATTGTAACACTGGGACGTGGTCACATCGGTAAACTCGTTGGACTTTTCGCCTGTCAGCAGCCAGTGAAACAGGTCGGGCATCATCAAAAGCCGCTCCGCTACCTCCAAAAGCGGAGAACGTTGCCAGAGCATGGCCAGCAGTTGGTAGAGCGTATTAAACTGCATGAATTGCAAGCCGGTCTGCCGAAAGATTTCCTCTCGGCCCACGACGGCAAAGGCTTTGTCCATGATTCCGTTGGTCCGACTATCCCGGTAATGGTAGGGATTGCCCAGCAGGACGTCCCCTCGCCCTAGCAGAGCAAAATCCACTCCCCAGGTATCCACGCCGACACTTCGGATCTGGCTTCCGAATCGGCTGGCAGCCGCCCGCAGCCCTTGCCGAAGCTCCGTCCACAATCGGGGCAGATCCCAGAACAAACTCCCGGCCATTTCCACCGGACCATTTTCGAACCGATACACTTCTTCGAGCCAAAGATGCTCTCCGTCATACAGCCCCACCACATGCCGACCACTAGAAGCCCCAAAATCCACCGCTAAAAAAGCAACCTCGGCCATGCCGTCTGTCCCTCCTTTGGAAGCAAAACCCACAGAGATTCACTGCGTGTGTATCTCCAATCAGCCTTTTATAACAAAGACCACTGGTCTGGGGGAAACTCCCACCAAGGATCGCCGCTTTGGCCCTTTCGATAGGGGCGGGCAGTCTCCTTTTCCGACAGGAAACCAAACTTGACTTTTGCCATTTTCCATAACTTCTTTTATGGCCGAGAGTTACGCAGAAAATAACATCTATTTAGATATAATATTTACAACAGGTTAACAGAGTGGCTCGCCCCCCCGGCCGGCAAAAATCGAAATCGGAACGATGTATTAGGTTGCCTTCCCACGGCGAGCTCGTCAAGCCCCCCGCCCAAAACCAGCCTGGTTACCGAGCTACTTGGAAGACATAGCAAACCCTGGAAGCCGGACGGTAGCATCCTATTGGTACGGCGTCTGGGGCCTTCTGATTTTAAGGTTCCATTTGATCCAGTTGGTCCACCAGGCGATCCAGGGATGGCTGGCCCTGCTCAGCAGGCGGAGATGTGGAAGAGCTGGGCGGGGCTGAGGAAACGTCCTGGGAACGGGGGGAGGGCGATGGGGAATGTTTTTGGGACGTGCGGGGGCCGCCGGCAATGACGGGGTCGGAGTACTGCGGAAACATGATCGCCCCCGCCGGACACACCCGGGCACAGGCGGGACAACCCGGCCGACAGGCATCCGGCACCTTCACCCACACCCGGCCTCTTGCATCTAGGTCATAGACCCCAAAAAGGCAGAAATTAAGACACTCCTGGCAATTTGTACATCTTCCATAGTCAATCACCGGATACCACCGGGGCCGAAGCAGCTCGTTGATCTCCTGCATGGTATATGGGCCGAGCTTGCTCGGTGGCCCAACCGCTTCAGCCAGCGGAACTGCGGTAGCTTTGGTCAATTGCACCAGGCGTTCGATCTCGGCTAAATAGAGCTGCGGCTGGCCTGGACTGCGCAAATCCAGGCACCAGATGGTTCGGCCAGCCTCGGCGCCCTGGCCAGGAAGAGAATCCACCGAGGAATCTTTTGTGCGGGCTGAATCCGCAGGTGCTGATCTGCCGGATTGGACAGGGGCTGGTTCTAGTTCTTCTTTAGGTACCAGTGGTGTTCGCCCCATCTGGCCTTGCACCCCATTGGCCTGCAGGACCCAAAACGCCGCACGGGGATAAAGCCAACTCAGCACCACTATGTTGGTCCGAATCTCCCGAAGCGCTTCCGAACTCATCCCCCGGGGAAGCAAATCATATAGATGCGGCAACACCAAAACGGGCAACTCCGGCCAACGATCCAAGCCGTTGAGGATTGCTTTTTCCATGGCCTGGCCTTCTGGAGTAGCAGAGCGCTCTCGGGAAAACACTACGGTAAGTAAGTTTTCCATGCAAGCCCTTTCATTGTAAGGAAAAACGGTAAAGCTACTGGGTGGGAAGAAGAGGGAGCCCCCGGGGCGTCTAGGGCGCCGAAGCAGGAGAGTTGGCCATCGGTGTTGGCGATGACCAGGCAGCCTTCGGCCACAGCCGGGGAAGCCACTATCTGGCCGCCCAGGTCGAAATGCCAGAGCAGGTTGCCGGTGCGTCGGTCTAGGCTGTAGAGGCGTCCGTCTTCGCTTCCGACAAAAAGCCGGTCTCCGACTACCACCGGCGAACTATCCACTTGGCCGCGGGTGGCGAACTGCCAGAGTAGTTGGCCAGTTTTTATATCCAAGGCATACACATGCCGATCCCGACAGCCGACGTAAACCGCTTCCGACGTCAGTGCAGCCGAAGCACGGAAGGCCTGTTTGTTTTTGGGGGATTCAAACGTCCACAGTACTTTTGCTTGCTTTAGATCAATAGCCAAAAACCGGCGGGCTTCGGTGCCTACAAACGCGCAGTCGGCCAACACGGCTGGGGTGGAGCCGGTGGGCCCTTGCAGGTTCACTTGGCCAGTGGGTTTGCCCGTTTGGAGATCAATGGCATGGAGTTGGCCGTCGCAGCCAGCCACCATGGCATGGCCATTCCAGATCGTCGGGAAACATCGGATTTGATCCGGGCTTTGATATTTCCATACCAAGCGGCCCGTGGTGCGCTCCAGACAATACAGACAGCCGTCTTGCGAGCCAAATAGGACCCAGGACTGATAAAAATTTGGGCCGCCGTTGATTTCGGCTTCGGCGTCAAAATGCCAGGCCTTTTGGCCGTCGGTCGATCGGAGGGCGAAAAACCGGCCTTGCACGTCGCCGACAAAGACCATCTGGTCAGTTACGGCGGCTGGGGCAAAATAACCGGCTCCTTCGGTAAACTCCCATCGTTTTTGGCCTGTGCGGAGGTCAATGGCATAGAAGGGGCCGTCGGTACTACCAATATAGACGGTGCCGTCGGCGATGACAGCCGTCGCTTCAAAGCCGCCGCTGGAAGCCCGGAATGTCCAACGTCGCTGGAGTTTTTCCGGCAGAACCGAGGTTGCCAGCCCAGTGCCCGCTGGATCGCCACGCCAAAGCGGCCAACCGCCGGAAGGCGTTTGTTCTGACGGATCACGACCTGTGGGAGCAGGGGGGGAGTTTCGAGAAACATCGCTCTGCTCACCGAGTTCTGCCGGAGATGGCAAACCGGAGTCGGCCGACTGACACCCTAACCCACAAAGCAGCCCAACCACTAGCCCCCACCAAGACCCTTGCCGAAGGTATCGCCGCCCCAATCGCCGACCCCATAGGCCCCTTTCATTGGGCCCTGCTGCTTGGCCATCCATAGACCGCCGGACTTTAGGGCCCCCAATGGACGTAGTCATCTGGGGCTGAAAAGATGCCTGGTAAGAGATCGGTTTCAAGGTTTCCCCCCGCCGAAGCAGCATGGAGCTATCTCCGCTGGAGTAGGAAAAGCTGTTCGGTAACATGGATCGGTCGGTTTCTGAAACTTCTGCTCCCTCGAAATGCATTATACCGAGTTTCTATGACTTCGACCTGGCCATGTTTGGCTAGCATGGTGCGCATTTGCCCCGGCGGGATAAATCCTTCATTGTTAAAGGAAATCAAAAGGAACGGGGCGTCCAGATGCACAATCAAATCTTCCAAAAGCGGCAGGGCTTGACTGCGTGCGTTATACCCGGAACGTCGCCAATTGTTCGGGATGCCGGAGACCCGGCTGATCTTTTCCGGCCGCTCGTACCGCACCAAAAGGTTCAGCATAAAATAATTGGAACCGTAGGGATGTTGATTATACGGTGGGTCCAGATAGGCTAAATCCAGCCCCTTCAATTGTCGGGCGGCCGTGTTGGCATCCTGCTGGAGCACCAGGTAGTCGCATTCGAATCGACTCAGCACCGGGGCTTCCAGGCGGATTTCGCCCAGGATACGACTCAGGGCGTCTCGGTTGCTGCCGCCAAACTGCCCCAGGCCGGTATGACGATCCTTATAGAAACCTTTGAACACTCCGGCGGTATTGGCATGGATCGATGCTTCGCTCAGAAGCGGGCCGAGCAGAAGGTCTCTCAAATCCGGCGGTACTTGCTCTAACAAGCGTCGGTAATTGTCCAGCCGACGTGCGTTTCGCTTGGTGTAAAATACCCGATCTTCTCGGCTGATGTGGTTTTCATCTTTGGGAGCGTAAAGCTCTTCGATAAATCCGGGCGGAAACTCTTCTGTATCCACTCGACGATTCAGTTCTCGGACCCAATAGTGTACGGCCAGCCAATCTACGCTGCTTCGGTTTCGGAGAAAACAGCGTCCGATCACGGCGGCATACTCTTCCAAATCGTTCGAGACCAGCCAACTGCAGTGGGCCTTAAACAATCGACTGACCACGCCCGAACCGCTGAAGGCGTCGAACACCCGAAGCCGACGCTTCCCCGATCGACGTTTCACCTCCAGCACCGCCCGGTAGATCGGCCCCAAAAGAGCTCGCTTATTCCCCAAATAAGTGATCAGTTGCCTACTTAAGTATTCCGGATCTTCTTCGGCAAAGGTTTCGGGCAAACCTACCGACACTGCTGCTCCCATAGCCAGGCATCCGTGTTGCAAGGAACCCAAAACCTATATCCGTTTCCAGTACATCTCTAACCTAAGCTGCTCGATCCGCTTTTTGAAGAGATTTTTCAAAGGATCAGGCCCTCTGGCGGTGGGCCCTTGGTAAACTCCACTGTTGCTTTTGTTCATAACTTCTGTTCATACCTTCTGTTGCTTCCAATGGCTACCCAGGAATTTCCAGTCGCGGATAGAGTCTCCCAAATCCAATGGGTCGGCTTAGTTCGCAGATGACCTCTTCTGGGGGCATCGCAGTTGGCCCAACTCAAGTTAAGGAGTCTGCGCCAAAGGAACTGGGCTTCCAGAAGAAAAACAGTACAGATACCGCCGGGTTCGCACGAGCAGGTCATTGCCCACAATGGCAGGCGTGGCCAAGCAGGGGGCGTCTTCCAACTCATTGGTAGCCAGCAGTTTTGGCCTGTCGCCGGCGGCCAGGACATACACCCGGCCGGATTCAGCGGCGGCATAAATCCTGCCGGCAGCGGCCGTCAGACTGGCTGTGAACGTATCCCGAAGCCGCATCCGCCATATCTCCTCTCCCGAACCGGCATTGTAACAGGTCAAAAAACCAGGTTCGGTCACGACATACAGGCGATTCCGATAAAAGATCCCTGTGGGGATATAAGGGCCGCCGGTACTTCGGCGCCAAACCAGATGGGTTTGGCTAACATCACCCTGGCCTCCCGGACGAATCGCCTGGATGGGCCCATTTCGTCCACACATACTAAAAATCCATCCGCCGCCTAAGACCGCACTAGGCGATACCCATTCGGTTAGGCCAGTTACCCGCCACAACTCTTGGCCATCTCGCAGATCATAGGCGGCCAAGATTCGGCCCTCCGAGCGGCTATGACCGGCGCCGTTGATGAGGATTTCCATACGCTGCTTGCCATCGGGTCCGGTCGTTTGGATGACCACCGGCGTACTCCAACTGCCGTAGCTATCCCGGGCGGATCGCCAAAGGATCTGCCCATCTTTTTTCCGCACTGCCACCAGCGAGGAACCTACCGAGCCATCCTCCCCCACATCGCACAGTTGGAGAACCGTCTCGCCGTAGATGACTGGGCTGGAAGCCAATCCCCACGGGTGTTCCAAAGGCCCCAGCTCAGTATGCCAAATAGGTCGGCCATCCATATCGTAGCACAGCAGGCCTACCGAACCGAAGAAGACCACTACCCGTTGCCCATCGGTAGCCGCCGAAGCCGATGCATAACCGTTTTTCGGATGCGTGCTCCCTCGGCCAATGCCTGCCTCCTGCTGCCAAAGCAATTGACCATCCGATCGACGAAAACACCAGACCAATAGCCGCACCGGATTTTCTTCTTCCAATGCGGCGGTCAGAAAAATCCGATCTTTCCAGACAACGGGGGAACTATTGCCTCGGCCCGGCAACGCCAGCTTCCATCGGCAGGCCTCCGTAGGGCCAAAGCGGATCGGCGGATTCGCCTCCGGAGCTACCCCCTGAACATTCCAACCCCGAAAACCTGGCCAGCACTCCCCGCCGGAACCTTCTTCCTGAGGATCTCGAGTTAGGGTCTCCAACGGTTGGGCCTGCTCGGAAACTTCCACGGAAGCCCCACACCCGCTCAACCCAACCAACGCCATCGCCGCAAAAAAGACCAACAGCTTCCAAAAGCACTCGCATTTCCTGCCGGCCAAACGCTCCATCCGTTCCATCAATGCTCCTTGCTTCTCCACCACCAGGACTCAGCAGAGCGTCCAAAACATGCAAAAGAAAAGCCCCCAATGAGCCTGTAGCTCTCCCCGGGCAAATCTCCTTTGAAGTTATGGAGATGGAGATGGGCTGGTAGACTGGGAAGTGCTGCTGAGTTGGGAAAGCATCTGCAATAGGCCGTTCAGATGGACCATCCGGGGTCCAAAGCGATCAATGAGCTCGCTAAGCAAAAATTCTTCCTCCAACAGGGCCTCCCCATGCTCCTGAATTTCTCGGGTCAACGAAGCCAAGAATTCATTTTGCACGCGGGCGAGGATTTCGGCCGCTTTTCGACAGTAGCGGGCCAACTGAGGATTGGCCCGTTTCCATTGATTGAGTTCTTGTTGGCGTTGCCGCTGGGCCGCACTAATTTGATGCACCAATTCTTCTAAAAGGGCGTTTTGCCGATCCTGCGCAGCCACCAACTGCCGCAACAATTGGCTCTGCTCCAAAAGCAACGGAACCAAGGCAGGCCAATCTTCCCCCTCCGGGTGGGTGCGATCCGCTTCCCCAGCAGTTTCTGTCCCAGACAGCCCAGAAAAACTTGCCGAATACACAGGCCGAACATGTCGTTTCTCACTCATGGCAAAACTCCCCTTCGTGAGCATTAAATTTCAGTATAAACAGCTTGGCTCGGCCTCGTCGAGTAGGTAACCGGTAAAGATTTTGTAAAAAAGCGATCTGGTATTTTTGGTTATCTCGGCCTCTTCTGAGAAGACGATAGGACTTGTAAAGATACCTGGTCTCCTTAATCTACAGATGGACAAAATGGAATAAATGGGCAAAATAAAAAAGACAGGTAATTTTTAATGAAAAACATCCTTCCTATTTACCGCTTTCTCCCCCCTCCCTACCCCATAGCCGATCCCCGGCCTCTCACCACCTCCATATTGAAATCCTCCATTCGGGGGGCAATCTCGCCTCTGGTACCATCTCCCCAGGGGAATTAAAGGGTGGTTCGGCCCTATCCGATCCTTTCCCGATCAGGTAATAGATCCCAAAAACCGGTGTGAGTTAATCTGGGAAAAATAGGAACTTTAGAAAAATGTCTATGCCTGAATCCCCTCTCAAGCCGGCCCTGGGTTTTTTAACAGTGATTTCTGATCCTCAAGCAGGGTTTTTTGGGGGGTATTTGGTCCTCAATTGGGCGGGGCGTCCCCTAGAGTTCCACTGCACCGCACCAATCAAACCGAATCGGGCGCAGCAAATCCTGTATGGCCCTACATTGGAACCGTATCTGTACGGCGAACAGATCGGCCGGGCTTTGGTTAGAAAAACTCAGCATGCCCCTTCCCTCATCTGCACGGATGTGCCAGCGGCTTTGGCTTTACGCCCCTATGTAGAGTGGCCGGTGGTCTTGGTGTTATCCTCCCCTGTGCCAGGTGCTGTACCAACCCAAACCGATCAGGTCCTCCGGCCTCGGCTTGGAACCGATTTTGCTCCTCCTAGCTCAGGCTCTATGGGTTGGAAACCAGAAAGTGGCCCAGACGGGCTAAAGACCCCGTATTTGGGAAGGATGCAGGATTCCGCCAATTTAGGGGAAAACGCTCCTGGCTCCATGTTGCTTACCCAATCTAGTAGCCAAGATAGTGCCCCTTTACCCACCCGCACTTGGCGATTGGATCCCCCCCATCCGGGGATAGGCCCCCTGTTGGGTTTCTGTTGGGGTAGGCAACCTCTAGCAGTTCTGGAAAATCTCCAGCAGGATTACTGTTGTGTCCGGGATGCGTTGGCCAGTCTGGATGAATCGTTCGATTTAGCAGAGCCTTTTACCCGAATCCGAGATGCCATTGAAGAAGCCCGGCGAGGGGGCTAGCTTCACCGGGTGGCTCCGATGGAGGAACAACGTACATAGCAATACGGAAACTTTGACTATCGCCAAGCCGAATCTCCCTCAAATTGGCTTATATACGAAGTTACATTTCCCCCTAAACACCACTGTGGCGGCGTAGTATGGACTGCCCGTTGCCTCAGGTGCCCATTTTGTTCTCTTGGCAGCCAGAAGGCCCTCCGCCGGTTGAGCAGCTCGATGTACGGCTGCCTGTGTCGGTTTGGCCGACGGGTTGGAATCGGGCTTTACAGCGGGACCTGATCTGGCAAGTCCAAAGCCGGTCGCTTCAGAGTCCGGAACCAAGGGTCATTTCCATCCCGATTAGCTCGGCGCCAATTCGGGTACGGAGTTTTCTGTTTCCGTGGCCAGCGGATGATTTTCCAGAGGCCTCTGCAGGAAATAAGCAGGCTGGGAGGGTGCCGCTGGAGGTTGGCCCCACCGGGAGCGATCCGGTTTCTGGACCGGTAAGCCAGGAGGCTCCGACGGGGGGAAGGAATGCCGGGGCGGGCGAAGCGAAGGGAATCCTCGGTTCTGGGCCGCCGGTGCGGATCCGCCCGCCAGAGGAGCTCGTTAAACTAGAGGATCGCCTCCGCTACCTGTTACAACCGCCCTTAGAGAGGCTGTTGGCCGATCGACGGTTGGTGTTGGCGTTGCCCCCGCTGCGGTATCAATTGGAGGGGGTGGCCTTTTTGTATCCTCGTCATGCGGCCATTTTGGCTGATGAAATGGGCCTAGGTAAAACGATGCAGGCCATTACCGCGATTCGGCTTTTGCTGCGAACTGGGGAGGTGCGGCGGGTGCTTTTGATTTGTCCCAAACCGCTGGTCAGTAACTGGGTGCGGGAGTTTGCGCTTTGGGCGCCGGAGATACCGGTTTTGGTCATCGAAGGCGAGCCGCCACGGCGAGCCTGGCAGTGGCGTTTAGACGCCGTGCCGGTAAAAATCGCCAATTATGAACTTCTGATTCGAGATGAACCTTTTTGGTCGGGAGCCGGCCAGGAGGGTTCCGACGGACCGCTGCATTTTGATCTGGTCGTGTTGGACGAAGCCCAACGGATCAAAAATCGTTCCGCTGCCGTGCATCAGGCGGTCTGTGCCTTAAAGCGGGATCGCAGTTGGGCGCTGACGGGCACACCGGTGGAAAACAGCTTGGAGGATTTAGTGGGTATTTTTGACTTTTTGGCGCCAGGGTTTTTGCAACCGGAGATGAAAGCTCGCCGGGTGGGCCAAGCGATTCAGGACTATGTGCTTCGTCGGACGCAGGAACAGGTCTTGCGGGAGCTTCCGCCCAAATGGGTTCGGGAGGCCGAAGTAGAACTGACGCCCGAGCAACGCCGCAGTTACCACCAAGCCGAGCACCAAGGGGTCCTCTATCTTCGCCAGCTTGGCCAGCAGGTAACGATTCAGCATGTCTTTGAACTGATTTTGCGGTTGAAGCAGATTTGTAATTTTGATCCGGCCACGGGGGCCAGTGCGAAGTTGGAACGGCTGGAGACGGACCTGGAAGAGGTGGCTGCTAGCCGGCGCAAAGCAATTGTCTTTAGCCAATGGGTGAGCACCCTGGAGCAACTGGCCCAGGCGCTAGCCCGGTTTAGGCCGGTCCAATACCATGGCCGGATGCCCCTGGCGGAGCGGGAGGCAGCGGTCCGGCGGTTTCGGGAAGATCCGTACTGTCATGTTCTTTTGATTAGCTATGGGGCGGGCGGCGTCGGACTGAACCTCCAAGTAGCCAATTATGTATTTCTGTTTGACCGCTGGTGGAATCCGGCCGTGGAAGACCAAGCCATTCATCGGGCGCATCGGCTTGGTACGGACGGCCCTGTTTGGGTTACCCGTTTTTTGGCCCGAGATACCATCGAACAGCGGATTCAAGAAATCCTGGAGCAGAAGCGGGCCTTGTTTGACGCTGTGCTTTCGGCAGCCCAGCAAGGCCGCCGCTGGGGGTTGACCCATGAAGAACTCTTCGGCCTGTTCCAATTGGAACTGCAACGTCCTGCCCACCAAAACCGTTCCGCCGCATAACCGGCAATAAGAGCCCATCTCAGAAAGAATCTTGATATACCCCCCAAAGTCTGGAACATTGAGAGGTTGGGCATGTAGGGGAACCTCTGAATAATTCAAAGGATATATTTTTACACTATTTCAGAACCTCCGTCCATTGTCCCAACACATAGTGGCACTGCCAACATTAGACTCAATATATAGCGCCCAACAATGGGAACCGATAAGCAAAGGAATGGATCAAATGTTCATCAAGTTCATGTGATGTTCAGGATTTTGGAGTGCTTCCTAGGCAATTTTCTTTTGGGAGGGCTTCTAAGATGGGGCCTACCGGCATGCCAAACTGAGAGCGTCCATTGGTTCGGCTAGCTGACTATTCGGTTTCCATCCGATTCTGGCCTCAGGAGCTGGGGTATATTCATTTGTTACTTGATGATCTTTTATGATCCTGGGCGTTTCGTTCCCGGAGAAGCATTTCCACTTCTGAGACGCTAATGCCGCATCGGGAGGCGATCTCTTGGGCCGGGAAGCCATAGTCGGCCAAAAGGCCCACTTCTAACGCCAAAGCTTCCGGCCGCACCCGGTTTGCGGGCCATGGAACGCCCGGCGCCAGAGCACCGGAACCCTCAGATGGGGCGCCGAACGCTTCCGCCTGGGAATCTGGCACTTCGAGAGGAACCGTCCCATCTGGCTGGCCGGAGGAAGGCGATTCCGGCTGAGCAATTGCTTCGCAGGCCGGGTTAGCCCCCAGACCGGATTGGTCATCCAAACGGGTCTGGGAGGAGGGGGTAGGTTGGGAGAGGCAGGTTTGTGCGGCATCCAAGGCCCGTTCCAATCGGGTAGCTGCCCGATCCGCCTCAGCGACCAGATGTTGCAAGAGGCGGAGTTTGGTATCCACCAGGGCGGATATTTCTCGGGCCGTCTCGTGCATCTGCACTTCCCAGGCGGTCAGACTCTCCGGAACCCCTGCCATCGGCAGGCGAGCCGTTGCACCACCACCCCCTGCGGCCCTCTCCCCCCCAGAAGATAAGGAATCCCCCTGCTCACGGGTGGGCCAGAGGACTTCTTTTTGGCCGGTAGCCCGTCGGCTCATCCGCCAAAAGGTCATTAACAACAATAACATGGCCACCACCACACCCACCAACGGCCAAAGGCCGGCCTTCTGCTCCGCCCAAAGCATCACAAAGCCTCCTGGGAACCTCTGTTTGCCAGGGGAACGCATAAAACCATTCGGAACCCAACCGCCAAGATCTTGAAAGCCTCCTTGGAACCGGCGACGGCAAGGTTACCGCATGAGACGATTAGGAGAACCCAACCGCCAAGAGTACGAAAGCCTCCTGGAAGCCTGGCCATTCCCCCGGAACATTTTACCCCACCGAAAGCCGATCGGTCTGGTGGAAGGACCTAACAGATCATTGTAGGACACTCCTTGGGCCAGACAAAAAAGGCCCGGCAAAATCCGTCTGCTGGAAGGACCTAACAGATCATTGTAGCACAAGCAGGAGCGTAGGCCCCTGGCAGGGTCGGGCTCCCGCTTGCCAAATTTTCCCCCTCACCCTAACCCTCTCCCGCGGTGGGGAGAGGGAAGAATTCCCCCTCACCCTGCCGGGCTAACGCCAGGCGCCCCTCTCCCGCCAGGGGCGTGGGGACTTTGATTGTCATTCCCGCGCAAGCGGCCGTCCAGGCTGCTTTGTGCGGCTTCCTTGTCCATCGCCTCTGCCCACCGCGAAACAACGCCTCTGCCCTGGCGGGAGAAGGGCATCTATGTGCCTCTGCCCGGTGCAAACCAATCGCCTCTGCCCTGGAGCGGGAGAGGCCGGTTCCCAACAGCCCTAAGCCATGGGGAGGGCGCCTGGCCGGCTGCTTCTGAGCGAACCCCCGGTTTAGCTATTCCGCTTCCGGAACCCCCTTGGGGGGGCTTCCCATAGCCGAGCGGCTGGGTTAAAATAAGCGCGTCATTCACAATATGCAAGATGTTAGTTGTCCTCTTTCAAAAGAATTTTGGGGTGTTGTTCCTTTTAGGGTTGTGCGGCTGGCAGGTCTGGCCAGGGCGCCTGAAGACTCGGTCTTG
>CALIRO010000056.1 GCA_938042245.1 uncultured Thermoguttaceae bacterium
CTGGCCGACTGGCTGCTGCCGAAGTTGGCCGAAGCGTATGGCTTTCGGCCCACGCCGGAGCAGGTGTTGGCCTACCTCTACGCCGTGCTGTACAGTCCGACCTATCGCCAGCGATACGCTCAGGAACTGCGCACCGACTTCCCTCGGGTGCCGTTTACGGCCGACGGAAAGCTCTTCAAGCAGATGGCGGCTTTGGGGCAGGAGCTGATCGACCTGCACCTACTGCGCAAAACGCCTAAAAGGCCGGGCGTCAAATACCAGGGAAAGGACAGCGACCAGATTGCGTTTGTGCGCTACGATCCGGCCACCGCCCGCGTCGCTATCAACAAAGACAAGTACTTTGAGGGCATCACGCCCCCGATGTGGGAGTACCGGATCGGCGGCTACCAGGTGCTGGAAAAGTACCTGAAAGACCGCAAAGGCCGCCGATTGGATGACCTGGTGCACTATATCCACATCGCCGCCGCTATTGCCTGTACCATAGAGCTTCAGGATCAGATAGACCAGGTGTATGCGTTGGTAGAGAGGGATGTTTTGCCATAATTGGCCGGGCAAAGTCTGCTCTGTTCACTGCGGGAGAGGATCGCAGGGCGTTCGCCCAGCGGGCTGAGTGGTCAACTCCCCTTTTCCGCCGTGGGAGAAAGGCGGGCTGAGGAGACTCCACTCTCATCCCTGCGAAAGCGGGAATCCAGAAACAACAAGCAAGTAAGGCCAAACAGCCTGGATTCCCGCTTGCGCGGGAATGACAGGAAAGCGGCCTTTCTGCCCACCCCTGGGAGAGGTGCTGGAGTAACCCAACTTGAATTCCTGCTGGCGCGGCAGTAACAGTCCGAGGCTTCTTAGCAAAAATCCGAGGCATTCTTCCCAAAGAAGAGGAACGAAATTTCTGAATAGTTCAAAGGATATATTTTATACCATTTGAGCGGTGGTCCAACTGGGCTAACAGGTGGGCTTCCAATGCTAGCCGCCAAATCGTTTTGGGGAGCTATAGGATTATATGTTCATAATGTTCATGTTCTGTTCGGGTTTTGTAGAGTTTCCGAACCTACTTCAGTTGGCTGAACTGTTCCAAGAACAGGAAATGTTATAAAAAAGGGAACTTAGTTCACTTGGCTAAAATGTGCCTCATCTGCAAGCGGAGGCTTTATCGGGATACCCAAGCGGGGCCTACCGCCTCTTGGAGCGGATTAGGGACGCTTTTTCAGTTTCCTACCCTCTTCGATGTTCCGGCGGATTTGTTCCCGGTTTTTTTCTCGCAGTTGGGCAGCTCGATCTTCGTCGGCCTGGGCTTTGGCCAATTGGCCCATCTGGCGATACAGTTTTGCCCGCTGTTCCAGGGCGTAGTTATCCGTCGGGTCCAGCTCAATGGCCTTCGAGAAATCGTTTAACGCCTTTTCTCTTTCTCCGGCTTCTTGGTATGCTACGGCTCGCCAGACATAGGCCTGCTGGAATTGAGGGGCAGCCTGAATGGCCTCTGTGAACGCAGCAATAGCTGCCGAACGATTTGAATTGATGAGGGATTTTCCTCTGTTGAAGGCTTCCCGGGCCCCAGAACTAGGAGGCGCCGGAGGGGAACTGGCCTTCCCTGCCCTATTGCCGCCTCCGCCACAGCCGACCAACCCGCCTAACATCCCCAGAAATATTCCGATCGCCACTATATAAAAAGCCAGCCACCCTAAACCTCTTCCACCAAAATTCCTTCCCGCCACTACCGCCATTCCCGATTTCCTTTTCTAAATCAATTCAGCCGAATGGAGCGTCTCGCACGATCCAGGAAAAACAGCCTCCCTATTCTGCATTCCCGCTTGTGCGGGAATGACACGATTCGCCTTCTCACGGAAAAAACACCAAACTCCCTTCAAACAGGTGACATGTTCCCTTTTCTGGTTTTGTAACACTTCCAGCGAATGGTGGAGCACAGGGATTCCTGCAAAAGCAGGAAGCCGGTTTTTGTCCGACGGATTTCTGCTTGCTGACCTGACGCTTCCTGGGTAGTACGTCTCGGCGGCATTCTCCCTAGGAAGCTCGGCAAAATCCAGAACATTATGTGAACTTTATGAACATTTAATACATTCCTTGGCCTATCGGTTCCCATTGCTGGGCACTCCATTGAGTCTAATGTTAGCAGTGCCCCTATATGTTGGGACTATTGCCGGAGGTTCCGAAATAGTGTAAAAATATATCCTTTGAATTATTCAGAGGTTCCCTAAAAATAGGAACCTGCTACAGTGGGCTAAAATATTGTGAAATTTATAAAGAACCCGCCTGCTTGTCCAGACGGAGGCCAATCGTGCACGGGGGCTGCTAGGTTTGCTTCCGGAGGATTCCTAATCTCCCTGGCCAACAACGGGTGTGTCCCAGCAGGAAGTAGAGTAGTAGAATCGTCCAACAAAATCGTGAAAAGGAGGCCCGCAGTCCCTGCTTAGCCCAACACGGTCTGGTCGTACTCCGGCAGGTCAGCCTCCCAGCCGAGTTCGTTTCGCACATACACAAGCATGGCCTCGCCAGCGGCAGGTTCGGCATGATGGATCCATACCCGCCGCGGCGGATGCTGAAAACTGCTCAGCCATTGACGCAGGCCCCACATGTCGGCATGACCCGACAGACCATGAATTTGCTCCACCTTGGCCAGGACCGGATAAAACCGGCCGTGAATCCGGACTTCCGGCTGGCCGTCCAGGATCTGTCGGCCCAGGGTGCCCGGCGCCTGGTAGGAGGTAAAAAGCACCGTGCATTCAGGTCGGCTGATGTTATGAGCCAGATGGTGCTTGATTCGGCCTGCCGTGCACATGCCGGAAGTCGCTATAATCACCGCCGGCCGATCCAAACTGTTTAACGCCTTTGATTCTTCCCGGGTTCGGCTGAGCAGAAGTCCTGGAAACTCCAACGGCCAACGGCCGCCGGCGCTGAGAGCCTGCATTTCCGCATCGAAATCTTCCCGATGCCTTCGAAATACCTCGGACACCTCTACCGCCATCGGACTATCCACCGCCACCGGGGTGCCATCCAGCAGACCCTCGGCTGCTAAGCGCTGAAAATAATAGAGCAATTCCTGGGTGCGTTCGACGGCAAAGGCGGGGATGATCAGGTTGCCCCCTCGGGCCAACGTCTCCGAAACTACCCGCCGAAGTTGTTCTTCCACAGGACCAGTGTTAGGATGTTCTCTATTCCCATACGTGGCTTCCATCACGATGTAATCGGCCTCAGTAAAGCAAGTGGGATCCCGGAGGATCGGTTTGTCCCTCTGGCCGATGTCCCCAGTAAAAATGATCCGCTGCTTGCTGCCGACTTCCTGCACCTGAAGTTCGATCATCGCCGAACCGAGAATATGTCCCGCATCATGAAAGACCGCGGTAACTGTTTCGGCTACTGGGACCGGCTGCCCATACGGAACCGGGCGAAAATACTTCACCGTTCGACGCACTTCCGCTGGCGTGTAAAGCGGCACTTCCGGATGCGGCCCATGGCGACCTTCTCGATAGTGCCGTTTCCGCTTGTAGGCCGTATCTTCTACCTGGATTTCGGCCGAATCCTGAAGGATCATCTCAGCCAAATCGCAAGTAGCCGACGTAGCATAGATCGGCCCCCGAAATCCCTCCTCGACCAGCCGAGGCAAAAGCCCACAATGATCCAAATGCGCATGCGTCAACAGCACCGCATCCAGCCGATGCGCCGGCACCGGAGACTGCTCCCAATTCCGATCCAGGAACTCTCGCTCCTGAAACATCCCGCAATCAATCAGCAGTTTCACCCCGCCCACAGCTAAATACGTCCGTGAACCAGTAACTTGCCTATTGGCCCCTAAAAAACGAAGTTGCACTGCCTAAATCTCCTCTAGCTGAACAAATTTACGGTAACCGAGAAGCCTACCCCCTCCAAACCAAACAGGGTGCTGGTTTGCTGCTCGCGCAGGCATCAACGGAAAAAGGGGGGGCTAAGGCCGCAGAAGGTAGTTTGCCCGCCTAGGGGGCCGAAAGGTCTTGGAGGGCTGGTTATTTCTCAGCAGCAGCTTGAAGAGCGGCTTGGACCCGTTGCTCGATTTTTCGACTCACTTCTAATTGGATGCGTGCGATTTGGCGGGTGTAGTCTTGAATTTGAGCGATGGTCTTTTGAATTTCGAGCTGTTTGGCAGCCAGGCTGTTTTCGACTTCTTTCAGATGGTCCGCCGCGGCATCTCGTTGGGCTTCCATCTGGGCCAGGGCCTTTTCCGCCTCCGCCTTCTGCTGTTCCAGGGCCTTTTGCTCCTGTTGGGCGTTAGCGACGGCTTGATCCACGGTGGCTTTATCTCGGTCGGCTGCCTTTTTCAGATCTATCAATTCCGAACGCCGACGGTGGGCATACCCCAAGGCTACGGCAAAATCCACCAAAGGCCGCTGATATTTCCCATCGTGAACATATTCAGGCGGATCCTCTGGCTCGGCTGGCTTGCCGTGTTTAACAATCTCCCGATACTCCGCCTCCGGCATCATCGCCCGGAGTTGCTCTTCGGTCAGCCCTTCAAAAAGATCATAGCCATCCATCGGCAACCGCTCATACAACACCCATGGTCCCCGGCTTTGGGCAAGCCGACGATACTGCCCTTCGCTCAGCTTCTTGGCCGGTTTGAGCGTCAACTGTTTTCCCCCCACCCCAGAGACGCTAAACTCCCCCAAATACCGCCCTTTCTCCTGGGCAGGCTTCTCCTCAAAAACATACAAAATCATCTTCTCCGAAATAAGCGGGATCTTCTTATCTTGCTCGGAAATAATGGGAAGCTCTTCGCTCAGCTCCACCATCAATTCAAAATTGCCTTCCGCATCCGGCACCGTAGGCGGTTTGACCGGTTGCACCCCACGCCACACTCGGCCCCGGCGGAAAATCTCCTGGTCCAATTGGGCCTTTAACAGGCGCAAACTATTTTGTTGGTCGGCCCGAGTGGCCTCGGCTTCCTTCAGGATTCGCTGGATCGTCTCCGCGTTAGGCGAGATGCTCTTTTCGGCCACCATCCGCACCATCTCGCTATAGATTTCCTCCGGACGAATCTTGGTTTTCAGCAGGGTATCCCGAATGGCTTGCTCATGCTTTTGGGCACTTTCCCGCCAGACCTGATGGGTCTTCAGCGTGCGAGCCGCCATGTAAAAAAACCCCAATGACAATACAAAAATAAATCCCAATAGAACTTTGTTCCAAATACTCATGGGATTGCCGTGGCGAAAAAAGAAAAGGACTCCAACCTGACCCAGAACCCTACGGCGGACCTCAGGGGCTGCCCGCCGAGAACCGGCTTGCTTGACGCCTCATACCGCCTTGCTCTTTGAGCCTCTTACTTTTTGATGGTATTTACAGGCCCCTCCCGTGTCAAGCTTCTGCCATGGAAATCTCCGCTTGGGCGCCTGTTTGCAACCGGCTTCAACGCGGGAGGTTGAGATCTTCCCCAGCCCTCGAACTGGGCCTAAGGAAGGGTTGCTGCCTGGGCACTCCAAACCAGAAGGATATGGTCAGCGGGGGTGGCCAGAGGGCAAAACATGTGGAACGGCCTGGGAGTTTAGACTAGTAATAAAGAGGGAGTACCTTTCCTCCGGAGAAGGGAAAATCATTCTTTTTAACTATTTTTCCTATATATTATATTCTTCCTATATTCTTTAAATTATTCAATCCCTCTTAACGTTAATTCTCTTATAATCGTTTAAGTCTGCTTTCTGCCGATCCGAATGGTTAACAGAAGGCAGTCCCCTCAAAGAAGAAGTTTCTTTTAGATGCCACAAATATAGGGCATATAGCATAACCCAAAAGTGTTATTTTTCAGGGTCCATTCTCCGGAAACCCAAAACTATCGCTCAACTCGGCCCAATCTTCGCGAAAGGCTTCGCTGGAAGATTTTTTGTTTTCTAGCCAGTTTGGATACCAGTCCGGCTATGTGGAGCTTACCGAAAGGTAAAAAGGAAGGCTGGTTCGCCACTACTTTTTGGGGGAAGAATAACCCCCAAAAAATGGACTATAAATGGGTTGGGGGAGTGCTAAATTGCCTGGTTTGGGGCATTTCATCTCCGTTGGAATGCCTTCTTTGTTTGGGTACCCTTGTTTTGGTTTTAGGCTGTAGCCGGGCGTATCATCGCACCGCTGCTGATACTGAGGTTTCCATGGTAGTTCAGACAGCGGCTCAACAGGTTCCGGCGGACCTAAGCGACTACACCATTCAGCCGGATCCCCGGTCTCGGCTGTACGACCCCTGTGATCCGGATTTTCCGCCGATGCCGCCGGATGACATGGCCGCCCATCGGTTGATGGAGCGTGTGGCCGGCAAGCGGGGTTCTTCAGCCTGGGGGAAATACGGCCGGGTGAGCATGGTCGATTTTGGCCGCTGGCGTCAGTATCTACCGGTGGATGAACAGGGCCAGGTGATTTTGAACCGGGATACGGCCATCCAGTTGGCCTTGCTCCATTCTCGGGACTATCAGCGGGAGCTGGAAGACCTGTATTTAGCCGCCCTGGATGTGATTGCGGAGCGGTTCCGTTTTGATGTGCAGTTTTTCGCTCGGACTTCGACTCGATTTACCAGTCAGGGGCGTATTCGGGCCGGAGGCCGTTCTTCCAGTGTATTGGAGCAACCTACTTCTGGGGAGGCCAAATGGCTATTGGCCACCGGAGGGCAATGGATAGTCGGCTTGGCCAATTCGTTTATGTGGCAATTTTCCGGTCCGGATACCAATGCTGCATGGACGATTTTAGACTTTTCTTTTGTACAGCCTCTCTTGCGGGCCGGAGGCCGGGCCGTGGCTCTGGAAAATCTCAGCTTGGCCGAACGAGCCCTGCTAGCGAATATCCGTCAACTGGAACAATTCCGTCGGGGTTTCTATACGTACATTATTGCCGGTCGCAGTCCTGGCGCCGGGCCGAATCCCGGGCCGATCCCTTTGGGTGCTCCTGCGACCAGCGGCTCCGGCACTGGGGGTTTGTTTCGGCTTTTGGAGGATCAAGTTCGGCTTCGGAATCAGCGGGCCAACGTAGCTGCGCTGCGGGAGAGCATGAATCGACTGCAGGCCTTTTTCGAGGCAGGACTATTGGATACCAGTTACCAGGTGGATTTAGCCCGCCAGCGTCTGTTGGCCGCTCAAAGCGCCCTGCTGGCGGATACGGCTGGGTACCAATCCCGCTTAGATGCATATAAGATTACCCTAGGTCTTCCGCCGGATTTGAACATGGTGATTCGGGATCCTCTTTTGGAGCGATTTGACCTGATTGCACCGGCTACTACGCAGCTTCAGGAACAAGTTACCAGTATATTGGAAGGGCTCCGGGACCCGATGCGAGAGGTACCGGCCGACTTGGCCGAGCAATTGGGGGGGATTCAGCAAGGCTGTAAGGAACTTTTGGATACAATTCGGCAGGATCAACAGCGGCTTCGGGCAGCTCTGCCCGACCGACGCAACAACTTGCGCCGTCTGGTACGATCTCGAATTTTAGCCGGTCAACGGATCGAAGGCATCGGAACGGTCCAAGAGCTGGAGCAGCGGGTGATGCTGTTGCATCACGACGCCGCTCATCTGGCGGAGCAAACGGTGGCTAGCTTAGTCGATCTGGATGTTCTCCAGCAGCGGGCCAAGGAGGAAAAGCAACCGTTGGGAGCGTTTCGGCTTGATTTGGCCGAATTACTTACCCAGCTTTCTGGTCAATTACTTCGGCTTTCGCTGGTGCAGGCTCGTGCCCGGTTGGATACTGCCAGTTTAGTGCCGGTGGATTTGGAGCCTGAGCGGGCATTGGAGATTGCCCGAGAGCATCGGCTGGATTGGATGAACGCTCGGGCAGCTTTGGTAGATCAATGGCGACAGATCGAGTTGATGGCGAATCGCCTCCGAGGCTATTTGGATCTGAGTTTCAGCGGCGATCTGGGGACGCTGGGGGATAATCCGGTAAAATTTCGAGCTCCCCACGGCCAGCTTCGGGTTGGTTTGGCCTGGGATACGCCACTGACACGGCTTTTAGAACGGAACGACTATCGGGCTGCCTTAATCGCCTATCAACGGGCCCGCCGAGACTATATGGCCTTTGAAGATCGAATTTCGCAAAATTTGCGGGAGTTGCTCCGCTCGTTGGAGTTGGGGCAATGGAATTTTGAAGTGCGGCGGGCTTCTGTTTTGGTGGCCATTACCCGGGTGGATGTAGCCCAATTAAATCTGGAACGGCCTCCCAAAGCCGGTGGTTTGCAATTGGGCGCTAATGCCGCCCGAGACCTGGTCGAAGCCCTTTCTGATCTACTGACGCAGCAGAATGCGTTTTTGAGCCTTTGGACCGGCTATGAGGCAGATCGAATGAGCCTGGACTTTGAATTGGGCACGATGCAGTTGGATGCTCGGGGGGTGTGGATTGATCCGGGGGAAATCGGGCCGGCCGGACCGCCCGTAGCCGCCCCAGCTCCCCCCTGGGCGCGCCTGCCAGAACCTCCCCCCGACCAGACTCCTTAACCTCCCTGCGGGCAATGCTATCTTGCTCCGGAAGCGGTTGGAGCATATATTGAAAGGTTTTTAAGATGGTCGAAGGCATTTTGGATGGGCGGCTTGGCTGGCCGTTGGGCAAACACGTGGTAATGGCAAGTTCAGGATTAGGAATCCGACCATGAAGTTGAAGGTCCGGTTCCCGGATGGGAAACTGTGGGAGTTTTCTGGACCGGTGCAGGTCAGGGATGTGGTGGCTCGGCTAGGCGAGCCAGCCCGATCCGCCCTGGTAGCCGAGCTAGACGGCCAATTGGTAGGCCTGGATGCCTGGCTGCCGGAGTCGGGGGAGGTCTGTCTGCGCCTGATTGGGCCGTCGGAGCCAGAGGCTCTGCAGGTGATGCGGCATTCCTGTGCGCATGTGATGGCGCGTGCGGTGATGCGGCTTTTCGAGGGGGTGCAACTGGGCTTTGGCCCGACGGTAGAAAACGGCTTTTACTATGATTTTGGTTTGCCCAGGCCGATTTCCGAGGAGGATCTGCCCCGCATTGAGGCCGAAATGGCCCGGATCATTCAACAGGATGAACCGTTTGAACGCTTCGAGGAACCCCATCAGCGGGCCATCACCCTCTGCCAGGAGCTGGGCCAACTGCTGAAAGTCGAACATCTTCAAGAGGGGTTGGCCGAGGAGAAACACGTTTCGTTTTATCGGCAGGGAGAGTTTATTGACTTGTGTCGGGGGCCCCATGTGCCCAGTGCAGGCCGGATCGGACCGTTTAAATTGCTCTCGGTAGCCGGGGCCTATTGGAAAGGGGATGCCTCTCGGCAACAGTTGCAGCGGATTTACGGGACGGCTTGGTTTAGCCAGCAGGAGCTGGATCAGTACTTGCATCAATTGGAGGAGGCCAAACGGCGGGACCACCGAGTGGTAGGTCGTCGGCTGGAACTGTTTATGATCGAACCGGCCGTCGGCTCCGGGCTGGTCTTCTGGCTTCCCAAAGGGGCGATCATCCGCCGGGAGTTGGAAAACTTTATTTACGCAGAATTGCTCCGTCGGGGCTACCAGCCGGTCTATACCCCCGTGCTAGGACGGGTCCAGTTATACGAAACATCTGGCCATTATCCCTACTATGCCGACAGCCAATTTCCGCCCATCCAGATGGCCGACGGCGAGCGGTTTTTGCTCCGACCGATGAATTGCCCCCACCACATTATGATCTACAAAAGCAAACCGCGCAGTTACCGGGACTTGCCTCTGCGCCTGGCCGAGTTTGGCCTTGTCCATCGCTTCGAGCAATCGGGGGAACTGACCGGCATGATCCGGGTCCGTGGCTTTACCCAGGACGATGCCCACATATTTTGTACAGAAGATCAGGTTGCCGAGGAGTTCCGCGGCTGCGTGGAGATGACCCAATATGTGTTCAAGACCTTGGGGCTGGAGAATTATTATGTTCGGCTTGGTCTTCGGGATCCGAAAAGCCAGAAATATGTCGGTTCGGAGGCGGTCTGGCAACGAGCGGAAGAGGCGCTGCAGCGGGTATGTGAGCAGATGAACCTTCCGGAGTTGCAGTTGGGCGTGGGCGAGGCGGCCTTTTACGGACCGAAAGCCGATTTCATCGTCCATGATTGCCTGGGCCGACCCTGGCAGTTAGGCACCGTCCAACTGGATTACAACCTGCCCAGTCCCGAACGATTTGGACTTCAGTACATCGGGCCAGATAACCAGCCTCATCAGCCGGTTATGATCCACCGGGCGCCCCTAGGGTCTTTTGAACGGTTTGTAGGGATGTTGATCGAACATTATGGCGGAGCGTTTCCCCTGTGGCTTGCCCCAGAACAAGTGCGGGTGATGATCGTCAGCCAGAAGTTCGAGTCCTACGGCCGAGAAGTCTTGGCCAAACTGCACTCGGCCGGCATCCGAGCTACGGGCGATTGGCGCCCGGAAAAAATCAACGCCAAAATCCGAGAGGCCCAACTGGAAATGGTGCCTTATATGTTCATCCTCGGCGGGCGGGAAATGGAACAAGGCACCGTCTCGGTGCGGGATCGGAATCAGGGCGATTTGGGGCCAATGACCCTGCAGACAGCCATCGACAAACTCCAACAAGAAATCGCCCAGAAACTGTACCGAAAGCCTCCGGCACGGTAAGGAGAGGTAGATATATGTCCTTATATACAGTATATCACTTAAATTCATAAAACCGGCCGATCAGCACAAGCAGCAACGATTGCTTGTTGACGGCGGCTTGGAGCACGGATAGGTAGGTCTGGAAGAGTCTGTGAAATTTTTGTTGGGCAGTTGACGAACAACCCAAAGGAAAGAATACTCAATTAGGCAGGTCCGTTCTGGCCGGACAGGGATTCGGCCGTTGCCTTTCGTGCGGCCGGGATACCTCTGGGCCTTTGGGGTGGCCGGAGGAAAGCTGGTACCAACGGGTTGGTTTTTATAGAAAGGAGGAGTGTGGCTATCGAAGCAAAACTGCAGCGGGTCAATGAACAGATTCTAGCGCCGCGGGTGCGGGTCATTGGGGCCGAGGGGGCCCAACTGGGAATACTTCCCATTGAGGAGGCATTGGAGCTGGCCCGGCAAGCCGAGCTGGATTTGGTAGAAGTCGCTCCCAATGAAGACCCTCCTGTCTGCCGAATTATGGATTATGGGAAGTATAAATACCTGCAGAAAAAGCGGCTCCACAAAAGCCTCGCCCAGCACCATGTAAAGATCAAAGAGATTCGCCTTCGGCCTCAAACAGGCCAACACGACGTCAATGTCAAATTAAACCACGCCCGGAATTTCCTCACCCGCCGTCATAAAGTCCAAATCACCGTCATCTTCCGCGGCCGAGAATTGGCCCACAAAGAAGAAGGCAAACGATTGCTAGAGGAGGTGTTGAGTCGATTGGCTGATGTGGGCAAGGTAGAACAGCCCCCCCAAGAGCAGGGAAAACGCCTCGTCTGTACCTTAGCCCCTTTAGCCTCTAAATAATTGGCACAGGGCTTTTTGGGTTGGCGATCGAGTGCCCTTAATTGGGGGTATCTTACCCCGAAAACACCCGGCTAAAACCTTCGGAATAGAAAATCCTACCCTTTTGGGGGATGGAAAAGGGCATAATCCTTTTTGAGAGGCGTTTCTATTCGGCCTTCTCTCATATATGATGAGGTATTTTCTTCTCCCTCCAAGGAACCGATTGCCCCCCCTGCCCGGCCTCGCTGGGATGATTCTCTCCCCTTTCTTTCTCACCCACAGATGATATAATAGGTATTTTCTATTTCCCTACTCCCCCGATAGAGGGTAATGGTATGCCAAAGGTAAAGACACGAAAAGCAATTAAGAAACGGTTTCGGCTTACTGCTACGGGAAAGGTGAAACATCGCTGCGCTGGTACCAGCCATTTGGCTTTGCGCAAAAGCAAAAAACGCCGGCGCCAGCTTCGGGGCACCAAATTGGTAGATTCCACGGAAGCGGGCTGGCTGAAGAAAGCCCTTGGCAAATACAGTTATTAGTGCCCTATCGAACGGGGGGTATTATTTAACGGTTTCTCGGGAACTGCTCCGAACGGATGGGCCTATTCCTCGAAAGGCCCTCAAAAAGGCCCGGGTGGGATTTCGGCGGACCAGCCAGGACAAGCTGTTGGCAAAATCACGGGACCAATAGGCCGCTTAGTTCCCGGGCCAACGGGAGCTGGTGTAAGTGAAACCGGCTAACACTTCCCGCCGAGGGGAGTAAGTTCCTGTTTGTTTAGGGAGAATGCCCCAAGTGTCCCTGCTGGGGAAGCGGCAGTGCAGGGAGCAGAAATCCTTCCACACACCTGGATTCCTGGTTGCAGAGGAATGCCTTGGTGCTCATTGGGCTGAGGTGTTACGAAACCGGGATTGATGTGGCTATCGGGAAGTCCCGCCAACCCCCTTTTGGTGGGCTACCTGAGGTTGGAGCCATAAGATTGTCAATCCTGGAATCAAAACGTCCTCTGAGAAAGAGGGGCGTGGTGGGGCAGTTAGATCGGTAGGGTCTCTGCCGGTTGGTACCCTATCGGAGGGCTTTGTTGCCTAAGGAGTTGAGAATGGCGGAGGTGGGAACTGGAGCAGTCTATCGCCGGGTGGTGTTGAAGATTTCCGGGGATGGGTTTACCGAGCCGGGCCAGCGGGGTATTGTCCCGGAGGCGGTGTTGCACTTGGCTCGGCAGATTCACTCGGCTGCCCAATTGGGTACCCAAATTGCGATTGTGCTGGGCGGGGGCAATCTGATTCGGGGGACCCAGTTTACGGCAGGCCAATCGTATATTCATGAATACACGGCCCATTATATGGGGATGGTCGCCACGGTGATGAACGGCTTGGCGCTACAGGATGCGTTGGAGTCGCTGGGTTGTGAGACTCGGCTGATGACCGCCCTGCATATGGACGGAGTGGCCGAGCCGTATATCCACCGCCGAGCTCGTCGCCATCTGGAAAAAGGCCGACTGATCCTCCTGGCTGGCGGAACGGGCAGCCCGTATGTAACCACTGACACGGCAGCGGCCCAACGCGCCTTGGAACTGGAGGCATCGGTTCTGCTGAAAGCTACCCGAGTCGACGGCGTGTATAGCGACGATCCAGAAAAAAATCCCCACGCTATTCTGTATAGCGAAATTACGTATGAAGAGGTACGTCGGCAGAATCTGCGAGTCATGGACCCGGAAGCGATTACCAAATGTATGCAATATGATCTGCCCATTGTAGTGTTCAACTTCCGGAAAGAAGGCAATATCGAACGGGCTATCCGAGGTGAACGAATTGGCACCCGCATCTGGCGAAAAATGGAAGGCGTTTTACCATAACTGTGGAAGGGAGTTTACCCTAACTAGGTAAGCTAACTCAGCTACCCCCCGTCCGACCTACTTCCCGGATACCTTCTGCAGAAAGCGGAATCGGCACCGGCAGCAAAGGGAAAGCAAACACCACGACCCAAGAGCCTGTCCAGAAAAACTTCGATAATCTCAGCAAACCCTGAAAAATGGGGTGGTTCCCAACAGGGCACCTCGCGTTTTGGGATGGGCTGTAAGCCAGGCAAAATTGCTTCATCTGCTGAGAAGGGTGTTGCTATGGATCCGGATGAAATTCTGCTGGACGTGGAAGAACGGATGGAAAAGGCCATTGCGATTTTGAAGGAGAATCTGGCCGGTATTCGCACGGGCCGAGCTAGCCCGGGCCTGGTCGATTCCCTGCGTGTGGAGGTGTACGGATCAGCCACCCCATTAAAAACAATTGCCACCATTGCCGTGCCAGAACCAAATCAACTGCTGATCCGGCCTTACGATCCGGGGACGTTGAAGGAGATTGAGAAGGCGATTTTGGCCAGTGGGCTGGGCCTAACTCCACAAAACGACGGGCGGACCATTCGTCTGATCCTGCCGCCGCTGTCGATGGAGGTACGCCAGAAAATGGTCGCCCGCATTCGGGAACTGTGTGAGGAGGCCAAGATCGCCATCCGCAACATCCGGCGGGACGGCAACAAATCGGCGGATCAGGCGGAAAAAGAAAAACTGCTCTCCGAGGACGAATGCAAACGATTGAAGGAAAAAATCCAAGACCTCACTAAAGAATATGAGGATCAGGCCAACCAATTGGCCAAAGCCAGGGAAAAAGAAGTCCTGGAAGAGTAATCAGCATCGTTTTCCGGGACGTTTTCCCACCAGGCCGGGCCAGTTTCCTGTCCTCCCCGCCTCCAGATATTAAGGCACCGAAGAGAATGTTCCTAGAACCCAGCTTGCGCGGGGATGGCCTCTTATAGCTCCTGTCAGGGCAGGGGGAGAATTTCCTTAGGTTGGCAGAGATAGTCCGGCTCCGGGCGCAGAAGCAAAGAGGCAACCGATGCGAATATTGATTACCTCTGGCCCCACCCGGGAATATCTGGATCCGGTCCGTTTTTTGACTAATGCCTCTAGTGGACGGATGGGTTGTGCGGTGGCGGAAGCGGCTCTGGAAGCAGGCCATGAGGTGGTTATCGTCAGCGGGCCGGTGGAGATCAGCTATCCTGCCCAGGCCCAGGTGATCTGGGTGAGTACGACCGAGCAGATGTGCCAGGCTTGTTTGGCGGAGTTTGACCGCTGCGACGGGGTGATAGCGGCGGCCGCCCCGTGCGATTATCGGCCAGTCCGGCAGGCCAAACATAAACTGCGCAAAACCGGCAGCGGTCGACTGCTTCGGTTGGTCGAAACCCCCGACATCTTGTTGCATCTAGCCGCCCACAAACGCCATCAATGGATTGTCGGTTTTGCCCTGGAGACGGAGCATGCCCAGCAGCGGGCTTGGCAAAAATTGCGCCGAAAAAACTGCGATCTGATGGTGGTCAATGGCCCCGCTGCCATGCAGGCCCCCGACACCCAAATTGACATCTTAGACCGGCAGGGCCAGCTAGTAGCCAAGTTGGCTGGCCCAAAACAAACAGTGGCCCGACAATTATTTCAAATCATTTCGGATCGGCTGATTCGCCCCAGCCGTTAACGCCTAGCCCGCTTTCGGAAACCTTCGGCTCTTTGGAACAGATGTTCAAATCTACAGATTCCCAGCTCGGGAGATTTCGCTTCTCCGGGAATAGTTTTTTCAAAGGTTTTGGGACTCTATGATTTGGGATTCCAGGGCCTCTTCTCCTGTTTTGCGTATCCGGGACGCGGGTTGCAAAGATGGAAACAGTTCATCCAAGCGAAGTACGTTTCTGTTCTTTTAGGGACAATCTCCCCCCAGGGTCATTCCCGCTCAAGCGAGAATCCAGAAACCAGAAATCCTTCGAAAAAACCTAGATTCCTGGTTAGGGTGGAATGCCTGGTGCTTCATTCGGCTGAAGTGTTACGAAAGATTTTACTGGGTCTGTAGTTCCCGCGAGAAAAGCTCTTCAGAGAGCTACAACCTCTTGGATTGGACTGGTGAGTTTGCCCGTCTTTACGGCAGGGGAAAGGGATGTTATGTTGGAGTTTTACAGGATGATTCGCTGGCTGATGAGTGCCCTGGTATAAAGGAGAGTGGAATGAAACGGTATGTAGCGGTAACGATGATTGGATGGCTCGGCCTGGTGCCGATTGCTTGTAGTTCGGGTGAGCAACCGGCTGGGCAATGGGGAGCTACCGCTTCGAGTAACCAAAGTTTCAAGGCCCTAGTTTCCGAGCAAACGCCTCCTCAAACGAAGCTCGACAGTCCTTACGTGCCCCCGGTGGTCAGTGGGCCTGACCGGGGTGGTTCGGGGGCGGAAACTGCTAGCAGGGCTTCCGAACCGGCTGGGCCGGGAGAAACATCCCTCGAAGCTGCCGACTCTGCCGTCTCCGCACAAAACCCGAGGCATACCCCCGCCCCGGCAGATGAACCTACTGGTTCGGACAAACCCGGCCCTTCAGCAAAGGCCGAATCTTCTGAGCAGGTTCCACCAGCTCCGGCTGCCCCGGAAGATCCGGAAGCGGTAAAAGCTCTGGTAGCTTTAGGGGTAACCATCGAACAGAACGATCAGGGACAGGTCAAATCCGTAGTGGCCACCAAGGGCCAAATGACGGACCAGGCCTTCGCTTTGCTTGGGGGACTGCCTGGCCTGGAAAAATTGGAAATCCGTGGAGGCAAAGTAACCTCTAAAGGACTAGTCCATCTAAAAAACCTCCATGGCCTGCAGCGGTTATATCTGTGCGACGTCTCCTTGGACGACGAGGCCCTAAAACATCTGGCCGGCCTGACCAACTTGGTCTGCCTCTCGTTAGAAAAAACGGGCATTACCGGGACGGGCCTGGCTTATTTGAAAAACCTAAGAAACCTCGAGGTCTTGAACTTGGCGGATAATCCGATCGACGATAAAGCCATGGCCCATCTGCAAGCCCTCAGCCGCCTGGATACCATTACCCTTCGGAATACTCACGTTACGGGCGATGGATTAATCCATCTGAAGGGGTTAGAGCGGCTGCGGGTATTGAATCTGAAGGAGTGTAAAGAAGTTACCGATGAGTCCTTGGAGCATCTGCGAGACCTAAAAGAGCTGCGGATGCTTTACGTCTGGGGCACCCAAGTCAGCGATGAAGGAGCCAAAAAACTGAAAAGGCAGATCCCTGGCTTGGCCGTCTTCTTCCATTGAACGGCGCCGGAACTACTACCAGCCCTACCTTGCCAGGAGAGACGCTCGGAGCCTCGCTCACAGGCCGATTAGAAAGCCCTGAACCTCCGAATGAAGGAACCTCTGAATAATTTAAAGGAGATATTTTTACACTATCTCGAAACCTCTCCCAACATCTCCAACATATAGTGATATTACGAACATTACGCTCAATATATAGTGCCTAACAATGGGAACCAATAGACAAAGGAATAAATTAAATGTTCATAAAACTCCTGTGATCTTCAGGATTTTGCAGAGCTTCCAAAACTTTTTCCCCTCCTACGACTAGCTGCTAACAGCCCTTCCAGCAGCCTATACTACACACAGGGCGCAGAGCAATAAGAAGTTTACCGTCGGTAACCTTTCCTTTTTCTGAAGGAGTCGATGACGATGCAAAAACAGAAGTGGTTTTGGATGACGATGCTGGGCCTGGTGGTATGCACGGGGTTGGCTTGCAGTGCCTGGGGCGAAGGCCCTGCCAAAAAACCCCCCAAAATGACCGCCGATGTGGTCTATGTCCCTACGCCGCATGACGTGGTGGACAAAATGTTGGAAATGGTCAAGGTCACTAAAAAGGATTTACTCTATGATTTGGGCTCCGGCGATGGCCGGATCGTCATTCAGGCAGCCAAAAAGTACGGCTGCAAAGCCATCGGCTTTGAAATCGACGACGATCGAGTAGCCGAGTCCTTAGAAAACATCAAAAAAGAGAAGATCGGTCATCTGGTGGAAATCCGTCAGCAGGATATCTACACCGTGGATCTTCGGCCAGCCAGTGTGATTACTTCCTATCTGCTACCGGAGATGAATAAAAAATTGATTCCCCAGTTTCAAAAGATGAAGCCCGGCTCTAGAATCGTCTGCCATGATTATTCCATCCCCGGCGCCGAGTATGAACAATTCCACGAAATGATCTCCAATGAAGATGGAGTGAAACATTATATCTATGTTTATACTGTCCCCCTCAAACTCAAAAAGACCGAAGAGTAAAAGGAACCACCAGGCGGACTCAGGGAACCCCGTTGCTCCACGTCTTCGGCAGATAAGGGCCGAAACTTTCCCCCCAGCAGCCTCTCGGGCATCGGTTAGGGGCGTTTTCATGCCCCTAAGCCGCCAGCGAACCTTAAAATTGGCAAATGTCCAGCTTAGTTGCCAGAAGCATTGTCTCTTGTTTGAAAAATGACCCTCTGGTTCCGGTGGCAGTTGTGGATACCCCAAACGGGCAGTTTTCCAAAGCCCCGGGGCTTGCACGCCTCCAGTGGACATTTTGCCCTGCGCTACTAACCAGGAAAGTACTTTTCCACCCCAGGGATTTTTAGGGGTAATGACCCCTGCTCTGCATTGGGCAACTCGGGAGAATACTTCGGTCTGTTAATATTCCGGGAGCTCTGCAAAATCCTGAGCATCACATGGACTATACAAACATTTGTTCCATTCCTTGCCTATCGGTTCCCGTTACTGGATACTATATATTGTCTCTAATGTTGGCAATACCACTATATGTTGGGCCCATTGGCGGAGGTCCCCAAATAGTGTAAAAATATATCCCTTGAATGATTCAGAGGTTCCATTCCTTCATAAAATCGACAGTGCCACTTGACCCCAATGAATTTCGGGGATATAGGAATTTTTACTTATAGGCCGGACAGCGAAAAATCCATTGTCGATCCGAACCCTCCAAATGACCTCCTAAAAATCCCCAAGCTGGGAGACTTCCTACCGTCAGGCAATGCGAGGTCCTGTGGTTGCTCTGGCCCAAAAGGCGCAAAAACCGAGTGTGGCATACGCTGCTTCTATGGGGGAAATTCAAGTGGTTGCTCTGGCCCAAAAGGTGCAAAACACGATGCGCCGGAAGCTCAGGCTGCCGAGGCTTTTCTCAGGAGGATGGGTGTGGGTAATTGGGGCTCTAGGGATATGGGGCAGCCCAGGATGCCGAGAACCTCGATTACCCACGATCCCTGTGGCGGGAAAAGTAACCTATGAGAATGGGGACTTGATCCCGGCCAATCGGCTGGAACTACGTTTTCTTACCCCCGAAACGTTAGTTCGCCAGAAGAATTATCCTCCATTTGCGGTGGCGGTGGTAGATACTCGAAACGGGCAGTTTTCCGAAGCCACTACCTGGGAATATGGTGACGGCGTCATCGAGGGCGAACATGAGGTGGAACTGATTCGAGTAGGCGATGAGACGGATCCAGGTAGTTTCCGATCCAAACAGTATCGGAGCCACCGCATCTGGCCTAATCCGGTCCGCGTATCCCCGGAAAATCGTGAATTTCATTTTACTATTCCTCGGGATTAGCATCTGCCCTGGATTCTTTCAGTAATCCCGGTCTGGACTGCTGATCCTGTCCTGGGGAATTCCTCCATTTGGGGGCCACCGCCCCATACGAAGGCGGAATTTCGGTCCGGATCCCCCATCGTGGTGGATTTAATCCCTCCTTGGGAATGGCCAAGCTGGTTTCGCCCCCTGCTTCTCCGGAGGGGGTGGGGAAATGTCTTTAGCCCCAACTTCGGGATGGTAAAAGCGTTCTGCTTGTCTTTTCTCCGACTCTAGAGGGGGTTAAGATAGGTTTTTATAGAGGAAGCCGAACTGTTCTGCCCGGAAACGGAATGGATGGCCCCGAGAGAACCATCTGGGGCTTTGCCTTCCGTAGGGGCGGAAGAGGCACTTTGGGAGAGCGGCTGAACAGTCCTGTTACCTCCCGGCGGAAACAATAGGATGGCTCTGAAGATCACCGGACCGCTTCTTGCCTTGCTGGCAAAGTTCTTCAGCGGG
Organism: uncultured Thermoguttaceae bacterium; assembly: GCA_938042245.1. Lineage (GTDB taxonomy): Bacteria > Planctomycetota > Planctomycetia > Pirellulales > Thermoguttaceae > JANXAQ01. Next base: position 19,292 of record CALIRO010000056.1, read on the forward strand.
GCCAGTGTCCGATGGGTCGATTGCCATCCGGACACCTGCCAACGGATTTATTTTGCCAATCATACCAGTCATTTGGATGCCTTGGTCATTTGGGCCTCCTTGCCGCCGCAAGTCCGAGCACTGACTCGACCTGTGGCGGCCAAAGATTATTGGACCGCTGGCCGAATCCGCCAATACCTGGCTCGGCATGTCTTTAACGCCATCCTCATCGACCGAACCGAAATCAAAGTGCATCAAAGCCCGGTGGATCTCATGCTTCGGGAAATGGGGGATAAGTACTCCCTGATTGTATTTCCGGAAGGAGGTCGCAGTCCCACTGGAGAAGTCCGGGAGTTTAAAAGCGGCCTATACTATTTGGCCAAAAAACGGCCCGATTTAGAAGCTGTTCCGGTCTATATCGACAATATGAATCGGATTCTCCCTCGGGGGGAGGTCTTGCCGGTGCCCCTTTTAACCCGGGTGATTTTCGGTCCCCCGATTTGGCTGGAAAAAGGGGAACCGAAAGCGGAGTTTCTCCGCCGAGCTCGGGAGGCGGTCTTACGCCTCAAAGAGCTCTAGACGTTTCGCCCTGGCCGAAGACCTCAACGGGCTGGAAGTCCGTTCTGGCGGCCACGGCACTCCACCGAAGAAAAGAAGCTCCTTTCCCGCACACGCAGCTACTTCATGGGATTGCCCTGGTGAGTGATCCTCGGACGCTGATTTTGGTTTTAGGTGTGTTGGTGGTGTTAGGGATTGCCACGGCAGTAGCCTCCCTGCTGCGCCGCCGTCCGGACAGTGGGTTGAATCCGGCGTTGGTGGAAACGTTTTGGCTGCGGATTCGAGCCTGGTGGCTATTGTTGGCCGTGGTAGCCGCCTCCTTTCTCATCCACCGGGCGGTTACGATTGGCATCTTTGGCCTGATTTCGTTTTGGGCCTTACGGGAGTTTATTACGCTCACCCCCACGCGGCCAGGCGACCATCGTGCCTTATTCTGGGTCTTTTTTGTGGTTACTCCGGTCCAATTTCTTTTGGTGGGTTTAGGGTGGTACCATTGGTTTTCGGCTTTCATCCCGATATATACATTTTTGCTTATTCCTGCTCGGATTGCTTTGGCCGATGACCCAAAGCGGTTTTTAGAGCGGACAGCCAAGATTCAGGCGGGCCTGTTGATTTGTGTGTATTGTTTCAGTTACGCCCCAGCCCTCTTAACGCTTCCGGTAGAAAACCTACCCAGTGGCGGAGCGAGTCTGAGGGAACGGCTGTTATTTTTCTTTGTGCTAATGGTGCAACTGGGGGATCTGTTTCAATATGCGTGGGCCCAGTTGCCCTGGAAACATGTGTTGGCACCGACAATCAGTCCGAGTCGCACTTTAGAGGGGCTTTTAGGGGGGGTTCTTACTACAGCTCTAGTGGGGGCTTCCCTCTCCTGGGCTACGCCCTTCCCCTACTGGCTGGCTGGCCTAGGATCGGGTCTTGTGGCCCTGATGGGATTTGCCGGCGGGCTAACCATGTCGGCCATTAAGCGGGATCGAGGCGTTCAAGACTACGGAACCTTACTGGAAGGACATAGCGGAGTCTTGGACCGGATCGATTCTCTCTGTTTTGCCGCCCCTTTGTTCTTCCATCTAAGTTATGCTTGGTTAACAGGATAGCCGAACACAAAATTTCTTCTACTTTTTAGAGGAGTATGCCCCGCAAAAAAGGCATTTTTGTGGAATTCCCCACGAAATGTCGAAAACGTTTTGATCTCTCCGGCTTCAAAATACACAAATTACATAAAATGACAATTTAAAATAATATACATAAAATAAAAATATCTGAGAAAATACATCATATACGAAAATCCGCGTTGGCCAAACTCTTGCTCCCCCTCTTATGGACCACCCCCCAAAAATCTTGCTGCAACTGCTTGCTTTACCTAAATTGCCTAATTATCATCGAAAAATAGAAGCTCGCTCCAGACTGTTTCTGGAATCAGCGACTTCTATCAATCTCTGGATACCGCCAGGCGGCACTGCCCTGTGGAACGAAAGCCTTCCGGTAGCCAGAGGCAAATGGGTACCAGGGTCTAGGACAAAAGGGGTTTGCTTCCTTGGAGAACTGGCTCATGCACACACAACGGGTTTACCTTCGGTGGGCAATTCTGGTAGGTGTGGTCCTGGGTTTGGCTGCTTGTCCCAAGTGGGTGTATGCCCAAGCCGGCGTGGTCGTCGATGCCCAGGGAGTCCTGCATAAGAAAGTAGTTCCGGATCTTACCGGGGAGTTGCTTCGGCAGCGGCAGGCAGCGGCCAAAGCCGCCCTCTCGGCCGACATTGCTCGCTTCAGCAAACGCCGATATGTATCGCTGACCCGATTGGAGCAGGCCCTGGCCGACCGCCAAGGCGTGCTGACCGACGAAATGCGTTATCTAGCCGGCCTGCTGCGAATCCAATATGTCTTCTTCTATCCGGAGACCAAAGACATTGTCATTGCCGGGCCTGCCGAAGGATGGATGGAAGACCCCGTTGGCCGGATCGTCGGCATTACCACCCGTCGGCCTGTGTGCCGATTGGAGGATCTGGTGGTGGCGCTACGGCTGTTTGGGCCGGATAAAAAGATGCAGGATACGGTGATTAGTTGTTCGATTGATCCTACGCCTGAGGGGTTGGCTGCCATGCAGCGGGTGCTTCGGCAAATGGGCAGTCAATTGCCCGGCCCACCCAATCCGGCCATGGCCAACCAGATTGCCGTCAGCTTGCAAGAGAGTTTAGGCCTTCAGGACATTACGATCACCGGGGTTCCGCCGGAGACCCATTTTGCCCAGGTGCTGGTGGAGGCCGATTATCGAATGAAGCTGATTGGCATCGGTCTGGAGGAGCCGCCGGTGCAGATGGCGAGCTTCGTCCAGATGGTTAACCCCAGCCAGGTTTCCCGGAACGCCCTGTTCCGCTGGTTTTTTGTGCCGGATTATCAATGCGTTCGGGTGAGCGAAGACGGCCTAGCGATGAAGCTGGAGGGAGATGGTGTCAAACTGGTCGGGGAAGACGAACTGGTTACTGCCGAAGGCCAGCGCCAAAGCGTGGGAGCCACCAGCCGAGCCAGTCAAATGTTTACTACCACCTTCACCAAAAAATATCCCGAACTGGCCGAACGCTCCCCCGTCTTCGCCGAACTGCGCAATCTAATTGACATGGCCGTGGCCGCCGCCTTCATCCAACAGCAAAATTACTACAGCAAAGCCGGCTGGAAAATGGAATTGTTCGCAGACGAAGCCAAATTTGCTGTTCAGAAATATCCGGCACCTCGGAAAGTCGCTCCCGCCGTCTCTGCTCTCGTCCGAGGCAATCGCCTGATGACGCCCATTGGCGGCGGAGTGCATATCGAACCCCAACAGGCCCTGGCCAAACGGAATCTCTTGCCGGACGACAAGGGCGAAGTGGCTAAAACCCATCAGGAAGTCAAACTCCGCCTCCCCCAAGGTCGATGGTGGTGGGACTAACCGCCGATTCCAAAAGGAAAATGGCCCCTCTTTCCAAACTCTAATTTTCCAAGCTTTCCCTGAGGATCAAGAATCTTTTTAGGATGGGCCTTTGGGTGGGGCTGTGTCCTGCAAGCGGCGGGGCAGGATGGGCTCCTCAGACTCTCCGGGGGCTTCCGGGGCAGCAGTCGGCCACCGGGTTCCATTTTCCAACGCCTCGGCATTCTGGAAAATGTTTAGCCCACGAACCCCTGTTTCTGATAGCACGGGTCCTACCGCTACAGGATGCCTGTTTACACAAAAAGGAGCACCCGATCGGCTTCGCGCCGCCTAACTAACCTGGTACGGGAAAAAATGTTTTCTGGTATAGGATGCTCACTTGGGCGAAACGCCCCAAAGTTTTTCTAGCAAAGCAAAACCAGCGGGGTCATGCTCTTTTAGTTCTCCTCGGACAAACGGATAATAGTCGTTGGCGCCGAAGTAGGCCTCGGAAAGTTCGGCGAAGTATTCCATTGGGTTTTTGGCCGCATAGGCCTGTCGGCGTTCCCCCCGGACAAAAAGCACCTTCTGATATAGGCCGGCCTTGATCGCCGATTCATAGACCGCTTTGATTTCCGGGTTGTTGTATCCGCCGGGCAGGAACTGGTCGTGGTAGGCGTGGGCCAGTTCATGGAGGACCATCCAAGGTTGGACTTTTGTCCATGCTAAGAAATTCCTCGCATGAGCAATCTCCACGCACTTGGCCTTGTCCGGGTTCATCCCATGTTCCCGGAGCCAGCGGGCATCCGGATGGTAGGTCATGCACGGATGATGCCCCTCGTCCCACTCCACCCAGATGCGCACCTTTTGAAGTTTCTGGACCGCGGCCGGCGGCAGGGTCCGCCGAATCTGGAACAATTGGCAGTCCAATAGTTTCAGGGTCGCCTGGGCTATCTCCGGATGGTCCTGGAGCAGTCCTTTCCAGACCAGCACTTGCCAGCCTTCCCGCTCCATCCGTTCATAGTCGCTGGTGGGGGCGTACGGTTTCGGCACCGGGGTGGTCTTTGGAGGAGGGGCAGGTTTTTCTTGGATAGGTTTTTCCCATTCCGGGGGAGGTTTCTCGGGGAGGATGTTTGTTTGGGCCTTCGGGATTTCTGGGTGTGGTTGGGTTTCTGGCCAAGCGGCGACGCCTCCCGTAACTTCCCAGAAGCTTGCCGCCAAAGCCCATCCCCAGATAATACTCCATCCACTCCGCCAACGGCGAAGGTTAGCCACAGCGCCAGCGATTTTGTTCATCTTAGTTTTCCTTCGGCATGGAGAGAAAAACAATGGAATCGGCAAACTGTTGGTGAGGGGTGAGAGTTTATTTTAAGTCATCGGTTTCAGGAATCCAGCCGGAGAGGGGGTGGTCTTGTTTCGGAGAGCAATATAAAGTAATAATAATATGGTCTGAATCACGGTTTGTTCATTTCGGAGCGATGTGGCATGGGTCGGCCCAAACAAGAGATTATTACCTTCAAAGTGGATAAGGCCCTTCGGGATGCGCTGCGGGGTATTCCGAACCGATCGGAGTTCATCCGCACGGCAATCCTTCGGGCCTTGGAGAGCGTTTGTCCGTTGTGTCAGGGGACGGGCAGTTTGACCCCTGATCAGCGACGGCATTGGGAGCGGTTTGCCGTCAACCATCCCCTGGCTGAGTGTCCCGATTGCCATGCGATGCATTTGGTCTGCAATTGGGTCAAATCGGACCGAACGCGATAAGTGGGTCAAGCAGCTCGGGATTTTATTCAAACCGACAGAGACAAGGAGGCTGAAGATGTCTATGGCTGAGTTCATTCCGCCTGCATCGGGTTCCAAGCCGTTTGCCCCTAAATGCTTCTTCGGAGGAGCGTGGGGGGTGCTAGGTCTATTGCTCCTAGGTCTATTGCTCAGCGGAATTGGGGTCGTGGCAGGATGCCGGGCTTTCGCTCCGGAGGATTCGCCAGAGGGGCTTTTGCGGGTGGCTGTGGCTATTGAACCGATCGGCTTTTTGGTCGAGCGGCTAGCAGGCCCAAATGCAGAGGTATTCGTTTTGATTCCGGCCGGCGCCGATGCCCATACGTTTCAGATTTCTCCCCGGCAAATGGCTGAGCTGACCCAGGCGGACTTGTTTGTTCGAATAGGTCTGGCTTTAGAAGATCGGATTCTGGAGAAGTTGCGGCAGTCCAGGCCGGATTTTCCGGTGCTCGATCTAGGCCAGGGTCTAGCTCGCCGACGATTTCTGCCCGAAGAAGGCCACAGCCATTCCTCCTCGGATCATGACCATTCTCATGGCGAATCCAACGACGAGGCCGAGGAGCACCATCATGAGGAGCACTATCCGAAGAGGCAGGCGGATCCTCAGCAGAACCATGTCCATTCCGAAGACCATCCGCACGAACATTCCGAGGGCGAATTAGGCGGTCTAGACCCGCACATTTGGCTTTCCCTGCCTTTGCTGAAACACCTGGCCCAGCGGATTACGGAGGCGTTGGCCGAGCGCGATCCGAGCCATGCCGAGGCTTACCGTCGGAACCTTGCTCAGTTGCAGGCGGAGCTAGACGCCTTGGACGCTTGGTGCCGCCAGCAACTGGCCCCTTACCGAGGCCGGGCGTTTTTTGCGTTTCATCCCGCGTTCGGCTATTTTGCGGATTGTTATGGGTTGCGGCAAATGGCTGTCCAACAGGAAGGCAAAACCCCCACCCCGCAGCAGCTTCGCCGTTTGATCCAGCAGGCTCAGGCCCAGCGCATTTCTGTTATCCTGGTGCAACCGCAGTTCGAGCATCGAGCGGCTCAGGTGGTGGCCGACGCGGTCGGCGCCCGCCTAGTAGAAATTAACCCCTTGCATCGAAACGTCCTGGAGACCTTAAAACGACTAACCACAACCTTAGTGGAAGCGTTTGGCGGCGCAGAACCGAAGCAGCCTGCACCTCCACAACCGGCAACCTAGAACCGTGCCTCCATAGAACCAGTCGAACGGGGGTCAACCAAGTTGGCCCAAAGCGCCGACCTCCCAGGAATCCTCCTTCCCGTCTTTGCCCAGAAATAAGCAGGAAGACTAAATGGTTTTACCAGCCCAAACGCCCGAATTTTCTTCCACAGCCCGCCCGGTCGAAATCCAGCCGACCCAAACGCCCGAACTTGCCTCCTCCACCGGCCCGGCCAAGGACCGGGAGGCTCCATCGCCCATCGTGCTGCTAGAGGGCGTCAGTTTCGGCTATAACGGCCGGGTGGTCTTAGAAGGAGTCGATCTCACGATTTGGCCGGGCGAATGGGTCCTGGTGGTCGGTCCCAACGGTGGCGGCAAAACCACGCTGCTAAAGCTGATCCTTGGCCTGCTGGAACCGACGGCCGGTACCGTTCGCCTTTTCGGCCAAGAGCCGAACAAGACACGCCATCGGGTCGGCTACATGCCCCAGCACATGCAGTTCGACAGTCTTTTTCCGGTTACCGTGATGGATATTGTACTGATGGGCCGACTGGGCACGGCGGGCCGGCGCCTGTTGGGTTGGTACAGCCGGCAGGATCGGCAGGCTGCCCAGCAGGCCCTGGCTGAGGTGGGGCTTACCGGCTTGGAGGATCGCCCTTTTGCAGCCCTTTCCGGCGGCCAGCGCCAACGGGTCCTCATTGCCCGCGCCCTAGCCAGCCAACCCGAACTGCTCCTTTTGGACGAACCAACCGCCCATGTCGATCCCCAGGCCGAGGGCCAACTGATGGAAATCCTCCAGCAAATACACCACCGAATGACCATCGTCATGGTTTCGCATGATTTGGGGGTGGTATCGCCGCAGATCGGTTCGGTCCTGTGCGTCAACCGCCGGTTGGTGGTCCATCCCACTACAGAACTTACCGGAGAAAAGATCCGCCAACTCTACGGCGACGATGTACGCATCATCCGTCACGACCACCGCTGTAGCCCCGAAGGGCACCAGCCATAAAGCGACCTATCGGCCTGGCTCCCCGTTGTCCCCAGATTTGCTTGGAGAAAAGACCGACGATGGTGGATTTCCTACAAGCGCTTTTGGACCCCCAGATGGCCTTTTTGCGGTATGCCGTGGTAGTGGGACTTTTGGCCAGTGTGGCCTTCGGAATTACCGGAACCTATGTGGTAACCCGGCGGATTAGCTACCTGGCCGCTGCGATTGCCCATTGTGTGCTCGGTGGGGTGGGCTTGGCCGTCTATTTGCAGTATCTATACGATCTGTGGTGGTTCAGTCCGCTTTTGGGGGCGACGGCGGCGGCGATCCTGTCGGCGGTGGTGATCGGCTGGGTAAGCCTGGCGGCCCGACAGCGGGAAGACACAGCCATCGGCGCGGTCTGGTCGGTTGGCATGGCCCTGGGGCTTCTGCTTCTGCAAAACGTACCCGGCTATTTTGCCGATCCAATGAGCTATCTATTCGGCGATATTTTGCTGGTCGGAAGGGCCGATCTTTGGACCGTGCTGGCTTTGGACCTGTTGGTCCTCGGCCTGGTGGCCGTGTTCCACCCGAAGTTGACCGCCGTTTGTTTCGACGAAGAATTTGCCACCGTTCGGGGCCTACCGGTCAAAAGGTATTATCTAGTGCTTTTGTGCCTGACCGCCTTATCCATTGTGCTTTTGATCCGGGTGGTGGGGATGATTCTGGTGATTGCTTTGATGACGCTTCCGGCGGCAACAGCAGGCCAGTTTGCCCGCCGCCTGGCGCCGATGATGCTTTGGGCTACCCTGATCTGTATGTGTTGTGTCCTGGCTGGAATTGCCCTTAGTTACACCTGGGGCCTGAGAACCGGACCGGTCATTGTGCTGGTGGCTAGCGCCGTGTATGCTTTAGCGGCTGGGCTGTACCGTTTGCGTTCCCGTACCTGCTAGTTTTTCGGAAGGTGGTCCGATGAACCGATCTTCGGCACTGCTGGTGCTTTTCGGAGCGGTTGCTTTTTGGACAGGCGAGCATGGGCTGGCTGGTGCGGCCGATCGGCTCCAACTGCGCCCCCTAGCCCCCGAGGTGCCGCAATACGCCAAAATCGAATTCCTGATCACCGGCCTAGGTGCCTATCAGAACCCGTTCGATCCGGAGGAAGTGGCCGTTGACCTGGAAATCCGCACACCCAGCGGCCAAACCCTGCTGCTGCCGGCCTTCTGGTACCAGCCATTTGAGCGACGGGTATCTGCCGATCGCCGACCGGCCGATTGGGTCTATCCGAGCGGCCCGGCCCACTGGCGGGCCCGATTCACGCCGACCGAACCCGGCCTCTATCAAGCCATGGCCCGTTGCACCGATCGGCACGGCAGCCGCACCTCGGCGCCGGTCCGGTTTACCTGCCAAAAAAGCGATCGACGGGGCTTCCTCCGCACCAGCTCGAAAGACCCTCGGTTTTTGGAGTTTTCCACGGGTGAGCCGTTTTTTGGCATCGGCCAAAACTTGGCCTTCATCGGATTTGAACAACAGATTACCTATGCGAAGGCCGAAAAAGTCTTCCAAACGCTTCGGGCCATGGGCGCCAATTTCTTGCGGATTTGGACCTGCTGTGAGGATTGGGCTTTGGCCGTAGAGGCGCGCAAGAACGCCTGGGGGCGGTCCTGGAGCGGGCCTGGGCCGATTGTTCCGATGCCCGGCCAAGTCCCTGACAAACCCGCCCGCCGCTGTGTGCAATTGGGCGGTCAGCATCCTGCGCAGGCAGCCGCCCGACCCCCTAATCCCCTAGCCGTCCGTCCGAATACCAATTACCTGCTTACTGGCCGGGTGCTGGCCGATACGGACGGCCAACTGACGATCACGGCCGGCAGCCTTCGGCTTGGCGAACCCGTCCGGCTTAAAAAGAATGCCGGCTGGACCAACTTCCGTCAGGAGTTCCGAACAGCGGCGGAGCAGGATTTTTTGCCGGAGGTAAGTTTTCGGTGGGAGGGCGGGGGCCGAGCCTGGCTGGATGAGATCGTACTGGCCGAAGCTGCCGGTGGGCCGAACCTGCTGGCCGACGCCGACCCCAACCGCCCGGTGCGCACCTACTACAACCCGGTCGATTGCTTCATGCTGGACGTGCTTCTGGAGGCGGCGGAACGGGAAGGCATCTACCTGCAACTGTGCCTTTTGACCAGGGACCTTTATATGTCAGCCCTGCAAAAGGAAGGCAGCCCCGAATACCAACAGGCCATCCGAGACGCCAAGAAAACCTTCCGGTATGCAGTGGCCCGATGGGGTTATTCGACCAGCCTGGCCGCCTGGGAATACTGGAACGAAATGAACCCGGGCCTGCCCACCGACCGGTTCTACGACGCCCTGGGCCAATACCTTGAAAAGATCGACATCTATGGACATCCTCGCACTACTAGCGCTTGGGGACCGGCGCCGAAGGATTGGCGGCATCCCCGATTAGATTGGGCGCAGGGGCATCATTATCTTCGGCCCGCCGACAAAGAAAAAGCTCATGATGAGGCGGCCGTTGTTCTGGAGCGCACGGCCCTGCTGCGCCAACACGCTCCGAATAAGCCGATCCTGCTGGCCGAGTTCGGCCTGGCGGAAGACAACTGGCAGCGAAGCCGATGGATGCAGCAAGATAAAGAGTTGGTGCATTTTCATAACTGTTTGTGGGCCTCGGCCCTTTCCGGGGCTGCCAGTACGGCCATGTTCTGGTGGTGGGAACTGTTGGACCAGATGGACGCCTACCGGCACTATCGGCCGCTGGCGGACTTTTTGGCCGACATCCCTTGGACCACCGACCACCTGCAACCGGCAAAAGCTGAAGTTCAGGAAACTTCAGTACAGGTTCGGGTAGTTGGGCTCCAAGGCCACTCAGGAGCCTATTTGTGGCTTCAGAATCCGCAGTCGGCCTGGTATCCGACAGTGGTGGAGAAAAAACAGTTGGCCGCCGTTTCCAAGGCAGTGCTGGTCCTGCCGAACTTACAGCCGGGAACCTACCAAGTCCGCTGGTACGACCCTTGGACAGGCAAACGACTGAGCCAATCGGAGGTCCAAGCCGCCCAACCGCCCGTCCGAATCCCCATCCCTTCGTTTCCGCGTGATGTGGCCTGCAAACTGATTCGGACCGGCCAGGCCGCCTCCGACTAAGCCGCCCAAGAAGGTTGGCAAGACTTCCGCCGTATGAAGAAACTGCCTGGTTTATCCGAAGAAAGCCCTATTTTGTCCTCCCCGCGCAAGCGGGAATCCAGGCGTCTTTGTGTTCGCTCCTATTGATGGCACTGCCGTGCAAACGGGAATCCAGCGAGCAAAAATCCTTCGAAAAAAAGTTGGATTCTTGCTTATCCTTGGTATGCCACTGGGCGGAAATGTTAGCGAGATTCTTTTTGGGATGGGTTCGAAGCCGCCCGAGATGATGTGGCTGTTTTCGCCGCGGATGCTGGAAAAGGGCCGCCCGGCGTGATAGAATAAAATAGGTAAGGTAAAAGTGAATAGGGGCTGGGAAGTCCTTTCTCCAAAGAAATTAGCGTGTTGCGGGAGGGATGCCATGCGTTGGCAGGTGCTGGCGGCGGCGGTGTGGGGATTGATATGGATCGGCCGAGCGGAAATGCTCTTTAGCGCTGAGCTAGAAGAAAAGCCGATCTGTTCAGCCCAGCAAGGCGCCGAACCATCGCCCCCGAAGGAAAAAGCTTCTTCATCGGAATTGGCCCCCGGCCAAGCGAAACCATCGCCCGCCGTCCCACCGAGCGAGCAAGCCCAGCCTATGCCTAAAGAGTCCAAAATGTCCGAAGAGAGGAAAGTGATGGTCGAAAAAGAGCTGGCCGAGATTCGGGCCCAGACTCAGGCCCGGACCTATACGGACGCCCAGGGCAAAAAACTTTTATATCGGTTGTGGATACCCCGGGGCTATGACCCGGCCAAGAAGTATCCGCTCATTTTGTTCCTGCACGGGGCGGGCGAACGCGGCGACGACAACCTGAAACAACTGGCCCATCCGGATGTGCTCCACTGGGTGCGGGACAAATACGCCAAGGAGCATCCGAGTTTTTTGGTTGCTCCGCAGTGCCCGGCGGGGGCCAAGTGGGTGGATGTCAATTGGTGGCAAGTCCCACATCATCAGACGCCGCCGCAGCCAGCCGAGCCGATGCGACTGACCATGGAACTTCTCGACGCCCTGCAAAAGGAGTTTTCCATCGACCCGGATCGGATTTATGTAACCGGGCTTTCCATGGGTGGCTACGGGACGTTTGACCTGTTGGTGCGTCGGCCGACGTATTTTGCGGCGGCAGTGCCGATCTGTGGCGGGGCCGACGATAGCCGGGCAAAAGACTTCGCCCATCTGCCCATCTGGATCTTCCACGGCGCCCAGGACAAGGCGGTGCCGGTGGTCCGATCGCGTTCGGTGGTGGAAGCTCTGCGCAAAGCAGGCGGCCAGCCCCGATATACCGAATACCCCGACGAAGGCCACGCCATCTGGAAACGCGTTTATGCCGACGAGGAACTGGCCCGCTGGCTCTTCAGCCAAGCCCGACCAAAATAAAACCCAGATACCATTTCGGCCGAATGGAGCGTCAAGGCATTTCTGCTTCCCAGCAATGACAGGGTCCACCATTCGGCTGCATGTTTTACCTATTTTCGTGCGATAAGCCAGCGGCGGAGCGGAATCGCGCCATTTGAACGTTGACGTGGCCACTCCTAAAGGGCCATAATACCTGTCAAAGGACCGACTGTTTAAGACGCTCTTGTTGCGACATTGTTCAAAAAGGAGAAATCCTATGCCTATGATGCATCGGCGGGAGTTTTTGCAACAGACAAAGCGAAGCACGTTGGGGATGGCGGCGGGGGTAACGATTTTGGCCGATGCGGCCAGTGTGCGCGCAGCGCCGGCGGCGGACAAGGTGCTGTTGGCTGCTGTCGGGGTGCGGGGCCGGGGAGCCCACTTGGCGGCCGGCTTTTTGCAACGAGGCGGATGTGAATACGCTTACATCTGCGATCCGGACACCAAACTGTTTGAGTCCCGGGCCAAGCAGATCGCCGAGCAGCAGGGCGGCAAAATGCCCAAATGCGTGAAGGATTTTCGAGAGGCTTTGGACGATAAATCGCTGACGGCCATTGTGTCGGCCACCCCAGACCATTGGCATGCCCTTTCCACGGTGTGGGCTTGCCAGGCGGGCAAAGATGTCTATGTAGAAAAACCCCCCACGCACAACTGTTGGGAAGGCCAAAAGATGATCGAGGCCGCCCGGAAATACGCCCGGATTGTTCAGGTGGGCACCCAGAACCGTTCGGCTGCCTACAACATGTCGGCCAAAAAATACATCGACGAGGGAAAACTGGGCGAGATTCATTTTGTTCGGGTGTGCAATATGAAGTTGTGGGCCAATCGGCCCCCGGTGCCGGACAGCGATCCGCCGCCCGGCTTGGATTGGGACCTGTGGAACGGCCCAGCCCCAGCCTGCCGGTACAACGCCGCCTACCACAACTACTGGAACCATCTGTGGCGATACTCCGGCGGCGATATTGCCAACGACGCCAGCCATCAGATCGACCTGGCCCGCTGGCTGGTCGGAGCGGAACTGCCCCAAAAAGTCTATTCCACCGGCGGACGATGGAATAGCGAAGGCGTGGCGGAAACCCCAGATACCCAAATAGCCGTCTGGGAATATCCGAAAATGCTCATGGTCTTTGAACTGACTCTTTATACACCCTACATGCTCAAGATTTCGCCGCAGATTCGGGAATCACTCACCGAGTTTCCCTACTGGCCGCAGTGCGCTACACGCATTGAAATCTACGGTAGCAAGGGCCTGATGATTGTCGGTCGGCACGGGGGCGGCTGGCAGGTTTTCGACCGACCCCAGCGGGAAAAACCGCAGGTTGTCGCTTCCGACAACGGTAAATTCCCCGATCCGGAGCATCAGACCAATTTCCTGGAGTGCATCCGTACCCGAAAAACGCCCAACGCCGACATCCTGGAAGGCCACCGCAGCGCGCTGTTGATCCACTATGCGAATATCAGCTATCGCTTAGGCGGAGTGAAGCTTACCATTGACCCAAAAACCGAGTTGATTACCGATCCACCCGAAGCCATGACACTGTTCCGCCGAGAGTATCGGAAACCTTATGAGATTCCTGAACAAGTATAATCTTGTCAGCCGGGGGTGTTAACTGGCTTGCACCGTATCAAAACCCTATCCAATTCCGGAGTAACAGAAATAGAAGAATCCATTCGGCCGAGCGGTGCTGTTCCTTAGTAGCCGAACCAGGATTCCGACTTGCCTAAGGTTTTTACTCGGGGCGTGAAGTCGGAAATCCTGACTTAAGCAGGAAGAGTGTGTGGGATAGTACAGATTTTATGCAACCAAGCAACTGGATTGCTGTTTATACGCGAATCCGAATGGCGGTTGTGTCTTGTACTAGCTTGCCGCCTCATGGGGGAATGGGTACGGATTGAGGAAAGGAACAAATTGGCGACCATCCAGATGACTCCAACCGTCGTCCGAGAAGGTGCGTTTCGATTGTTTTTCTTTTCCCGGGAAGAGCGCAGAATCCATGTCCATGTAGGGCATCCGGATGGAGAAGCGAAGTTTTGGCTCGAACCGACGGTAACTCTGGCCGATCACACAGGGCTTTCCGCCCATCAATTGGCGGAGGCGGAGCGCCTGGTAAAAAAGTACTTGCAGGAGATCCTTAATGCCTGGCAAAAACACTTTAGCGGTTGAAGTGACTCACATTGGGAAACACGGATTTTGGCTCCTGTTGGGCGAGGAAGAATTGCTGATATCCTTCAGCCAGTTCCCTTGGTTCCGACAGGCAACGATCGACCAGCTTTTGGACGTTCAATGTCTCGGTCCGGATCATCTCTATTGGCCACAGTTGGATATTGATCTATCGGTAGAATCCATTCGTCATCCGGAGTGGTTTCCGTTGGTTTCGAAATACACCCTCCGGCAAAGTCCGGCCACCCCCCCCTAACTTTTCGTCTATATGCCCTGTCCCGATTTGATCTGGAAGCGCTGGGTCAGGGCCGAAATGCAAAGTTAGCCAAACGTATTAAAAATTCTACGACTCCTCTTGCTCAACGAAAGCGATTGTCATTATTTTATCCCAAACAAACAAGGAGAGTAAAAACCATTGTGGGAGCGCGAGGTTTTTATCTGCGGCAGCGGTAGGGGGAGCTGGTTTTAGGCGCCAGCGGGTTTTCTTTGTCGGCCAGATTGGTGCAAGCGTTGGGCCATCTGCTGGTCGGCTTGGGCCTTTTCCATCTGGCCTAGTTTCGCGTAAGCTACGGCGCGGTTGGCGTAGGCGTCTGCATAATCCGGCCGGAGTCGAATTGCCTCCGTGTAGTCGGCAATAGCCTTTTCCAACTGGCCCAGTGTACGATAAACCACACCTCGGTTGTTCAAGGCCCTTGGGTATTCCGGTTGCAAACGGAGGGCTTCGGTAAGATCGGCCAGGGCCTCCGCATATTCGCCGCGTTCGTAGTGCAGAGTGCCTCGGTTGCACCAGGCACGGGCGTAAGTGGGATCGAGTTGGATCGCCTCGTCGAAGGCGGCCAACGCCTTGTCCAACTGGCCCTTGATCCAGAGGGCGTTGCCCCGACCACATGCTCGCACCGCCTCCTCCATCGAGGCGCCCTCCGCCTGAAAAGTCACAAAAACCTGTTCCCAAGAAAAGCGCGCTTCGGCCTCCTTCTTTTATCATCATCTACTCTGGCCCCCTCGGCAAGCAGCAACCAGCGAAAATTGCCTTTTCGGCTCGTCCAATTCTTCAGGTTCTACTCGACCCTTGGAGGAAACACACTGGCCGAGAATGCCCGTCTTGTCGGATGAGCCAGCAGAAGGTGCACGCTGACGGCAAAACCGCTTTCTTAGAGGCTGTCCCGAAATGGGCGTTTTCGGCCCTCCCGGACGTATTCCGAAACCGGTACCTATCCAGAAAACGCCTCAAAATTGGGGATTTTCTAGAGCATCACCGATCCCAAAGGGACCCCACTTTATGGGGTAAACCCATTTTTGGGACAGCCTCTTAGAATCCCGGTTCCGTGATCCACCTTCTGGTCGCAGGCGGTTGCTTTTGCTAGGTTTTGCGGCGGCGGGCCAGCACCAGACCTACCATCCCAAGGACCAACAGCATCCAGGCGGCCGGTTCCGGCACCCGATTGGTTACCACCATGTCCCGGGCAATGTTGACTTCCGAGCCGGTATAGACACGGGGCAATAGATCAATGTCAAACGGGCTCCCGGCCAAGGCCAACAGATACTGAGCATACGTCGCCTTGACCAATTGATTATATCGGACGCTCATATACAGATCGCCCGTCAGCGGATCAAACGCCAACGCATCCACCCAATCGTCCGCATCAGTGTTTAGGTCAATCGGCGTAGTGCCGAAGGCGCCGGTATTGGGGTCAAAACTGAGAGCGAAGAGTTGATATGGCGGCGCACTGCCCACATCGCCGCCGCAAAAGAGTACATAGTTGTTCGTAAACGGATCCAAAGCAATTTCGCCGACCAAATTCCCCGAAGGCAACGACCAACTTGTGAGGGCGCCGGTGGAGGTGTCCATCGCCACGATTTTATTATCACCGCGTGCGGACACTAGCAGGTATTTCCCATTGTTCGTTAGCCAGGAGTGGTGGTTGCCGCGGTCGGCGTTGGTAAGGCCGGTAGCGCCAAGTTGGGTTCGGGTGTAACCGCCGGCGCCGTCGGGAGTGAACTTATCCACCCGTCCGCTCTGCCCATAGTAGGTGATATACAACGTCCCATCGGAGGCGACGGCCACATCCCGGACTTGACCGACGCCGGCCACCTCGTCCGGTTTTAAGAGCCAGGCCACTTGATTGCTGTTCCGGTCGATCCGATAGACGCCCAGGCCACTGCCGGCAATATATAAATTGGCGTCGGCATCCGTAGCCACCCCGCCGATCGTATCATCCGTATTCAGGGTAAAGGTGCTCACTTTCGCGCCGCCTCGGAACTGATGGACGCTCCGAAGGCTGGCATCCACCAGCCAGACATCTCCTTGCTGAACCACGCCTGGATACGGGGGCGGCTCCACCACAGCCAAATCACGGTTGATATAAGCGTTGCTGCTCTGCAGCAAACGCCCGAGATTGGCAATATTGACGGTTCCTGGGTTGCTCATGGCCTGGGCCAACTGGGCGTCGGTGGCAAAACGGATTTCGCCGCCGTTAGCCCGGTTGGAGAGATACAGCCGACCAGCAGCCGCCGAATAGACCAGCCCATC
>CALIRO010000057.1 GCA_938042245.1 uncultured Thermoguttaceae bacterium
ATCGACAAAAAATCCCAAGGCAAATTGGAAACCGCTATGGAATTCCTAGCCAAGATGGCCGCTGTGGGCGCCGCCATCGGCGGCAAAAAACAGGAGGCCGAACAACTCGCCCAACTCAAAGGCAAAGAGCTGTTCGTCCGCCTGTGTGAAAAAATGCCAAATGTCCTGGAGGCTTTCGCCGCTCAAGAGATCAAATCGGTCCAGAAGGAAGGGGACCGCGCCCGGCTGACCGTGGTGGCCACGATAGACGGAAAAACTCAAGAACGACAGATCACCATGATCCGTGAAGACGGCCTTTGGAAACTTTCCATCGACTGGGACCCGGGGGCCGCCCAGAAACCACCGATCCCTTAATGTTTCCCTTCTGCCGGAGTGCCTTCCCTAGGCCGCCGCTGGGTCGGACAGGCAGAGGGTTGCCTTTGACAATATCCCCAATATGAGAGGAAACCGGCCGCCGGGAAATCCCCTACACAGCAAACCCCTTTTTTGCTCTCCTCTTTTTCCCACATAACCCACTTTTGCTTCCCCCTGCAAGGAGAACCAATCATGCTCCCACGTTGGATTGCTGGTTTAGGCTGTATGGTGGTTTTCCTAACAGGCCAGGTCGTTTGGCCGGCAGACAAAGGCCCCCCAACAATTTCAACCGGTTCGGCTTCTGTGGCTGGCAAGAGAGGCCTATTGGCCACGGCCACAGATGAGAAAGAGAAAAAGCCTTCGGGTTCGGGGAGTCTGTCGGCCCGGTTGCCGGCTCGGGCAGCCGAAAAACTGGATCGGGGCCTGATAGCCCGCTCCTGTCCGGACGGCAAGGTCTATCTCAGTTGGCGCCTGCTGGAAACCGATCCGGCTGGAGTCGGCTTCCATGTATATCGTCGGGTCGGCTCCGCAGAACCTGTCCGGCTGACCAGCCAGCCGATCACCAAAACCACTGATTTTCTGGCCGACCGGCCCCCCTTCTCCGCATCGGATAGCCGAACGTTCTATTTCGTCCGGCCGGTGCAGGCCGACAAAGAAGGGCCGCCTTCGCCGCAAGTGCCCGCTCCGGACCCAAAAGACCCAAAGCCCTATCTGCTGATCCCCTTGCAGGGCCAATACACCTTCCAAAAGGTTGGCATTGCCGATCTGGACGGCGACGGGCTGCTCGATTATGTCATCAAGCAACCGGCCGACAACATCGACCCCTACGAAGCCTACTGGAAGCCTAGCCCCGACACCTACAAACTGGAAGCCTACCGCGGCGACGGCCAGTTCCTATGGCGCTATGATCTTGGATGGGCCATTGAGCGGGGCATCTGGTATTCGCCTTATGTGGTTTATGATCTGGATGGCGATGGTCGGGCCGAGGTGGCTGTCAAAACCGGCCAAGGCGACCCTAGAGACCCCGACGGCCGAGTGCGCAAAGGCCCTGAATATCTGACCATCCTCGATGGCCGGACCGGCAAGCCCATTGCCCAAACCGATTGGCCAAGCCGGGATGGTTTTGGCGACGACCTGCGCGGCTACAACCTAGCCTCCCGCAACCAGTTAGGCGTTGCCTATCTGGACGGGCGTCGACCCAGTCTGATCGTAGCCCGGGGCACCTACAGCCTGATGAAAGTCCTGGCCTATGACTTCCGGGCTG
Source organism: uncultured Thermoguttaceae bacterium (assembly GCA_938042245.1). GTDB lineage: Bacteria > Planctomycetota > Planctomycetia > Pirellulales > Thermoguttaceae > JANXAQ01. Next base: position 1,619 of record CALIRO010000057.1, read on the forward strand.
GCAAACTGCAACTCCGCTGGCGGTGGGACAATCAGGGTCTGCCCCGCTCTTGGCAAGGCCAAGGCGCCCACTGGATGCACTGCGCCGACATCGACGGCGACGGCCGGGATGAAGTGCTGCTTGGCTCCTGTGTGCTGGACGACGACGGCAAACCGCTCTGGACCACGGGGCTGGGCCATCCCGATCATTTCTATCTGGGCGATATTGACCCTACCAGGCCTGGCCTGGAAATCTACTACGGCATCGAAACCCGCCAACGGGAGCGAAACGGCATGTGTCTGGTCGAAGCGGCCACCGGCAAAATCCTCTGGGGCCACGAAGGACCCACCCGCCATGTGCACAGCTTCGGCATGTGCAGCGACATCGATCCCCGCTGGCCTGGCAGCGAATGCTATAGCGCCGATACCGACGAGAAAAAGCAGTTTGCCTGGGCCCGGCTCCGCTCCGCCCAAGGCAAGATAATCAGCCAAGAGAACCTGGGCGGCTTCGGCGCTCGCACCGTCTATTGGGACGCCGATAGCCAGCGGGAACTCATTCTCGGCCGACAAATCGTCAAATACCCGCAGCTAAAAAATCCCATCGGCCAGATCGAGGGCCGTTTTGTAGCCGTGGCAGATATTGTGGGCGATTGGCGGGAAGAAATCATCACCTGTGTGCCCGGCCAAATGCGGATCTACATCACCACCATCCCGGCCAAGGATCGCCGAATTGCTCTTTTGCGGGACCCCATCTATCGGATCGACGTGGCCCACGCCGCCATGGGCTACTACCAGGTCCCCATGCTTAGCTACGATCTGGCCAGCACCCCCGGCCCGTAACACCTTGGCAGGTTAGGAGGATGTCGGCTGTTTTGTCTATTTAGGCCGACCTTGCTGCCTCCGCACCTCCGGGTGAAGCTAAAACATATCCTAGGCACACACAAAGACACAGGGAAAATTTCTATGCCTCCGTCTCTTGCTCAGGAGAAGTCAAACCACCTCTAAAAAGCGGTTAGGTTCCTCGTGGGGGGCGGAGGCCGGGTTGGTAGATGGCCGGTTCGTCGCGGCCGTCGCCGTTCCAATCACCGGCAACGGGGATGCCGATCGGCGTGCGGAGTTGTTGGTCGGCGGTAGTGAGGCGCCGGTCACCGTCGGTGTCCAGGATCCACAAGCCGTCCCGATACACGGCCAGATCGTCGATGCCGTCGCCGTTCCAATCGCCGACCACCGCGATGTCGCCCGGCTGTCCGAACAGGAAGGTCTGGTCTTCCGCGTCCAGGCGGCCGTTGCCGTTGGTATCCAGGGTCCAGCGTCCGTCTCGGAACAGTCCCATCGTGGCCACGCCGTCGCCGTTCCAATCGCCGACGACCGGCTGGTCCTTGCCGCCGCCGTAGAGGAACACATGATCAATAAGATCGCTGCGCAGTTTGCCGCGCATGCTGCGCTGCAGTTGGCGGAGGCCATCGGTAGCTTCGTCGGGGGAGGGCGGCATATTTTTCGGTTTCAGGCCGGGCTGGTTCTGGGCGTCGGGCAGGCCTGGCTCTACGGCGGCGGCCAAGGAGTCTTTGGGCCAGGCCCGACCGACAATCCCGATGTCGGTTTTGCCGTCGCCGTCCCAATCGCCGGTCACCGGCAGGTCGCCTTCTGCGCCCAACTGCGCCCACAGGTCGCCTTCGTCCCACTGGCCGTTGCCGTTGAGGTCCAGGTACCACTGACCGCCCACATAGAAGCCTATGTCGGTTTTGCCGTCGCCGTTCCAATCACCGACCACCGGCAGGCTGCCTGCGGCGCCAAAGTAGGCTTCTCGGAGGCTGCCGGTAGCAGGATCGACAAAGATCCACCGTCCCTGATCGGCTCGGCCAAGGCCAGCGGGATTCCAGCCGGCGGCGCTAACCAGGTGGAAGGTAGGCCCGGCGGTGTGAGTCAGGCCGGCGGCTTCATGATTTTGGCGGGGGATGCCGCCGTTGATGACACTCAGATGCCAGGCCAAGGTGGGCGCCCCGGCTAGGCCCGCTCCTTCCTCCAACACGGCAGAGCCGGTCATGGCCGTAGCAGGTAGGATAAACGGTTGTCCAGGCAGGGGCAGCAGGGCGTCGTTACGGGCCAGCGGCGGGCCGGGCGGCGGCATAAACGGCCCTTCTTTAGTCGGTTCCAGCGGAATGACCGGCCCATTCGGCGGAGGGGGCGGAGGAGGAGATGGCGGCGGTGGGGGAGGCGGCGGCTCGGGCAACCACTCCACGGCCACTTCGCTAAACCAATAGTTCCTCCCATCGGCCCCCGGAGCAACCGATATGGCCGAAATCGTATCCGCACTGCTATCCACCAGGCCGCCCAAACTGCCCGCTGTGTCGATGCCATCGATATACCCGGCCGGTTGCACCTGGCGGAGGGTGTAACTGCCCGGCTCGAGCATGGTAAACTCGAAGAAGCCATTGGCGTCCGTGGTGGTCTCGGCTACCAGGACGCCGTCCCGCCACAGGTGGATAGTTACCCCGGGCAGGGGCGTATCATCCGGGGTGAATTGTCCGTCCCGAACGGATTCGATCGGCGGCACCGGCTGGCCATGCTCTAGGAGCAACGTTGGCCCGTCCTGGAACACATAGCCGGAAAGCTTCCCCGGAACAATTTCCCCGAAGTTGTATTCGACCGCCTGGGTGCCCGAAAGAAGCGAAATGCCGGCGATGGTATCTGAGGGGACTACCATTCCCCCTTCGGAACCGACTTGATCCGCTCCATCCAGGTAGCCTTCTGGCTGGATTTCACGGACCGAGTAGAAGCCGGGCGGAAGATACACAAATTGATATTCACCGGCGGTGTTGGTGGTAGTGGTTTGGAGCAGGTTGCCGTCGGCGTCCAGCAGTTCGATCCGTACACCGGCAAGCAAAGGTTCACCGGGCGTATAAGAGCCGTCGAGATTCATGTCCGCATACACCCGGCCGGAAAGGCTGTTGGGAATGATTTCGGTAAAGTCGTAGTGGACTGCCTGGGTGCCGGAACCGAGCGGGATAGCGGCGATGGTGTCGGGTCCGACAAGTTGGCCGCCCGCGGAACCGACATAATCCGGTCCGTCGAAATAGCCTTCCGGCTGGATCTGGCGCAGCGTGTAGCTGCCCGGCAGCAGGCCGGTAAAACAGTACTGACCCGATTGGTTGGTTGAGGTACTTTGCAGCAGGTTGCCGTCGGCGTCGAGCAATTGGAGGGTAACCCCGGCAAGCAGGGGTTCGCCCGGTTGCCAGGCGCCGTCTAGATTTCGTTCGGCAAAGACGCGGCCGCAGATGCTGGCGGGCCGGACTTCGCCAAAGTTGTTCCCTAAGCTCTCTTCGCCGCCCAGGAGTTGGATTTCGGTAAGCACATTGGGCGATTCGGCCAGGCCGCGGGTTTCGCTGCCCACATGGCCTGGCTGGGCGCCGACGCTCAAGTAACCGTCCGGCTGCGTCTGAACGATGCGATAGATGCCCGGATCGAGCGAAACTTCCGAAGTGGCTTCAAAACGGTAATAGCCGTCTGCATCGGTGACGGCTCGAAGGCCGGTATCGACGTAGCTATCGCCTTCTTTTCGCCAGAGGGAAAGTTCCACGCCGGCAATGCCCAGCTCACCGGAATCGATACTGTTATTCATATTGGCGTCTTCGAACACCCGGCCAGCGAGGCGAATCGGAAGCGGAGTCTGCCGTAGTTGGACAAAGGCGCCGGCCGTTAGATCGGCGGCAGGGCCCTCTTTACCAGGCAACTCCGAATCCCCCGGCAAACTCAGCCCGGAACCGGCCAAAAGCGGGCCATAAGCGTCCACAAACTGGGTGCTTGCGGTGGCCTGGTAATAGTGCGGGGCGGTAAACGTGGCCGTCAGCCAACTGCCTTCCAACTCAGCGCCCTCGGCCTTGGAGTTATCGGGCAGGGCCTCATCGACGTCGATCAGAAAAACAAGCCGATCCCCCGGATCAAATCCGGTAAACGAGAGTCGCAGCAGCGTGCCGCCGTCTTCGACTTCGACCAAAACGTGGTCAATGCCCTGGTTTTCTACGATCTCGAAACCTTTCCAACCATAGACGCCTCGGCCGCCAGGAGCAATGTCGAAAAAGCAATCGCCCGCCGACAGGCCTAGGCCGTCTTTGTCGGTGTTGATCACGAGTTCGGTAAGCTGCGAGCCTGGTTGGCCGCCGGCCCAGGTCAGCTCAAAGCGGTTGCCGGTGAAATCATCCTGGGTAGCATATTCCCCATAGACCATGCCCAGATGAATGGGCAAGACACTGAAGGCCAAAAGCCTGCGCGGTTCCAACAGCTCGAACTGGCAGAGATGCTCGGCGGACCGAAGAGCTTCAGCCTGCCGGTTGGAACGGCGTTTGTTGCGGGCAGTCCATTTGGGGCGTAGGAATCGCCAAAATCCTTTTTGCCATCCGCTCACGCTGCTACTCCTTCCGAGAGCAAAACGGCCTGGAGCAGGAGAAATCTTACTATGGTGTGGAAAATGGCCTCAGCGGTTCTGGGTGGAACAGATCGCCGACAGGTTGGCGGGAAATATCCCCTAGGGGCGCAGCGAACGGGGACATGGCCGGCGAGGGCTCTTCCCGTGTGCTAAAGAGCGGTTCAGTCGGCGGATTTTCCGGCGGCCCCAGTGGCCAAAAACGGACCGTTGTATCAAACCCGCCGGAAATCAACGTCTGGGTGTCGCTTTGCCAGCCCAAGGCGGCTACGGTACCAGTATGTCCGGCCAATTCTCGGAGCAATCGGCCATCGGACAGGCGAATCAGCCGGATTTGATTATCCGTACCGCCGACGGCCAGTCGATCTGGCCCGCAAAAAGTAACCACATAGACAGCCCCTGGCAGTTGGGCCACTAGCCGGGCATTCTGCCCGGTTGCTGGATTGCAGGCCACCACTCGGCCGTCGTCGCCGCCGGAGACCAGCCATTGGCCGTCCGGCGAGTAGGCCAGGGTGCGGACCCGACGTTGGTGGGCGGCCAGATCGTGTTGCCGCACGCCGTTGGCGGTGCTGCAGAGCCGAACTAGGCCGTTTCGGCTGCCGGCGGCCAACTGCCCCCCATCCGGGGAAAAGGCCACCGCTCGCACATCCTCCCCGGGAGCTGCCCAGACGGCTATTTGGTTGCCCGTGGTCGAATCAAGTAGCCAGATTTTGTCCGAAAAGCCGGCGGCAGCCAGGCGTCGGCCATCCGGACTAAAAGCCAGCGCATAAATGGCTGCGCCGAGTTCTGTCTTCCAAACCGGTTCCGCCTGAGCTACCCGAAACAGCACTACACAGCGGTCGTCGCCGGCGGTAGCCAAATGTTGGCCATCGGGGCTGAAGGCGGCGGTGCGCACCCATCCTCGGTGGCCCTCTAGCCGTTGCCGAAGCCGTCCCTCGGGCAGCTCCCACAGACGAATCAAATGATCATCTCCCCCCGTAGCAAACAGCCGACTCCCCCTTTCCAAAGCCACCGCTGTAATTACCGGAGCTTGAGCCGGAGGTGCATCAGGCGGCAAATCAGACGCCCGAGGTACAAGCGGTTCCGTCAGGCTAGGCGCTGAGGCCTCCGCCTCGGGTTGGGCCTGGGATTTTTTCCCCGCTACCCCAAACGGTTGGGAGAAAACACCCATTGGCCAGATGGACCTGGGTAGTCTTGGCGGAAGGGACCCACTAGGAGGATTCTGGGCAATGGGCTGGGCCGCCATCACCAGCCCCCCTGCTCCCCCTAAAAGCATTCCCCAAATGATAGCCCAAGCCCCTGCCCGTCGCCGCCCAACCAATGGGTCCGTCTGGATACCAGTGGCACTCATGCTTTGCACCTTCGCCTTTGGTTCAACGAATGCCGGAGAGGCTCTCCCAAAACGGAAACTCCACAAGGTTCAACCGGCCCCTTTCCTCGGCACACCCTCCCAGCAAAGGCGTTTTTGTTAAAAGCTCTGAGAGGGTCGTCAGAGGAAACGACTTGCCCCTGCTGGTGGAAGCAGACTCCGGACGCTTCTTCCCGCAGAAGGACAATTCCTTAGAATATGATCGGTTTGAGGGCCAAAAGAAGTGGGCTAACTTTTGGGGAAGAATGAAATTGGAAAACTTTATCAGTCAGGCAAAATAAAATAGCCCCAAAAACTTCGAAACCCCCAAAACCTCGGCCAACCAGAATGCCGCAGAACCAAATTAGCAGACAAAGCACCTATTGGTCCACGCCTCAGCACCTCACATATTTGTGGATTCCTCGGTAGCGCCGGTGCGGAGCCGATCCAACGCGGCGGCCAACTGTTCCTGATGTTCGGTCGTTTCTGCATAAATGCGGCAGATCCGCGAAGCCACCGGCAAATGGCGGATGAGGTCCCGCTCCTCCAGACGTTGCAGTTGCCGACTGGCAGGGTCGTAGAGAAAGTTTTGATCCGCCACCGGGGCCTGAGTGTCCGGACGATGCACCAGTCTTGCCGTATCTACCCGAAAATCCAATCCCCGGAGCGATTCGGGCAGCAACTGCCGGATTCTTTCCTCCAGCAACCTGGGATCGGCAAAGACACTGGCCAGCTCGGACTCTCCTGGCCGGAAGCTGATGGTGCGTTCGACATTCATTTTCCAGCGAATTTGCCGCCGCAGAAGCCCATCCCACCGCTGGCCCAACCGGCGTTTTTCAGCATCCTGGCTTGTTGACCATCGGGCCACCTCGGTAAAAAGGGACCAATCGGTCAGTTGCCGATAGCAGTCCAAATGGTCCCTAGGATCGCCGGGCAGGAGAAACGGTTTGCTTTCGGCGAAGACCTCTTGAAGTTCCAGGTCGATGGCCCGGACGGTGCGATGATAATAAATGGCCTGGAACAGTTCGGCCCGAACCCGCATGAAGGCAGCCAGGGCAGCTAGCCCCCGTTCATGAATCGTCAGGCCCCGCTCGGAAAAGAAACTGTAATGCAAGATCCGATCCAAATCGAAAGCCCGGAGACTATAACCGGACATGTACGCATCCCGCAGGACAAAATCCATGTTATCGACGGTATAAATCCCGGAGAATAAGGCTCGCAACATCCGAAGCCAGCCTGGCAGATTTTCCTCCCGCCGCTGAGGACGCACGATCAGCACGGCAATGTGTTCCGGATCGAGGGTTTCGCCCGGTTCCAATTGGCTAAATGGATTGCGCCGCACCCCGCGCAAAAGCGGTGCGAGTTCCCGCCGGATAATCTCGGCCCCAAGCGTTTCATGCGTCAGCCCGTAGTCGGCCAGATAATACATATCGAAAAAATGTCCAAATGGCCCATGGCCGACATCATGCAGCAAGGCGGCCATCCGAAGCAGAGTTTCCACATAGCCCCGGCTAGGAACATCAGGCCACTGCTGCCGAAGGCTCGGATATAACTGAGCAATAGCCCGACTGGCCAAGTGCATCGAGCCGACCACATGCTGAAATCGACTATGCTCCGCCCCAGGAAAAACCCACCAGGCCGTCTGAAGCTGATGAATCTGCCGAAGCCGCTGCACCCAGGGATGGTCTAAAATCTGCTGCTCGGAAACCTCCCCAGCCGGTACACCGAACGAAGAAATAAACGCAATATATCCATGAATCGGATCATGGATCAGACTGGCAGGTTCAAAAGGATTCATGGTGATTTTGGCATCCGTTGGCAAATCAGCCGTTAAACTCCCCTGCAACTCCAGAAGGCCCTATTCTTTTGGGGAAATTCCAGCTTCTAAAATTATCTAAATTGTCTAGATTTCGCATTCTATATATTTTGTGCATTTTCAGGCCCCAACACCCCTCTTTCACCTACCTCCAAACCCTCCTATCGGCCCCTTTCAGGCCCAGATGGAAAAATCCCTCTGGACTTTTTCCGGCTGTTTTGCGACACTTCGGCATTCTCTCGAAAAAGCCCCTCTTCCTTTGAATTGTAGCAATTTAGCAACCCCGAGCGAATCGGTTGGCAGTTGGGTTTGTATGAAATTCCTTTCCTTGGGCATGGATTTACAAGGAGGCTGCAAAAGTGATGCGGACAATTGCTCTAGGGGTAGTCTTCGGGTTGTGTTTTGCCTCTTTGTTGCAAACTGCGTGGGCAGATGGAGGCCTATTCGGGCTGCCCAATCCTTTGGGGAAATCCTCCAGCAGTACCAAATCGAAGTCTTCCGGAAGCCTTTGGGCTTCTAAAAAACCCACGCTCCTTGAGCAAATTACCGATGGGACGAAAAAGGCGGCCGACGCCACCTGGGACTTTGTAACGCTCAAATGGCTCTGGGGCCAACAGAACACCACTTCCAGCTCTCAAACCCCAAAGCTCTACGAACGCCGAAAGCCTTCCTCCAACTCCAAAACCAGCACCCCTAGCAGTTGGTGGAATTCTCTCTGGGGCAAAAAAGACTCCTCAGAGCCGAAAACCTTAAGCGAATGGCTCTCCCAAAAACGGCCAGAACCTTAAATTCCCTATCCCGAAAAATCCTCTAACCCGAAATCTCCCGCTGAGATCCCTTCGGGGCCAATATCACCTGAAGACAGAAGGAAAAATGCTAGCGAATTCCGGTAGATGGCCTCCAGCCGAAGAAATGCTTCCGGGAGCACCCGCTCGGGACTCCCCCGTTGGCAGAGCTCTGCCCGTGGCGCCCTACCGGCCGGAAAAACCGTTCCCCCTAAAGCCAATCGCTACCGATGTGCCCAAAGCCTGGTGGAGTTCTGAGCATGAGCCATGATGGTTCGGATTCCCGGTTTCCACTTCCCTGCTGGAAAGGTCCTTTGGTGGCCCTATGGTTTGCGGTACTGGTATTAGCAGCTGTGGGCAGTTTGGGGGGATGTATAGCGATGAATGCCCACTATTGGGGCAAATCCGGCGGGGGGTTTGTGCGAGTCTTTGGGGATGCGGGGCCTCAAAAACCTTTTGGGCCGGGCACGGTTTCCGAATGGATGGCTCAACCTCGGCCCCAACCGTAGAAGCCGGAGTCTTTTTAGGCGAATGCTCTGATCTAAATGGGGTGTTTGGAATTAGACCTGCAACCTTGGAAGGAGGGAAAAAGAAACCCCCTCCAGAGGATGCATGTGCCCCCTCAAGGGGCAGTTAGATCGCTAGGATGGATGAATCCATTCGAAGGATTCCTTCCGGATGCCGGAAAGAAAGACCGCTCCTTCTGAGAGAAAGCACTTCTTTGGGGGCAAACTATGGAGGCTCAACCCGCCATTGGCCCAGGGGGACCCGCATGAGGCGGTCCGGAGGGGAAAAACTGCTCTCATAGCCAGTTTCATCCTCCTACTGGGTTGTTCGGCCTGGAAGGAACCTTGGACACTCTCCCAGAAGAAGCTGGGTGAGCTATGCCGACCCTTCCAAGCCCAAAAAGAAGCCGAAACCTTTAAAGCCAAAGTGCAAAAAGATCCATTCCCCGAGGCTTCGGTGCTAAACAAGATCTCGGCCCACCCCCCCGGGAGCCCATAAAAGCGGCATCTTCTCCTGCCCGAAGTCTTTCTCCTGATGAGTCCAGTTTTACCATTTTCCATAACTTCTTTGGATTTCGATACCGGCGTTTGTGGATATCTTAGTTCACATAAATTCCCAATCCCCGCCTTTGTAACGGGCTAGCAGGTTGCCTCGGGAAGAGCAGCCTTCAGATTGGTAAAAGTCGAGTCCATATGAGTGGCCCTGGCCATCGGGTTGTCCAGAACCATACACTTGCCCAGCACCTTTTTGTGAACCTTTTTCATCCTTCGGGCCCAGCCGGGTCCCACTGCCTTCCGCTGGAAGGGGCTACCGGCCGGATGGATAAGGAAACCCAGGGGATCGGCTCAGGGAAACCGAGCATGTTCCAATGTCCATTTTTGGAGTTTTTCTGGGTTCGGGTGTCGGCCGATGCCGGGCTGCTCAGAAAGCACCGCCTGGAGTTTTCCATCGCTGGCACGCTCTAATCGGATCGGTTCGGCCAGGTCGTCGGCCAGCAGGTCTTCTGGTGGGAAGAAATCGGCCGGGTAATCAAAATTGCTTTTCGTGCCCAGGGCCAGGCCCATAGCCGTCCCGATGGACGTTTGCGGCCTTGCCCCCAACCGACAGCGGACTTCTGCATGTTGGCAGGCATCATGGATCTGTTGGGCCGGGCTCAGCCCGCCCACCCGACCTGGTTCCAAATTGATATATCGGCCGCTTTTCAGTTCCAAAGCGATTTCCGCTTCTTCAGGGCAGGTGATACTTTCGGCGAGGCAAATCGGTGTTCGAATGGCGTCTTGGATCATGGCATGGCCAACTAGATCATAGGGCGGCAATGGCTGTTCGATCATGGCCAACATAAAGTCGTCCAATCGGCAGAGCATTTCCATGTGGCTGAGCCGAAGATCGCCCTCCACATCAATGTGAATCTGTTCCGTTGGGAATTCTTGACGCACTAGATGGACCATGGAGATCTCCCAGCCGGGGCGAAACTTCAGTTCCACGCTGCTGTAGCCAGCCTCGAACGCTCGACGCATCGCCTCCAAGAGGTCTTCGATGTCGGGCATTTTGTCGAAGCTGACGCCCAGGGGGAGTCGATCGGTCTGGCCGCCCAGCAATTGATGTAAAGGTTTCCCTTCCAACCGGGCAGCCAGGTCCCACCAGGCACAGTCCACGGCCGCCTTGGCGTATCGGTTGCCCTGCAAGCGGGCCAGATGCTCCTGCAACTGCTCACCGCTATCAAAGCACTGGCCCACCACGCTCGGCCCGATCCACTCGCACAAACAGCGATACACGCTGCCGGTCCATTCGGACCCCAAAAGGGGCCCATTGCCGGGACTCACCTCCGCCCAACCCGTTTCCCCCTGGCTCTGCAAGGCCACCAAAACCGTCCGAAGCTGCTGCCAAGTTCCCAAGGGGGTAGCTATTGGCCGGACCAATGGTAACGCCAGATGAAAAATCTCCACGCTGTCAATCCGCATTCGAAACTCCTTGCTCTGCGCTGTTGGATAGATGCCCCATGGTTAGGGGGCGTTTCGTTTCTGTCCTTTGGGAACAAGCGGGACTGCCAGGAATCGGTCTGAGATGACTGACCCGGCTGGCAGGAAATTCCGTTCTTAGCAAATACGATGGCTGTTACAAGGGTCGGGCTGACTCCGGTCTTAGGCAATCCGGTCGGAGCCAATCTGGTCTGAGGGAATCCGGCTCTTGGGTTAGTCGGCGAGGGGGACGGTTCGGGCCGTCGGATGCGGCCAAGGGGTTGGCTGGACCTGGGCCTGGGCAATTTCAATGGCTTTCAACAAACCCCGGGCTTTATTGAGTGTTTCGTGCCATTCGCGCGTGGGGTCGCTGTCAGCCACGATGCCGGCGCCGGCTTGGACATAAGCCATCTCATCCTGAATGACGATGGTCCGGAGAGCGATACAGGTATCCATATTGCCGTTGAAATCCACATAGCCTACGGCACCCGCATAGGGGCCGCGCCGATGGGGTTCCAATTCGTCAATAATCTCCATGGCTCGGACCTTCGGGGCCCCGGTAACCGTACCAGCGGGCAGGCAGGCCCGCAAAGCATCAAAGGCCGTTTTCCCCGGGGCTAACGTGCCTGTGACATTGGAGGTCAGGTGCATCACATGGCTGTAGCGCTCGATGGTCATCACATCGGTTAGGCGCACCGTCCGATACTGACAGACCCGGCCGATATCGTTTCGCCCCAGATCCACCAGCATGACATGTTCGGCGCGTTCTTTTGGGTCGGCCAGCAGTTCTTCGGCCAACCGGCGGTCTTCTTCCTCGGTGGCGCCACGGGGCCGGGTGCCCGCCAACGGGCGGACCGTTACCTGCCGATCCCAGACCCGCACCATCACCTCCGGCGAACTGCCCACTAACGTCACACTGGGCGTGCGTAAGTAAAACATAAACGGACTAGGATTGACAACCCGAAGGGCACGGTAGATCTGGAACGGATGGGCCCGGATGCGGGTGGCCAGACGCTGGCTAAGAACCACTTGAAAAATATCTCCTGCATAAATGTACTCCACAGCTCGCCGGACCGCTGCCTCAAACGCCTCCTGGGTAAAATTAGAAGTATAGGGCAACTCCACCTGGCCGCCCAGGTCGATATCCACCGGCTCCAAGGGACAAGGCCGATGGGCCAATAGCTCCACCAGCTCATCCACCCGCCTTTGCGCCTCCTGATATGCCTCCCGAAGGGCCGTGTCGCTTCGGTGCGGGCATTTGTCCAACCGGGCCATCACCACCACAATGATCGTCTTGGTAATATTGTCAAAGACGACCATCTGGTCATAAAAGGCAAAAGCCATGTCCGGCACATGACGGTCGTCCGGCGGCGGATTGGGAAGCCGTTCAAACCACCGGACCGCATCATAACCCGCATACCCCACCGCCCCGCTACAAAACGGCGGCAGTCCCGGTACCCGGGCCTCCCGAAACCCCTCCACCCGACGCCGAAGCTCCTGGAGCGGATCGTCAGATTCAAACTGACGGCTCACCAAGATCGGCTGCCCAGAAGCCGATACCCCCGTATGCTGATGCACCGTTACCCGGTGCCCATAGGCTTCGATCTCCATAAACGGATGAGTAGCTAAGAAGTTATACCGGCCCACCTTCTCCCCGCCAATGACACTTTCAAATAGACACGAACAGCGGCCTGCATCCAGTTTATGAAAGGCCGACACCGGCGTCAGCGAATCACTGACCAGCCGACGATACACCGGAACCAAGTCCGCTTCCTGAGCTAAGCTGCGAAAGGTATCGAAATCGGGATAGTACTTTTTGCCCACCACGAAAGAGAACTCCCACTGGGAGGGGAAAAGAAGCCCACAGCAAGATGGGTTTAGGGATCGGCTTTGGCGTTTTGTAACAGTGCGCCCGAGTGAGGTAAGTTCCTCCTTCTTAGCAAAAGCGTCTGCGAGGGTCACTGCCGCGGAAGCGGCAGTCCAGGCTTGTTCCCGCCCAAACAGGAAACCAAAATGGCTAAATGGGATTCCTGCTTTTGCAGCACTGACAAGGTCGCTCCATTTAGTTAGCTGAAATGTTACGGTATTTTCTGTCTTACCCAAAGTTCCAAACGAACCCAGTCTATCAACCTCTTATAGAGCCAGCAAGCGGGAAATGCCTGGTACTTGCTGAAAAACCAAATCCCGTGGGGGGAATGGGTTGGAGGGACCGAGTGATTGAAGCCGGGATTGATTCTCCATGCTGGAGGCTTCCCAATCTACTTATTCTACCCATTTTACCAGGAATCGGTAGCTGAGATTATCCCATCCTGCGTCTCAATGAGAGGGGCTTCAAGGGGTCGCAGCCTTCCACAGGCAAAGAGCAACCAAGGCCTAAACTCCAGGATATTCGGTTTGGCAACTCGGAGTTATTCATGCCCCCTAAATGTGGGGAAAACCCAGCGATCTCTGGGTTTTATACCATTTATTGGGTACTCAATTCTACCTAGGATGGGGGTATAAGGTGCAATTTTGGCTAATTTGGCGATCCAATATGCCCCCTTAGTAGCAGTTGGGAACCGACCATGGGGTATGTGCAGCCCCCTGAGCGATTTCCTGGCACCTTGTACTCCATAAGGGGGGTATCCCAAAAGAGGAGGCGTTTTACGAGCCTCCGTTTCAAGATGCGGGAGTGTCTAGGTAGGGGACGGAACCGCCGTGCTAAAAAGAGTACTTTTCGGAAGTTCCGTGGCTTGTTTGGGAGGAAAGGTAGTCTCAGACTAGAGGTTGCGTAAGCCGATCTTCCTGTCCAAGAGGGGATTGGCCGAAGGAGGCTGGTGCCTCCGAGGGGCTGCTGTGCTTGACAGCAACGGGTCTGCTGTTAGAATCGCAAGAGGGAAGCTGTGAGAAGGCTTGGTAGTAGCGGCTCCAGACGCCGTAGAAAGGAGTACCTGGGAGGATGCGATGTCAACGTTGTGACAAGCCGGCTACTTTTCATATTACGGAGCTTACCGGCGGCAAGCCGGTAGAGCTGCATCTGTGTGAAGACCATGCACGGGAGTATTTAACGCAGGCGGGCAATGAACCTGCTTCGGCCGGAAGTATGACGGCCTTGTTAGCGCAGCAGATGGCCAAACAGCTTGCTTTGGGCCAGACGGCCGAAGAATTGGCCGAACTGGATCAGCAAGTTTGCCCCTATTGTGGGATCAGCTTTTATGAGTTTCGGAGTCAAGGCCGATTGGGCTGTCCGTATGACTATGTGGTCTTTGAAAAAGAGCTGCAGCCGTTGCTACTGAACATCCATGGGGAGACGCAACACCGGGGCAAACGCCCCAGCCATTCGGTCGAACTGAGCCGGAAACATACCGAATTGATTCGGTATCGTCGGCAATTGCAAGAGGCAGTTCAGGAAGAGAATTACGAATTAGCTTCTCGTTTACGGGATAAAATCCGTGACATCGAAGAATCCTCCTCCTAATGAGTCGGTTTTGGACTTGGCTCGGGAACTGGAGCAGCTTATCCGCAGTCGCGGGGAATGGCTGAAAGGTTCCGGGCCGGAGTCCGATATTGTCATCAGTACCCGGATTCGACTAGCCCGGAACCTGGCCTCTTATCCTTTTCGAAGCCGGGCCAGCGATACGGATCGCCAGCGGATTCAACAGATTCTCAAAGAGGCGATCTTCCAGGATGCCGACGCCTCGCAATTTATTTATGTGGATTTGGAATCGCTGGAGGCCTTGGATCGACAATTGCTGGTGGAACGGCAATTGGTTAGTAGGGAATTGGCGGAAGGCCAAGGGCCACGTAGTGCGGTGATTGATCGGGGGGAACGATTCAGCTTCATGATCAACGAGGAAGACCATTTGCGCATTATGGGGATGGCCAGTGGGCTGAATCTGGAGGAGGTCTGGCAGCGGGTTAGCCAGTGGGATGATCGGATCGAGCAGCGGGTAGTGTATGCGTTTGATGAGCGGTTAGGATATTTGACGGCTTGCCCGACGAACGTGGGCACTGGGATCCGGGTGAGCGTGATGCTGCATTTGCCGGCGTTGGTATTGACGCGGCAGATTGAGAAGATTTTTCGCAGTTTGCAAAAGTTGGACTTAGCCGTCCGGGGGCTGTACGGGGAAGGTTCCCAGGCGATGGGGGATTTCTATCAGATCAGCAATCAGGTAACGTTGGGGCAAAGTGAACAAGAGATCATGAAAAAAGTGGCCGACATCATCCCCGCCATCATCGACTACGAACGCAAGGCCCGCGAACTTCTTGTCCGAGAAAATCTCCGGAACTTACACGATCGGATCAGCCGCGCTTTTGGCATCTTACGCACCGCCCAGACGATTAGCTCGGAAGAAACCATGCATCTTTTGTCCAGTGTGCGCATGGGGATTCATCTGGGATTGATTAAGGAAATCGGGATTCTGGAAATCAACGATCTGTTTTTGCAAACCCAACCGGCGCATCTGCAGAAATTGGCTGGCACGGAATTAGACCAAACGGATCGGGATATTGAGCGGGCCCGTTTTCTACGTCGGCATTTGAACAAGGAAGACGGCTCCCAAACGGCCCCGGGGGGTTCAGCCAGCGGATAGAAAGGATCGTTCTTCCTGCCCCAGGCGCCCCAGCGGCGCTATAGGCTCTGTTCGGATTGGAGGTGGATCGCCGGTAGTCGGCTTGCCTTCCGCAGGGGGGAAAGTTTTTTCTTTTTAAACGAAAGGCAATTCGGATGGCCCAACTCAGTAATTGGGAGTGCCCCGCTGGGACGGGGAAAAAGATGAAATTCTGCTGCCCTGACCTGGTAGGGGATTGGGAAAAAATCCTTCGCCTGCTGGAAGCGCAGCAATATCATGCGTGCCTGGAACTGATCGACCAAGTGGGGCGCCGCAGTCCAGATCGGGCGTGTCTGTGGGCAATCAAAATCGAGACACTCTATCAATCGGAAAAGGTTTCCGAGGCCGAGCAAACGGTAGAGGAATTTCTGCAAAAGCATCCTGAGAATCCGGCGGCCCTAATGGAAAAGGCGTATCTGCTGGCCCGGCGGGAGCAGCCAGAAGAGGCGTACCGATGGCTCCTCCAAGGAATGAACAATCTTTCAATATCCTATCCGATCTGCACCTCCCGATCCCTTTTCTCGGTCGCCGCAGTATTACTGGCCCAGGGCCATTATGTACCCGCGCTAGCCCTGCTGCGCTTTGGCGCCCAACTGCCCGGTCCGATGCAAGAAGATCTTCAGGACAGCGCTCGGGCCTTGGACGCCAACAGGAACATTCCGTTAGTACTGCGGGAGTCGTTTGGCTGGAGAAGCCGATTACTAGCTCACAGTCCCGCAGCGGCTTCTTTCAGCCAGATTCGCCAGCAAGTGAATCAGGGCCATTGGCTGGAGGCTACTCAGCAGCTTCAGCAGCTTATCCAGACCTATCCGGAGGTGCCTGGGTTGTGGTGGCATCTGGCTCTGCTGCGCAGTTGGATTCTGGACACACCGGCAGCGATCGAGGCTCTCCGGAAATATGCCCATTTGGATGTGCCCCGAGAGGAAGCCATCTTAGCGGAGGCAGTGGCTCTGGCCCTTTCGGAGGATCCACTAGAGGATCAAATTGCCACTTATAAACTTATTTATATACCTGAAGATGAGTCTCATTTGCAGGGGGCCCTGGCACTTTGCAAGCAAGTGGTGCCCGTGAAAGCGGACATGCCGACGCTGCCGCAAGAGGCAGATGGGGATGGCCCGCCACGGATCTGCTATTTGCTGTTAAATCGACCGTTGTCCGGCCCCGAAGAGGCTGGGGCAGAACCGTTGGTTTTTGGGGTTCTTGGGTTGGCCGCCTTGTATGGTCGCCAAACGGATCGCGAAGCACGACTGGTCATCTATGATGTTTCCGAACACTCCCGCGGCCAGGTGGAGGCGCTTCTTCAGCAATTTGTCGGGCAGGGGTTGCGCCCGCAAGTCGTGGTGCAACAGACCGGACAGGCTTCGGCTACGCAAACGCTGTTTCGGCTAGGGGTTATCTTTTCGGGGGCGAAAGGCCAACCGCCGGATCCCGACCAGGAAGCCGAATGTCGTCTCCGTGAGTTTTTGAGCCGTTGGCTAGATCAACCATTGGGGATTCTCCAGGGGCGGACCCCTCGGCAGGCGGCGCAAGAGCCTGGGTGGCAAACTGCCTTGGAGGCGGTGCTGTTGTGGGTGGAGCATTTGGCATTGCAACAGCGGTATCCATGGAATCGGGGGCGTGTTCGGCAGGAGCTGGCCTTACCGCCGCCGGAGCCGATCGACCTCCGGACCGTTCCGCTCCAAGAGGTGCCCTTATACCGATGGGTCGATATGGATCTGAGCGAAGTTTCAGATGAACAAATTTCCAATGGATACCTCTATGCCACCCACTTCCGTTGGCCCCCGGCGGTTAACCAGCTTGCCTCTGCTTTTTTAGACCGGCCCAATCTGGCGCATAATCCTCTTTGGCTGTCGGCCTGTTACGCTGCAGCTGCCACAACCATGCCCTCGCAGAAGGCCGGTTCGCTGATCGAGCAAGGCCGACAACGGGCCTTGCAATGGCGACAATCCTGCGCCCCTTGGGATCTGTTGGCTCTGCAGTATCACCTCCACCGCCAAGATGCTCATCAGATCGATCCCCTGGTCCGGCATCTTCTTGAGCAGCATCAGTACGAGTCAGGAGTATTGGAACAGGTGATCGAACTGTTAGAATCCTTTGGCGTTCTGCCCGGAGAGCCGACTGAGCAGAGCCCTGGGGGGCCAGCATCGGGAAGTCTGTGGACGCCTGGTCAGGAGGAAAAACCGGCCAGCGGCAAAAAACTCTGGACCCCCGGCATGTCCTAATCCCGCTTCTCCTGAGATGCCTTGTTGAGCCAACGATGCAGTGGATTGTCGAAACCTTCCGCCGGCATTTTTATCCGTTGGAACCTCTCCGACCGGACTGCGGCCTGCTCAACCGATTTGGGGAAGAGATCTTTCAAAAGCCCGCCTGGACGGGGCAGATTCGTGCGGTCTTGTTTGATCTGTATGGAACCTTGTGGATCAGTTCCACCGCCCAGTTGGAGCAGTTGCGCAATCCGTATCGAGTGGCTGCCGTCCGGGAAACTTTAGAAACAGTAGGAGTTCGCCCAGACCGATGGAGCCAGCAGGAGGCCGATTTGCTGTTCGCTCTGATCGAGGCCATGCACGCCCAACGCCGGGCCGAAGGAATCGACTATCCGGAAATCTCGATGGTGGAAGCGTGGCAGCAATTTTTGCATCGGTTGGCGGATTCCGGGTGGGTGGACCGGGAGCAGATAGGTCGGCTCGATGCGGCCTACCTGGTGGTGGTAGCGGAGGCCAAGGCCAATCCCCTTTGGCCCATGCCGGGGGCCGAGCAAACCGTGAATCGGCTTCGGCAAGCGGGCTATCGGCTGGGGATTGTCAGTAATGCCCAATTTTATACCCCCTATCTTTTTCAAACCCTTTTCGGCCGAGCGGCCGAGGAATTAGGCTTTGAGAGCGAGTTGACATTTTATTCTTATGTACATGGCATTGCCAAACCGAGCTTGGCACTTTTTCACCTCGCACAGCAAGCCCTGGCTCAACGCCGCATCCGCCCCTGGGAAACTCTCCATGTAGGCAACGATATGCTGCATGATATTTGGCCAGCCCATCAGGTTGGATTTCGGACCGCCCTTTTTGCCGGCGACCAACGAAGTCTGCGCCTCCGCGACGAAGAACCCCAAGTCCAAAACCTCCGCCCCGATGTGGTCCTGACCTCGTTGACTCAATTGGCCGACTGGCTCACCGGCCCCCAATAAAACCGCCTTCTCCTGTGGGATTTGCCTCTGCAGGTTGGCACCTTCCCCCTCAGCCTCAGCTGCAAGCGGTGTCTGAGAGCTTTGGGTGCTGCTGGCCTTTTGTTCTAGGCTCTTATTGCTCGGCCCCAGGGAGAAGTTCTTCTTGGATGCTGGGCAGGGGCTCTTGAACCGGCAAACCTGCCAGACGAAGCCAATTGGCCAATAGCTGGTAACCGCACTCCGTCAGGATCGACTCGGGATGAAATTGCAGCCCTACGATCGGACGCTCCCGATGTTCGATGGCCATGATCAGGCCATCGGTCGTCCAAGCAGAAACGGAAAAGCATTCCGGCAGGGAGCTTTTCTCGACCACCAGCGAATGATACCGGGCCCCCTGCAAGGGGTTAGGCAGATTGGCAAATACCCCTTGGCCGGTATGATGGATCGGGGTTGCCCGGCCATGAATCGGCTCCGGGCAGCGGACGATCCGTCCGCCAAAGGCCTGCGCCAAAATCTGATGTCCCAAGCACACACCCAGCATTGGCAGCTCCTGCCAAAACTGCCGCACCAGCTCCAGAGCGCAGCCTGCCTGATCAGGTGTACATGGACCCGGCGAAAACACCAAACCGGCCGGTCTCCTAGCCCGTACCCCCGATGCATCGATAGCCCTGTTCCGAACCACCTCGGTCGGATGCCCCAAACGCTGCCAATAACGAACCAAATTGTAAACAAAACTATCGTAATTGTCAATCACCAAAAGCATCGGGCTGGCGCCGGAGAAAAAAATCAGAACCTTGGCAGGAAAGAAAAACCATCCCGCTTTTTTCGGCAGGGGCATAAGAACTGAATGCCCTTGCACCGGCAGTGCCGGGCCCTTTCGCTAGCTCCCAGCAGGCTGGTCTTTCTGCCTGGAAGAAAGGGCTTGGCGCTGCCAGCTGGAGCGGGACCCACATGTTGGGTCGGTAGGTTCTCCCCCAAGCAGACGTTTTTTTGCTCCTACCGAAATATTCCCAGAAACATTCCTAGCGGTCAATACGCCCCGGAGGCGATTGCCCGCCCGTCGGCCGACAGATTCAGCAGGTCCCAGACGCCCAGGTTGGTCTGGGAAGTACCGGTCTGGATATAGTTACTGATAAAATGGACACTTCCGTCGGCCATAGCTACATGGACGCCGCCTGGATGCATACTGCGAGCGGTCTGCTGGTAATTTGGTCGGCTGCCTTCCGCACAGGGCATGCCCATTTGAGCCAGTCGCTGGCCACCGGTTTGCACATTACCGCCGACGGCAATGCGGGTATCACTGCAGCCATTGGTATCGTCCGCGTTCAGATAAGGGGCGTTCGGACCGTTGGCATCGCCGATGTATCCATGGGCCCACAGGGCACTAGGACAACCGCCGCTCATAGCCCATACGCCCCGAGGATCGATCGGGACCACCCCTGCCCGAATCTCGCCAACCAGGATGGTGTTGCTAGTGCCATCCCGAATTTCCTCGATGGAAACGGAGGTATTGGCCCCCATGACGCCCCGGATCAGCGGATGCTTCCAGCCAGGCGAGGCGTCCGTAGCCGCACTCTCTAACCCGTTATACCCACTATGGGCATTGACAGTCATCTTTCCCAGGGCCGCATTGGCTGCATAATTGCCCCGTGCCCAATTGGGCCCGTGATTGTATCGGGTTCCATCATAAGCAGTGCGGTTATAAGCATCGGAGGGGCACAACATGACCGAAAGCATGGTACTGCGAGGCCGCTCATTGACCGGATCCGGTATAGGCCGACTCAAATCAAACGCATCCCGCAACGCCTGCTGTTCCAAAAAAGGTAAAATCAGGATCACCCAATTTTCTCTCAAATTGGGGTTATTTAGGCGTTGGACATCGGCGGCATCGCCGGGCCGCCACACCGAACTGGGCGGGAAGATCCGATAACTGGTATGGTAATGGTGCAATGCCAAGGCGATCTGTTTGAGGTTGTTGGTGCACTGCGCACGTCGGGCCGCCTCCCTGGCCGCCTGCACCGCCGGAAGCACTAGCGCAATCAATATCCCAATAATCGTAATCACCACCAACAATTCCACTAAGGTAAAACCATATCCCTTTAACCATAGAACTGGCAAGCCAGGATTTCGTTGCTGGTCTGCTTGAACTACTAGGCCCAAATCGCCGGTTTTCATGGCTGCCACTCCCGTTGCTTTTTAGCCTTATCCGCACAGATAGACGGGAACTGCTCTGTGGGTTTTACCCCGCGAACGTTTCCCAGGTCCCTGCCGACCGAGCTTCTGACAGCCCTGAGCGAATCCCCAGTCAGACTTCTCCCCTGAAGGTTTCCAAAGTTCTGACTTTCCCTAGCCCGATGGTTGCTTTAGAACCCATTCAAGTCGGCTTCTCTGCCTGGAATTTGAAAAAGGCTTTTACCGATCGAGTTTCTGAGGGCCAAGCGCTGCTTGGACCGTCGTCTCGATACCCCGAAGGGTAGATTCGCCGTAGCCGATGTCCAACCATAGAACTTTTCCCTCGGCATCGAGCAGATAGGTTCGGGGCAGTAAGGGGATATCCGATTTGGGGGCCTGTTGCGCGATTTGCGCAAAGTACTGACCGTTGGGGTCCAGCAGCAGTGGCAAACCGGAAGCCGCCGGCGGCAAGGCCTTCTGCGCCGAGGAGGCCTCTTCGCCCACATTCACCGCCACCACCCGAAGGCCTCTTGGATGATATTTGGGAAGAAGATCTTTGGCCAGATCCTGAAGCTCCTCCAGGGCGGAAAGGCTCTGGGAGTTCCAAAACACAAGCACCGTAACTTGTTGCCCCAAGAGGCTTCGCAGGCCCGCAGGTTCTCCTTGGAGGTTGGCTAGAGGCCCGTCCGGCATGGTCTGGCCCACCCACACCCGGAAAGTAGCCCGACGCGCTTCATCCATGACCACCTTGGGAATGCTCGGCGGCGGAACTTGTTGGGCCGGTTGGCCCGGCAACACTGCCGCACCAGGAGGACTGACAAGCTTATCCGAAAGGCCTGATTGCTCGGCAGATGGGCTTCCGGCTGCCCCGGCCTGGGGGGGCAGGAAATCTTCTTTTGGATGGGACAGCGGCTCGGTTTGGCCACACCCCCCGGTAATCACCCACCACCCCACCCCTACCAGGCTGAGTATCTTGAAGGTCCACTGCATGGCTATCCTCCTTTCGACCCCACGGAGCCCACCGCGAGGAAAAGGCCGCCCCTAAAAATGCCTCCTGGTGTTCAGGATTCTCAACAACCCAGTGGTTTGGAGGAAAGAGGATAACAAAACGACTTTTCGCTTTCCTCCAGGTGCCCCTTTCTCTCGGCGCCTTTTCTCCAAGCACAATGCTCATTTTATCGAAAATCTTTCCTGCAAACAAGGAGCAGTGGCCGGCAACTGGGGGCTTGGAGGGAGGGTTGGCCGGGTCCGCATCTGGGAGCGGGGAGGTCTCCTCCGGATGGTTTTCGGGCCAGGCTTCAGCGCTGCCAGGCACTACCGCAGCAAGTTTCCTCTGCCCATCGGGTCTCGGGTGGTACCGGGCGCTACCGGAGCATTCGCGTCTGAAGCATCCTGCAGGCATGGAAGCCGGGCTTCCAGGTTTTCCCAACTATTTAGGGGGCAGACCTCCCCCAAACTGCTGGCACTCTTACCTACTAGGTTTCACAAGAGGGGCACTCCTAGGGGGGAAGGGCATTGGATAGGGAGTTTTAACTTCCTAAAAAGAGATCTTTGGGCATTTTGCCTTCCTGTGAAATATTTCTTACTTTTCGTAAAGTTAAGGAGCATTTTTTGAGCGGCGCAATTCTTTCTTTGTGGAAAATGATTTTCCAAATATTTAGGGCGGACCTGGTATGGTAATCCCAGGCCAGCAGCGATAAGATAGAAAGCAGTTTTTGCTCCGCCTGCCTGGTGGTGGGACAGAGGGTGGGGAAGAGCGTTTTCCTGGCCTGCCCCAGTGGGACCTCTCCGCTGGGGGAGGCCGGTGCCGGGGAGCAAAAAGGGCGAAAACGGTTCTCGGCAAGGAAGTGCTGTGCCCTTCCATGAAGGAGCCTGAGATGTCCACAACCCTTATGCATGAGGGTAGTCGTACGCTGAGTTGGGGCGGGCATCCTTCCGGACGATGCTCGGAAGAACTCTTGGGTGCCTACCGTCAGTTGGTGGAGGAACCCCGGCTCAGTTGGACGACTCACCATCGGCTGATGCGGCTGCTGGGCGAAGGTGGGCAAGGCAAAGTGTATTTGAGCGAACGCCGGGGGACCGATGAGTTCACCTTGCCAGTGGCCTTAAAGATTTTTTCGCCGGAACGGTTTGCCCATGATCGGGCCTACGACGAAGCGATGGCGGAGATGGCCCGGGTGGCCGCCCGGGTGGCCCGTATCCAGCAGGACAATCTGCTGGATGTGCATAATTGGATCGATCGCCATCGGATCCGCATCATGGAGATGGAATGGGTCGATGGGTACGACCTGGCCCGATTGTTGACCAATCGGATGCTCGAGCACCTGTACCAGCGGGTAAGCACCCGACGGTGGAATCAGATCAACGATGTAATTGTAACCCGGGGACCGGTCCAACCCCGGCTGAAGCCGGGCGTGGCCATGGCGATTGTCCGGGATTGTCTAGCTGCTTTGGCCGCCCTGCATCGGGAAGGGATTGTGCATGGGGATCTGAAACCGTCGAATATCATGCTCAAACGGACCGGCACGGCCAAGATTATCGACATAGGGGCGGCCTTTGAATTGGACCGGCCCCCGGCCCGTCGAACCTGCACCCCTACCTATGCCGCCCCGGAGGTGCTCGAACAACACATTTGGGGTCCGCAGTCCGACTTAGCCAGTTTGGGCTATGTGCTTATTGAGATGCTTTCCGGGGTGCCCCCGTTTGCCGGTCGGACCAGTGTTAGTGAGCTGTTGGAAGCGAAGCGCTTCCTAGCCCAACGGCTCCATCAGATTCTGCCAAGCGAGGTAACTTGCAACGATCTCCTGATGACTTTTATCCGGAACATGATTGCTCCGGATCCGAGCCGACGCTTCCCCAGCGCAGAGGCCGCCGATCTATTTAAAGAAGGCGCTGCCAGTTTCCATCGCCAACTGGTCAAAGGGGACCTGGCGAGCGAATTTCACAACGAGATCCGCCTCTGGCTCCAAGATCTGGAACATTTCGACTTAAAGCCCGATAATCGATAGCAACCCCCTGGCATCGGCATCCAGCCGATCCCTTGACCTTCCACCCGCTTTGAGCCGAGAAAACGCTCGCAGCGGTGGGGTTGCCTCCCAGAGGGTTGGCAAGTCCGAGTCCCGCCTTCAGTGGCCCCCAGCCCCCAGCCATTTACGGGGCTGCAGTCCTGGGTGGCCGATGCAGCCCACCACAAACCTCGGAGCATACCGCCCCAGATCGCAGCCGCCCTTTGGGAGGGGAAACCCCTGGGCTCTGAAGGACTCCGGGCCAGAAACTTCCCTGGCCTCCGTAGCATCAGCCAACCGTCTATGCTACACTGGAATCTAATATTTCCATTTCTTATCACGGCCCATGGACGGCTAGGATGGAGACCCCTGAGCGGAGCGGATGGGGTTGAGAAAAGCACCCTTGCGTTTCGAATGGGGTTTAGAATCAGTGAGGTTAGAACTGGGTTTCCAACAGGAGACTCTGGGCGGGAATCGATAATAGCGAGGTGGTAGAGATGTACGCGATTATCGAAGATAGTGGCCAGCAATTTAAGGTTCAAGAAGGGCAAGAGCTTCAGATTGATTATCGGGATGTGCCGGCCGGAGAAGAAATTCGGTTTGATCGGGTATTGGCCTATCGGGATCATCGGGGGCTTCAGATAGGTCAACCTTATTTACCGGCTGCGTGTGTGCGAGCAGAAGTGCTCGGCCCGGTCATTGGCCCGAAAATCGTCATCCGCAAATTCAAACGCCGCAAGAACTATCGGCGGAAAATCGGCCATCGCCAACTCTACACCCGGGTTCGGATTGCCAAGATCGAACTGCCCGGCGGTTCGGAATAACAGCGTGGCTCGGAACCGGTTCTCCGAAGGCACCCGCCAGCTTATCCGAATCCCCACAAGGGGCTTTTGTCCCCAGCCAAAACCTTCCGGATGGTCCTCACAAAACCGGGAACCTAGGAAAACCAAGAGGTACCATGCCGATGGCGGCTTTCAGGGGGAGGCCATTGCTGCCTTGGATTGGCGCTCTGGTTTCCCCGCCCCCGTAGATCCCATCCCAAAAAGAATCTTGACAATCCCGCAGAACCTGGCAAAAAGGGAAGAACGTGGGCAACTTCTTTTTCCAATGGGTTGTAAGCCTGCGGGGGTAGCGTCTGCGTCTCCCCTGGTACCAGCAATCGGAAGGATTTGTTGATGCCGGGCAGAGCCTCGAAAAAGTTTTCCGGGCAAAGAATCCCTCCCGGTCAAAGAGCTTCGGACAGCGGAGGTCTTAGGCTGCCGGAACCGGATTTAAAACAGGCAGAAAGCCTGGTAATGGAGCTGCTGGCCATTCCGGGCCGGAGCGGAGAGGAAGGGCAGATATTAGAGTTTATTGCGCGGAAGCTCCGGGGGGCGGGTTTACCGAAATCGGCTCTGGTGTGGGATCCGGTCCATCAGCGATCTCCTTTGGGCGGACAGGTAGGCAATTTGGTGGTTCGGTTGCCGGGGTCGGTACGTGGGCCGCGTCGGCTGTTGATGGCCCATGTAGATACGGTCCCGTTGTGTGTGGGCGCTCGGCCGGTGCGCCGGGCAGACCGGATTGTTCCAGCCGATTCCAATACCGCCCTAGGGGCGGACAATCGGGCGGGGGCCGCCGTGGTGCTTTCGGCCGCCTTAGAAGTGCTCCGGCAACGTCTGAAGCATCCGCCACTGGTATTTGTCTGGACGGTGCAGGAAGAGGTAGGACTTTTGGGCGCCCGGTTTGCCAAGCTGGGACTTCTGGGCAAACCGAAATTGGCCTTCAACTTCGACGGCGGCCCAAGCCATAAAGTTACTATCGGCGCTACCGGCGGCCAGCGGATGCATATCCGAATTCTTGGACAGGCCAGTCATGCCGGGGTAGCCCCCCAGGACGGAGTTAGTGCCATTGTAGTGGCTGGGTTGGCTATTGCCTGGCTTCAGCAAGAGGGCTGGCATGGCTTGGTGGAAAAACCGGAAGGCCGAGGCACTGCCAATATCGGCCGAATCCACGGCGGCGTGGCGACCAATGTGGTCAGCCCGGAAGTGGAACTGCACGCGGAAGCCCGAAGCCATGATCCGGCCTTCCGCCGAAAAATTGTGCAAACCATTCGGGAGGCGTTTGAGCGAGCGGCCCAGCAGGTGCAAAACATCCACGGCCAACAAGCCCGCATTCTCTGGCAGGAACAGAGCGATTACGAGGCGTTTCGGCTGGCCGACGATGCGCCGTGTGTTCTGGTCGCCGAAGCCGCCCTCCGATCCGTTGGCGCCACGCCGGAGCGAGCTATCTCCCAAGGCGGGCTAGACGCCAATTGGATGACCCATCGAGGCATTCCTACCGTTACGCTCGGCTGCGGCCAGGTCAATCCGCATACCTGTCAAGAGTATTTAGTCCTACCGGAATTCTGGCAGGCTTGCCGAGTAGCCCTCCGATTAGCCACGGCAACCGAATCGGTGCTCAGTTTGCACGAAAGACCTTAATTCCGCTTGTTTTTCGGCCTTCGGTTGACCGGGGATTTGGTTTGCGCAGAGAAAACCCGTGGCGCATGGGTGGTATAAAAAGGAATATGGAATGTTGGGGCCCATAAGGGCGGGTCGCCAAAACAAGAGGATTTCTGAGGAGGAGTTCGGATGAGGAAGCACCGAGAGTTGTTTTGGCCAGTGGTTGCTGTGGCCGTGGGTTGGTTTTTGCTGGGGGTGTATGAAGCTGCTTTGGGTGGGCAGGCGGATGGGCTGATTGCTTCGCCGGAGCCGGATTGGCCCCAGTGGCGGGGACCTCGCCGGGACGCTGTCTGGGACGAAAAGGGCCTGCTGCCCTCCTGGCCAGAAGGCGGGCCAAAATTACTTTGGAAGATCGGCGGGTTGGGCCGGGGTTGGTCCAGCCCGATCGTCGTCGGCCAAACCATCTACATTACCGGCGACGTGGAAGATGACCTGGTGATTTTTGCCCTGGATATTGGGGACGGTTCGGTCCGGTGGAAGAGCAAAAACGGGCAGGCTTGGAAAGGCTCCTATCCGGGTTGCCGAGCTGCTTGCACCTATTCGGAAGGACGGATCTACCATCTGAATGCGCATGGCCGATTGGCCTGCCTGGATGCCCAAACAGGACGGGAAATCTGGGCGGTGGATATTCTGGATCGGTTTCAGGCCGAGAATATTACCTGGGCGCTGAGCGAATGTGTGCTGGTTGAGGGGGATCGGGTGTGGGTAACCCCGGGCGGGCCGAAGGCGCTGATGGCCGCCCTGGACAAAAAGACCGGCCAGACCGTGCTCACTACGCCGCCGCTGGGAGGCGAACCGACCTCGCACTCCTCTCCGATTTTGTTCCGGTATGGCGGTCGGCGGGTGATTGCCCAATGTTCCTCTGGGCATGGATTTGGCATTGACGCCGATAGCGGTAAACTGCTTTGGACGGTGCCGCTGCGGAACCGCTGGCTGACCAATGTCTCGACGCCCATTTTTGCGCAGGGGGCGGTCTATTATGTAACGCCCTATGCGGAGCTAGGTCGGCTGTATCGACTTACGCCCACGCCGGAGGGCATCCGGGCCGAGCATGTCTGGACCCATCCGTTGGATTCAGTTACCGGCAGCGGCGTGTGGGTAGATGGGGTGCTGTATTCGGCTGGATACCGGCATCCGAAATGGTGGTTTGCCGTGGATTGGCAGACCGGCAAGACGCTTGCCGAATTGCGAGCCTTTACCACCGGCGCAGCGGTGTATGCGGATGGTCGGCTGTATATTTTGGACGAGCAGGGGCAGGTGGGGCTAATCAAAGCTGGACGGGATCGGCTAGAAATTGTAGGCCGATTCCGCCTGGTGGAGGAAAAAGTGCGGGATGCCTGGGCCCATCCGGTGCTTTGCCATGGTCGGCTGTATCTGCGGTATCATGATCATTTGTGGTGCTATGAGGTGAAGCAGTCGACGCCGGGAACATTTTCCGGAAAGCCCCCGACGATGACGACATCGCCTCCAATCCAAATCCAAAATACCCCCTGATATCTTTTCTGAAGCGACAATCCCTACGATGACCAGATTACCGGGGATGACGGGAAACAACCCACGTCCTGAAGCCGGCTTACTGCTGGGAGGCCTGGTCATTTTGTTCGGCCAGCAGTTTGGTAACCAGACTGCCGTCCAATTCGGCCAGGGGAAGCTGCGGCGGGATGGCTCCTGTGCGGCGGGGTTCGGCAATCCAAAAGGTCAACACGCCCGAGACCAGCAACAATGCGGCCGCCGTAGCAAAGACCGGCCTATACCCGATATGCTCTACTGCCCAACCGGCTCCGGGCGCCAGGAGATACGGAATAGCCACACAAAGGTTCACGGTACTTAGATACCTGGGATGGCGATGGGGAGGGCAGGTTTCTAGGACATAATTGTTCAATATTGGAAGCAGCAGCGGCGAAATTCCTAGGGGAATAAAAATCAACCAGGAGAGGTTCCCGCTGAGGCTGGCTGGCAGCAGCGTCAAACCGGCCGCCAACATCGGCGCCCCGGCCGCCCCAAAAATCAGCAGCCGTAAGGTAAGCCGATTCCCCCAGGCGTCGGCCATCGGCCCAACCAAAAGACTGAATAAACCTACAGCGATGTTCTGGGTGATGGCAAATCGCATCAGCTCCACCGGCGGACACTGAAATCTTCCCAACGCCAAAGCCTGATAATGAGGCGTTACAATCAAGCCAGCGCCTAAGCAGATAGCCGTCAGACCCACCCGCCGTAAATTCCCATCGGCTTGCAGAGCCAGGAGCATTTCTCGCAGGTTTCGGCTCCGGCGAGGCCGAAGGACCCCTAAAGGGGCGTCGGCTGGTTCCCGCAGCGCCAAGGCCACCACCCCCGAGCCGCACAAACACCCTGCCACCCAAAGAAAAATTAGATGGAAATGTGGCTGGCCGAGCTGATTGCCTTCTAACCAACCGGGCAACAATGCCCAAGCAAACCCGGTAGCGGCCAAAGTGCCCCAGAAGGTGGCTCGGCGGAGGAGTCGACCCCGATAGGTAGGCCGAATCAGTTTCCCCTGCACCGTGCCAAACGAAAGCAAATAAAAACCATTCAGGACAAAAAACAGAAAGTAACAGGCCATCACCCCCAACGCCAGCACCAGACTGGCCTGCCCGGCGCTAGCGATCCATAGGGCGGCCATGGCCAGCAGAGGCAGAGCCATGGAGGCGGCAAAGGCGGCCAAAGCCCGCTTCTTCTGCGCCATCCGCCGAAGCCGAGCCGCTAAAAAAATCTGCGAACCACCCTGCCCAAACCGATTCAGCACCGGCAAAAACCCTCGCAGCAGCCCAGCCCCTGGCCCTGCCGCTGCATCCAAAAACGCCGGCATGATCACGCTCTCGGTCTTAAAGATCCAGCCCACGCAATAGACGATCTGATGGCCAGCCAGGATCCACAGGTTCCGCTTCTCCTCAGCTTCCACCTGAGGACTGGCCAACCATCCCTGGGCTAGAGTGCTGGAAGGTGGGCACCCGGAAGGAGGACTTTTCGGCAGCTCAGGCAACACGTCCATAGCCCTCAATATAGAATCTTTCTGGGCAGCGTGCCACTGCCTACCCAGGCTCCGGTCCAGCCTGCCTTGAAGGGGTGGCGATGGAAAAAGCACCCTCCGTTGGAACCGGCCCCCAGAGTATCTACAATAGCTCTATAGGCTCTCAGGAGAGTGCCCCAGACGCTGGCATGGGGAATTGGGTTTCTGCGTTTATGTGGTTATCGCGGTATACCTCTACCGAGGCTGCCAAGCACAGGCCCAGCCGGCATCCTAGCCTAGGGATAGCGTCCCATAGGTTTATGGGGTCCAAGCAGGGGCCTCGGGCGTTTCCTTGCTCAGGTGGAAATGTTCTGCGCAGACGGATGCCCTCGGGGGAACCTGCTTGGAACCTAAGGATTCCGACTGTTTCAGAAGGCGTCGGCTAAAGCACTGCAGAGATCATCCCGCCTTGCTTGTGTTCGATGCCACGCAGGGCGTCGGCCACAAGCAGGGCGGCAACCGCACCGGCCGATTCGGTTCCCAGCGGTTAGGCCGGCGAGAGGAGAGGTTGGTTGGCTCGGTGGTTTCGGTTTTATGAGAAAAAGCGGGGACATCGCCGTACTGGCTCCCCGGTTTTGGGGATGCTAGGGGAACTCTGTTTCCATGGGGCGGTCTTCTTTTTAGGATGCCTGGGATTGGCACTGATTTTGGTCAGTGTGGTGATTCCCGATTGGCGCCAGAATCGGGAGTTTATCCAGACTGACTGTACCGTGCTGGATACGGGGGTGGCCAAAACGGAAAAAAACGGCGTGGTTTTGTATCGGCCTGTCCTTCGGATTCGCTACCAAGTGGCCGGCGAAACCAAGGTAATCGCCGCTCATGAACCCTCTAGTCGGTACACGGAAGACCCCAAGCAGGCCGAAGCCTGGGTCCAAGCCTTTGTGCCGGGGCAGAAATATCCGTGTTGGTACGACCCGGCCAATCCGGATAGGGTGGTGCTGGTGCGGGGGTATCATTGGGGGTATTGGTTCTTTTTGCTGGTGCCGGCGGCGTTGGTAGGGGTGGGAGGGGCTGGGCTGATCTATGGGCTGATTCGATGGGGCACTTCGGCCGAACGCCGCGCCGTGTGGACCCAACAGGCCCAGGCCCTTTCCCGCTCCGAAGGCCCCTCGGCCCCAGTTTCTGCGTGGCCTGGCATCCCCTTGGCCCCAGAGCCGAACGAAAGCCCAGGAACCACGTTGGCCTACCGGCTGCCGATGGTTTCCCAACGAGGCTGGGCTCTGGCTGCTTCTTTTGTCTTCTGTGTGCTGTGGAATGGGGTGGTATTGATCTTTGTTATCCTCCTGGTAAGCCGATACCTCCATGGATCGCCCGATTGGGTGGGTACCGCTTTTCTCGTCCCGTTCGGGCTGATAGGCGGGGCAAGCATCTATTGGTTCTTCCGAGAGTTCATCTTGGCTGCCATCATCGGACCGACCATCGTGGAAGTCTCCGAGCATCCTCTGCGGGCAGGCGGAAGATATGAATTGTTTCTAGCTCAAGCCGGTCGCCTGAAGATGAAATTTTTAGAAATCCTCTTGGTCTGTGAGGAGGAAGCCATCTATCGCCAAGGCACCACCACCCGCCGGGAGACGGTGCGGGTGTATGAGGACCGGCTGTTTCGGCAAGAGGATTTTCGGATTGCCACTGCCGAAGGGTTCCAAACTCACTGTCGGTTCACGGTCCCGCCCACGGCCATGCATTCCTTCCTCTCTCCCCATAACAAAGTGCAATGGACGATTCTGGTCCATGGGGAGGCCCACGGCTGGCCGCCCTACCAACGCCGATTTCCCTTGATTATTCTGCCAGCCAACACGGAGGACCGCCTCTAGTGCCCCTCCAACCTCAGATGACCATCCGTTTGGATGCCGAAGCTCGGACCTTTACGCCCGGCAGCACCTTAAGCGGCCAGTACTGGCTGGAAGCCATCCTGCCGGAAGAGGTCAAAGCCATCGAACTATCTGTCCTTTGGTACACCGAAGGAAAGGGGGAAGAAGATCTGGGAGTGCACTTTTTCCGACGGGATACTTTAGATCAGCTTAGCTATGCGGCTGGTCGATGGATCGGTTCTTTTTCCACGGTGCTGCCACGGAGCCCTTTGAGCTATCAAGGGCTGATCGTTAAGATTGTTTGGGCGGTGCGGGTGCGGCTGTTTTTGGCCGGCGCCAAACAACACGTCGAAGAGCTTCGAT
The DNA here is from genome assembly GCA_938042245.1 of uncultured Thermoguttaceae bacterium. GTDB lineage: Bacteria > Planctomycetota > Planctomycetia > Pirellulales > Thermoguttaceae > JANXAQ01. The sequence goes on from CALIRO010000057.1 coordinate 33,033, forward strand.
TTCGCCTTGGTTCGGTCTGGACACCGAAAGGAATCGCCAAGTGAGCACAGGGGCTTCTGACCGGAGTAATCCGTTTTCCTCTCGCTATGTGCGTCCAGGGGCTATTCCTTTCTTCTTTCCAGAAGGTTGCAGCTTGGAGGGGCTGGTGCATCGGCTGGAGGAAAACGGTTGGCAAGGGCAAATCCTGGGGCGGCATGGCAGCGGCAAATCGGCCCTCCTGGCCCATCTGATACCAGCCATCCAACAAGCTGGTCGGCCAACCCGCCTCTATACCTTGCACCAAGGCGCCCGCCAACTGCCAGAACCCTTCCCTCCCCCCGATCCAGAACCCAGCAGCTTGGTGGTGGTGATTGACGGCTATGAACAGTTGAGCCGATGGCATCGCTTCCGCCTCCGCCGGCTGTGCCGACAGGCCCAATGGGGGCTGCTGGTTACCGCCCATCGCTCAGTAGGCCTCCCGCTGCTCCTGCGGCTTCGCCCCGATTTGCAGCTAGCGGAGCAGATCGTCCAATGGCTCCTGCGGGATGGTCCCAGCCTGATTCGCCCCGACGAAATCGCCGCCGCCTACCAGGCACATCAGGGCGATCTGCGCGAAATGCTCTTTAGGCTCTACGACCTGTGGGAACAACGCGCCCGAGAAGTTGCCCGGTAGATTAGACGGCCTATGAGGATCACCCACCGGGCAGGAGGAACCTCTCCCGTCTTTGGGGGGCAAAACCTCCTCCTTTGGAGCCTCTTCTGCCCCGAATTTTTTCGCCCAAACTTTAACAATATCTCCCCGGCTGAGTTATAATCAAAAAGGGGGTTCGCACAAGGCCGTAGAAAACGGGGATGCTAGGACTAAACCTGGGATGTGTACATATATCCATCTTTCCTCCGGGAGGATTCTGCTATGTTCGCTCCATCAGACGCTCTTCCGCGGCAAACTTCTACCCTCTCCCAATCGGGCTGGAGGTTCCTGCTGCTTGCCACAGCCACGGCAATCGCATGGGCAGCTCCCTCGGCCCAGGCTGCCGTGCTCACCTGGACCGGCTCCACAAACGCCCAATGGGATGAGAGCTCCAATTGGAACCCCACCCAAATCCCCACCCTGAGCGACGACGCCACATTTCCCTCCACCATCCCCACGACCGGTTCTACTATCACCCTGCCCACCGGCGCCCAAATCAATAACCTCACCTTCAACAATTCCTACACCCTCCAAGGCGGCACTCTCTCCTTTGGCGAGACCCAACAAATCAACGTGAGCACCGGCCTGACGGTAGAAATCTCCTCCAGCCTTCTATCAGCCGGTGTGGGAACCAATCCGTATTTGAAAAAAGTCGGATCGGGTACCCTCATCCTTTCCGGTGACAATACTGGATATAACCGTTGGATGAATGTTATCGGCGGGGTGGTCCGGCTGACCAATGCCAATGCGGTGATGGCCCCCGGTGGCAACGGCTATTTCCATGTAACCAATGCCAGTGCGGTGGTGGAACTGGTCGGCGGGTTGGATATTCCTGGCGGCCGAACGATTTATCTTTCCGGCGTGGCTACGTCGGACACTCCTTCTTTTCGAAGCGTAAGCGGCTCGAATATCTGGGGCGGCAATCTGGTATTGCACAATGGCGATGGCGACCATGTGGTTGGCGTCGATGCCGGAAGCAGCCTCCGGATTAACGGCAATGTGAATCAGACCGGCGGGCCGGACAACCTGGTCAAAGTCGGCCCCGGCACGCTAATTTTGGCCGGTACCGGCAATTTCACCGGTTTGACTCGCGTCAAAGACGGCGCCTTGCAACTAGAAAACTCCTTGGCCCTCCAACTGAGCACCTTGGAAATGAACCCCGCCTATACGGGCAGTATCGTGTTCGGCGCGCCGACCGCATTTACCCTAGGTGGGCTAACCGGTTCGGCCAACCTGGACATGCAAG
>CALIRO010000058.1 GCA_938042245.1 uncultured Thermoguttaceae bacterium
CTGCAAAAACAAAAGCCGCATCTACGGCTATTCCATCGTCGCCCTCCCAGAATAGGCAATCCTCCAGTCTCCCGGCAGAAAACATAGCTCCCCCTATCCTGTATGAAGGAGAGCTTCGCACCTTCGAGGGACATACTTCCAGGGTCCGTTCGGTGGCCTTTAGTCCGGATGGGCGGTTTTTGGCCACCGGCTCTTGGGACACTACGGCCAAGCTGTGGGACCTGGCCACTGGCCAACTGGTTCGTACCTTCCAGGGACATACTTGGGGGGTCTTGTCGGTTGCCTTTAGTCCGGATGGGCGGTTTTTGGCCACCGGCTCTTTTGACCAGACGGCCAAGCTGTGGGACCTGGCCACTGGCCAACTGGTTCGTACCTTCCAGGGACATACTTCCGGGGTCGAGTCGGTTGCCTTTAGTCCGGATGGGCGGTTTTTGGCCACCGGCTCCGATGACGAGACGGCCAAGCTGTGGAGGTAGAAACTGGCCGATAAGTTCGCTCCTTCCAGGGAGATACCGGGGGGTCAGGTCGCTCGCCTTTAGTCGGGATGGGCGGTTTTTGGCCACCGGCTTTTTGGATGGTACGGCCCGCTTGTGGAACACTCATACCGGCCAAGAACTACTGCAACTGTGGCATCTTGAGCAAGGCAGCTGGATGCCTTCAGGCCGAAAGGCTACTTCGACTATGACGGCTCAGAAGATATGCTCAGGCTAATCAATCTGGTGGACTCTGGGACTGGCTGTGGGTGGTTTCTGACGAGGAAGTCAAACACTGCCGCTGATCCGAGCTGGCCAAGAAGGGATGGACCGGCGATGAAGGATATATTTATACACTATACGTGTGTACTGCTAGAAAGGCCCAGACGGCGATCCTGTTACCGGCGAACAAACGACGCGATGGGCGCAGTCTAACAGATAGCGAAACATGGAAGGCGGGGTTATATAGAGGGCGGGCTGACAAGGGAGAGTTGGCCGGCAAAATGGCAACGGGCCCAATGGTCCGGCTCGATTTGGCGAAGTTCTGGTTCCTGGCTGGTGCAAATCGGCTGGCAGAAGGGGCAGCGGGGATGGAACTTGCAGCCGGGCGGGAATTGCTTCGGGTCCGGCACCGTTCCGGGGATGGTCATCAAGGGTTTATCTTTCGGAGCGCCCAAGGCGGGACGGGAACAAAAAAGCATGTAAGTGTACGGATGCATCGTTCTGCGGAAGACCGGCTCAATCGGCCCATATTCCACGATCTTCGAGGCGTACATGACGGCCACTTGGTCGGCCATCTCCGCCACAATTCCCAAATCATGGGTAATCAGCAGGATGGCCAATTGCTCTTGGGCCTGTAATTGGCGGAGCAAATCCAAGATCTGGGCCTGAATGGTTACATCCAAGGCGGTGGTGGGTTCATCGGCGATGAGCAGTTTGGGGCTACAGGAAAGGGCCATGGCGATCATGGCCCGCTGGCGCATCCCGCCGGAAAATTGGTGGGGATACTCTGCCAGGCGACGCTCCGGCTCCGGAATGCCCACCTGGCGAAGCATCTGAATGGCCAGGGCTTTGGCCTCCTTGGGGGGCAGGCCACGATGAAGGCGAATGGCCTCCAGGATCTGATTGCCGATGGTAAAGACGGGATTGAGCGACGTCATCGGCTCCTGGAAGATCATGGCGATTTGGCCGCCGCGAACCCGGCGCATCTGGGCTTCGGACAGTTGCAGGAGGTCCTGAGTTTTTCCGTCGGCGGACAGGAGGACCCGCCCGCCGGCAATTCGCCCGGGCCGAGCCACCAAACGCATGATTGACAAGGCGGTTACCGATTTGCCGCAGCCGGATTCGCCCACCAGCCCAAGGGTTTGCCCCTCGGCAATGGTGAAACTGACATCATCGACGGCCCGTACCAGGCCTTCGTCAGTATCGAAATAGGTTTTGAGGTGTTGGACTTCTAATAAAGGCATGGAGAGGTTCAGCCTGCTTGAGGAGCAGCCGGGTGTTCAATCCGGAACTTCGCCCAGGCGATTTGCCGTCAAGGGGCGATTTTGCCAAGCCTGTGTTGAACATGCCCGCTGGATTTGCTGGGCTGCCGGACAAACTCTTTGTGGGCCTACCGGACAAACTCCTTAGAAGGGCTGTGCGGTTGGCCTTCTCAGAGTGTTCGGCACGTTTTACAATACGCCCCATATCGGGAGTTTGGCGGCCCAGATGTTTTTCCCGGAACACGTGGGCCGAAGAAAAAGGGGCCGTTTTTCTCGCTTTTGCCTCCGGGCAAATCCTATAGGCTGGTTATTATACTCGGAAATCGCCACGATGACCAACACCGATTGCATACCAGCAAACCCATCCGGACAGCCAGAACCGACCCTTTTTGGCCATCCGCCGGGGCTTTTTACCCTGTTTTTTGCGGAAATGTGGGAGCGGTTTTCCTTTTACGGAATGCGGGCCCTGTTGACCTTCTACATGATCAAGGGGTTCCTCAAATACTCCGACACCGAGGCCTACGCCGTCTATGGGGCCTATACGGCGTTGGTTTATACGGCGCCTTTGCTGGGCGGCATTTTGGCTGATCAATTGCTCGGGCCGCGGCGGGCGGTCATCTTGGGCGGTCTGCTCATGGCCGCCGGACACCTCCTGATGACCGTTCAGCATACAATAGCCTTTTTTACCGCCTTGGCCCTTCTGATCGCCGGCAACGGATTCTTCAAGCCGAATATCTCCACCATCGTCGGCAGCCTCTACGGCCATCAGGGCGGCAAAAAAGACGCTGGGTTTACTATTTTCTACATGGGCATCAATCTGGGGGCGGCCATGGCGCCGATTCTGTGCGGCTATGTGGGCGAAACCTACGGGTGGCATTATGGGTTTGGACTGGCTACAGTGGGGATGCTGATCGGAGTGGCCATTTTTGCTGCTCCGAATCGGCTTACGCAGATGCTGATTCTGGTGGGGGGATTGACCACGGCGGCGGCCATGCCTTGGTTGCAGGATAGCCTGCTGCAACTGGGGGTTCGGCTGTTTTTGTCGGCGGCGCTTTTGCTGTCGGCCGGAGTGGCGGTGGCAGCACTAGGCCGAGGCGGACTGCCCAAACAGGCCGGCGCCCCGCCTGCCGATCCACCATTGGCCCGGCTGCTGGGAGGCCAACTGGCCGCTTATCTAGTGGTTTATGCGGGGGTGGCCTTGGCGATTCCTTTGGCGGCCTTAGCGGTCCAGCGGAGTCAATGGGCCGGTGGGGCGTTGGCAGGGGCTACCGTGGCGGCTTTGCTCTATATTCTGGCTGAGGCCGCCTTCCGATCCGCAGCCACCGAGCGACGGCATATCGCCGTTATCTTGGTGCTGATGCTGTTTTCCTTTATCTTTTGGGCCTTTTTTGAACAGGCCGGCAGCTCTTTGAACAACTTCACCGACCGGAATGTAGATCGGGTCTTTGAACGCCGATGGGTCCAGCCGGAACAAGTCGGTCAAACCATTCGGTTTCGGGTGCTGGCCCGGACAGCCGATCCTAACCTAGCCCAATTGCCGCTTTTGTCGCAGGAACAGCTCGGCTACCCGCTCCAAGGCCGACCCTTTACCATGAGCGATCTGGCCCACTTGCGGGAAAAAGCCGCCCAAAACCCCAACGACCAGCAGGCTCAGGTGCTCGATTGGCCGGTGAGCAATGAACATATCGGCATGGGCATTGCCGAGGCGGAAATCCCAGCCTCCGAGTTCCAGGCGGTCAATCCGGTGTTTATATTGCTGTTTGGGCTGGCTTTTAGTGCCTTGTGGGGCTTTTTGAGCGCCCGCGGCTGGGAGCCGAGCACCCCGGTGAAGTTCGCCCTGGGCCTAGTGCAACTGGGCCTGGGCTTTGGCGTTCTTTGGTACGGCGCCAGGCAGGCCGACAGCCGAGGCATGGTCGGCCTGGGTTGGCTGATCCTAGGCTATCTTCTGCACACCACCGGCGAACTGTGCCTTTCGCCAGTAGGACTTTCGATGGTTACGAAACTTTCCCCGGCCCGCATCGTCAGCACCATGATGGGCGCATGGTTTTTGGCCACCGCAGTCTCTCAGTACGTGGCCGGTCAGATCGCCGCTTTGACCGGCGTGCCGCAGGCCGAAGGCACAGAAGGCGGCGCCGCAGTCATCCCCCCGCCCATAGAAACCCTTGGGCTTTACGCCGATGTGTTCGGCCGGATCGCCCTCTGGGCCATCGGCGCTGGACTACTCTGCTGGCTCCTGGCCCCACTGCTCACCCGCTGGATGGAAGAAAGGGATTCGGAGAAGTAAGCCTTTAGCCGGTCTGGGCTGTCCATGTCCGGTAAATTGGACTCCGAAGGCGGAGAACCTTTTGGATCGATCCCGGAAAGATGCGCAGGCCTTAGAAGCTCCTGGAGGAATCACCTATCGTGCTAAGTTTTACTAGAGCGTGTTTGCCAATTCGGCCAAAAGTTTTTCGTACTCGGGGCCGAAGGCGCGGCAGGTGAAACGGCGGGTTAGGGGGCCGGTGATCTCAATATGGATTTCCAGTCGATCTGGGGGCAAACAACCGGCCACCCGGTCGGCCCATTCGATCAGGCTGATGCCAGAGCCTTCCCAGTATTCTTCCGGTCCCAGGTCCATGAATTCTTGTTCCGATTGGATTCGATAGGCGTCCATGTGATAGATGGGCCGTCGGCCAGGATATTCATGGATGAGCACGAAGGTAGGGCTGGTAGCCAAATCGGCCGGTACCCCCTCTGCTCGGGCCAATGCCTGTACCAATCGGGTCTTTCCCGCCCCCAACGTGCCGATTAGGGCTACCACGGCGCCGTTGGGCAGCAGCCGGGCCAACGCCTCCGCCAACCGCTCGGTATCGTGTTCGTTTTTGGCCTCCCATATCCATTGGTTCATTGTCAACCTCCGTATTCATACGCCGGTTTTGGGAACCCGTCTGGGGAAGCTTGGATTCCGGAAGGTTTTTTCACCCATAGAACCCTCCGTGTACCGTACCACCCCCCGAGAGATCAGAAGGCCTTTTCACCCGTCCAAGCGATGTTGCCAGCCGACGGCTGCCAATGGCCGAAGTTGGCCCTCCGCCGATTGCTCCCAGAGCCCAGGCGTTTCAATAAACTGGCCGATGCAGAAGATCGGTACTTGGAGAGGTTGATCGGCGAGGATTCGGCGGGCTTGATCGGGGGGAACGGCCAGGATCAGTTCAAAATCTTCGCCATCGCCCAGGGCATGATCTAGCGGGGTGGACCCATCGGCCAATTGCTGGGCTAATCGATGGGCATCCTCCGCCACCGGCACAGCCGCCAGATCCACCACTGCTCCGCAGCCGCTTTCCTCAGCCAGCCGAGCCAGATCTAAGGCCAATCCGTCGCTGCAATCGATACCGGCATGAAGTTGGTAATTTTGATGCAATAAGAGGGCTTCATGCACCCGGGGTTGAAAATCCAGGTGTTTGCCCAGGATACTGCCGCCGAAGGAGCCGGTCACCAAAATCTGATCGCCCGGCCGGGCGCCGCTGCGGGTAAGTGGCCCCCGGTCGCTTGTTTCACCCAGAATGGTAACGCTGGCAGCCAGGGGGCCGTCCCAACTGTTGGTATCGCCGCCGGCAATGGCCAGGTCATATTGTTCGGCCAAAGGCAACAGGCCCTCGTAGAGGGCCTTGGCCAATTCCATTCCGCCTGAGCGGGGCAGCAACAGGGCAATGACGGCGGCCAACGGCTTGGCTGCCATGGCAGCAATGTCGCTTAGGTTGACGGCCAACAATTTTCGGCCCACCCGCCGGGCATCGACCTGGGCTAGGTCAAAATCTACATGATCGCTCAGCAGATCGACGGTCAGCACATACTGTCGGCCCCCCAACCGGAGCACCGCTGCATCGTCGCCCAGACCTACCTCCAAAAGCCGATGCCCAGGTACCTGGTGGCGAAAATACCGAATCAGTTCGTTTTCCATGCCAGCTCCTCAATGCCCAATAGGGAGAGGATGAGGCAAACGGGCCGGAATATATCCCCTATTTTGGTTTAACTATATTTCCTAGCTCCCTCAATTTATCAAAGTTTTTTATGTTTTTAATTCTATCTAGATTGTCTAATTTACGCCTTTGGTCCCTGCGGGTAAGTAAAAATCCTCAAAACCCGGCTACCAAAAACATTTTGCACCCAAAAAACGTAAAAACTCCCTGGCCGCTTCCACCGGAACTTAGCAACCCAGCAGAAGGCCCCAAATCCCAGGCTGGCGGAGATTCGGAGGTTAGCGGAAAAGTACTAAATTCTGACAATATAAAATCTTACAAAGGGGCTTGTATTGACGGAAGTGCGGGCCGGGTGGTAGATTGATTCCTGTGGAGTTCGTGCCTAGCAGGAGTTGCTCCTAGGGCTGAAAAGCACCACCCATTCACGGAAGGAACCGTTCGCCAAGGAGCATGTGCCTTCCCCCCCTCTTGGAAGAGGTTAGGATGGGGCGGAAGCAGTATCAGGCGGCATTGGGCAGGAAGTTCTTAACGCCCCAAAGGGCGGACAAATAATAGCGGGCACGGCAGGAATTTTTGTTCATATATTCCAGGCTGGCCAACGGTTCCGAAAGGAGTCATCATTATGTTAGGGACACTCGGTGTGGTGCAAGCCTGTTTCCAGAGCCGGCAGGCTCGGGCAGGGGCTGCCCGAAAGTTGGGAGGCAAATCCGTCTTAGAATGGGTGGTGCGCCGGGCCACCGACTGCCAACAGTTAGACGGCGTGGTGGTGCTTACCAACGACGACCCAGAAAATGCCTTCGTGAAAAATCTGGTGCCGCTGGATGTACCAGTCTATGTGGCTCGTCAGGCAGACCCGCTGGGTCGATTTGCTGCCCTTTTGAAAGAATATCCCACCCGGGCTGCCGTCCGAATCCATGCCCAGACACCTTTTGTGGATCCGGAATTGATTGATCGGCTGGTGGTAACTGCCCGAGCGCATCCGAATTGCGATTATGCGGGGTATTGCCTCCGAGATGGACGGCCGGCCATTTTAGCGCCGGTAGGCCTATGTGTGGAATGGATCCGGACCATGGCGCTGTGGCGGGCGGACCAGGAAGCACACCTGCCCCAGGATCGCCAGGAGGTTACTCGGTATTTATATACCCATCCGGACAGGTTTCAAGTCTGTTTGGTGCCTGCCCCCCCGCAGATCGACCGAGATGACATTCGGCTGGCCGTAGCTCTGGAAGAAGATTGGGAGCTAACGATCACCATCTACGAGGCCTTAGGCCCGGAGCGTTTGGAGTGGCACAAGATTGCCAATTTGTTGGACCATCAACCGGCTCTCCGCAAACGAATGGCTGCCCTGAACCGAGTTCAGATGGAAACTTAATCGGCTTTTAAAAGCTTAATTACACCCCCCAAAGGCTTAACTGCTTATCTCCTCTATTTGCTGCTCCTGCGGGTTCATCCTTGCCTACTAAACAGAACCCTCCAAAGGTTCACCAGCCCTTCGAGTAGGGTTACCCCACCAAGGAGGAGTTTGTAAGAAGCTGGTACTCAAAAACGTGGGGTAAGGAAAATTTATATACCACTTTTGGGCTATGAAAGGGCCTAATAATAGGGGGACTAAAGTGAATGCTCCTTGCAGGGATTGCTCCAGCGCCATGGTCCATGGAGAGACGAGCAGGCGGTCGCCCTTACCGGCTTTCAGTTCGGCTAGGAATCCTCCCTCTGGAATGCTCTTGTCTTGATCGCTCTATCTGCCTATGGTGTTTTAACTGTTGATAAGAGGGTAAAGGAAGCGGCTGTGCGTTGGATTGGGGGAGAACGCGGAGCCCTTTTTAGCCACTTTTGTGGGGAAAAAGATTACCCTATAGTGGTATTGCCAGAGGAACGGAGGCCTTGGGAGTAATAGGATTTACCCCATCGGGGCTATTTGTTTCCCTCATTAAGGGGGGATAAAGCCCCATCTGCTGAGGCCGTTGGCCTGGTAGTGTCTGCTTCTCTCCACTTTCCTTTCAAACGAGCAAGGACGGAACCAAGTCATGGATGACCGGCTGCCTCTGTTGCCGTTGATCTTACATCATGTACCCTGGAGCTTTCGGCAAGCGTTAGGGCAAGAGGGGATTCCCTATCGGATGTATCGGCCGGGGCCTGCGCAGGGGCGGTTTTTGATCTTCGATAGTCGAAGCCAACCCAGTGCCATAGTCGCTGCGGGTCAAGTGGTGTTGGACCTAGCGGAGTTCCGTTGGGAGTTTACGGAGGACCCATTTGAGGCGTTGGAGGATGTGGGTTCGCAGCGCCTGGGGTGGCAGATCGGGCCTTGGCGTCTGGAGGGTCAAGCAGCCCGAGTGGATAAACGCTCGGTGCGCCAGCAGCTGATGGATCGGCTTCGGCAGTGGGTCGAACAGCATGGAGGGCTGTGGCTTCGGGTGGCGCCATTTCCGTTTCCTTATCGTAGTGCCTTTTGTTTTCGTATCGACCACGATGATTACCAGCCAGAGGATTTCCTCCGCACGCTGGATGCCATAGGCGGTTGGGAGCAGGCTACCAGCCATTGTGTTACTGCCGGTCCGTTTCGGTTGGCTCCGGAAGCACTGCGGCGTTTGCGTGGGTTGGATGTGGGCCTGCATGGGTATCGCTATCAGACCTATGCGACCGAGGAAGAAAACCTGGAGAATATTCGTCGGGCGAAGGAGCTTGTGCTGGAAGCGGGTTTGGAGCCGATCGGTTTTGCTGCCCCCGGTGGGCGATGGAATCGGGCCTTATTGGCCGCCCTCGAAAAGCTGGGCTTTTCGTATAGCAGCGAGGTTGGCTTGGCGTATGATGAACTTCCGTTTCATCCCTTCGGCGCCGAGATCTTGCAGATTCCGATCCATCCGATTAGCTTCCGCCTCTTTCTAGATGCCGCCGAGCAAGCCTGCCGAGATCGTCCCACCCAAAAAGAGGTTATTATCCAATCGGCCCAAGATGCTGCCATCCAGTACTTTTGTCAAATGCTCCAGACATGCACCCTGGCCGGCGAACCCCTCTTGCTGCACAGTCCGGTAACCGGCTGTCTGGGCAGGTATCCGCGGCTTGTGCGAGCGGTGCTAACCGCTGCCAGCCAGTACGGAAGCCTCTGGCGGACCAATTTGACGGAAATCTACCGCTGGTGGCAAGTGCGGAGCAAAGTCCATTTGACCGTCTATGAGACCTCGGAGGGCTACGAAGTGCACACCCATCGGAAGCCAGCCGGGTTCCGGGTGGGATTAGAACTGTGGCGGGGGGCGCATGTGGCCGTAATCCCGCTAGATCGACCTCGACGGAAACTGCTGCTGAGCAGCCTGGCCTTCGAAAAACGATCAGCACCGTCTCGGGTTTACCCAGTGCGGATTGACCCGCCCGAAGGTTTCCGCCAGCGACTGCGTCAATGGTGGGAGTGGTATCGGCAGGCCAGGAAATCCAGCACCTAGCCGCCCCCTCCCGATCATCCACCCTTGGAAAAAGACCAAAGAGAGCATCCAACGAAAATACCATTATGCACTCCTATTTTCAGCTTCTATTCTCCAGGCCCTGTCTTGCTGGAGCTTTAGGCATGATCGCTCCCATCCGACTACCAGATGCTTGGATACCAGAGAAAATTCGTCTATTAGGAAAAGCTCGGCGGATCGTGGCGGCCATGCTCCTAGGCCCTCCACAATCCGCTGCCGTGGAACCACCCAAACTAGCTTCGGGGAAAGCGTGGCTATTTGCCGTTTGGGTCCTTCTGGTCACAGGCAGTTATGTTTGGGCCATTGTGGGAAAATGGTAACGGTCGGCCGTCGCACAACCGACAACACCGGAGCCAACGGATAGTTTCGCAGGCCGGCCGGTCCGAAGAATCTCCAGAGCTTGCCCAATGCCACAACACCTGGGCCGATGGCCAATTATGTTGCAACCATCCCGATCCTGGAAAAGTGTACCCATTTGTCTAATGCAGGAACAGGAACCACCTGGGTGCCGCGATGATCTGGCAGACGTGTCAATCGGTTGTTGTGGTGTGGATGATGGCGTTGGCCTGTTGGGCGGCAGGCGCGCCGGTGGTGCGCCGGATGCCAACTTTGGCCGAGGATCCGCCAGGCCGGCTGCTTTGGGCTTTGGCCATCGGTGCGATGCTGTGGGCAGTGGGTATAGCCGCTCTGGGGGGATTGGGTTTGCTTTATATGCCGCTGGTGGGTGGGTTGACGTGGGCAGCCTTTCTGGCAGGATTTTACCAATTCCTTCGTGAACTAGAAGGATTTTCATCGATTCTACGGACCTCTCCGGGTTCTTTCGCTGCCTTGCCTTGGCATAGCGTCAAAAAATCGCCAGCCCCCTTGCCCGGGTCGAACGGCCTTTGGTTCGCTTGGCACAGTCTAGCCCAAGCTGCTGCGGATCTGCTGCCCACTAAAAAGGGGAAAATGAGCCCGGTTGCTTCTCCTGTTTCGTTGCCGGGGAATGATCCCCTTCCTTATGAACATAGTCCGCCGCCGGATCTGGTAGGCCCTGGCGGTCTGCCCCTCTGGTTGCCAGAAGGAGAACCTGCCTTAGCTGCCCCCTCGGAACTGCTCGCCGGGCCTGGCGAGCAACCCTATGAAGGATTTCCCCTGCAGGAGGATTCTGAAACCGGCGGTTGCCAACAGACGGCTTCTCCTGCTCGGAGCCCTGGCAAACCGTTTTGGCGCGTGGATCGGCCGGAGGATCTGCTTGGGAGCAAAGCCGAGGCAAACCCCCTGGTGCCACCACCTGGCTGGCTCCAGTACTGTTTGGCGAGTTTGGCTGCTGGCGCTATGTGCACCACTCTGCTCATCGCCCTAGCGCCACCCACTCACCCAGAAGCACTTGTCTATCATCTGGAGCTCCCGAAGCGGTGGTTGGAGGCCCATCGGATTGTGGAAGGGGCTTATCCAGATGGACACTATCCGGGGTTGGCCCACATGTGGTTTTTGTGGGCATTAGCCTTGGACGGTGAGGTAGCAGCCCAGGTGGTCCATTGGCAATGGGGAGTGATGTTCGGATGTACGGCTTGGTATTTGGCCCGCCTTTTTCTAGAGCGATCCTGGGCATGGATGGCCGGGGCCGTGGTGGTGCTGGCACCGGGGGTGCTTTATCAGATGACGGCGCCGCTTCCCGATTTAACAATGGCAACTTGTTGTACGCTTGCTATGGCGGCCTGGTGGCAAGCCTGCCGGCCACCCGGCTCCAGGGCTCCTTCCGGTGGTAATGCGGCCTGCCAAAACAGCCCCTTCCAGCAGGCCGAATGGTTTCTGTTAGCCGGTTTGGCCTTTGCAGGGGCAATAGCCATCCAACCGGCCGCCTTGCTCATGGGCCCGGTGTTACTCGGCCTGTGGGGGCTCTGCTATTGGCAGCAGCCGAGCCGGCGGTCCAACCTCCTCCGGGGGGCTATTAGGGCTACTGGGCTGGCTTTGCTCGGTATAGGCGCCTGGTACGCCTGGGCAGCCTGGCACCAAGGCGGTTCCATTTCCCTCTTGGCCGAAGGGCTTTCCCCTGACTCCATAACGGCCTCGGAGACGGCGCCACTAGTGGATGGAAAATCCCTTTGGGGCGGCGGATGGCTGGGCTGGTTGAGCGCCCCCTGGACCATTACCATGATGCCGGAGCGATTCGGGGACAGGCAGTATGCGGTAGGGGCCCTTTGGCTGGCGGTGCTGCCGGGCCTGTTCTGGACCCAGCGACGTCGGTCCTTGGAACTGCTACTGGTGTTAGCGGGGGGATATTTTCTGGTGTGGCTATTTTGGGGGCCAAATCTCCGACTGCTTTTGCCCAGCTTGCCGATGTTGGCGCCGGCGGCAATTTGGGTCTGGAGCCAGATGGGCCGGATGGACCGGTTGGCCCGCTGGGCGGCCGGCGCCGGCCTGGCCATTTGTCTGCTTATACCGGTCGGCCAGATGGGGCGCCAATTGCCAGAGTATCTGCCAACGGCCTTGGGATGGGAGACCCGAGAGGAATTTTTGTACCGTATCGAACCCAGTTACCCGGCCGCCGCCTTGGCCAACCTGCTTTTAGGCCCAGATGCCAAAATCCTAACCCAAGAGCTAAAAACCTGCTACTTCGATTCGCTGATGGTCCCGGAGCCCGTCTATCGTCGGCAGAGCCAATATGATCAAAAGCTCCATCAGCCTGGCGACCTGGCACGCCTCCTACGCCAGGATGGATTTACCCATATCTTACTAATGGAAAAATTTCCCCCTAAGGCGCTTCCCGCCTCCGTTTCCGACCGGGGCATTGCCTCTCAAGCGAGATTGCCTGGCTTGGTCGATGCCGAGCTCCGTCTGCCCCAAAGCGGGCTGCAAGAGCTAAGCCAGTACCAACTTACGGACCACCAGGGCGTTGTCCACCGGTACCGCCTCATCGCCATCCGCTAAGCTCCCCCCGCACCGCAAAGGCCCCAAAGAACCCGAACAGGCATAAAGATCCGTTCTCCGCTTGCTGGAACGGCTGCCTGGCGGCTGAGGTGGGTGGCAAACACCCGTACCGATCAACGTAGATCCGCACGATCTGTCTTGGGGCTTAAGTACGGTTCATCCTCGGGTATCTGGGCGGGATGGAGGGATAGGGGGGTTTTTTATACACCAATCGGGTGGGCGCGGAACATAAAAGGTACATAAATTTTCCCTATGCCCCTTGATTTTTTGCGCCGTTGTGGTATATACTTCGATACATTAACATGTACATTATAACATTTATCCTGTTTCTCAGGAGTCCGTTCCATGAACCACCCTCAGCAACCACCTGCCAAAAGAGCATCCGGCAACATGGATTCCGCCCCAGAGGGCCAAACCCGCTCAAGAGGCTCCCCCAATACCCCTCAACCAAAAAATCCCCCCACAAGCGGGGAGTCTGACAATCCCAATCCCAGCGATTTTTCGGCGCCTCGGCTGGCGGGGAAACCCTCTGGCCGGGTTATCCAGAAGACATCCCCCAAAACCCCCCCGAACCGGAAAGCAAGGCCAGCTTATCGGCCCGGTTTAGATGAACATAAGTTTCCTACCTCGGCTAGGTCCAAACGGCGCCGGTTGCCCACCCTGCAGGAACTGCTGGATGCCTTCGAGCCAGAGGATGAATACCTGGAACCGGAGCCCGAACCCGGCGACTTCTGGGCCGAACCAGACGACTGGCCAATAGAATAAAAGAATATCCGCCCGATGGCACCGCTTCGGAGCTAGTATCCCTAGGAAAGCACGGATTCAGGAATCTCTGCTGGTTTTGGAGATGAGATGGCTTGGCTATGCAGGCGGGGGGATCCAAGAGCGGTTGGGTCCATTTGGCTACGAGGATTCGACTTTTTGGGACTGGGAGGTCTAGAGCCGATGATTCCGCTGGAGACGGTTCTGGAGATCAAACGGCTTTTGGCCGAGGGCAGGCTCAGCCAGGGACAAATCGCCAAAAAGCTCGGAGTGAGCAGAACATTTGTTAACTTTGTCAACCGAGGGCGATTGCGCACGCCGCTGGAAGCCCGCATCAAAGACGACCCGCAGCGAGAACCCACGCCCCGTCGCTGCCCCGATTGTGGCGCTTTGGTCTATATGCCCTGCATTGCCTGCCGAACCCGGGCCTACATCGCCTGGCAACGCCGCCAACAGAAAAACACCGCCGCTCATGCTCCCGCCAAGCAGCACGCCAGTCCCGATTGGGCTAGCTTGCCCGGAAGGATACAATAATGTCAATCATCCATTGGCTTGGGTTGCTTCCGGGTACCAACAAAAAGGGTTTTGCCAGATGAAGATTGCCATTATTTCTGGTAGTCATCGGCCGCAGGGGGAGTCGCACCGGGTGGCCAGGTATATCGAGAAGCAATTGCAGGAGCTAGGGGTAGAAGAGATATATTTGTTCACTTTGGCCGACAATCCTCTGCCGCTTTGGGATGAAGGCCTCTGGAGCGATGATCCGAAATGGAAGTCCCTTTGGGGGCCGATCCGGGCGGAATTACGCACTGCCGAAGGGTTTGTCATCGTTTCGCCGGAATGGTCCGGGATGGTCCCGGCAGGACTAAAGAACTTCTTTTTGCTGTGCGGCAACGACGTGTTGGCCCATAAGCCGGGCTTGATTGTTACGGTCTCCGCCTCGCTGGGTGGCAGTTATCCGGTAGCGGAGCTTCGCTCCAGTAGTTACAAAAACACCCGCATCTGCTACATCCCGGATCATGTGATCATCCGGAATGTGGGGCGAATGCTCCAGGGCGACCAACCGGCCGACGAGCAAGATACGGCCGTCCGCCAACGCCTGAGCTACTGTTTGAAGGTTTTGCTGGAATACACCAAGGCCCTTCGGGCGGTCCGCTCCAGCGGCGTCATCGACCTGAAGGCGTTTCCGTATGGGATGTAAGCGGGGCAGCCCATCCGCCTCTGGTCCCGAATAGGGGTGCGGACGGAGGCTTCACCGGGGTGTGCACAAAGGAAGTCCGCTGATAGTACGGATTGATGGATCTAACATACCGATGGTTTACGGCGGTGCGTCCAGGAGGGGCCACTATGAAAAAAAGAACCTCTTCCCAGCCAGGCAGTTTTAGGGCAGGCCAGTCCCGGGCGGTGCGGATGGGATTGCCGTTGGCCGAGGGCGATGGGGCAGGCATTGGCCAGGTCCCTGCCAGTCGGGTTCGGGCGGTTGGGGAGGCGTCGGCCCGGCCAGACGGGCAGTATGTGCTGTACTGGATGACGACGGCCCGGAGGCTAGGATGGAACTTCGCCCTGGATCGGGCGGTTGGCTGGGCCGTCCAATTCCAGCGCCCGCTCGTGGTGGTGGAAGTGCT
Organism: uncultured Thermoguttaceae bacterium; assembly: GCA_938042245.1. Lineage (GTDB taxonomy): Bacteria > Planctomycetota > Planctomycetia > Pirellulales > Thermoguttaceae > JANXAQ01. The sequence continues at coordinate 14,669 of CALIRO010000058.1, forward strand.
TGGCTGCGGCGGACGATGGGATACGGCCCGGCATCATCGGTTCTGCTTGCAAGGCATGGCCGACAACGCTCAGCAGGCTGCTGGCAAATCGCTGCTTTACTATCCCTATGTGGAGCCGAAGCCGGGCGAGGCCATTCGGTTTCTGGAGGCCCTCAGCCAGCAGGCTTGTGTGGTGGTAACGGATGATTATCCGATTCGGCTTCCTGGCATGTTTCCGCCGGACGGAGGGGGCAACGCGGAGCGTTGGTCGGCCCAAGGAGGATTGTCGGCAGGTCGGTTGCCGGTGCGGACGGAGGCGATCGACAGTTGTGGGCTGTTGCCGATGCGGGCCACCGAAGAGGTTTTCCCCAGCGCCTTTGCGTTCCGACGTTTTTTGCAGCGGGAGCTTCGGGAGCATCTTTTGGAGGCGCCGACGGCGGACCCGTTGGCTGAACTAAAGTTGCCTAGGATGAAGCAGTTGCCGCTGGAGATTGCCAATCGGTGGCCACCTGCTTCGGCGGAACTGCTGCGGGCCGATCCGGCAGCCCTCGGCCGATTGCCGGTGGATCAGCAGGTGTCGGCCAGTCCGATTCCCGGCGGTCGGCAAGCGGCCCTGGCCCGATGGAAAATATTTTTGACCGAAAAATTGGCCGACTACCCCCAACGGCGAAACCATCCGGACGCCGACGGCACCAGCGGCATCTCGCCCTACCTACACTATGGACATATCAGCGTTCATGAGATGTTTTTCGACATCGTGCAGCAGGAGCAGTGGCGACCGGATCGGCTGGCTCAGAAGCCGACCGGCCAACGGCAAGGTTGGTGGGGTATGACCGAAGCGGCGGAAGCCTTCTTAGACCAACTGGTTACCTGGCGGGAAGTGGGGTTTAATTTCTGTGTGCATCGGCCTGACTATGACCAATACGACTCCCTTCCTGCCTGGGCAAAACAGACCCTGGCCAAACACCAGAAGGACCAACGAGCATATGTCTATTGTTTGGAGGAGTTTGTCCAGGCCCGGACCCATGATCCGATCTGGAACGCCGCCCAACGTCAACTGGCCCTGGAAGGCCAATTGCACAATTACCTCCGAATGCTCTGGGGGAAAAAGATTTTAGAATGGACGGCCTCCCCCCAAGAGGCGCTAGAGATTATGATAGAGCTGAATAATCGCTTCGGCCTGGACGGCCAAGACCCAAACTCCTATACGGGCATTTTCTGGATTCTGGGTCGATACGACCGGCCTTGGGGACCGCAGCGACCGATTTTCGGTACGGTGCGATATATGAGTTCAGAAAATACCGCCCGAAAAGTACGGCTCAAGAAATATTTGACTCGTTACGGCGTTGAACCCGACCAACCTCTTGAGAAACGTCCGAAGTTGTTTTAGCGGCTCGAACAAGACAGAACCTTCCAAAGGTTTCACTAGCCCTTCTCTAGGCACTTAGGGGCAAGAAAGGTGGTTTTGTTAGAGGGTCCTAGGGCGGCGGCTGGCTGAGAGCAACCAATCGACATTGGCTAAAATCTCCTCTAGACGGCGAAACACATCGGCAGTGGAAATCAACGGAATACAGGCGAAGTTGGGCATTTGTTGTCCGATAGGAACCAGCAGACCAAAGAAGTTCTGGACCGATGCGCCAAGTGCGGATTGTGGTGATTGGGGCAGGACCCGGGGGATTAGCCGCCGCTATGGTATTGGCGAAAGCGGGCCTGTCGGTAACGGTGTTGGAACGGCTCAACCGAGTGGGCGGACGGTGTTCTCGGATCGAACGGGATGGATTTCTCTTTGATCGGGGCCCGACGTTTCTGCATTATCCCTGCGCCTTGCGCAGCCTGTTCCGGTGCGTTGGCCGGACGCTGGAAGAAGAACTCCAACTGATCAAACTGGATCCGATGTATCGGCTGTTTTTGGGCGACCGGGGCTTCTTGGACGCTACAAGCCGAGTGCCCCAGATGCAAGATCAGATCGCCCGCTTCCAACCGGAGGACCAGTCCGGGTTTCGCTCCTTTTTGACCGACAACATGCGCAAATTCGAGCGGGTGATCCACGTCTTACAACGTCCGTTTTGCCAATGGACCGATCTATTCAGTAAGCAGATGCGTGGCTTGTTGCCGGTCTTACGGCCTTGGGCCGCTTTGGACAAGGACCTGAGCCGATTTTTCTCCGATCCGGATTTGCGGATGGCATTTACGTTTCAGTCGAAATATCTGGGTATGTCGCCCCGGCGGTGTCCGAGTATGTTTTCGGTGCTTTCGTATTTGGAATACGCCTACGGGGTGTTTCATCCGATTGGCGGGTGCAACATGGTTTCGCAGAAGTTGGCCCAGTTGGCCGAGGAGTTTGGCGCCCAGATTGAGCTAGGCCAGGACGTGGAGCAGATTGTCTTTCAGGGCCGACGTCCGGTAGCCGTCCGGACTCAGCAGAACGAATATCCGTGCGATATGCTGATTATCAACGCGGATTTTGCGCGGGCGATGGAGCGACTTGTGCCCAACCATCTGCGACGCCGATGGTCCGATGAACAGTTACAACGAAAGAAATACTCCTGCTCGACGTTTATGCTTTATTTAGGCGTCGAAGGGGAGCTGGACAACCTACTGCACCATAACATCTATATCCCGCCCCATTATCAAGACTATCTGGAAGACATCGAAACGCGGCATGTTTTGAACGAGCAGCCGGCCTTTTACGTACAGTACGCCACGCGAACGGATCCGACCCTCGCTCCTGCCGGATGTAGCACGCTGTACGTACTTGTGCCGGTCTCCCATCAACATCCGAACATCGACTGGCAGCGGGAACGAACGCGGTATCGAGAGGTGGTCTTGGACAATTTAACACGGATCGGCATTCCCGATCTGCGAAATCGCATTCGCACCGAGATGATCGGCACGCCGGCCGACTGGGAGTCCTGGCAGATTTATCGCGGAGCGACCTTCAACCTGGCCCATACCTTGAACCAGATGCTCTACTGGCGGCCGCACAATCGTTTTGAGGAATTAGAAAACGTCTATCTGGTCGGCGGCGGCACCCATCCAGGCAGCGGCTTGCCCACCATCTTTGAATCCGCCCGCATTAGCGCCCAGCTCATCCTGAACGATCTGGGCCTAGATAGCCAATGGCTCCTGCCCGCCGCCATAGATCCGCCGGAAATCTATTGGGAATAACCATCATACGCTGCCTCCAGAACCTACCGGCCCGCCTCGACCCGCCCGAAATCCCCAGGGATAACCGCCAGAGCGACCACCTGCCCTTTCAGCGGACGCTCTTCCGTCGATACCCGGTTGAGCTAACCTGCACCGGGAACCATTCCCAGCCTTTTACGCAGAAAGTCTTTGATTGGTCCAACGATGCTCGGATAATCGAGCCCTCAGCCTAAGAATTGCGGTTTCGCATCGGTGGGCAAAACCGGGCACGCCTACCCGTCGGCAAGCCATTGGGCAAGGTGTTCGGCCACGAAGGCGTCGTCGGCCAGATGCGGATACATCCGGCAGACCCGATCGATTTCCTCGGCCTGTCCGGGGCTGAGCGTTTCTGCGGGGTCTAGGCAGTAGTTGGTCTCCAAGAGGCCCTGGCGGCGCAGCACTTCATGGATGCCGGCAATGCAGCCGGCAAACTGATGCTGTACGTCGAACAGTGCGCCGTTGGCGTCGGTCAGCTCCACGTTGCGGGCCAGCAGTTCCTGCGGCACAGGCTGGCCGGACTGGACAACCGCTCGGCACTGCTGGAAAAGTTCCACCGCCGTACGAGTCCAGCAGGCCCACTGGCCCAACAGGCCGCCCACAATCCGCCGTTCCACCAGCCGGCCGTCCACCCGAAACCGAAACGGCGTCAGAAGGTCCAGCAGGATGTTGTCGTCGTTGCCGGTATAAAGGGCGATGTCTTCTCGGCCGCTGTCGGCCAAGGCCCGCACCACATCGATCGTCTGGTAGCGGTTGAACGGAGCAATTTTGACCGCCACGACCTCCGGCAATTCAAAAAGCTCCCTCCAGAACCGATAGGGCAACACCCGGCCGCCCACGGCCGGTTGCAGATAGAAGCCGAAAATCGGCAGCACCTGGGCCACCTGTCGGCAATGGTCCAGAAGTTCCGGCAACTCGGCGTCCCGCATCGCGCCCAGGCTGAGCAGCCCGGCATGGAATCGGCATTGGCGAGCCAGTTCGGCTTCAGCCAGGGCCTGCTGCGTTCGGCCGCAGACGCCCGCCACCCGCACCAACGGCGCCGGCAGATTGGCGTCCAGCCGATCCAACTCTTCGGCAGCAAACCGATACAGCGGCTCCAACAGGCCGATCTTCGGATCCCGGATGGCAAACTGGGTGGTATGCACGCCGATGGCAATGCCGCCGGCGCCAGCGGCGGCATAATACCGCCACAGGGCCCGCTGCCGGCGTGGGTCCCATTGGCGCCGACTGTCCAAGGCCAACGGACTAGCCGGAATCACGACCCCCTGCTGCAACCGCTTGGCCACGGCCGGTGGAATTGTTTCTGCCATACGAACCGCCCTTTTCCAATGGATTGGTTATATTGCCGGCGATACTTAATTGTTCATCATGGTCCATCAGTTCCGCATCATCATTCCAATTCCCAGCCGGGGCGGTACTGGCGGCGGACCAGGGCGTTCAGCTCAGGTATATTAGTACATTCCATTTTAACCGGATCCCAGAGGACTTTCTTGCCGGGCCCGGCTTTGATCGCCAAACAGCCCAAAAGGACCATTTCGGTCAAAGGACCAGCGACCTCGAAGTGGGAGGCGGGCTGGTAGCCTTCTTTACATGCCCGCAAGAAGTCGGCCACATGCACGCCGACCCCCGGCCGATCCGAAGGCCTTACCCGTGGCAGCCTCTTGGGCGGCGGCGGAAACGCCTTGTGCGCCTCTTCCGGAATCAGCCGGGGACTACCCACATAATTGCCACAGTGCAAAATGCCTTTTTCGCCTACGAAAATGATGCCGCCGCTTTTCAGTTGCCGGCCGTATTTTTTCTCCAGTTCCAGGACAATCGGCGGCCGATTCTGCTTTTCGACGTCTTCTTCATGGGCAGTGGATTCGGTGGCGCCGAAATACCCATCATACCAATAGACTTGCACCGGCGGTTTATCGCCGCGGGCAGGATAGTTCCATCGGATGACGTTCCGCAAAGGAAACCGTTCTTCGGAACCGCCAAATTGCTCCAGGGCTTCGACGCTTTCAGGCTCTCCGAGCTGCAAAGCGGTAAATGGGCCATCCAAGTTATGGCAGCCCCAGTCGCCCACCGAACCATCGCCAAACTCCCACCAACTGCGCCATTGCTGGGGATGAAGCTCGTCATGGTAATCGCGGTAACGGGCTGGCCCAATCCACTGCTCCCAATGCAGGCCCGGCGGAACCGGTTTAGAGGGCGGTCGACCGCCCAGACCGCCTCGACCGGTCGGCGCCCAACAGTACACTTCCCGCACATGGCCAATCGCCCCGGCTTCCAGATACTCACACAACCGGCGCAACCCTTCGCCGCTATGGCCTTGGTTGCCCATTTGGGTAACGACTTTGGCCTGTCGGGCCGCTGCCACCAGACGGCGAACTTCCTCAATGGAATGAGCCAGCGGCTTTTCCACGTAAACATGTTTCCCCAGCCGAATGGCCCGCATCGCCGCCGGGGCGTGATGATGATCCGGCGTGGCTACAAAAACCACGTCGATCTGCCGATGCATCTGATCAAACATTTTCCGATAGTCGGCAAACTGCCGAACCTCAGAGAGTTTCACATCCGGCCACTCCTCCGCAATCTTCTTGAGGGTCTGGGCCATGTGAGTGTCATCCACATCGACCAGGGCGACCAGACGTTCACTCACTGCTCCGGCTACGCTCACCAGGCCCTGATTGGCGCAGCCGATGACGGCCGTATGCAATTTGCTATTCGGAGCCGGATCGGCTAGCAGCGCCGGCGCCGGAAAGGCCTTCCACCCCACCGCCGCTGCTCCAGCCGACCCAAAACGAGCCAAAAATCTCCTTCGATTCATGCGTTTGCTCATGGCTGCTCTCCTGGCAGGGGAAAAACTCTTCGCCAACCAAAGAAAAATAGCCCCTAAGGCTTCTTGTATCTTATCTCACTGGAAGGGGATTTTCCAACGCAGATGCTCCTAATAGGGAAGAGGTTCAATGGTGCTAGATGAATACTTCTTCATCAGCAGTTCCAGGTAGCTGCGGCGCTCGGATTGGTGGAGCTCCAGTCGGTCGGCCAGAGCCAGCAGCGCCGATCTAGCCGAGTCCACACCGGCTGGATCACTCACTAATTCCAACTCCACAAACGAGCCTAACTCCACCACTTCATCCAACGAAATCTCCACCCGGTAGCCTTGCCAGGTCAGGAAGGCTTTTCGGCGCTGTTTGCGGACCTCGGCTACTGGCCGAAAACCCAGGGCTTGGAGCAGTTCATCCCAGGCGGCAAAGCTGTCAGGCCCGGCCGGCAAAGGCAGGTCAATTTCCCGCCGGGTTTTGGTCGTGGGGTCGATTTTAGGCCCTTTATAAGTGAGAAAACAATGTCCCCCCTTTTGGCGTATTCGAAGTGCCTCGTCGGTTTGGGCAAAATTCCGGGCAGGATGGCCGTAATACCGATCTACCTCCTCATGTGGGTGGGCAATTTCTGCTCCTAAACTCCTCAACTGCCCCTCCACCCTCTCTAAATCCTGAACCGGAAACTTCAGTTCTACTTCTAACCGCATCGGGAACAGTTTTCAAAAATTAAACTCATACGAGACATCGGACTTTTAAAATTATCCAATTTATTTAGCTCTCCCTTTTTATCTATTTTCTTCTGATATTTGAACAATCCAAAAGCATGCTAAGTGGGCCATTTGCTTTCTACCCTAAAACACCCTGGAATACAATCAGGCGTCTGCGGGAGGTAATTATACCACACGTTAGAGGGGAATAGGGAAAAGTTGGCATAGCAGATAAAAATTGAGTTGTGGTAAGATTTTGGGGTTTCAATGAGGCGCTTCCTTTGGCGGCATACTATATCCCCTATTTGTGGGTATCTGGTCTCTTGCCCGATGGCCCTTTCGGTAAGAAGTTTTCGCCCTGACGGAAAACCCATGCAACCGAATAGTATCGGTCTCTAGAAAAATGGCCCTTTATTGGGTAAGGGGGAAAGCTCATTTTTGGGATGAATAGATAAGTGGAAGTGGGCGGGAAGCCCTCTGAACAGCAAATTCGGTGGAGGGTTTATCTTGGTGGGATAAATAGGTTGGGCAGTGCTGAAGGAGTGGCGGTTGGGACAGAGGTATCTACTTTGGGTGGTTTGGTGGCTCTTATGGGGGGGTTGGGCTGGCGGATGCCGCTGGCTGCAGCCGGCGCCGCCGGTAGAACGGAGTCTTTTAGCATCCCGGCAACTAACTCGGCAAGCCCTTAGTGCTTTGGGGCAACAGCGGTGGGAGGAGGCCGTCAACTTGGCCCAGCAGGCAGTGCAGACTTGTTCGGCCGACCTGCATGCCCGCCAAGTGTATGCGGAAGCCCTTTGGGCAAAAGGATTTCGAGCAGAAGCCATCCGTCAGATGGAGGAGCTGATCCGGCTGGCTCCGGAAGATGCCGACCTGCAAGCCCGGATGGCTCAGATGCAGTTGGCCTTGGGCCATCTGGCACAGGCTCGCCAGTATGCCAATCAGGCCATTGAACGGAACCCCCAATTACCAGAGGCTTGGACAGTCCGAGCCAGGGTGGCCCGCCAATTAGGGGATCTTCGGAGCGCTCTGGCCGACTATCACCGGGCACTTGTATATGTGCCGAACCACCAGGAGATTTTGCTGGAGGTGGCCGACCTGTATCGGGCTATGCAGCAGCCCGAGCGGGCCTTGGCCACCTTGCACCGCTTGGCCGACACCTATGCGCCTGGCGAAGAACCATCAGAACTGCTCTATCTCCAGGCACTTACCTATAGCGAACTAGGCCGATTCCAAGAGGCAGTCGATCTGCTTCGCTTGGCCATTCAGCGTGGGAGGGCCTCGGCCGATTGGCTATATCAACTTGCCCAACTGCAGATGGCTGCCGGCCAATTGGCCCAAGCCCACCAGAGCCTGCGCCAAGCCCTGGCTTTAGACCCTGCCCACCAAGGGAGTCGGGAACTGCTTGGCCGATTGGAATCACTGCAGGCTGTCCAGAATGCGATGCTCCGCTAAGCTTGGGGGGCTCGGTTTTAAAGGTTCACCGGACCGGGCGAAGAGGTCTCAAATGGGCTGATACCTCTGGAAACTGTGGGCAGCCGATGTTTGGAGGCCACCAGAAGAAGACCGGAATTATACCATTATAGTATTACATTAATCCCCCCTAAAGGTTGATGCTCCTGGAAGTTTTTCGCGTCTAGAAAACTTGGGTAAGATTTATGGGCTAAACTTATAAGTAGGCGTAAATAGCAGCCTAAAGGGGCTGCCAGCACACAACCCACCAGCATAGAAGGGACCGGTCGGATGAGCCATCTGTTAGAAACTTTTCCTGTCAGCTTTGTGGAACGGCGGAATTATCAGGTACCAGCGATTCCGCCGGGGGTGGAACGCCGTCAATTCGGCAATAGTCACGAAGGGCTTTCGCCCGAAGCCCGTGAACTGGCCCAGGCCATCGACCAATATAAGCTGACCCATCGACGCCGATTTATCACCTACGAAGAGATGCTCTTTGTGCTCAAAAGCCTGGGGTATCAAAAGGTACCTCAATAGGGGACTTCCCTTGGGGACTGGAGAGTCCGATCCCTGGGCTGGTTGTGGCATTATCCGCAGCTGGCTCAGAGGGGAAGTTGGCTTAGGCGGGTTGGGAGGGCTGGGGGGATCTGCTTCCCAAAAGATCTCGTAGTTTGGTGGGGGACTTGGCTTAGGGCGAAATAGGGGTAGCTTTTGGTAGGCTGGCAGAGAAAAGTTGCTTGCGGAGTTGTTCCAAACTTACCAAGCCGAAGATCTGCCCAGAGCTATTCTCTAGCAGAGCCCATCGGGCTTTTACCCGCTCCATTTCTACCAGCGCCGACAGCACGCTTTGATGCTCGGAAATCCGCGGCAGCGGATGCAGGAGGCCTATGGGGTCCTTTTGGTGAACGGCTATTTGCCACAGCTCTACATAGCCGACCAGGTGGCCGGGTTGCTGCGCATCCTCGATGAGAATTTCATTGCGATTTGGGGAACCTGTGGCAGCAGAAGCCAACTGGAGAAAGGCTGCTTTGGGCAGGTCGGAGCGGATGCAGAGGAGGCTGTCCAACGGGAGGCTCCATCGAGCCACTGGGGATTCAGCCAGGGTGAAGATAGCCTCGGCCAAACGACGTTGGAACGGTTGGAAGACGCCCACTTCGTGGGCCTCTTGGAGGATCCGGCGCAACTCTCGGCGTGCTAGTCGTAGGCGCACAGGCTGCGGCGAGATGCCTGTGAGTCGGTCGGCCAAAAAATTGATCGCCCAGATAAAAATGCTCACCGGCAAAAAAAGTACCGTAAATATGAAAAACACTCCGCCCCCATGTCGCAAAAGTCGATTCGGTGCCCGCAAAAACAGATATTTGGGCAACAGTTCTCCATAGACGAAAATCATGGGCGCTACCAGGGCTGTTAGCATCAGTTCTGCCAGATGGCCCAGTTGGGGGAACATCGACCGGCTGAGCAGCACCAGCCCCAATGAAACCAAATTATTGGCCAAATTATTTCCCATCAGGGCAGTGGAGACAAAAAGACCGGGGCGCTGTACCAGCCACAGAAGCAGCCTGGCCAGCCGGTCCCCTTCGATGGCTTCCAAACGGAGGCGAATCCGGGAAGCCCGATATAGACCCGTTTCCGTGCCGCTAAAGAAGCCGCTAAGGCTTAGGCCGACACTCCCAATCAGTACAGCCAGGAGGGTTCCACTCATGGCTGCAGCTCCTCGGAGAGCCTGCGGACTTCGACTAGCATCTGCATAGGCGGCCAAATGCGCAGCACACGGAATTCCAGGCCTCCCCACTGGTAGGTGTCTCCTGGCGAGGGGAATCGGCCCAACCGTTCCAGTGTCAGACCGGCTACGGTGGTAGCCCGACTGGGAGGGCGTTTTAGGTGAAAATGCCGGGCCAAACGCCGCAGACTGGTAATGCCGGTTACTTCCCACACCCCGGGGCGGAGCTGCCGAAGCGGCGGCCGATGCAGGAGGCGTTGGCTCCGGCTGGCAGATGGCTGAAACAATGTTTCCATCAGATCCTCGAAAGTTACCGCCCCCACCGTATCGCCGTATTCGTTGACTACCACGGCCACGGAGCGATTCTGATCGAGCATCTGTTGGAAGGCCTCGGCTACGCTGATGGACCAAGGCACATAAAGCACCGGTTCTGCTTGATCCGTCAGCTGGCCAGCACAGGTGCAGTTGACATGCCGGAGATTTACTGCGGCGATAATTTCATCGGTTTGGGGATCGGCTAAGAAGAGGTACTCGGTAGGCGGCGGGTGATATTGAACATATTTCCATTCCACCGGCGTCCGAAACACCGCCATTTGCCTCCGCGGTCGCATCAATTCATCCACCCGCATTTCCGAAAAGCTCACCAGGCTTTGCAGCAGCTCATGCTGGTGACGCAGAAGCTGCTCAGGTGCCGACACCTGCGGGGAAGAACTGGCGGCGGCCAGTTCCACCGCACGCTCTAAATCTTCCACCTGCAGATATGGTTCCGGTTCAAAACGGGGGCAAAGGACCCGTTGAGAAATACGCACCAACTGCCGAAGGACCGGTAGGAGCGGCTCTACCAGTCGAATCGCCCCCTCTAAGGGGACGCTTACCCATCGGGCCACCCACCGCGGCTGTAAGACCGCCAGACTCTTCGGCAACACTTCGCTCAGCAGGATCAGAGTTACCAGCGCGGCCATGGCAAACAGTCCAGAAGCCCCAGGTCCCCATACCTGCTGGATCTGAAGCCCCACGATGGACGCCATCGTAAAATACAACACGTTGACCAACAAGTTCCAAAACAGCACCGCGGTCAACAGACGATCGGCGTCGTGGAGTAACCGGGCAGCACGTTGCTCCCGGCGGCTCCCTTGGGAGAGCTGCCGCCGCTGGGCAGGCGTCAGCGAAAATAGCGCCGCCTCCGAGGCCGAAAAAAAACCAGACCCTACCAACAAGCCCCCCATGGCAATCCACCAGGGGATATAGCCTATCCACCAGTCCATGGCATAAATGTGAATATATGAATATTTATAGGATACACTATCAGGAATCGAAAGAGCCCGAGGGTTCCAGGTCTTTCTCTCGGTGGGCAAAGGGCCACAGATCCTCCCCTTGGGGTTACTCGGCGGTAGTTCGGCCGGTGGCCACATCAAACTCGGCCAGCATGGGTACCAGCAAGGCCGCAGTGGCAAACCCATAGGCCGACACCACCACCAGAAATACGCCCAACGTATATTCCAATAGAAAGCTAGTGATTCCGTAGAAGCTGGCCAGGGGGCAGCCGAAGGCTGCCAGCAGCTTCGCTGATGATGGTGTACGAAAAGCCATCACCACATATAACCCTAACCCCCCACCCACCATCATCGCCAAAAAAGGCTGCAACTGCGCCTGAAACGACCCGCTAAAGGCCACCATAATCATCATGCAAACGGCCACCCCCACCGCTAAAAAAAACACCGTGGCCAAACTCGTGGCAATCGCCAATCGACTGCTCGGAAACGTCATCCCCGTATGAATCCCCAAAACCGACACAAACCCAAATAGCACCAGCATCCCACCGGCCAAATACACAACATTCTCCAACCGCACTATCCCTCCCAGCCATAACCCACCACACAACACCAACGGCAACACCACCCAATCTTTTCCGTTGTACCAGACCCCGCCCAGTTTGCCGAAAACCATCTCCCCCGGCGTTACATCACTGACAAGCAGCAGGTCCATAGCACCAGCATCCCGTTCCGTGGTCATCGAAATGACTGCCTGCGCATTGAGCAACATCAGACTAAGCAAAAACAGAGGCAATACGGCGACAGCAATGGCGGATTTGGGAATCGGCTGGCCTGATTGGCTGGCATGGAGCAAGGCAATGGCGGTGCCAGCAAATACAAGCCAATAGATCAGTTTGACCACCAAGATCTTTCGGCCATAGGCCCAGGTGCATAGTTCCCGCCACAAGATGGGATTATCCCAGACGGGGCGATGAGGACGGCTTGCAGCCAACAGCCTCCTGGTAGAGAGCGTGCCTTGCTCAGTTGGGGGGGCATCCGCGGTGCTGGGCCGCTCCGAGGGTGCCGACGGTTGCCCAATTCCAATTCTCTTGGAAGGTTCCTCTTCGGGCGGCGGGGAAAACGGTTGGGGGGGATTCCACACCCGCACCCCCGCAATAGCCACCCCATTCAGAAGCCCTGCCAGCAATACCGACACCGCCAAAAACCAACCTACCGCTGGGGATACCAGGCCCAGCCACGCTTCCCCAGCAGGCACGGGCTCCATGGCTGCCAAAATGGCCCTCCACGGGCTCATGGCCGATGCCCATTGCTCCGTAGCAATCCCAGCCCAATGGCGGCCCAATGCCCCCGCATGCACTACTTCCCAAAACCCCACCCACAACACCACGCCCAAGACGGTCATGGCCAGGCTTTGCAGGGTTTTCTCCCGCCAAAAGGCCACTGTCGAACCAAAACTCCCACACACCAGCGCCGTGGCTGCGCAGACGAGCAGACAGCCCATTATTTGGCTCAGGGAAATGCCCCCCCACAACCCCAAGAGGAAAAATAGCGGCACTGCCGCCGCCAACCCTACTAGCACATGCAGCACAGAAGCCAATAGTTTGCCCAAGACTAATTCGTGGTTGGCCAAACGAGTCAACAGCAGCAATTCCAACGTCCGACGGTCTTTCTCCTGCGAAACTGCCGTGGCCGACAATATGCCAGAAAAAAATACCACCAACACCAACTGGACTACGGCAAGCAGTTGAGAGACGATGGCCCCAAACCGGGCCATGTCCCCCACATTCCGGATCAGTTGGGTCCCGGCCAAAACAAGCCAAGCTGTCGCTGCCACCCCAAACAGGCCCCCCACATACCCCACTCGCACCCCATAGATTCTCCACCGCCTGGGAGCTACTACCAGTTCCCGGGTAAAGACCGGCCCAATCACGACCTTCTCACCTCCAACGGATCAACAGATTCTCTTCCCCTGATCAAATGACACACCCCTCTAGACCCCCATTCCAAGAGGGCTCCCGCCCGTGAGGGAAGCAGGCCGGGCCCCCGCTTAAAATGAATGTGCCTTCTGTCCCACTTTGCCAAGCCTTCTCGTTTGGGTTGCAGACAAGCACCCGGTGGTCAAAAGCCTTCCCTCATACCCCATTTCCCCCCCGGAACAATTTCTTATGATACCTTTTAGGCACTCAAAAGTGGAGGCTTCGAGGCCTTCCGAGGCTGCTATTCCGCTCTGCTAGCTAGGGCCATCGGGAGGGGATTGGGGAGCATCCTAAACCTAGTATTACAGACTATTGGGGGATCCTATGCCCCTAGAAGGGGTATTTCTGGGAAATTCGGCTCCGAAGGAAGCCAAAAGCCTCAGAAGAGGCCTGCGGGGGGCAGAAGAAACGGACAGATCAACTTCTGCTGTGCCCAAAAAGAGAAAGGGATCTTGCGAAGGATTTCTAGAACGGTTGCCCAGGGGTGTAAGAGCGGGTGCTGCCAGGTCGATACTCCCCACTAGAGGTGGAAGAAGAATACCCAGAGCCCCCGGCCGGCATCTGATACGGGGGAGTGTTGGGAGGATTGTAGCCGGTTTGGCCTGGCCGATACCCAGTTTGCCCGGGCTGATAACCTGTATCGCCTGGCCGATACCCGGTATCTCCAGGCCGATAGCCTGTATTTCCAGGCCGATACCCGGTCTCTCCAGACTGATACTCTGATTGGGGTACTCGGTATCCTGAATCCCCGGTAGCACTGGGCCTGGAAGCAGAATCTTCCCAATCGGAAGTGCCCAAGCGGCCTCCAGCAGGTCCTCCCATTGCTCCGGTTCGAGCACTGCCGGTCCCTGCAGGGGAATTGTCGGAAGTCCGAGCCGATAACCTTCGGGAGTCCGGGGGGCTGTCTTGCCCAGAAGAGCGACTCGGATCGGAAAAGTAGGGATTATCGGAGCCAGAGGAGGAGGAACTGCGGAGGGTTCCTTCTGCAGAGCGTGCCGGGCTTCCGTATCCGGCTCTCGAAGGAGCCGAAAAGCTGCTGGAAGAGGAATCGGCAGAGCTGGCCCATGAAGGAGGCGGGCTGCTCGGGCCAGTCCGATCCTCCCAAGCTGCCTCCGACCCCCTCCGGGAGGAGGCAGTGGAGGGGACTGAACGGCCTGCCCAGGAAGAACTTCTTTCATACCCCTCTGCAGGGCCTAGAGTATCCACAGAAGAGGTACTTGGCGGTCCAGAAACACTTTCCCAGCTTCGCCAATTGGGGGCATTGGGAGAAGTGCCGGTATAGCTGCCTCCGTAGCGGTCGGCAGAAGAGGCTGCAGAGCTAAAATCTCGACTGCCATATCCATACCCATATCCAGCGGCATTGGTTCGCGAAGCGGACAAGGGGGGATTGGTGGCGGAAGCTGGGCCTGCATCGTATCTACCCACTTGGGGGGAGATGCCATATCGGCTTCCACTCATACTATTGGATTGCCCCAAAGGAGGGGAACCATACGGAGCATTGGGCATCCCGGCTGCACTGGATGGGCCTTCTGCAGGGCTCCCATAGGCCATGTTGCCTCCGTACCGGTTTCGGCTCAAGGAGCTGGAGGATTCTGAAGAAGTATTCCAGGCCGCCGGAGAGCTGCTCGGAGGGGAGGTCCCAAGTTGGCTAGTCCTGCTGGTGGGGGATTTGGATTTGGCGGTGGCCTGATCATCGGCAGAGCTATACCCTGCTTTGGGAGGGGTAGGAGTAGCCAAGGAACTGGGTTTTTCTGGTTCCGAAGTCTTTTTGGGCATTAAAAAGGCCAACGGATTCGACCAGGTGGGCGTTAGCCCCCCTGTTTTACAGCCAGTAAGCCCTAGGGCCAGGATCAGCCAAGCCGTCCAGTGTTTTTGGAGCATGGAGCCTTCCTTTGCCTCGAGAGATGATCCGGCAGCCCCCTCCCAGCGGCTTCCGGAGGGAAAAGCAACCTTATTCCGTCCCCGGCAGCAATAGCCCAATCCCTAAGAACAGGTTTCCGAAAAGTCGGGGCAGGAGGGACCAGGCGGGGATTATATGAACCCCTCCAAGCCAGTCAAGAGGAAAATTGCTCGGGCCTTCCTAGAGGGTTTGGTAGGAGCAATTGGAGCGAATTGGAAAGGCCAATTTGCCACCGTTAAGAGGGGGTTCCAATCCCCCGAAATAGGGAAATTGACGTCTCTTCAGCTCCCTTCAGCCCAAAATTGGGCTACTCTCCCCTTTGCCTTCCCAGACCACGCCAACCGAAAGCCAACAGGTTTCTGTCTTGGGGTATAAGCCCTCGGCTGGTTGTGCAGAGCCTGAAAAGACCAACAAAAGAAACAATTCGGTACCATTTTAGCCGAGTGAAGTAGATTCGGAACCTCCGAAGAATTCAAAGGAGATATTTTTGCACTATGTCGGAACCTCCGTTAATAGCGCCAACATAGAGGGGCCCTGCCAACATTAGACTCAATTATACTGCCTCGCAAGGGGAACCGATAGGCAAAGAAATGGATCGCATATTCATAAAGTTCACGTGATGTTCAGGATTTGGCAGAGCTTCCATTCCTGCTTTTTGGGGAAAATCTCGCAGAGTGTCATTCCCGCGCAAGCGGGAATCCAGCAAGCAGCATCCACCGAGAAACCGGTATTCTTGCTCTCCCAGCAGGAGAGGGCGCCTTATGGGGCGGAAAAAGGTTACCAAAATTCCACCTAGGAGATCGGGCGCTTTTTGGCCGGCGGGTTATCTGCCTGGCAGCTTTTCCAGCTCAAAGGTGAATGGGCCGCAGCCGGGTTCTACAATTACCTCAAACGGGGTGGTTTCGGCCCGGGTGTATTTTTCTGGGATGAGCGATTCCCGGCCGAGATAGGTTTTATGGATTTGGAAAACCACTTTATATTTGCCGGCAATGGCGCCGTCGCCGGGATTGACGGTGGTCAATTCAAACGAACCGTCTTTAGGGTTGATGTCGCCAAAGGCAGCTTTTCGGAAAACCCCTGGAGCCGGCTGGGTAGCCTGGGACCCGATGTCAACCGGTTCAAAAAATACCGTAGCCACTTCTCCCTGGGGAATGGTGCCGTCGGTAAACTTTACCGTGCCGCGAACCGGCACCATGTGGACGCGGGGCTCACCAGAACAGCCGACAGGGAGCAAGCCCCCAAGGGCGCCCGCTCCGAGGAGGGCCCAAGAACCAAGCGTGCGTGAAAATGCCGTAAGAGCCATCTGTTTTCTCCCAAGGCCGGCACCCAAATAAACCCTTCCACCGGGCGTCGCAGGATCTGTTACGGAAAGAGTTTGGAAGCATCTAGCGGCAGTCCGTCCATACTGCAAATCAGCCGATCCCAGATGCTCAAGCTGCTACCGGCCGAGGTTTCTATCCAATTGCTAATAAAATGGACACTGCCGTCGCAAAAGGCCGTATAAACGCCGCCGACGTGCTGGCTACGGGTAGTCGCCTGCCAGGAACATTGGTTCCTGCAACATCCCATCCGCTCTCGAATCAGGACTGCTTCGCCCGGATCGATGGTCCGAAGATAATTACACGGTTTAATATCGTCGGAATTGATGCGGGGGTCGTTTGGCCCGTTGGCGTCGCCCCAGGAGCCGAAGGCATACAGGGCGCTGGCGCCGGCATTGCCCATGGCCCAAGTGCCGCGGGAATCGTATTGGTTGAGTCCTGCGCGAAGCTCGGCTAGCATGAGGGTGTTGCTCAGGCCGTCCCGGATTTTGGCTGCTGGCTGGGAACAGTTAGGTCCCATCACCCCTCGGAATTCAGGCGCCCGTGGTCCACTCCATCCGGGAGAGTCCGGTCCGCAGATGGCATCGGGGCGATTCGGCCACCACGAAGGCCCCAACATATAGCCGCGCCCGCCGTTGGCGCCGTAATTACCCCGAGCCCAGTTATCCCCCTCGTTCCGCCCGGGGCTACCGGCAAATTTGATCCGGTTATACCCGGCGTCCGTCGGGCATTTGAGGATTGGAATCTCTATGCCCCGGGCGTATCGATTGGCCGGGTCGGAAATCGGCAGCGCCAAATTAAAGGCATTGTAAACCCCCTGTTGTTCCAAGAACGGCAGGATCAGGATGATCCAATTGGGTCGTAATCGATCGGTACAGGCGGGGTCGTCGCCGGGATCGAATTGCACGCTGGGGGGGAAGCCTCCTTGTTGGGATTCGTAGTTGAGGACGGCTAAAGCGATCTGCTTGAGGTTATTGGCGCACTGGGCGCGCCGGGCCGATTCCCTGGCCTGCTGGACGGCCGGTAAAAGCAGGGCCACCAAAATCCCAATAATGGTAATCACCACCAAAAGCTCCACTAAAGTGAAGCCGAACCAAACTGCCGCTTCGGCCACCCGAGGGGCCGAATCATCTTCGAGCCTTCGAGAGCCTTTCGGGACTTCCGAGACTTTCTGCCAGTGGCACCCCATGTGCTATCTCTCCTTTTGAAGAGGGGTTTACCCCGTTCGGCATCGGCGATTTTACCCGTAGGAGACGGGTAGCAATGCGTAGTTAGGGGAGTGCGGCTCAGGCTTTGGGAGCTTCTTCCATGGAACGGACCGTTTCAAAGCGGCCGAAGATCATTCGACCGGCGCTGGTCTGCAAGACGCTGGTAACGGTCAGGCTGATCCATTGGCCGATGTGCTCCCGGCCGTTTTCTACCACCACCATGGTCCCATCGTCCAAGTAGCCGACTCCTTGGCCAGGTTCTTCGCCTGGCTTAATCAAGCGAACTTCCACCCGCTCGCCGGGCAGAAACAACGGCTTCATCGCATTGGCCAAATCGTTCAGATTGACCACCGGCACTCCATGGAACCGAGCCACCTTATTCAGATTATAGTCATTAGTTATCAGTTTGCCATGCAAATGCTTGGCCAACGCTACCAGTTTCAGGTCCACAGATTGGCCAGCGAACTCCGGCAACTCTCGGTCGTAGATTTCCACATCCACGTCCGGGCTTTTTCGCAAGCGGTTGAGAATATCCAGGCCGCGCCGGCCCCGGCTCCGTTTAAGCCGATCCGAGCTGTCTGCAATGGCCTGCAGCTCCGTAATGACAAACCGGGGAATCACCAATTGGGTGTCGAAAAGCTGTGTCTCCACCAAATCCGCAATCCGACCGTCGATGATCACACTGGTATCCAAAACGTATGGCCTGGCCCCTTTGATCTCCTTGGAAAACTCCACATACGGAATAATAAACCGGAAATCGTTCTTGGTCTGCAACAGCAGGCTAATACAGACGTAGGATAATACCGCTGCAATGATCAATTGAACAGCAGCCTGGAGCTTGCCAGCATACGCTGGGTCTTTCGGAGTAAAAGCCGCAAAAAGAGGACTCAACGCTAAGTTCAACACATACGCTAAAAACAGTCCCACAATCAGCCCAAAATACACCGCCGAGATGGTATCCAGAGGTTTTCGCGGCACGGCCATATCCAGGCCAATCACCACCAACGCCAATAGCACCATCCCTACCAGAATGGCCCAGTTTATCCAGGTGGCATCTGGCGGCACTACCCCAGACCACAAAATAATAAATACCCCCAGCCCAATGGCCACAATAATAAAAAGAAGTCGTAATACCAAAAGCCCCATCGCTGCCTCCCCATGCAAAAAACCTGTACCATTTCAGCCGTTAATATAACCTCTCCGTGCTCCGAAAGCAGCAGTCCAGTTTTTCCGATGGATTGTTGCTCTCTGGGCTGCCGCTCGGGCGGGAATCCCCCTCGGGGGCATTCGCCCTCAAAAACGGGAACCTACTTCACTCGGCTGAAATGTTCCAAAAACGCGAATCTTAAAAGCCTTCCACCAATCCGAATTATTAATCCTTCCTTTGCGATCTTCGTGTGCTTTGGGTGAAGCCTCTGTCCAAACGCCTTCGAAGGGCAAACTTTTCTGAGAGCCTCTTTTTATTCTACCGGAACCTTCTTTCCGGTAAAACCATAGCTTTTTCCTCCGGAGTTCCCAAACCAGGCGTGAGAAGCCCCTCATTTTGAAGGATAATTCCCCCTCTGGTGAGGGGAAGAGCGGTACCGGATCTTAATCCGCCAAATAGCCTGAGAGAAAAGGCTCGGCTGTCAAGCAGTTTCTTGTCGGAGCAGTTGGCGAAGGGCCTCCAACGATTGAGGAATAACATTGACGGAGGCCAGCACCGGCATGAAGTTGGTATCCCCCTGCCAGCGTGGCACTACATGCCAATGCAGATGGCCCGGCAGCCCTGCGCCGGCAACCCGGCCCAAATTAAATCCGATATTGAAGCCATGCGGCTGAAGGGTCTGTTCCAGCCGGTGGATCATCCGGATGAGCAACTGGAGCAGATCCATTTGTTCGTCGGGTCGGAGTTGTTCCAGGCGTTCACAATGCCGACGGGGTGCCACCAACAGATGCCCGTTAGTATAGGGGTATCGATTCAGCAGGCAAATCGACAACTCGGTTTGGGCCACCACGTAGCGAAGCGGCTCTTCCGGATCGGCCACGGCCTGACAGAGAAAGCACTCTGGATCCGCCCCAGGAAGGAAGGTCCCTTTCGAAGCGGGGCGATTCTGTGTGTCTTCCCCTCGGATGTAGGCCAATCGCCAAGGGGCCCAAATCTGTTCGTTTGCCACCCCGCTAGTCTCCTAAAAATCAAGCTAGGTGGTTTGGAAAGATTTGGAAAAATGGAGAATCTAGACAAAATTTTGACTCTCAGCCCAACCCCACCATGCTCCCCCTAACCTATCTTTCCCCATTTTGAAGGAAAATCCTCTTGCTGGTCAATAGCCTTTTATATTCAATGTTGTCAATACTTAAGAGTTGTTTTAAATCCCTCAGAAGACTTGTGCCCATTCCCCCTGGTCTCCTCCCCGCTGGCAAAGTACAATGAGGCAACTCTCAATTCGGCGGTGGGAGAGGTGAGCCTTCTCGGCTTGGGAGATGCCAGCCAGGCCTGTTGGTTTGGAGAGTTTTTCTTTGGCGGAAGACCCAGGCCGGAGCCGCTCCGATAATACCCATCTCTCTTTATGGAGTGCCTATAAAACCCGGACAAAGACTCCCAACGGGGGGTTTCTGAGGGCCAAACGGATGGATTTCCGAGTGGATTTAAATGTATTTCAGGGGCCTTTGGACCTACTGCTATTTTTGGTCCGGCGCCATGAATTGGAGATTACCGAAGTCTGCCTGGCCCAGATCACCGAGCAGTTTTTGGAATATCTTTCTGTTTTAGAGCAGATCGACATGGATCTGGTGGGGGAATTTGTCGAGGTGGCGGCCTTACTGATCGAGATGAAATCGCAGCAAATCTTGCCGCATCCCGAAGAAGTTCCCCAGGAGTCAGAAGAAGCTCGGCGGGAATTGGTCCAACGGTTGTTAGAGTACAAAAAGTATCGAGATGCGGCTAGTTTGCTGGAGGAGCGTGCACGGCAATGGCAGCAACGGTTTCCCCGACTTAGCCGAGATCCGGATGCCCCCCATCCCGAGCCTTCCGAATTGCCTGTGCATGAAGTGGAGCTATGGGACCTGGTTAGCGCTTTTGGCCGGATCCTTCGGGAAAGCCAAGCCAATCAGCCTTCCAGCATTGTGTATGACGATACCCCGATTCAGGTATATATGGCTCGGATCATGGAGCGGCTATTAGCTTGTGGGCATCTGGCCTTTAACGATCTGTTTGAGCCGGGAATGCATAAATCCACCCTGATTAGTATTTTTTTGGCCGTCTTGGAATTAGTTCGGCACAAGCAGGTGATTTTAGAACAGAATCAGCTTTTTGGCGAGATTTGGCTGTTGCCGCCCCCAGAAGGCTCTATAACGGCGGCATTGCCCCAGGTAACTGTTGACGAAACCACACGATGATTGACAACGTTGCAGTCCGCGCTCTGGTGCATAAAGGGCTTACCATCGAGGGGTATTCCCGGGCAGCGGTGCAAACCTATTGGCGGATTCCGGAAATGAAGCTGGGCTTCGATTTCGGCGCCCAGCCATGGGCCTTCATGGGCACGCCGACCTGGTTTCTGTCGCACACCCATTTGGACCATCTGGCTGCTTTGCCGGTGTATGTCTCCCGCCGGCGGATGATGAAAATGGAACCGCCGAGCATCTATCTTCCCGAATATGCCCTGCCTCTGGTGGAACGGATTCTGCGTCTGTACAGTCGGTTGGATCGGGGACGCTTGCCATGTCAGTTAGTGCCCATTCAGCCTGGCCAGGAGGTGGAACTTTCGCGGGAATTGGTCGTTACCGTCGGCGCCACCCAGCATACGGTGCCTTCGTTGGGCTTTGTGGTCTGGGAGCGTCGAAAAAAACTGAAGCCGGAATTTTTCGGCCTGCCGGGCGAAAGGATCCGGGATCTCCGGCTTGCCGGGGTGGAAGTTACCAGCGAAATCCGCCTTCCCCGGGTGGCTTATCTGGGCGATAGTTCACCAGAAGGCTTGGACGCCAACCCTGCAATGTTCGATGCCGAAATCCTCATCCTGGAAGTTACCTTCGTAGCCCCTCGGCATCGGAAGGACAAAATCCATAAGTTTGGCCACATGCATCTGGACGATCTGATCGAGCGGCGTGATCGGTTTCGCAACGAACTGATCATTGCCAGTCATTTCAGCACTCGGTATCATGAAAATCAAATCCGCCGTTATGTAGAAAAAGCGGTTCCGGATATGTTCGACGGCCGGTTATATCTGTGGCTGTGAGGCTTCGAAGAGGTTTTCTATTCAAAAGGAGCTGCCATCATGGGAACCAGCTTTCCGGGGAGGTTTTGGGTTGGGCGGCTGGTGTCCAGAGGTTGGGGATTGCTGGCTGTTGGATGTTGGCTGGGAAGCTTTTGGATTCCCTCGGCAATGGGGCAACTGAATCCGCTCATTACCATTGAGCGGGATGTGCCCTATGGAGCCGCCGGCCAGCGTCCATTGCTTTTGGACATTGTGCGGCCCAAACAGGAACCGAAAGAGCCGATGCCGGTGGTGGTCTTTATCCATGGGGGCGGATGGTCGGGCGGGAACAAACAACACGGCTTGCCGCTTTTAACTCCCCTGGCAGAGAAAGGATATTTTTGTGTCTCGGTTGGGTATCGGCTTTCTGGGGAAGCAGCCTGGCCAGCGCAGATTCACGATTGCAAAGCAGCGATCCGCTGGCTGCGGGCCAACGCCAAAAAATACCACATCAATCCAGACAAAATCGGCGTCTGGGGAACTTCGGCCGGTGGGCACCTTGCCCTTTTAGTCGGCCTGAGTGCCGACCAAAAGGAGCTGGAAGGGCAGAGCGGCTCGCCCGGCCACAGCAGCCGTGTCGCCTGCGTAGTCAATTGGTTCGGACCCACCGAATTGCTGGCTGCCTGGAAAGACCCTACCCTGCCGCCTATGGTCAAAAACGTATTGGATAAACTGGTGGGCACTCAGGCGGAACAAAAGCACCATCTCCTCAAAGCTGCCTCCCCGCTCAGCTATGTCTCCCAAGACGATCCCCCCGTGTTGACGATGCACGGGACCAAAGATCCTATTGTACCATTTAGTCAAGCGACCATGCTTGACGAAGCCATGAAAAAAGTCGGCGCTTTGTCCTATTTAGTTCCGGTGGAAAATGCCGGCCATGGTTTCGGCAGCCCAGAAATCTTTAAGCGGGTCCATGCCTTCTTCGACAAATACCTCCGAGACCAACCGATAGAAATCCCCCAAGAGCCGATCCGCCTGCTCGAAAAACCAGAAAAAACCCAACCCAAAAACTAACACCCCGCCTAAGCCCCTACCTCTCCCCCGCAGAGCGTTTTGGGAGTTCTGCGGACCTTTGACGCCAAGGGGGCTTGCCGGTCAGAGATTCTTGCTGCTCTGCCAACGAAAACATTTGACTCTTACGAGAAATCTTCTCTTGTTTTGGAGAGTTTTCCTATCTTGGTAATTTTTTTCCAGTTGCAAGATGGGGCTGCATCATGGTGCGTGTAACGGATTTACCGGAATGGCAAGCCTTGCAGGCCCACTACCAACAGATTGCACCGTTGCACTTACGGGATCTGTTTTGTAAGGACCCGAACCGGGCCGAACGCTTCCATCTGGAGGCAGCCGGCTGGTTTTTGGACTATTCCAAAAACCGGATTACCCAGCAGACGATGGACTTTTTGGTGCGGTTGGCCAAGGCATGTGGGGTGGAGGAGGCAAGGAGGCAAATGTTTTCTGGCGAAAAGATTAACCGTACTGAAAATCGCCCCGCCCTGCACGTGGCTTTGCGAAACCGCTCCAGTCAGCCCATCTGGGTCGATGGCCAAAACGTCATGCCCCAAGTCCAGCAGGTGCTTCACCAAATGGCTCAGTTTGCCGAAAAAATCCGGTCCGGCCAATGGCTCGGCGCCACCGGCCTGCCCATCCGAAATATCATCAATCTGGGCATTGGCGGCTCCGATCTAGGACCGGCCATGGCCTATGAAGCCCTCAAACCCTACAGGCACCCCAAGATCCAAGTCCGCTTTGTCTCCAATATTGACGGTGGTCATTTAGCCAGTGCTTTGGAAGACCTAGAACCGGCCCAAACGTTGTTCATCGTGGTGAGCAAGACTTTTACTACGTTGGAAACGATAGCCAACGCCACTACGGCTCGCCGATGGTTGCTGGCCCGCTTAGGCGGCCCCGAGTTGGCCGATCGACCTCAGTGTCCCGAAGCCCGGCAAATTGTAGCTCGCCATTTTGTGGCTGTCTCCACCCAGAGGGAGGCGGTGGCGCAGTTTGGTATCGACGCCCAACAGAACATGTTTGGTTTTTGGGACTGGGTGGGCGGTCGATACAGTTTGCCTTCGGCGGTGGGGCTGTCGCTCATGGTAGCCATTGGGTCAGATCAGTTTTTCCAAATGCTGGAGGGCTACCATGCGATGGACCAACATTTTTACACCTCTCCCCTCCATCAAAATATGCCCGTCATCCTGGCCCTGCTGGGCATCTGGTACCGTAACTTCTTCCACGCTCCCACCTATGCCGTCATCCCCTATGAGCAAGGCTTATGCCGGTTTGTCGCCTACCTGCAACAACTGGATATGGAATCCAATGGGAAAGCGGCCACTCAGGAGGGGACCCCGGCAGCATGGCCCACCGGCCCCATCCTCTGGGGCGATGTCGGTACCAACGCCCAACATGCCTTCTTCCAATTGCTCCATCAGGGAACCCACTTGGTCCCCTGCGATTTTATCGGGTTTGCCCGGCCTACCTGGTCCGCAGTTCGGCAAGATTATCATCAGTGGTTTGCCGACCATCACGATCGACTTATCGCCAACCTGTTGGCCCAAACCGAAGCGCTGGCCTTCGGCAAACCAGCGGACCAGGTCCGGACGGAAGGAGTCCCAGACTGGCTGGTACCCCATCACTCCTTCCCAGGCAATCGGCCGACTAACACCCTGTTGGCCGAACGGCTTACCCCCTACAGCCTCGGCAGCCTCATCGCCCTGTATGAGCACAAAATCTTTGTCCAAGGCGTTATCTGGCAGATCAATAGCTTTGATCAACCGGGGGTGGAATTAGGTAAACAATTAGCCAGTAAAATCCTCCCTGAACTCATCTCCCCCCAGCAACCCCCCTTGGGCCACGATAGCTCCACCAACCAATTGATCCGCTGGTATCGCCAGCACCGGGCTTGATCAGAAGCCCGTTGGCCAAACCGAAGCCTTCGATTTCCTGCCGCCTGTGCCCGTTGTAGCGCTGCCAGCGGCCTGCAACGCATATTGCCAATTCAAACCTTCCGATTTTCTTCCGACTCTTCCAGGCCGGCGCTGCCGGTGGGCATTTACCAGCCAAAACGAATTCCCATCCCCCATTGCTTCAGGCTCTTCCAGCGCTTTGCCCGTGAAAATACTATTAAATAGTGGGATGATACCACCTAAAATTACTATTTCCCCCTTTAAACTTTTCTGGCCAGAAAAATCAGAAAAATTAGCCAACATATACTTGTCAACGTTACCTGGAGAAATTAGGCTAATTAGTTAAATGAGGTGATCCGGTAAGGCCTTTTCAACCAAAGGAGACAGCCATGAAACGGGTAGCTCTGTTGCTCTTGGGCCTGCTGGCCGGTCTGCTCTGGACCGATCTGGCCTGGGCAGGCAAATACTGCGACCACGTCTGGAGTCGATTGGCTCTCCGCCGTTGTCGTCCGGTAACATCTGTCCGGTGGTGTCGGCCCCGGTT
Organism: uncultured Thermoguttaceae bacterium; assembly: GCA_938042245.1. GTDB lineage: Bacteria > Planctomycetota > Planctomycetia > Pirellulales > Thermoguttaceae > JANXAQ01. The sequence continues at coordinate 39,870 of CALIRO010000058.1, forward strand.
GCGGTGGTGGTGTGCGCCTCGGCTCTGCCAGCCGTGTGTGCCCCAGGTTTGTGCCCCGTGCCAAGTGCCGACTCCTCCGGCGCCGAAACCGGAAAAACCGGCGCCTGGTGCACCAGAAGCCCCCAAGCCGGTGCCTCCTTCTCCGGGCGATGTGGCTCCTCCGCCCAAGCCTGTGGAACCAGCTCCCCCAGCTCCAAAACCGGAAGAAAAACCGGTACCTCCGCCTCCGGCTCCTAAACCGGAGGAAAAACCGGCCCCAAAGGCAGAGGAAAAGCCCACTCTTCCACCGCCTCCCGTAGCGCCAAAACCGGAGGAAAAACCCACTCCGGCGCCGAAGGTGGAGGAAAAACCGGTGCCACCAGCTCCCCCAGCTCCAAAACCGGAAGAAAAACCGGTACCTCCGCCTCCGGTTCCTAAACCGGAGGAAAAACCGGCCGAAAAGCCTAAGGTAACTTTGCCCGGTTTGCCAGAGGTGCCCGAAAAGCCCACGGAAAAACCTGCAGAGCAACCCAAACCAGAAGCTCCGGCCGAAAAACCTGTCGAAGTTCCGAAGCCGGAAATCCCGGCCGAAAAACCAGCTGAAAAACCGGCTGAAGCGCCCAAACCTGAAGCGCCCGCTGAAAAACCACCCGAAGCTCCCAAACCAGAAATGCCCACGGAAAAACCTGCAGAGCAACCTAAACCGGAAGCTCCGGCCGAAAAACCTGTCGAAGTTCCGAAGCCGGAAATCCCGGCCGAAAAACCAGCTGAAAAACCGGCTGAAGCGCCCAAACCTGAAGCGCCCGCTGAAAAGCCACCCGAAGCTCCCAAACCAGAAATGCCCCCGGAAAAACCTGCAGAGCAACCCAAACCAGAAGCTCCGGCTGAAAAGTCCCAGGCGCAAAGGGAGTTTCGGCTTTGGAAGGATGCAACCGGCCAATATGAATTGCTAGGGGAGTTTGTTGGGTACCAGGATGGCCGGGTGCGGATCCGGTCGGCCGATGGTCGGTATTACCGGATTGTGTTCGAGCGGCTGAGCCGACTCGATCAACTATTCGTCCAGTCCCAGCTTGCCGAATTGGCTGTTCGCTAAGCAGCCTTCCTCGAAGCCAAAACGCACTGGGGCTGTAATTGGTTAAGCCAGTGAACAATTCCGCTAAAGCGACACAATGGACAAATGGAGGTCCAATGTGCCGCTTTTTTTGTGGCAATTTGATGCGGGACCGGCAATCGCTGGGAGGGTCTCTTTTCTTTTTTGGACTGATCAGGTATGTTTCCTGGATCATATAATCCGAAGGAGTAATAGGGATGATCCGGTCGCCGGAATTGATGAATCGGGAGGATACGGCCCTTTTGGTAGTGGATGTGCAGGAGAAGCTGTTGCCGTGGATTCGGAACTGGCATTTGGTGGTTTGGAACATTCGGCGGTTGCTGGACGGGGCGAAACTGTTAGGCATGCCGACCGCAGGCACCGAACAATATCCTCAGGGACTGGGGCCGACGGTGCCGGAACTAGCAGAGCGACTCGGTCCGATGCCTTCCAAACTGACCTTTAGTGCGGCGGTGTGCGAAGAGATTTTTGCGGGACTGCGTGCTCAGAATCGGCATAAGATTTTGGTTACCGGCATCGAGACGCATGTGTGTGTGCAGCAGACGGTTTTGGACCTGTTGTCCGACGGCTGGCAGGTGTATGTGGCGGTGGATGCGGTGGGTTCCCGGTATGAGCTCGATTATCGGACGGCGCTGGAGCGGATGCACTCGGCCGGGGCAACGCTGACCACCACGGAAGCTGCTTTGTTTGAATGGTGTCAGCAAGCCGGCACGGCGGAGTTCAAGCAAATCAGCCAATTGGCTAAAGAACCCCCTCCGGCCGAAAGCGGGCTTCGAAGCGATCGGCCATAGGCCCGCCCAATGAAACTGCCGGATTGCCTACGGAACCGAACCGCCTCCTGGCAAAGCAGTTCACGGTTCTTATCCCTGTGTAGGCTGGCTAGATAGGATTGGAATTTCTCCTTTTGCTGCAATACCAAACAACGATCCGGAACGGATAGAAAGGGAGAAGTTCTTTACTTAAAATGGAGTTGTTTTTGGCGTTGTTTTTCTGTGTGGAACCGATGGAGATGAGCAGGAGCGATGGAATCGGCAAGCTTGGAATTTTTGCGGTGGCTGATCGAAACGCCAAGTCCGTCTGGCTACGAAAGTTCGGTCCAGGGGGGAATTCGGGAGTATATCAGTGCTCATGCCGACGAAGTGAGGACTGATGTACATGGCAATTGCATTGCGGTCAAAAATCCAGGCGCTGCGATGCGAGTGATGCTGGCCGGCCATTGCGACCAGATTGCTCTGAGCGTCCAGCATATCGACGAGGAGGGATATTTATATGTGATTTCGATTGGCGGCTGGGATGTGCCGATCCTGTTGGGGCAACGGGTTACGGTCTGGACCGATTCCGGGCCGGTGCCCGGGGTGATTGGCCGAAAACCGATCCATCTGCTGGATGAAGAGGAGCGGAAAAAGGTGCCCAAGCTCAAGGAACTTTGGGTAGATATAGGGGCGGCAAGCAAAGAGGAGGCGGCGCAATTGGTCCGCATCGGCGACCCGGTTACCGTCCAGTTAACCTTTCAAGTGCTTCGGAACCAGCGGGCGGTAGGACCGGCCATGGACGACAAATGTGGGGCCTGGGTTGTTATGGAAGCCCTGCGTCGAGCCGACCGCAAAAAACTTCGAGTAGCCTTGTATGCCGTTTCCACGGTCCAGGAGGAGGTGGGCCTGCGCGGGGCAATTACCAGTACCTTTGGGATCGAACCCCAGCTGGGCGTGGCCGTCGATGTTACCCATGCGACCGACTGTCCCACGCTGGAGAAGAAGGAAGAGGGAGACATTCGGCTGGGCAAGGGGCCGGTGATCTATCGGGGGCCGAACTTTCATCCGAAGGTAGTGCGGCTGCTGATGGAAACGGCCCAGGCGCACCAGATTCCGTTTCAGATGGGCGCTTCTGGCAAGCCGCCTGGCACCGATGCCGCGGTCATGCAGATTTCCCGGGCCGGAGTCGCCACCGGACTGGTGAGTATCCCAAATCGGTATATGCATACCCCGGTCGAAATGATCAGTCTAAACGACCTGGATCAGGCGGCCGATCTGTTGGCCCGATTTGTCGAATCCCTCGATCCGTCCATGAGCTTTAGCTGGTAAAGAGCCATTCCGAGCTACGGGAACGATTGCCTACCCTCCCGGAGTCGTTTCGGCAACGGATGGGGGCACCTTGCTGGGGCCCGACATGGGGCAAGGTGATTTGGGAAGGGCATGTTCTGGCTCCTCTCTGGGAGAAAGGGGGCCGGGGGACTCTTGGAACAGTTTTTTCTGCAGTTGAAGGAGCCGACCCACCGGAACGCCCGGCAGTTTTTGGGCGGCCGCCAAACATCGCGGATCCACAAAAAGCCAAGCCGCAAACGGTACCCGAAGTTGCCCGGCCAAATCTCGCAAAAACCGACGGCTCCAACGATCCAATCCGTGCAACCGACACAATTGCCGAAACAATTGTTGATGTTGGTACCACCGGCTTTGCCGCAGCAGCCTTAAACCAACAAACAAGCTCACCATTAGCAGTCCTGCCAAAATTATGGGCAGCATGGTCTCTTCTCCTTTTTTTGGCGAGGGAAGAGCGAACCGGTTCGCTTGACTGGTTTTGGCTTTTTCTATGGTTACTGGCAAGATACGGGCGGAGAGCAAGTGGCTGGGGGAGGCCCCCCAGAGGAAGGCGATTCGGATTGCCCCGTCAGAGAGGCGGAGATTTTCCGAAGGCTTTTTTCCGCCTCGTCGCGAACCACCAGACTCCGGTCGAACAACGCGTCGCGAAGGGCCTGCCAGGTCGGTTGGGATCGGCTGTCAGCCAAGGCTCTTGCTGCCGCGATACGCACCCGATGATCTTCATCCTGCAAAAGCAGGACAATCTGGGCTTCCAGTTCTGGCACAGCGCCCATGGCGCTGGCGGCTTCCACCGCCCGCCGACGCCGAAGCGGCGACTGACTTTCCATTTCGGCCACTAACACCGCCGGCACGTCGAAATCGATCTTCCGCACCAAGTAGCCGGCGGTTTGCTGGAACTCCTCCGGCAACTGGTCAAAAGTACGCAGAAAATTCTTACATGTAAATTCCGGCAACGCCTCATGTAAGGCTTGGCGGATGACTGGGTCCGGGCAGTCCACCAGATTCACGAGCATCGAGAGGGCATCTGGGAGATTCCGGCGACGGAGTTGGCGAATGGCTTCGGCCTGGACATAGGGATCGGCATCCTGCAGGAGCCGCACTACCAGCATGTCCGCCTTTGCGCCGGGAAGCTCTGCCAAAGCGGCGGCGGCCGTGCGACGGGCTTCCGGCTGGCCGTGCTGAAGCAGATAATCCAACATCTCCAGAACCCGATTGCGATCGATTTTGCTGGCTAACATCAGACCGATGCAGCCGGCCTGCGCCGGGCCGTCTAACTGCGCCCAGAGAGGATGCGCTGCTTGAGCCCAAGCCATTCGACGGATTCGCCCCAGCGTCTGCTTCCAAGCCTCCGGGGGTGGATAACCGGCCTGCTGGGCCCAAATCTGCACAAAACGGGCGTCGGTACGTTGGCCGAAAACCTCCAATACCGCCTGAGGAGCCTGGGGATCCTCCAGAAAGCCTAGCAACAGCCGAATCACTCCCCCTTCCGTACTTTCGGTTAATAAGCGAACCAGTTCCTCATGGGCCGGGTCCCGCGGATCGTGCAGAATCCGCCGAAGGACCACATCTTGCGGCTTGGCCAGGATGAGGAAAGCCTCTAAAAGTTTTTTGCGATGGTGTCGGCTGTAGGCGCTGGCAGCAGCCTGCAACGCCAAGGTCAACTGAGTGCGTAATGTTTTCAAGTCTTTCTCAGTGGGTTGTGCAGCACCCAGTTGGGTGTAAAAGGCCTTGGCTAGCTCTAAGACGGTGCCATCCCCTACAGCGGCCAACCCACCAGCCATCCCTTCGACCGCCTGGATCAAACTGGGCAGGGTTTCATAAAGGGAGAATTCCTGAGCTACCTTACAGGCCCGCAGGAAATCCTGGTGAACTTTTTTGTCGGAAAGGAGGGAGTTGGTATGGGGCTGGGGGTGGGACTGTTGCTGGGGCTTGGTTTGGGAAGCGGAGCTGGGGGGAGCCTGAGTCGTTTGCCGAGCAACCTGGGCGAAAATCTCACTGAGCAGGCCGACCAAACGATCTGAACGCTTGGCCAATATGGCCTTGCAAGCGGAATCGAACTTCTCCAAGCGGTCGAAAAGCCGTCGGTGGATCGCCCGGTTCGGCTTGGCTAAAAGAGCAGTTAATGCCAGCTCCCGAACCAGACCATAAGGACAATCCAGGGCTGACTCCAAAAGCTCCACCGCAGCCGGATTGTCCGTCCGCGCTAGATACTCAAACGTGGCTTCTAATCCCTTGAGCATCGATAAGAAGGGGGGCATCCAAAAGAAAGGTCGAAATCCTACAAATCCCCCTGCCCCAGGCACCGCCGCGAACATGCAAGTATAGAATATCCCGAATACCAAGAGGGCCTCAATTCGAAAGTCTCTTTTGACCCCTGAGTGGAATCGATGGAGCAGAATGTAAGAAATAAGCAAGCCATAGGAAATATTCCAGGCTGCCCAAAGGCCCGGAAAAAGGCTCTCTACCATCCATTGGTGCCTGTCTTTCCCCCAAAAGGTATGGATTGGCTAGACCCTCTCGCTCCGAAAACAAAATCTTTTTCCTGAAATTCATCCGCCGGGAGGATGAGCAATCTAATAGGCAAAAAAGCTCTCTAATGTCTTCTCCCCACACCCCAGAATCTAAGGGTTGAAACCAGAGGGAACTTTGAGCTTTGAGGTCCCGAATATTTTCTCCAATGTGCCGAGGCAAATGCTCTGCTTATTCCCTAAAAGCATTCTGAAATAGAGCAAGGAAGCTCTGCAAAATCCTGAACATCACATAAACTTTATGAACATTTAATACATTCCTTTGCCTATCGGTTTCCATTGCTGGGCACTATATATTGAGTCTAATATTAGCATTGCCACTATATGTTGTGGCTATTGAGGGAGGTTCCGAAATAGTGTAAAAACATCTCCTTTGAATTATTCAGAGCTTCCGCAAATATATTCTCTTTTGCCGAGCTGAGGTACCCAAGAGGCTCCAGAGGCACCGAGCAGATCCCCATCGAGACTTTCGGAAGGCTTCCAAGCCCGGCGGCATGGCTTCGGTAGAAAGCCATTGGTTTTCAACCGGCAGAAGAAAACTCTCGGTTAGCGGCGGGGTTTCCGGCCACCTCATTCCACCACAATCGCCCTGTTAGGGCAGACCTGTCGGCAGGTGTCGCAGCGAGTGCACTTGGCCTGGTCGATTCGGGGCCGAACATACGGCACCATCGGAATCGCTCCCACCGGGCAGTGCTGAGCGCAGAGCGTGCAGCCGAGGCATCTTTCGGTAATTCGATACTGAATCAAGGCGGTGCATTTACCGGCAGGGCATCGGCCTTCTAGATGGGCCTGGTATTCGTCCCGGAAATACCGCAGGGTAGTAAGCACCGGATTGGGGGCGGTTTTGCCAAGTCCGCAGAGGCTTCCCGCCTGCACCCAACGGGCCAACGATTCCAGTTGATCCAGGTCCTCTGCTCGCCCCTGCCCCGCAGTGATCCGATCCAAGATTTCTAGCATCCGGCGTGTACCGATCCGGCAGAAGGTGCATTTGCCACAGGATTGGTCCTGGGTAAATCGCAGAAAGTACCGGGCGATATCGACCATGCAATCCGAATCGTCCAAGACGACCAGGCCGCCGGATCCCATAATAGCGCCCAGTTGGCTGAGGGCCTCGAAGTCGATAGGGGTATCGGCCAAGCTGGCCGGGATGCAGCCGCCAGAAGGCCCGCCGATCTGCACCGCCTTGAAGCGTCGGCCCGGAGCCACGCCGCCGCCAATCTGCTCGACAATCTGCCGGATCGTGCAGCCCATGGGCACTTCAATCAGGCCGCCCCGTTGCACCTTGCCGGCCAAGGCGAAGACCTTCGTTCCTTTGCTGGTCCGTGTGCCTAGGGCGGCAAAGGCGTCGGGCCCATGCCGAATGATCCACGGCACGACCGCATAGGTTTCCACATTGTTAACCAGGGTGGGACGTCCCCACAGGCCTTTTTCCGCTGGATACGGTGGGCGTAAGCGGGGCATGCCTCGGCGACCCTCAATCGAATTCAGTAGCGCCGTCTCCTCCCCACAGACAAACGCCCCGGCTCCCTCCCGAACCGACAAATCAAGCCGAAATCCCATGCCGAGAATATTCTCGCCCAGCAGGCCCCGACGGTAACACTGCTCCAACGCCGCCCGAATCCGTCGCACCGCCAAGGGATACTCCGCCCGGATATAGAAAAACCCTTCGTCGGCGCCGGTGGCATAAGCGGCAATGGCCATCCCCTCAATCACCCGATACGGAAACGATTCCAGAAGCATTCGATCCATGAAGGCTCCGGGATCGCCTTCGTCGCCATTGCAGATGAGGTATTTTTTTTCACCTGCCGCGGCTCGCACCCGCTCCCATTTCAGCCCGGTAGGAAATCCTGCGCCGCCTCGGCCCCGCAGTCCAGACCGCTTGATCTGGTCAATGACCGTTTCCGGCCTCTGCGCCAACGTGCGACGCAGTGCCTCGAACCCGCCGTAATGTAAATATTCGTCCAAATCCAAGGGATCCAGTTGACCAGACTGTTCGGTGGCGATTCGCTTTTGCGGCCCTAGAAAGGGACAGACCGGGCCATCCCGAACGTCTAACCGATGGCCTTCCAAAGCCTTTGAACCATCCGGTTCCAAGAGCTGATCCACCAGGCGAACCGCCCAGCGTTTAACCCGTTGCAGGAGGCCTTGGGGATAAAAATGTTCCATTAGGGCCTGCTCGGCTATTTCGGGCCTTACATGGGCGAAGAGTGTCGGCGGCCCTTCCGGCGGCAGCAGTTCCACCAGCGGTGTCTGATAACACATGCCCACACAACCAACCCGTTTTACCCGAACCGGCAAATGGGCTCTCTGGACCACTTCCAGCAGGCGCTGATGGACCCGGGCGCTGCCCTGGGCCTGGCAACAGGAACCCAAACCGATGCGGATTTCCCCCTGAACCGGCTGCTCGCTTCGGGGCAAACCGGCAGGGGCTGCTTCGGTGCGGCTGCTAGCCTGCCCAGCTTGCTGCAGAAACTCTCGGAGCACTTCCGGCACTTTATGCGGCGTAAGGCGCCCATAGGTGAGACCGTCCATTTGGATGACCGGCGCCAAGGTGCAGCAGCCCAAGCAGGCTACTTTCTGCAAGGTGAAAAGCCCCTGGGGATCGGTGTCTTGGCCGGGAGCGATTCGCAGATGCCGCTCCAGGGCCTCCTGGATATAAGCACTGCCTTTGACATGGCAGGCGGTGCCATGGCATATGTTAATCAAATGTTTGCCAACCGGATGATGCCGAAATTGCCCGTAAAACGTCGATACCCCCACGATCGTCGAAGGCGTAATCTCCGTCAGCTGACAGACCCGCTCTAGCGCCTCCTGGGGCAGATAGTGGTAGTGCTCCTGCAGGGCCTGGAGGATCGGTATGACCGCCTCCGGCCCTCGACCAATCCGCTCTACCAGTTCATCCACAAACCGAAGGTCAATTTCCGGCATGATGGTCGAACATTATTAAAGGAAAAAATTTTTCAGGTTGGCCAACCAGCCTGCCAATACAATATTCCCCTTTGGATGTAGCGCCGTTTGCGTAACGTCGTCTGGGAGCCGACGGCCGGTGACCGCCATGGGTGGCTTGGGCCTTCTCCGCTTCCTCCTCTGGGAGGAGCAAAGCATCAGAGGGCATTTGGGGAGGCGGGGGGCTGACGGGATTACTTGCCCGCCTGAAGGGTCGATCCAATGCAAAATAGGTGCTCCTTACCCCGTATGTATATTCTACCGGGTTGGAAAGCGGGGCTGGCAACGCAACCTTCGTCCAGTAGTCCTTGCCCTACCTCTTTGGCCTCTGTATCCGTAGGTTCCAGGACCCAGGCTTTGGTCTGTTGCCGGGGGTTGCCTTCGGCGTCCTTTTGGTCGGTGTCGATTTGTCCTAATAGATACACTCGTCCATCTGCCCAACTAGGCGAGGCTATAAACTGCACCTGGTCAAAATCTTTCGTCCAAAGCACGTTGCCCGTCTGGGCTTCGTAGCAGGTAAGGGTCCCGTAGGTCATCAGCAAAAACAGGTATTTTTCGGTAACCAGGGGACTGCAGACGTCGGGCAGTCCTTCTTCGCCTTTCCAGGCGATATGGGTCTGGCTCACATCGCCTTGACCGTCGGTGCGCAGGGCAAACCAAGCGGAGTATTCACTGCCGACATGCACTAGCCCATTTCCATAGGCGGGCGAGACGCCATGCTCGCCGCTGAGGCACTTGATGCGCCAGATTTCCTGGCCGTCTTGCGGTCGATAGGCGATCACCCACGGATCGGCCGCCGTGATAAGCTGCGGAGCTTTTTCTCGGCGGATCAAAAGCGGGCTGGCCCAGGAGACGGCCACCTCCCGCGGCCGCTCCCAAACCGTCTTGCCCGTCAATGTATCCAGAGCCAAAATCTTCGATTTCTTCGCCTGCACCATCCCCTGATCGAATTGGATGAAAAGCAAGTTCTGCCAGGTTTCCAACGAGGCGGCATGGCCGTAGTGGTTTTCCGGAATCCCTAAACCTCGAATCCAGACCAGTCGGCCTTCCATATCGAAGGCGGCCACATCCCCATTGGCAAAAATGGCAAAGACCCGACGGCCGTCGGTGGTCATGCTGGAGGCGGCAAACCCAGCCTCCGGTGAGACTCTTGGCACCTTCAGCGAACCTTCCGCGGTACGGGGAAGCCCCCGTGCCCAGAGCAGCTTGCCGGTAGCAGCATCATAACAATACACCTCCCGACGCTGGGCATCGGCCCCACTCAAAAAGACGCGATCTTTCCAGACAATCGGCGAGTTATGCCCTGGCAGCGGCACCGCCGCCTTCCACAAAATCCCTTCCCCAGTAAGGGCATTCCAATGGGTCGGCGCTGCTGGATGCCGAGAAACGCCTGAACCCTCCGGCCCCCGGAATCTGGGCCAATACTGCTGCCAGTCGGCCAAAGAAGCAAACTCTGGGGTTCGGTCCGCCTGCGGATCGGGACCTTCCGGTACCGGAGCGGCTGCCACGACAGGACCGGGCTTCTGCTGGCCGGTTTGTTTGACCGATGTCTCTGCGGATTTGTCCGGAGAAGATTTTTCTACTTCTGGCGGTACGTTCTCTGGGGGGGCTTTCTCTACGGAAGATTTCTCCGAGGCAGTAGATGCCCTACTGGGGGGTGTGGGCGGCGGCTTTAGCGGTCCGGGACTGCTCGGCAGAGAACTCGCCGATCCGGCACTCGGCAAAGAAGCGGTTTGGCCACTCTGTTGCCAAGAGGGGCCAGGGGCCTGAGCCACCAATTCCTCTTCGTGCGGCAAAAGAGTTGGGAAGGCTAGCCCAGCCATCAGAGCCGACCCCAGAAAAGCACCAGCCAACCCGACCACGGCCAACCTGGCCCATTCCCGCTGCCAGTGTTGCTGTTCAGAAGGCCCACTATACGGGCCGGGCTGAGGGAGTCGGCGCCGGAGACTGCTAGCCCATTGGGCCGACCCCACCATCACCGCCACCCCACACAAAAGCAGTACAGCGCCAAAAGCGGCAAACCGCCGATGTTGAAAATAACGCCACCGAAGTTCTTGGTCCAGACGGCGAAGTTCCATCTGAAGCTCTGGATTGTCCGGCTGTTGGGCCAGCCGGGCCTTGACCGCCCGAAACGCCTCCGTGTCAAACGGGTCTTTGGTCATGCGCCAGGCCAAATGCCCTAAAAGCACCACTGCCACCACCGTAGAAAACACCCCTCCCGCCCAGGCCATGTTCCGGGCCAGAAGATAGGCAGTAGGCTTTTCCATATCCCTGGCAGTAATCAAAACGTTCGGTTCCGATTCACCCATCGGCGACGAAAAAGGGCTTCGACTCATGGATCGTATAATGCCCACTAAAATACGCAGGGTACTGACTCGGTAATGCCCTCTTCTCCAGCAAAGAGCCGCTTTAGGAAGCACTAAAACGTAACTAAACTGCCTTTCCCCCTACGGACAGTCATTGCTACACCACCCGTCGGCCTACTCCTGGAGCGGGACCAGCAGATTTTCCTTCCCTTCAGGCAATTGGGCTAACGGTCCTACAACTCGCTCCAAAACTCTATAGGAACCTCTGAATAATTCAAGGGAGATATTTTTGCACTATTCCGGAACCTTCGTCGATAGCCCCAACATATAGCAGCACTGCCAACATTAGACTCAATATATAGTGTCCAACAATGAGAACCGATAGGCAAAGGAATGC
>CALIRO010000059.1 GCA_938042245.1 uncultured Thermoguttaceae bacterium
GTTGCGGGAACATTTATTGCGAACATCTCGAAATCGGCATCGGCTGTTGGAATATTTGGAGGGGGGCCAAGCAGCGCTTTTCCCTGCTTCCGGAGGGATGAGATTGTTTTAGCTAGGGTGCTCCCCGTGTGCGCCGAGGGCGACTTACGAGCACAAAACAGGCAACGTAGAGAAGTTAGAAAACCTATTTCCGAACCTTTTCCCTTTTCCGAACTGCCCTAAAAGTGAAAAAATCCGACCAAGGACAAAATTTTCAGTTAATTCAGCGGTTATTCAGAGGTTCCTATGATTAAAGGTACGTTTTGCTGGTCGCTTGAAAAACCTCCATCCGGTCAGTACATTGAAACCAAACGAAAGGAGGCGCCCTGTATCCCAAGACCCTTCCGGAAAAGCCCTCCCTTAGAGCACCGCATGCAAGGCAAGCCAAAGGGCGGATGCTCTCCCGGAGGACTACCCGAACGGAACGGTTGAGTGGAATGGGCGCATCGTCTTCTGGTTTTGTCCAACACGGCGTCATCCGATCGGCCAACCTGAATGTAGAGGAGGTCTGGTCATGCGCAGCGTTTTGTATTTGGCAGCGTTTTTTGGCGTTTTTTCGCATCTAAAGGCGGCGGAACCCCAGACGGACAAACCGCCCACCGCCCGGCCGAACATCCTGTTTATCTTCTCCGACGACCATACCTGGCAGGCCATCAGTTGTTATGGCGAAAAGCGGCAACTGATCCAGACGCCGAACATCGACCGCCTGGCCGCCGAAGGAATGAAGTTCACCCGCTGTCTGGTGCCCAATTCCATTTGCGCCCCAAGCCGAGCTGTTGTCCTTACCGGAAAGTATTCCCATTTGAATGGCGTATATCGGAACGGGCAGCCGTTCGACGGCTCGCAGACTACCTTCCCGAAACTCCTGCAACAGGCGGGGTATCAAACCGCCCTGATCGGCAAATGGCACCTGGCAAGCAATCCGACCGGCTTTGACTACTGGGAGATTCTGCCCGGACAAGGACTCTATTACAATCCGCCGATGATCCGAATGGGCCAGCCCGTCCAACACCAAGGCTATGTAACCGATATTATTACCGACCTATCCATCGAGTGGCTCAAAAAACGGGATCGCTCCAAGCCATTTCTTTTAATGTGTCAGCATAAAGCGCCGCATCGGCGGTGGGAGCCGCCCCTTCGGCATCTGGGCTGGGATGGCGACCGCCCCTATCCGGAACCGGATACCCTTTTCGACGATTATGGCAATGGCCGAGGGCTGGCCTGGCGCGATCAGGATATGAGCTTAGAGAAAACATTCGACCAGTGGGACGCCAAATTGATTCCGCCCTCCGACCTCAACCCAGAACAACGCAAACTCTGGGACGCCTACTATGAACCGCGTAACGCCAAGTTCCGGGCCGCCAATCTGCAGGGCAAAGACCTGGTCCGATGGCGGTATCAGCGGTATATGCATGATTACCTTGGCTGCATCAAAGGAATCGACGAAAGCGTCGGCCGATTGCTTCGGTTTTTGGACGAAGAGGGACTGGCCGAAAATACGGTGGTGGTTTATTCGAGCGATCAGGGGTTTTTCCTTGGGGAGCATGGCTGGTTTGACAAGCGGTGGATTTTGGAGCCCTCGCTGCGCACGCCGCTTTTGGTGCGTTGGCCGGCAGTGGTGAAGCCAGGCACCCAGTGCGACAAAATCGTCTCGGTGCTGGATTTTGCGCAGACGTTTTTGGACATTGCTGGCTTGCCGCAGCCGCCCGAGATGCAAGGCCGGAGCTTCCTCCCGCTGCTGCGGGGACAAACGCCGCCGGATTGGCGAACCAGTTTCTATTACCATTACTATGAATATCCCCAGCCGCACCGGGTCCGGCCCCATTATGGCGTGGTAACAGAAAGATATAAATTAGTCCATTTCTACTGGCCAGATGTTGATCAATGGGAGCTTTACGATCTAGCAGCCGACCCCGAAGAGACGAAAAACTTCATCGACGATCCCGCCTACACCAAGGTGGTGGAAGAGCTTCGGGAAGAACTTCGTCGGCTCCAACAGCAGTATAAAGTGCCGCCGTTGGACCAAACGCCTCCCACCGCCTACGGACCGCTTCCAAAAACCAAACCCAAAGGGAAAACGCCGTAAAGGAGGCTAGCAACCCGCAGGATAAAAATCTATTGCTAGCCCCCGCCGAAGAAAAACTCTCCTGGTTTATGGAAGGAGAGCCCATTTTGTCATCCCCGCAAAAGCTCTGCCGTGAACATAGCACGCTTTGAGATTGCTGAGGGCTCCTCGATTCTCCTCCCCCGCAAGCGGGCAGCCAGCACCCAGTCCGCCCCAGGTCCCAAGCAGCCTGGATTCCCGATTGCGCGGCAATGACAATATGGCCGCCTGTGCGGCAGGAACCTCCTGGAGCCGGTTCCAGACCTTCGCTGCGTTCTTCCGTTCCAGTGAACTATTACTTCGTTCTGTTTAGGAGGTGCTCCTATGACCAATTACAGCCGGAGGCAGGTGCTGAAACTCGTTGGCGGTTCGGCCCTGAGCGGGTCGGCCTTTCTCAGCCAGGCAACGGGAAGCATAGGAAAAAGCGGGTTCGCCTGGGCGGCGGAAGCCACGTCGGCCACACCAGAAGCGGAGAAAATCGGCCAGTTGGCAGACCCTGGCCCATCGGTGCCGTTTCCCCTTTTGGGGAAGCTGGCGCCTCGGTCGGGCAAGCAGATTGCTGCTTCGCCGCTTTCGGTCGGCTTTGAAACCCTGGACCGAAAAATGTTCGATCCGGAACGGGCTTATCCCCACCTGACCCAATTGGGCGTCAAATGGGCTAGGGTCCAGACCGGTTGGTGCCGGTGTGAACCGGAAAAAGGCCGTTATGAGTTTGGCTGGCTGGATGCGGTGGTGGATCGGCTGCTGGAGATCGGTATTCAACCGTGGTTTAACCTCGGCTATGGCAATCGGCTGTACACGCCGGAGGCGAAAGATGTTTCGGCGGTTGGCTGGGCGCCGATCTTTACCGAAGAGGCCCGCATCGGCTGGACCCGCTTTGTGCAAGCCCTGGCCAAACATTTCGCCCAACGGGTCCGCCATTGGGAAATCTGGAACGAACCGAATATCTCCACCTTCTGGAAGCCGCGAAAACCCCATCCCAAAGATTATGTCGATTTGGTCAAGCTAACTGCCCCAGTGATTCGCCAAGAGGTTTCCCAGGCGGTCCTTATCGGCGGGGCTTTTGCCGGGATGCCCCTCCCATACCTCCAAGAGTGCCTCCAGGCCGGACTGGCCGACCATGTGGATCGCCATTTCCTACCATCCGTACCGGCCGCTGCCGGAGCAGAACTACGCCCAAGAAGTGGCTCAATTCCGGGAACTGTTGACAAAGTATCGGCCGGGCCTGGCCCTTTGGCAGGGCGAATGCGGCTGCCCATCTCGCCGATCCGCGGTCTCCGGCTGGAGCCTCGAAAAGATGGAGTGGACAGAAGAGCGGCAGGCCAAATGGCTCCTCCGCCGCATCCTCTCTGACCTGGAACAGGAAATTGCACTGACCTCTTATTTTCATACGGTCGACTTGTTGCGGTATAACTGGGGCGAAGGCCCCACCAATTTCGATCAGTCGATGGGTCTTCTCCGCGGCGCCGACTACACGCCGAAACCTTCCTATTTTGCCTATCAGTGCCTGTGCGCCCTGTTCGATGCGAATACCCGCCGGGAGCGGAACGTGGAAATCGCTGTGGAGGTTCCCGCTGGTTCGCCCCATCAGCCGGGCGCCATCAGCAAACGTTTTGGCCTACCAGCCCAGCAGCCCAGCAAACCCAGCGGCCAGTCCAGCAAACCGGACGAGCGGGCTGCCAAACCCGCCCAAATGCCCCCGAAACCTTCCGACAAACAGGGCAAACCGGCAATCCATGCGGTGGGCTTCCAGCGGCAGGGCTGGTGGCTGGTGGCTTATTGGGCGGCGGCCGATCTGTTCCAGCCCTGGACGCCGCAGACGCTGTCCCTTCGCCTTCCAGCCGGCGCAAAGCCGAAGCTAGCCAAACCGGTGCTGATTGATCCGCTTCGTCAGCAGGTGTACGAACTGCCCCTGCCTGCCCCACAAGAAGGTCCCATCCGCCTGGCCAACTTGCCCCTGGCCGATTACCCCTGGATTATTACCGATCGGCAGGCCCTTCCCGGACTTGTTGGCCAGTAGCTGGACAAAACCACAAAACCGTTGGATTGTTCCCGACCGCCCACGCCTTTCCAAGGCCTGTTGGATCTTTGAGCGGCAAAGGAAACTGGTTTGCCGTGAGAAAACCGGCAAAAAGCTGGGGCCACCAATAGGCTACTGGCTGGGCAACTCTTTGATGAAGATGTTTTTGAACTCCATCGGATCGCCGTGGCGTTGGAGGGCGATTTCGCCTTCGGGCGGTACGCCGGGCAATTGGGCGTCCTGAATCACGACCTCGCCGTTTAGCTCCACGGTAATCCGATCGCCGCGCATGGTGATTTTGAAGGTGTTCCACTCGCCTACGGGCCGATCCGCCCGTTTGAGCGGCGTGCAGGCTTTCCGGACTTCTTCAGGCATCTTTTTGTCGGTCCGATAGCCGTAGATTTCGCCGGAGCCCATGGGGCTATGCCAAATGTTTACCTGACTTTTGGAATTTCCTCGCAGATAGATGCCGCTATCGCCTGGCCGGGGCATTCGCCAATCCACCAGCAGGATAAAGTCTTTATACTTTTTGGAGGTCCAAAGGTCCGGCCCTTTGCCGTCGAACTTAATAATGCCATCTTCGACCTTCCAATGTTCCTGCCATTTGGCCCGTTCCTCCGGGGTTTCCTCTTTGCCGCGCACACCTTGCCAGCCGGT
Organism: uncultured Thermoguttaceae bacterium; assembly: GCA_938042245.1. Taxonomy (GTDB): domain Bacteria; phylum Planctomycetota; class Planctomycetia; order Pirellulales; family Thermoguttaceae; genus JANXAQ01. Next base: position 4,821 of record CALIRO010000059.1, read on the forward strand.
GAGATCCTTGCCGTTGAATAGGGCGGAGAACCCTTCCGGCGGCACATTGTCGGCGGCCCAGGCGGTCCCACCGGCCATGCCATAGCCTAATCCTGCCAGAGCTCCCAAAACCAGCATCACTCGCATAGCACGCATCGCACAGTCCTCCTTTTGGAAAAAAGACAGACAAGACCTACTTAAACCTTACAACACTCAGTCCCTACCATACGAACGGCTCCCCACCGCCTTGATAATGGTTGTCTATAGCGTACCATCAAAACCAGTCGAAAGCACCCCCCCTCGAAAAGTTTCACCCTGTGTGGGTTGGTTCCTTCCCTCCAAGTGGTGCTGCAATTGCATCCGAAGCACACCGCAATTTCACACCACGAATTTCGTAACACTTCAGCCGAACGAAAAACTCCCCTGCCTTTTCCGAAGAAAATCCTATGTGGTTATTCCCGGGACGGCGGCAGGCCAGGTTTGTTCCCGCATCAGGGGGGGACCCCGGAAAACGGCAGCAGAAAAACCGGATTCCTGCTTGTCCGGGAAGGACAGCGTCCACCATTTGGCTGAACTGTTCCACCGTCGGAAACAAGGCAGAAGGGAGGTCCCGTTGGGGGGTATCCCTTCGTACCCATCCCAAAAAGAATGGAGAGAATCCAGCAACGCCTGGAAAATTAGGGGTTCGGAAACTGGGGCCGTTTCCTTTTTGGGATGGGTTCTCCATGGGGCTGGGTCAGGAAGCGGCGGGGGATCAACGAAGAACCCACCCATTAGATGTATGCGATTTCCACCAACCGGGGGCAGGGGCGGGGGGAATCATAAAAATAGATTCCTTTTGGCAACCCCCAGAAAGGCCTATCGCACGCCTTCGGTTCGACACCTTCGTACTTGACCCCGGTTTAAATCCACCATAGACTGTCAAAGAGTCCGTTTTTTCTCCGGGCAAGGGGTGCTGGAACGGACTGGACCCACTGGCCTGCGATAGAAGGTCTGTCGGCGTGAAAGCGGCCGTATTGAGCGACATCCATAGCAATCTGGAAAGTTTGGAAAGCGTTTTGGCCGACATCAAAGCCCAAGGCATTTCCGAGATCATTTGCCTGGGGGATATTGTCGGCTACGGGCCTAATCCCCGAGAATGCATCGACTATGCGATGCAGTGGAAGGTCTGCCTGCTGGGCAACCACGATCAAGGAGCGCTATTTGATCCGGAGGGTTTTAATACCGGGGCGGAGCGGGCCATTTACTGGACGCGCGCCCAACTGGAAAATAGCCAGGGCAACCGCCAGCAGGCCCATCGTCGCTGGGACTTTCTGGGCGAATTACCTCGCTGCTATCAAGAAGGGGATTTTCTGTTTGTGCACGGCTCGGCGCGAAATCCATTAAATGAATATGTATTCCCTGAAGATATTTACAACCGCCGGAAGATGGAAAAGATCTTCGCCCTGGTGCCCAAATATGTCTTCCAGGGTCATACCCATGTGCCGGGCGTGTTTACCCAAGATCTCCGATTCTTCAGTCCTGAAGACATTCATTACGAATATCTGCTTGGCCAGGAGAAGTTGATGATCAACGTCGGCTCCGTCGGCCAGCCGCGCGACGGCGACCCCAGAGCCTGCTATGTGATCATCGACGAGGACCGCATCCGGTTCCGCCGGGTGGAATATCCGCTGGAACAAACCATACAGAAAATCTACGCCATCCCGGAACTGGATAATTTCCTAGGCGACCGACTGCGCGAAGGCCGATAGATCCCCCTGCTTGTCTGCTTCCCGGCAATCTGCTCCTGCATTGGCCCTTTTCTCCCGGCTCCGGTCGGATAGAATAGTTTGGACTTGCTTCGTAGGATTCTGGGTTGGGAGGCAAACATGTCGGCCCCGTCCTCCGAAAAGCGCGGAAAGATCCGAGTGCTATTTTTATGTACCGGTAATTCCTGCCGAAGCCAAATGGCCGAGGGTTGGGCCAAAGCCCTGCATCCGGAGCTTTTGGAAGCCTACTCGGCCGGTATCCAGCCGCAGGGCCTTAATCCCGATGCCGTTCGCGTGATGGCCGAAGCCGGCGTGGATATTTCCGGCCATCGGTCCAAGCATCTGCAGGAATTAGCTGGGCTCCGGTTTGATTATGTGATTACCGTCTGCGATCAGGCCAATGAACAATGTCCAGTGTTTCCGGGAACGGCCAAGCGGTTGCACGTGGGTTTTGAGGATCCGCCCCGCCTTGCCGCCTCGGCTGCCAACCTAGAGGAGCGGCTGGCCCCCTATCGCCGCGTCCGGGACCAGATCCGCTCCTTCATCGAGCAATTGCCCCAGATGCTCGAAGAGTTGTAACCGCCGCGGAGCGGGCTATTTCGGCCCTAACAGGTATCGGCGGTGCCTTTTTAGAACCACTTCTTTAGAAGGCCTGCCTTCTTTATGGCCCCTTTTTTAGAGATCCGGCGGCATCCAAGTTTCGGCGGTACCGGTAATAAGCGGCACAGACGCCTTCGGCGGAGACCATCGGAGCGCCTTGGGGATGTTCGGGCGTACATTGCAGGCCGAACAGAGCACACTCCGGAGGTCTCTTCTGCCCTTGCAAGACCTGGCCGGCAAGACATTCGGCCGGTTCCTCGGCCACCAGGCCCTCTAGCCCGAATCGCCGCACCGCATCAAACTCCCAGTACGGGGGCCGAAGTTCCAACCCACTGGCCGGGATCAGGCCTATGCCGCGCCATTTCCGATCAGCAAGTTGAAAGACTTCTTCGATCTGCCGTTGCGCATGCCGGTTTCCTTCCGGTCGAACAGATCGGCCATAGGCGTTTTCCACCTCATGGCGTCCTTGTTCCAATTGACGCACACAGCAGAGGATCCCCTGCAGAATATCTACCGGTTCAAATCCGGTTACCACAATCGGCGTGCGGTATTTTTCGGCAATCGGCCGATAGGCTTCCAAACCCATGACGGTGCAGACATGGCCGGCGGCTAAGAATCCCTGGACCTGGCAGCCGGGGGCCTGCAAAATGGCTTCGATGGCTGGCGGCACCAGCACATGCGCCACCAAAACCGAAAAGTTCTTTACACCCCGCTGCTTGGCAAGACGCAATGCCATCGCATTGGCCGGGGCGGTCGTCTCAAACCCGATCGCAAAAAACACGACCTCCCGATCCGGATTCTCCTGAGCCAGTCGCAGCGCATCCAACGGCGAATAGACCACCCGGATATCCGCCCCTTCCGATTTGGCGGTGAACAGATCCTTCCGAGAACCCGGCACCCGAAGCATATCGCCAAACGAACATAACATCACCCTTGGCCGACCAGCCAATTCAATCGCCCGATCCACAATTTCCACCGGCGTTACACAAACCGGACAGCCCGGTCCATGAATCAGTCGAATCTGTGGCGGCAACAAACTGTCCAACGAAAACCGCATGATGGCATGGGTCTGGCCCCCGCAGATTTCCATAATGTTCCATGGCCGCCGCACCAAACGCCTGATCTGGGCAGCTAATTGCCACACCACCTCCGGATCCCGATATTCATCCACGTATTTCATCTTGCATCATCACCGAGTACCTGTGGCCTCATCATTGACTATCTGCTCTCCGGCGGATGCCACCAAAGCTATTCTTAGGCCATGCTGTTGCTACTGCGGGGTTGGCCAGGAGGGTGGGGACGGTGCCGGGGAGTCCAGCTCTGGCGCCGAATCGGCCAATTCCTCCATCTGGGCTAGCATAGAGAAGATCTGATCGGCCTCGTCCTGATCGATTCGGCTGATGGCAAAGCCCACATGCACCAGAACATACTCGCCCGGTTGGGCTTCGGGCGTGTAGGCCAAGCAGACCTCTTTAACCACGCCGCCGAAGTCAGCCTTGCCCATCGGCAGCTCATCTTTCTGATACACTTCCACTAATTTTCCCGGGATGCCTAAACACATACGGAGCCACCTTTGAACCCCCGTCTTGTCGGATGAATTATATGGAGCATCCCACAAGGGGGAAAAGGTACCAGGGGCAGCCCAGGGTGCTCCAAAAGAGAGTACCATCTCAGCCGAGTGAAGTAGGGTCCTGTTTTTTAGGAAGACTGCCCCCTGTGTCATTCTCGCGGAAGCGGGAATCCAGAGAGCAAAAAGCCATCCGAAAAACTGGATTCCTGCTGTCGCAGGAAGGACCACCTGCAGGATTCGACTGAAAGGGTACCAAAGAGGTTCAAATCAGCACAGAATGGGAGAGAATTCCTACAATTTATCTATTTTATTTATCTTCTCTATCTGTGCTATTTTCTCTTGACCCAGAAGCCATTTTTGCCACAATAGGGTCCTGATTTTTGGAAGTCCCTTTGGAGGACCCATTAATGAGGGGTAATATATCCCAATTTAGAGGGAGAATTCGGCCCTTTTTACCCGCTTTTTGGGGCCTGGGCATAGCCATACCACTGCTAGCCGGGTGTGCCTCTTGGTCTCATACGGACCGAGGGGCATTGGCCGGCGGCTTGCTAGGCGCTGGTACCGGTGCCTTAATCGGCAGTTCCACAGGCCATGCCGGGGCCGGCACCATCCTCGGCGCTGGCCTGGGCACCCTCACTGGCGCTCTTTTAGGTTCCGAGTTGGACGACCTGGAAGCCAAAAACCGGGCCATGATCGCCCAGCAATTAGGTCGGCCTGTGGGGCCTGGAGCGGTCTGCATGGATGATGTGGTCGCCATGACGCAGGCGGGGGTGGCCGAGGAATTGATCGTCAACCATATCCGGGCCAACGGCGTGCAACGGCCGCTGACGGCCCAGGACATCATCTTGCTTCAGCAACAGGGCGTAAGCACCCGAGTCATAGCGGCTATGCAGGAAGCTGCGCAAGCCCGGCCGTCGGCCCAAGCAGTGCAACCTGCGCCTCCGGCTGCCCCGTATGCTGGGCCGGTGATTGTGGAGCAGTATCATTATGGGCCTTGGTGGCCGCCCCATTGGTGGTGGCATTATCCCCCTTGGCCGCCCCGAAGCCGATTCAGTTGGGGCATCGCCATCGGCCATTAATGACCGAAAGATTAATGCCCGTTTCGGAGAAGACCGCAGACTAAGCAGGCATTGTGTCCGCCGAAACCGAAACTGTTTTTCAGGGCAACAGAGATCTTTCGTTCCCGTGGCTGGTTGGGCGTGTAATCCAGATCGCAGTCCGGATCGGGAAATTCGTAGTTGATTGTTGGCGGGATGACGCCGTGCACGAGGGCCAGGACGGTAACGACCATTTCGACGCCGCCGCTGGCGCCGAGCAGATGGCCCAATTGGCTTTTCGTGCTGGAGATGCTAACCCGTTTGGCGTGTTCGCCGAAGACATGTTTGATAGCGATGGTTTCGGCGATATCGCCCAAGGGGGTGCTGGTGCCGTGGGCGTTGATGTAATCCACCTGGGAGGGATCGACGCCGGCGTCTTGGAGGGCAGTTTGCATGGCCCGGGCAGCGCCGGTGCCTTGGGGATCGGGTTGAGTGATATGACTGGCGTCGGCCGTGGAACCGTAGCCGAGCAGCTCTGCATAAATTCTGGCCCCGCGGCGTTTGGCATGTTCGAGTTCTTCCAGCACGAGGATGCCGGCGCCTTCGGCCATGACGAAGCCGTCCCGCTCCCGGTCAAAGGGTCTGCTAGCTCGGGCCGGATCGTCATTGCGTTCCGATAGGGCGCGCATGGCGCTAAAGCCGCTGATGCCCATAGGGGTAACGGCGGCTTCGCTGCCGCCGGTGATCATGACATCGGCGTCGTCATGCTGGATGGTTTTGAAGGCCTCGCCGATCGCATTGGTAGCGCTGGCGCAAGCGGTCGCCACGGCCGTATTGGGACCCCGAAGGCCGAATTGAATGGACAACTGTCCTGCAGCCGCATTGACCATCAATTTCGGGATGGTAAAGGCGGAGACCTTTTCCGGTCCCTTTTCCAAAAGGCGCGTATGCTGGACCTCGATTTCCCGGATGCCGCCGATGCCAGAACCGATGATCACCCCACAGCGAAACGGATCCTCTTTCGAAAAATCCAACCCGGCATCCCGGACGGCGTCGATGCCAGCCACCAGCGCAAACTGAGTGAAGCGGTCGAGGCGTTTTTCTTCTTTGGGTTCGATATAACCAGAGGTGCAAAAGTTCACTACTTCCCCGCCGATCCGCACGCGAAACCGCGAAGCATCCATCAGGCGTAACGGCCCAATGCCGCTTTCGCTGCGCAAAAGCCGACTCCAAAGTTCTTCTACCTTGCACCCTAAGGAAGTAACTACCCCCAATCCGGTAATCACTACCCGCCGTTTCATGATCCGAAGACCCTTTCCGCTCGGATCGGCTGGATGCTACTGGGCCATTTCCCCTTTGGCGCTAATGGCCTTTTCAATATGATCAATGGCTTGACCGACCGTCTGGATCTTCTCGGCGGCATCTTCCGGAATATTGATATCAAACTCCTCTTCCAGTTCCATGACCAATTCCACCGTATCGAGCGAATCGGCACCCAAATCGTTAACAAACGACGTATCGCGAGTAATCCGATCCTTAGGGACCCCTAATTGTTCCGCCACAATCTCAATGACGCGTTCTTCTACAGAAGCCACTTCTTGTCCTCCTTCAAAACACCCTTTCTCTTATGGTCAGGGTAAAACCTGTCCGACCAATGATTCTCCAAAACCAAAGCTGCTGTACCGGAATCCTCAGTCCCCATGGGAAGATTTTATTTTTCAGGTATAACCAGTTTCTTTAGGAATGTCTATATGGAATCTTTGGGTTCATTCCCCCAAAATGGGGGACGCCCCCGATTTTCCTAAAACCCCCCTCAGCATGGTTCGCCAATGGTACCACTTCCGCCGAATGAAAAACCTGCCCAGTTGATCCGTGGAAAACTTTTGGGTGTTCCTGCCGCGCAAGGGGCAATCCAGACCAAATCAACTAGCACCAAAAATGGGATTCCTACTTTGGGAGGAATGCTTTGGTACACCATCGGCTGAAGGGTTACCTCCCAGGCAAAATACCCCACGCTTGCTGCTATCGGATTGACCGCACCGGGAGGCTATGCCTGCCCAGGCTGGCAGGGCCATCTGTTTGCTAGGTTGGGTTTGCTTCGGGTTTCCGATCCTGTAAGGTTTCCTTTTGGCTAGAGGTGTTCAATCCGGGTTGAGCGGAAATACCAGCCCCTGGCTTTTCCCAAGTTGCTTTCTGGCTGGAGCCCCTGCCCATCTAGCCATCTGACCCAGCCCCAGCCCATTTAGACAGAGACATTGTGGCACGTCACGGACCGGTCGATCCGTTTGAGCAGACCTCGTAAGACCCGACCTGGACCTACTTCATAAAACTGCGTAAACCCTTGGGAAATCAAATAGCGCATGGAATCTTCCCACAAGACCGGATGCAGGACCTGCCGAATTAACAGTTGGCGAATTTCTTCGGGATCCTCATGGGGTCGGGCGTCCACATTGGAAATCACTGGAATGCGGGGCCGACGAAGCCGGACCTGACCCAGCACCTCCGCCAGCCGTTGGTCCGCCGGATGCATAATCCGGGTGTGAAAGGCGCCGGCTACCGCTAAAGGAACCACCTTGGCGGCCCCCATGGCCAAAGCCATTTCGGCGGCCCGTTCACAGGCGGCATTCGTACCGGAAATCACAATGGTCTGCGGTGCCAGGAGATTGGCAATTTCTAAGGTGTCTCCCTGCCGAGCTTTTTCGCAAAGGGCCTCCACCTGGACCCGCTCCAACCCCAGAATCGTAACCATGCCACTGGGTGTGCGGTCGGATGCCTCTTGCATGGCTGCCCCCCGCTGCTGGACCAGCATTAACCCCTCCTCAAACTCCATAACCCCTGCAAATACCATAGCCGTATATTCGCCCAGGCTAAGTCCCGCCGCTGCTTCACAGGAAAGCACCACATCGGGACAATCAGCCCGTAAGGCTTCCAAAGCAGCCAAACTGGTTACAAAAATGGCCGGCTGACTACAGACGGTCGAATCGAGTTGGTCGGCCGGCCCTTCAAAACACAACTTGGCTAAATCATAGCCGAGCAACTGGCTGGCCCGATCGTACAGACGACGAGCGGCTGGCAGGGTTTCGGCCAGTCGCTTGCCCATCCCGACCATCTGGGCGCCTTGCCCAGGAAATAAAAAAGCAATCCGACTCAAGGCTTCCTAACACAGGGATTAGAAGGTCTAAGAATCCTTTTCTGAAACTCCGGGCTGGCCCTTAGGGTCTGCCAGCCGGTTTCTTCTTTTTCTTTTTGACCGGTTCGTCCACCTTTCGGCCCATATAAAAACCGCACTTCGGGCATACTACGTGCGGCATCACCGCCGTAGCACACTGCGGACAATAGGTGAACTGTTTTCGCTTCAACGCATCGTGAGCCCGGCGTTTGCCTGTGCGAGCATTGGATTGCCGCCGTTTAGGGACTGCCATACGTGATTTTCCTTTTGAGTCTGGGTAACCGGAGATCGAGCAGGGGGAAACCCGGCCTTGGGCGGTCTCTTTTCAACCCACAATCTTAGGGGTTCCATGTCCCCCGCATCTCCGCAAACCACCCGGAATCTTCTCTTGCCGAGCAATTCCCCTCTCTCCCACTTAGGTAAAAACCTCCTCCTGATTGGCCAAGAATTGAATATCCTAAAAAGTGCTAGCTAATATGTCAATCCAGCCCAGGCGTTGGAGGCAATAAGATTTTCGGTAACACACATCAGCCGAACGGTATATCAAGCCCTTCCTGCGATAGCGGAAATCCTGCCTTTTTCGATTTTTGCCCTCTGGATCCCCCCTTCCACAAGATGACCGTCAGGGGGCATCCTTCCTAAAAACAGGAACCTCTTGCTCTCGGCTGAAATGTTACAGATGTGGGCCAATGGATTGCCTGGGTATTCCCCCAGAAAAAGGAAATCCGGCCCCTCCTAACCAACCTACTTATTCCCCTGCATTCCCGCCGAAAACCAGTAGGCGAGCAATGCGATGCATGGCCTAGCCAAAGGGATGAAAGAAAGTACCCCACGTTTTTGGACTCGCATTGCAGGCTCAGTCGGCTTCCCAACACGGCAGGAGCAAAAAAGGATAAAAAACGGCAGATACTAGGCCTGCTAGGGGGGTGCTCCTTTAGGGAGGGGAACGGCGAATCGATTTAGGAGGGGTCAACCCCCCACAAAATGAGGGATTTGGGAAAGTTAAGGGAGGCTGCGCCAAGGAGATCCTAGATTCCGATTCACATGGGGTTTGACCGTTAGATAGGAGCGGACCTTTTTGGCTCCAGCCTGATAGGCATTCGAAATGGCTGAATAGACGGCATCCAAATCAGGTACCTCCCCCCGCAAATACACCACTCCATCCGCCACTTGGACACAAACGGCCCTGGCAGGAACCAAGGGACTCCAGATCAGTTCCCGTTCCACGTCTTCTTTAAGCAGCCAATCGGGTTTCGTAACCGCCCCGGGTTGGACCTGCAGGAGATTGCGGATGCTCTTGACCCCTTCGACCCGGGAAGCAGTCCATTCCACTCGCTTTTTACTAAACTCCGATTCTACCACCCCTTGTAAGGTAACCACCCCTTGAGCCACGGAGACGGAGATTTGGTAGGGGAAAGTGTAGGGGTCATGGCGAAGAGTCAGTTGGAGAGCCTCGGCCAAGAGTTGGTCAGAGGTTTTCTCGGATGGTACTTGGGACATACCTGCCTGCTGAGCCGGAGGCATCGGGTGGGGTGGGGAGGCTGTCTGAGCCCATAGAGATGTTTGGGCCAGCAAAATCCCCCCCAAAAGACTGCACACTCCTGCTGAAATACACCTATTCATCGCATCTCTCCCTATACAAGCGGTTTGGAAAAGCCCAAAATCCGAATTCTGCCATCTCCAACTCCCAAGCCCCTTGCTCGGGCCGGTATTCCCTCAGGCAATGGAATGTTTTGCCCTTTGGGCAGTTTCCCGCTGTATCTACCACCTCCCAAAATAGGGACTCCTCTGGGCGGTGGGCTCGGTAGGCCCTTTCAACACCCTTCAGGGCATTTTGACCCTCCAGGAACCCCGGCGGTGGGCTATTCTCTTAATAAGAAACCCTGTGGGTCCCACAATCCCTTCGGGCTATATACCGAAGCTTTTCCCGGCTGGCTTGTTGCGAAATCTCAGAGGGGGGATTTTTGGAAAAAAACCTTCCCCTCTGCAGGGGAAATTTCCCTCTCCTCTCCCATTTTCCCCAACCATTTTAACCACGTTTATTTTGTTAAGCTAGCGATTTTTTTGAAAATTGCAAGAATAGCGAGATCAGGGAGAAAACATAATTTATCTAGTTTACACAAAATGAATGGATTAAAGGAAATGTAGAATACAACGGATTTAGGTATTTTATCTTAATTAGGAAAAAATAATCCCCCTGTCAATACCCACATTTAGTATTATAAGAAACCCCTATTTGATGTAGTAAAAACGGTAAAAGCCCCTTCTCAGCCCTCCGGACAAGCAAAGGAGGCTCCTTCTAGGAAATCCTGGCAAACCTATCCGCCTCCCCCGCTTTTCAAAAACCACTTCCACAGGACTCGATAGGTAAAAGCTCCTTGGGATTCCGGATTTCCTTCCAAGACTTATTCGGGCACCTAGGGTGTGACTGGAGTAAAAGCCCATTTTAGTTGTCTGAACTTTTCCAGGAGCGGCTGACACACCCACCCCATGCCCCTTGTATGGAGCACCGTCTGTTAGACAGTAGGTGTTTCACTTTACGGGCAGGAAACTCAGTCTAACGGACTCAGTTACCACACTCCCACCTGAGACCTTCGACGCCCTGCACACATCCTTTTCGTTTCCCCCAGGGCTGAGGTGCAAGGAGGGATAATGCCCCCTCCTTTGCCCAAAAATTTCAAAAGGGTGGGGAGCCAGAACTTGCAAATTAGCAATGGCTTTGTGCCCGGGATGGTTATACCCCAGTAGTTCAGCTCATCCGGAATCCCAACTGGGTAGTAGCAATGGTATAGTGCCCCTTTTATAATGGCCACCAGTTGGCCTGGTCTATTGCATTTCTTTCCATATTTTTAGGAAAGGAGCAGATTATGGGGAAAAGTCTCTGGTGGGAGCTAATCTGGTTTTGGGCAGCTTGGCTGGTGTTGGCAGTACCTGGGGGAAGCGGCTGGGTAGGAGTGCTGGCTGCAGAATCGGCCCCGGAAGTCAAATCCTCGGAGCCCGCTTCAACTGACCTTCGGGTAGGTGCAGCGGCCGTAGAACTCCAAGCCGACGACGATATGCCGATTGCCGGCAGTATTCATGCTGGATATGCCAAGGGGCAGGAGGGCAAGCTGCGGGCTTTGGCCGTCGTGCTGCAAAAAGGAGAAGGCACGCCGGTGGCCCTGGTCGCCTGCGATGTGCTAATCATGGCCCAGGACCTGCTGGCACCGGTGTTGGAGGAGATCCAGCGGCGGTGCAAAATCCCAGCCACTCATGTGATGATCCACGCCACTCACACGCACCATGCGCCCAGCACTTGCCGAGTGCATGGCTACGGCCCGGATGAGCGGTTTTGCCGAGCGGTCCAACAGGCGATCCCAGAGGCGGTGGCCGCTGCCCAGGCCCGGCTTGCACCCAGCCAATTTTTCTACGCCAAAGGCGAGGAAAAGACTATTGGCCAAAACAGTCGGCTTTTGCTGCAAGATGGAACCATTTATTGGATTGGGCCTCGGAAGGATGTGGTTCGGCCTACTGGGCCGGTGGATCCGGATGTGCCGGTGCTAGTGTTCCGTTCGCCGGACGATAAGCTGCAGGCGATGCTTTTTGGGCATTCGGCCCACACGATCGGCGGGCTAAAGGCGGGGCTGCGCTCTCCGGCTTTTTACGGACTGGCTGCCCAGAGTCTGGAGGAACAATACGGCGGGATAGTGGCCTTTTTAGAAGGGGCCAGCGGTTCGACGCATCGGCTGGATGTTTCCCCCGCGGAAGCCTATAAACGGATTCGCCAGGTGGTCGAACAGACGATGCGGTCGGCCAAGCCGACACCGGTCGATCAACTGGCCGCCATGAAAAAGCCCTTCCGCTTCCGATACCGCCATTTCGACGAGGCGGCGGAGGAAAAGGCGGTTAGCCAGTATTGCCAGAAGCGGGTAGGCGGCCAGGCGGCTGAAGCCATTGCCGCCGTGTTTCGCCAGATGCGCAAAGAATTGGCCCCTTGGCAAGGTAAAGAAAAGACCACCTGGATTCAGGCCATTCGGATTGGGCCGGTGGCTCTGGTAGGGTTGCCTGGTGAAGTATTCACTGCATTGGGACTGGAGATCAAACGCCGCTCGCCGTTTAAGGAAACGGTGGTTGTAGAATTAGCTAACGACTGGATCGGCTATATCCCGGACGCGGAAGGTCATCGGCTGGGCGGCTATCAGGTCTGGACCGGCTTGCACAGCTACGTGGAACCCGGCACCGGCGAGCGGATGGTCGAACAAGCCCTCCAAATGCTCCGCAGCCTGGCCGACGGAACTTGATCCGTTACCCCGTCTGAGAAGCCAATCAGGTAGACCCCAGTCTGTTTCCACGGAGATTCGATACCCCGTTCTCACAAAGGGCAACGCCCAAAAGGCTCCCCATGGAAAAGGGATTGGGAGAGAGAAGATGTCTGCTTCAGGGGAATGACTCGTGCAGCTTTTCCAGCACCCCCATTGGAGGCAGCTCCCTTTCCCTGAACCCTCAGGGGGAGATCTTCTCCAGAATCGGTTGGTTCAGGGCATCCCGAGCGTCTTCCATGACAAACCGGTCTGCCAGTTTTTCAGCCGCCAACTGGGCCAACTCCGGCAGGTCATACACTTCCAAGGCTCCGTGCACCAGGTTGACCAGCCAGATTTTGTTGTAGCCCAGTTCTACGCCGCTAGTCCAAGAGGCTAACGGCCGAACCAGCTTGACGGCAGTGAACAATTCCGGTTCCAGGGCGAGGGCATGAAGGGCGCTGGTGCTCAGATAGCCGATGGCCACCAATTCCACTGCTTTGCCGGGCTCTTGGCCGCTCGAAGCGCCGCTCAGCCGATTCCGAAGCCACCGGGCCGTCATAAGAATATCTTCCGTTCTCATGCCGACGTAGGATCGGCCCAGAAGATAGGCCAAGAAGAAATCTTGGCCGTCCGGCCCATGCAGATCTTTGGAAAAGTAGCGCTGGGTGCCCGATTGGGTTTCGCCGGTGCCCCGGAGATCCACGGCCAGGACCATTTTTCCCGCCCGGACCAGACTTTCGATGGGGCCGCCGGGTTGGGCGTCGGCTTGTTTGCCATCCTCATGAATGTACACCACCGCGGCTTTCGCCCCCTCGGCCTCTGGTACAAACAATAGCGCCGGCAGATAGATTCCCTTTTCAGGTCGGAACAAGAGTTTTTCGATTCGGTACCCATCCCGCTGGATCACCCCCCGCTCCAGGACTTCTGGGGCAGGCAGTTCGGCCAATGGCCGAACGCCGGCAATTTGCCGGATTTGTTGGAGCCGTTCTGTTCGGGGCGTTTCCGCCCAAAGTTTCTTTCTCCGTTCGGCCAACTGCTGGGCGTAATCCCGGTTCAGATCATAGACCGATCGGGCGCCGGGCAGCAACATCACTTCGCCTTCCGGCGTGCATTGGAGATCGTCTTTAGAGGGCAGATCCACATCTTTCGGCTCAAAGATGGCTTCATCTCGGCCAGCCAACCACCGGAGCATCCACCGAACCGCAGCCTCGCGCAATTGCACTGAAAAGCCGTGTTTTTCGTCCGTCTCAGCTAGTTCCATTCGTTCTGGATAGCCGAGGCGGCCGTAGAGTCGTTTGGCCATCCGGAAGCTCATCCAGGCGTCTTCGATGTTGAAGTAATCCTGGGTGGCGGCCAGGATGAGCGTCGGCAGCGGCGCCCGCATCATGCAATAGTCCGCATGGTCCATACCCAGGGTCAATTGACCGAAGATGTTTTGCTCGGCGTCTTGGGGACCAAGGGTTTTTAGGAGTCGTCCGTACAAGCTGCACAGGTAGCAGCCAGGCGCAGCAGCGAAGACTCGGCTATCCAGGGCCATGAGGTAAGCCGTCTGGGTGCCGCCGCCGCTAATGCCGGTGGCGCCGATCCGCTTCGGATCCACATCGGGGCGGGATTGCAGATAATCGACCGCTCGCATGGCGTCCCAGATTTCAAACCGGGCGGTGTTTCGGCCCAGAAGGATGCTGCCTTTGCCGATCATGGTATGCCCGGCCGTCCCCCAGAGGGTGAACTTGCCGTCGGCGTCCCGCCACTGGTGGCGTTCCCCTTGGTCGATCGGGTCGAAGACCAAGCAGGCAATCCCGTTAAGAGCCATCAGGGCCGACGCCCCCGCATAGGCCGGAGCAGCTTTCGCATCGTTGGAGTGCCCACAGGCAAGCACCACGCCCGGATACGGCGGCGCAAACCGCTCCGGATCGGGTAAAAACAAAGCAGCGGTTACAAAATGGTTCGGCTGACTTTCGAAAAGGATCTTCTCCAGCCGATAGCCTCGCCGCTTCTGCTGACCCACCACTTTGGCGTTCAACGGCGCCCGCTCTGAAGGCAGCCCGCCGATCCGCCGGATAAACTCCTTTTTCCGATCCTCCTGATAAGCGGCGATTTGCTCCGGCGTTTTGCGGGCCTCGTAATCTTGCAGCCATTTCTTCTCCGCCTCGGCGATTTGGTCCAAAAGATAGCGGGTCATCATTTCGCCCGGCTTCTCTAGCTCAGCAACCCCGGCCAAAACAGCCAACTCATCTGGTTTGGCCTGTTTGTTCGTTTGGGCGGCCGCTGCGGGTTTGGTCGGCGTGAGAGCTGGTTTGGCTGGGTGGGCTGAGGTCGATTTGCCGGGCGCCGATGCTGCGGCTGGTTCTGCCGGTGTGGATATAGTCGGCTGAGCAGCCGCTAGGATTGCCAGGGCAAGGATGGCCCTTGAGCAGCTCCTCAGCACCCGAAATCGCCCGGTCGTTCTAGAAAGTAACCATCGCACGGGATCGCCTCCTTTGGCAAAAGGGACCATGAGAACCGTAAGAGGAAGCCTCTCGTTTTTCTGAAACCAGTGTAAGCCTCTCCTCCCGGGTAAGCAACAGTCCCGGCGGCTTAAGGATATGCCAAAAGATCTTGATCTTCCCCCAAAAGCCTGGCCCATTCGGGGTAGAAACGTAGGCTTTTTTAGCGGGGCTTTTATTCGGCCAATTCGCGCAAGCTCTTCTGGATTTCGCGCAGTTCCCCGTGGGTAATATTCCACAAGCGGGC
>CALIRO010000060.1 GCA_938042245.1 uncultured Thermoguttaceae bacterium
CCTGCCCACAAAAGCAAGGAGACTGCCCATGCGATCTTTTCTCTTTTTGGGGCTGATGGTTGGGTTAGTCAGTTCGAGTGTTGGTTTGGCCGCCGAGGGAGCTACACCGGCCCAACCTCCTGCGCCGGGGATGCCGGGCAACCAGCCCGCCCTTCAGCCAGAGCCTGCAGAAGGCTCGGGCCAAGCCCTTTGGGAAGAACCCGGCCTGTACTGCCCCCAGCGGCGGATTCGGCCTTATGGGAAACTGCTGGACAAATGGGCCAGTTATGGGCAGTTTAACTGCGAATGTTCTGGCAGTTATAAATATCCGGTGCCGCCCCAATACACCTATCATTGGCCAGGCATGTACAGCCAGCCCACCATGAGCCAATATACCAGTCCGTATCGGTTCCCGCCGTTGAAACTGCCGCCCAAAGACGAAGACATCCTCCAACCCGAACAAGAACCGGAAGAGAACGTTTCTGAGCGGATTACGACTCGGCCCATTCGTCCGGTGAGTCTCCATCAGCCGATCAGCCGATAACTACCCCACCGCATCCTTCCGAAGCGGCAAGGCCTCCGCTTCCTGTCTCAGGGAAACGGGTGCCCTATCTTAGCTTGGAGAAGTAAAAAGCCCCACCCAGGGTTGGCAGATTCTTGGGTGGGGCAAACTGTTTTTGGAGCCAAAGGAGGCGTCGCTGCCTTCCGTCGGAAAGCGGAAAGCGGGCTCGGAGCCGGTACCCTACGGCGTGGGTTCCGGGATGGTGGAGGTGCTTTCGATAATCAGCGGTTGCGGTTTTTGATCTAGTTGTTCTAGGGCACGGATGACGCCTCGGGTACCGAAGACCTCGCCGGGCTGTGCGGTGGCCGCTGCTTCCGGACGCGGATAAATATAGTCATACAGGTCGAACGCTGCCGGCGAAAGCAGCAGCAAAAGGGCCGACGGCGCCAAGCAGAATAGAAGCGGAAACACCAATTTCACCGGCGTTTTATTGGCAGCGGTCGTGGCCAGTTGGCGACGGGCTACCCGCAGATGATCGGCCTGTTCATTTAAAGAACCGGCCAGTTGGGTACCCAATTTGGTCCCTCGGAGCAGCAGCGTGGCCAGTTGCCGGGCTTCCGGCAAATCTACCCGCTCTACAAAATCCGCCAGGGCAAACTTTAGACTTCCCACCTCCGCTTGTCGGCGCAAGATGGCCAGCTCCTGGGCCAATTCCGGATAGGGGCTTAATTGGCTGCAAACGTGGTCCAGGCTTTCGCTTAGTCCTAGGCCGCCGCTGATGCACATGCTGAGCATATCAATGGTATCGGGCAGCCCCCGGCGAATCCGGGCCAAGCGCCGACGCCGACGCTGCCACACATACAATCGCGGTACAATCGACAAGGCCGCCCCCAGAATAATCCCCCCAGGCAACACCCGCCATGTAACCGCCGGATCGTTGGCCCAAACCACCCAGACGCCCGCTGCAATGATGGGTGTAATCAACAGCAGAAATCGCAACGCATAAATCGTGGTCCTAGCCTGCGCCTGATACAGTCCCGCTTGCCGAAGCATCTTGGCAAACTCTTGTCGTTCTTTTTCGGATTCGGGGATCTGCTCAGCCAGCGCAGGCGCTAAGGCGGCAAAAAGACCTCGAGGTTCGCCGGCTTCGTCCTCCTGGTCAGCTCGACGCGGCCGGAAAAACAATAGCCGACCTACCAGCCAAAATACCGCCGTGGCCACCACAAACACGCCACCCAACAGGATCCATTCGGCTGTTTCCGGCGTTATCCTTCCCCCGAACCACTCGTACACTTTTTGCGTGATCGGATTCATGGCCTCTTCTCAGAAGCGAAGGATGGAAAAATTATTCAGCATACCCCCTTAAAAAACTTCTATTTTTTCTAATGTTCTCTCCCACCTTATCGGTTCCACAACGGCGGTACCGCCGGTTGGAATGCCGGCTGAACCGTGGTGTTTTGGACGGCCCGGCGCCGTCGGCCAGAGTTGAACTCCCGCTGGCCAGACGAGACAGCGGAAGGCCGGTTAGTACGGCACTTTCATAATCCGCCAGACCCAAAGCAGCCCGACCACTTGGAAGGCTGCGGAGAGAACCAAGATTCTTGGGCCGAGCGGGTGTTCGATGAATCCCCGGAGGTATTCTGGGCGGATACCGCCCAAGATGAATAGTGCGGCCAGCACGCCCAGGACGATCCCGATGATGGACAGTCGGCTACCAGCGGTAACGGCTCGCAGATGGCCGGCGAACTCGGCCCGGTCGCGGGCGCTATGGGCCAGGCGGTCGGCCAGCAGGGCCAGATTGCCGCCGGTTTGCCGATGCACCATTACGGCCGTGGCAAAGATTTTAAACTCCGGCAGCGGCACACGCCGGGCCATCCGGGTCATTACGGCTGTGGGCGTGTGGCCCAATTGGAGTTGTTTGGCCGCATAGGCGAACTCTTCTTTCAGGGGGCTGGGTGCTTGTTGGCCGGCCAGTTCGGCGGCTTGTTCGAGGGTTTCGCCGGCCCGAATGGCGTCGGCCACCATTTCCAGAGTTTCGGGCATGACACGTTGCATGGCCCGAAGGCG
>CALIRO010000061.1 GCA_938042245.1 uncultured Thermoguttaceae bacterium
GTGGCCTTGGGCAGGCCCATCTTGGCGTCGGCCCCAATCGACCTGGAGAATGTAGAGGGTATCTGGCTGGAGGGTCTCGCCCAACGTGGCGGTCAACACCCCGCCGGGATTGACAAAGGCAATCTGCTGACCATCCGGCACGCCGCTTGGAAATTGGGTCGTTGTGGGTCGGAATGCGCCGGCGCTGCCAGTAACCGCCCAGCCAGGCACACTGTTGGTCCAACCGCCAGGACTCAACGGCGGCAATTCAAAACTAAAGTTCTCCACCGCCACCCCAATCGCAAAAGCCGAGCTGGCCTGCCCATACGGATCAAACGGAGCAAACATAAAACTACCGGCCGCATATTGGTTGGCCGGGCCGCTGTCAAGGTTGGTCGGATAAGCGGCCGGATTGGTAGTATATCGGCCGCTGCCGACAAAACTGAGTGCCCCGCCCCCGTCGTAGGTAATCCAATTGGTGGGAGCGGCGCCGTGGGTATTGCCGTTGGGATTCGACGGATTGACTTCCATGACGATCGAGCCGTCGAATCCGCCCGGTAAAACAAGCGGCGTCGAGAGCGGCAAAAACCGACTGCCGCCAATCAGTTGGCCATCGGTCCCGCTAAAGCTGAGCGAGGTCAAAAGCAGGCCGTCGGTATTGTTTTTGGTGCGAGCATAGACTTTGACGGCCAATGTGCCCGAGATGCCATCCCCGCCGCTATCAAACGCGCCCAGATGCGTGATCACCAAAGGCCGATTGGTCCGGAAGTCCATCCCCAAGGCGCCGGTAAAGGTCTGATTGCCGACCGTGCCGAGTTTGACATCATAGGCGATCGGCGCCCGCTCAAAGATGAACGTTCCAGCGGCATATCGGTTGGCCGGCCCGCCGTCGGGATTGGGCGGATATTGGCCCTGCACGGTGCCGTACCGGCCCCCGCCGACAAACGCCAAGGCCCCGCCGCCGCTATCGGTCGTCCAAACGGGGGTGGCTCCGCCACTGTTGCCATTTCGCTCCCCGGTACCATGTTTTCCGCCACGATCGATCCTTGGAATCCAAACGGAAGATAAATCGGGTTGGGAAGCGGCTTAAATCGGCTTCCGCCAATAAGTTGCCCCTGGTCGGTGGTGGGAAACTGCAGAGAGACCACCGGCGTGCTGGTGGCAGTCCGGTTGTAGATATAAGCGGTTAGATCCCGGTTGAGGCCGTTAGAACCGTCGTCAAATACGCCCAGATGCGTTACTAGGATCGTGCCCTGGACGTTAAAATCCATGCCCAACGGCCCACTAAAGGCCTGATTGCCATTGGTTCCATAGGGTACTTGATAGGCGATGGTCCCGGCCTGAAGATAGCCGACGCCAAACGCCCCCGCCGCTACGGGAACCAATACGAAGCCCGAAAGGGAAAAGATTTTCCCGAAGACCCACCTCGTGTGCATCGCCCGCTCCTTTGCTCAAGAGGCCTTTTGGAAACCGTCCACCTCCCTGGTGAGCAGGTCCCGAAAAACCGCACCAGCAAGCGACCATAGAGACAAGGCCGCCGCGCACCAGGCTCTATCATACTCTTGGATGGGCAACGATGCAACAAAAATGTGCCGGCTTGAACGCCGGATCTAGGCGGTGTGATTTGGCTGATGCGGCTGTCAAGACGGCGCCTGTACCGGCATCTTTCAACACCTCGCCTATAGCAGCCTCAGACCCTCTGTTTGAGTTGTTTGAGTGCGGTTGGCCTTCTTGACTTGCAAGCCGGGAAAGGTTTATAGTTAATCTTTGCGCCCTAATCGGAAGGAAGCACTCTGAGCAGAAGGTTTGAGCTGGGAGAGCGAGCTTTTTGGGGCATTGTTTACTACTTTGGTAGGGTTCGGAACCCCCAATGCCTCTGGAAGGCATATAGGTTCCCTCCGGGAAGCTCCTATAGCCCCCGATGGTTTAGCAGAGTGTGGGCCACTGGAAAGCCGTTGGCGCAGCAGCGAGCCGGGAAGGGACTATAACAACCGATGGTTTAGCAGAGGCCCAAAAGCTCCGCTGGAAAGCCTTGGGGACTGTAGGCCACCTCCCCCATGAAAGATCGCAAAAAAACCCAATTTTGTGTGGGGTTATAAGACCAAACAGTTCCAACCGTTTTCCACTGCTTGGAAAAAGCTCGGTCTTTGGTTTTAGGAATTGGGAAAGGAGTCTGGCATGAAAACCGAACGTCGGCATGAATTGGAAGAAAATCTATTGGCCGCTTGGTTGGTCTCGGTGTTTCGGAAGATCCAGCCGTATCAGAATGTAATCTGGGCTGCCATTATTTTGGTTTTGTTGGTGGGAGTGGTGTATGGTTGGCTGAGTCGGCGTGGGGCGGGAAAGGCGGAGGCCGCCTGGGACGAACTCTTTACGAATATGGCAGTGGGCCGGGAGGACCCCTCCCAATTGGAAAAAGTGGCCGAAAATCATGCGCCTACCGAAGCAGGCCAATGGGCCGCCCTATTGGCCGCCGAAGCCTACCTCGCCAAAGCCTCCGACGCCCTATTCTATAATAAGACCGAAGCCCGACAGTATCTGAACCGATCTCGCACGTTATTGGAACAGTTGTTACAGCAGTCCCGTAACGAGCTGATCCGGGAGCGTGCGACCTTCGGGTTGGCCCGTGCGGATGAAACCGCCGGCGATCTTGACAAAGCCATAGAAAGCTGGAGTTCGCCCTCGGCCAAACAAGCCGGTCAAAAGGCCGACCGAGGTTACAAAGGCCTGCTGAATCTTTGGCCAGATAGCCCCTACGCAGAAGCCGCCAAGCAACGCCTGGAAGATCTCCAGCGGTACCGCACCAAAAAGTTCTACGACGATTTTGCCCGGTGGGAACCGTCGCCAGGCACCTCCTCCCCAGAGCTCACCCCAAAAACCAAAACCAGCCCCGAGCTTCCTATCCCCGAAGGCCCTGTCTATACCCCCGGCCAGTTGCTCAAGTCGAAGCCCGAACCTGGCACTGCCACTCAGAACCCGCCCCGTTCCGCACCGAAAACCTC
The DNA here is from genome assembly GCA_938042245.1 of uncultured Thermoguttaceae bacterium. Taxonomy (GTDB): domain Bacteria; phylum Planctomycetota; class Planctomycetia; order Pirellulales; family Thermoguttaceae; genus JANXAQ01. The sequence continues at coordinate 2,982 of CALIRO010000061.1, forward strand.
CCCCTCTTCGCCCTCGGCGGAAAAACCCGCCGACCAAACCGAGAAAACTTCTCCCCAAGCTCCTAAATAAAACTTGATACCTTTCCGCTGGAGGATGACCAACTATATCACTATCACTTTATCGGGCAGCCTCGAAGCTCCTAAATAAAACTTGGTACCTTTTTGCGCCCCTCACCGGTCGATAACGGACTGCCGTAAAACGTCCCCCGAAGCCATAATTAAAGCCTAGCACCTTTCAGCCAAAAGGACAATTAGGAATGCGTCCTCTGAATCCAAAGGATGCCTCTTTTCTTCCCCCGACGGTTTATCATTTTGTCATTCCCGCGCAAGCGGGAATCCAGTAAAATCCCCTCTCCCTTCTGCGGGAGAGGGTGGCCTGCGCAAGCAGGCCGGGTGAGGGGGCAACGATGTGGGCCCACGCTCCGAGTGGCGCCGGACGGCTGGCCCCCGCTGCCAGGAGACACCAAGGACCATTCCCGGTCCTTTCCGCACAAACCAGGAAGTCTTCCTCATTCGGCCGAATCGTTCCACGAACTGTTCACTGCTAGATGGGATTGGAGCATGGGCATCCAAGAGCGGTCGCCGTTGCCTGATCTTCGGCCTGGGATGCCGGTGGTGCTTCAGGTCCAGACGCACCAAGAAGGTTGGCGTCTGGATGTGTTCCTGGTGCATCATTTTCCCGATTATAGCCGGGTCCACATGCGGCGGTTGATCACGGCCGGCAGGGTCCGGGTGGATGGCAAGGGGGGCAAACCAGCCTACCGACTCCATGCCGGCCAACAGGTGGAAATCGTCCTGCCGGAGGTCCCACGCGAAGGCCCCCATCCGGAGCCGATCCCTTTAGACATCCTTTATCAAGACGATTATTTGGCGGTGGTGAACAAACCGGCCGGCATGGTAGTCCACCCGGCCCGGGGCCATTGGAGCGGTACCCTGGTCAGTGCGCTACAATATCATTTTGGCGGCAGGTTATCGGCGGCGGGGGGGCCGACCCGGCCTGGGATTGTTCATCGGCTCGATCGGGACACCTCCGGCGCGATTCTGGTGGCCAAGACCGATCCGATCCATCACAAGTTGGCCGCCCAGTTCGCCGCCCGAACCGTAGAAAAAGAATACGTTGCCTTGGTCAGCGGCTGTCCGGATCGGGACCGAGACGTAGTCGTCGAACCGATTGGGCTGCATCCCACCCAACGTGAAAAGATGGCCATTCGTCGCCAAGGCCCCAATACCCGCCTGGCCGAAACGTTCTATGAAGTGCTCGAACGCTTCGACGGCTTTGCCGCCATGCGGATCCTACCCCGCACGGGCCGAACCCATCAAATCCGAGTGCATCTAGCCCATATTGGCTGCCCCGTGCTTTGCGATCGGCAATATGGGGGCCGAAGCCAACTCACCCTCGCGGAACTGAGCCGAAATCCCGCCGATACCACCGTGCTGTTGGCCCGGCAGGCGCTGCACGCCCGTCGTCTCAGCTTTACCCACCCGGTAACCGGCCAGCGGCTTTCAGTCGAAGCCCCGCTTCCAGCCGACATCCTAGCCGTCCTCCACGCCCTCCAGCAGTTCCGAAAAAGATCAGGTAGATGAGGGTGTCCGAGAATTGAACAATTGTATCCCCCTATTTTCTAGAGTGTTCCGATATCCCATCCTGGGATCTGGCGGCATGTACAGCGGGCAACAGGGACAAACTGAGGGATTTGCTTGCCGGACGGCCTGAGGCAAACAATATGGCCTTATTTCCACCGAAGGGAGGAACCTGTTCGCCCCTCCAAGCGATCTCCCCGGCTGCTTACAGCGCAGGCGCCCTGGCTCGCAGTGGCCGCTTCCTTTTGGGGGACAGCCCCAGCTTGTCATTCCCGGGCAAGCGGGAATCCAGGCTGCTTTGTGCTGCTTCCGTGTTGTTTCCGGGTTCCCGTTTGTGCGGGGACGACCCTAAAGCGCCCTCACCCCGCCGGGCTTGCGTCCGGCGCCCCTCTCCCACGGGGGGGATAGGGGACCTGGGTCCTCGCTTCGTGGGGATGACCATGGCTCCCTCATTCTAATCCTCTCCCCCGGCGGGCAAAGGGGAATATCTGCCTCTGCCCACCGCGGGAGAGGCCGGTCTGTGCACCAGGCCCCCCTCGCCCTGGAGGAAGAGAGAACAAAATCCCCGGTTGCCCAGGGATGATCATAAAAGGAGATTTGCAGGGATGAGGTTGCTGCCATCCCTCATTGCTCCGAACTAGAGAAGGTTTGAGCCAAATCGTGTCGGCCGAGGGCGGTAAAGGCCTTGGCCAAAAGCCTTCGACGGTCCTGATCCTTTTCGTCCTTGTCTCGGCGAACACCCTGCGGCCGAGTTGCCCGAATCAGCCGAAGCACACTCCATGCATCCACCGCCAGCAATGGATCTGCGAGTTTCCAGACGTCGTAAGTCACCTCCTGTCGATATAATCGAATCAGTAGTGGGAGTAAATTCCTCCGGATAAACAAACGAGTCTTCTTGTGGAACGGAGTGTTTTCACGAAAGTTCACTTTTTGGAAAAGATCCAAAATTTGGGTGTAGGTCTCCGTGCTGACGGTGCCAGGACGTCGGATGCGGGGCAGAAGAACTAGAAGAACCTCCGGCCGATTGATCAGTTCGGGAAGACGGAGGAATCGACATAATTGGGCCTCTTCGAGAGGGATTTTCGTAAACCAGCGGTCCAGGAAAGCATCTAGCTCAGGAAGCGGAAGGCGATGCAGGTGTTCCCGGAAGGAAGGGCCCTCTTGCCAGAACGGGGATGTCTCCGGAAGTTCCTCAGGCTCATCCGACTTCCAACCTTTCCCAAGCAAGCAGGGGACATTGCCATGAAACGCAACGGAGATGTTCATTTGTTTTGCTAACTGGGTAACGAATTGACTGACGAGCTTTCGAAAGTTGAGATGCGGGTCATGACAATACGGATGGTAGGTTAATAACCTAAGATCTTCCGAGATGGTCAACAGGCAGCGCCCGATTACCCGACCCTTCTCATCGCGAGCATAGAGAACCTGTTTATTCGCATCAACGGCGGTCACAATCAAAGCAAAGAAAACCATACTGTTTGGATGGGCAATTAAACATGTGTTCAAATAGGTGCCCAGCTGGATAATTTCTAGCGGATCTTGTTCCAAAGCAAGCCACACGCGTCGTCCATTGTCCCCCACCGCTTCCACCGGACCAGCCGGTGAAACCCAAGGCTCTGGATCAATCCCATGTTTGCGGAGCTGATGGAGAAAGCGTTGATTGGGTTTGGCATCCCAGGGTCGCCAGGGCGGCGGCCCACAGCGACGGCGAAGTAACTGAACACCTAATCGATATGCCCACTTTTGCTGACTCCTTAATTTTAAAATGCCTAAAAAGGTATTTTGGTGAAGGGGGTGCCAAATCCAATCCGGTACTTGGCAAACCCCTAACATCCGTTGGATCGCTTCGGACAGGGCGTTTTGGAGGCTTTCTTGAAGATAGCGGAAAAACGCTTGACGGATGGCTCGGCGAATCTTGCTCCGAAGATGCTCCAAGCGCACCGAGGAAACCTTCCGGTGGGAGTCCTGAAGCCGGGCCCGCAAGTTCTCCAATCGCCGGGACAAGCGGATTCGTTCCGGATGAGCTGGAACGAGACTTTCTAAAGTGGCTATCTCTTGCCGAAGCCCTTCGGCTGACGGAAAATCCTTCCGAAGGATTTTTTCTGCGATGGATTGGGCCTTCGGGGAAACAGCCGCCAATAAAGCCAAATCCGAATGTAACGGCTCAGGATATTGTTGTGCCCACTCCGGTACGGATGTCTTTGCCGGATAGGGCGGAATGGCTGGCTTGATCTCTAAGGCCTCCGCCAAAGCAAACTTCTTGGCCAGTTCTTCTATCAGCGAAATCTGTTTCTGTTGGATCGCTTCTCGCAAAAAAGCAAGCCAAGGGGTTGCCCGGAAAAATCGTATCAGCGGTTCCAGAGAATCGCTGGCCCAATCTGTTTTCCATATCCTTTGGAGACTCTTTACCGTGGGAAGGAGTTCGTCCACCTGATCGATCATCTGCACAGCTAGCGAGAGAACTTCCCCTGGGATTTTCGAAAGATCCATGCCACTGGTAGCCAGCGCTAGTAGAATGGCCTTCCTCTGGCTGCTATCGGGGGAAGCTTGAGAGACCCACACGGGGACATGGAGATTTTCTGATTGATCCAATAGCTCAAGCCACTCGCTTAGGGCCTCACATGCCTGCTTGTCATTCTGAATCCTTCCATCGAAGAAATCATCCAAGTCGGAGGCATTCTGAACAATGAGAAAGAGCTTTTCGCGAGGAATCCTCTTCAGAAGCTCTCGAAGAATAGAAAGGATTTTTCGTTCCTCATACCGATGAACCAAATACAAAAGAGACGGAACAAACTTTTTCACAAACTCCATTCGGAAGCTGGGCGATGGATTGGCGGAAAGCATCTGCACGACCAGATCGTATATATTTTTTCTCTCCGGCGAGGCCAACGTAAACAACGCCTTTGGTAAAAACTCGTCCTGATAATTCTCCTTCCAGTAGCTCAAGGAAAAAACCCTCAGGGCTTCGAGGGCATCTTGCGTTCGGATAAAAGTAATCTCCATCGGGGCACCATAAGCCAGTTCTTCCAGCCGGTCCAGATATATCTGACTCCGGTTCCCTAGGACAGGGAACTGACAGTTCCATATCCCGGGCATTGTCCCTTTAATGCCAAGTTGTTGAACTTCCGCAAGCAATAGATGGCATTGCTTCCACCACTGCTCCCATTGATCGAAAATATGGTCAGGCAGAATTAAATTCAGTAAATCCAACACCCGGCATTGTACCGCAATAGGATTCTCCACGAGAACCTCAAGTACCAGAGACAATTCCACGGCTAACAGGGGACGCGGTGGCCGATTTTCGGGGCCCCACGCGATTACTGGATAACGGGATGCACTCAGAAGGAGATCTTTCCACATGTATAAGAACTGCTTGATTCCGGCGGTTGGAATCCGGAGGATTCGCGGGTCCCCGAGCAGGTGGAGGAGCTTCTCCAGGCGGCCGGCTCCTAGACGGGGCATTCGCCAAGCCAATCGCAACCAGAACCAAACCGGATCTTCATGTCGGTCTTTCTCTCCTACGACTTCCGAGAGATTCTCTACCGCATATCTTAGGTGGTCCTGATTTCGCCCCATCCAGGAGAGGATCGGATTAGCCCGCTCTGGGTCAAAACAACATAGCCAACTTATTGGACCCAAAAGGGGAATTAATGCCGGCGCTTCCCGAGCCAATCGTTCCGCCTTGTGGACCACGGACGACGGAAAACCCATCTCCGGCCCAAATACATGGGCCGGTAATTGTTTCCTATGGTGAATTGTTTCCCTTAATCTCTCTAAAAGGGGAGGAAAAGCCTTCTTCCAGGCTTCTGCATTGTCGATTGCCTCATAGATGGCCCGAGGAAAACGCCGAACTAGAGTAGTCCAGGCAGCTTGGGCTTCCCGAAGCTCCTCTCGGCTGATCCAGCGGGCCTCGGGCCATTTCTCCGGATCGGCCCCCACCGGCTGCCAAAGAATCCGGTCCCCCTCCTGCCGGATCGGATACCCTGGAAAAATCGATAGGCCCTTTTTGAAGTACATCTTGGCCAGCGCAGAAGCTTTCCGACGCTTCCGTAACCGTCGATCATCGGGCTGCATCCGCTGATCCTCCCGGAAAAATCCCGCATGGTACGTTGGCACAACACAAAATCTATTTATACCATCTTCCTTTCCCAGTTGAACGTGGAAGCTAGGAATCTCCGGAGATTTCCCCATGAAGAGTTGCCTCTGTCTTTCCTGAGCCAAAAAGCCTATCTGGGCGAACAGGTCTGATCAGAAGCCCCCGGGATGGAGCTTTTCGTGGGAGTCCTCCACAGGAGGCGATCCAAAATCTCCTTGCCCTGCCCCGCGGGCGGTAGAAACATTCGCACATTTCAGCCAAGGGAAGTAGCTGCTTTATTCGGTCAGCCGTTGCTTGAGAAAAGTAGAAACATTGGTGTATTTCACCAAGGGAATTAAGAGGCTGTTTTTAGGAAGCATGTCTCCGCACATCCCTGCCGCGCAAGCGGTAGGGCCAAGAGAAGAAATCCATCGAACAAAATGGGATTCCTGCTTTCGCCGCAGTGTGATGGGGGGCATCATTCGGCTGAAGTATTCCAGATGTCGTTCAGTCGGGCAGGCCGAGGTTACGGCGGTAGGCGAGGCGTTGGCGGTCCAGGCGGAAGCGGGCGGTGAGGGTTTGCCACTTTTGGGCCGCTGCCTGGAGGGCTTCAGCCGGGGGCTTTTCGCCCCGGACCACCGCATGAACTGCTTCGTCCAAGGCGGCCAGATATTCCTCCCAGCCTGGGATCCGTAAAGCAACCAGCACCTGTGGACGGGAAAACGTCTGCTGGAGAGCCTCGGCGTATTGTTGGGCGGTTTCCGTTGGCATGGCCGGTTCTACCCAGGCCGAGAGCCGATTCGGGTCTTTCAGATCGGTTTTCCGGAACAGAGTAGTAGCGGGGCAAACAGCCGGTCGGGGTTCGGTCCCTTGTTTACTGGCCAACCAGAAGATGAGTTGGAGGGCGGCTTCCGGGTGGGCAGAAGTTGCTCCGACAGCGGCCCACCGACCCGCCATACCCAAAAGGGGCGTGCGAAACACGTCGCCCGAGGGCGCTGGAAGCCATTTCTGATCCCCTGGATGCCAAAGGGCGGATGCACCGGGAATAGGAACAATAGTACATTTTACTTCTGGGGGCGCTTTTTCTGGTCCGGCTCGGCTCGGCCAGGTTAATGCCAAGCCGCATTGACCCCGCCAAAACTGCTCCCGCACCCGATCCGGGTCGGCCTGCAACAACACTTCTGGACTGTCGGCCAATTGGGCCGTCGCCGCCAATTCCTCTAAGGCTCGTACAAACGGCGGTTCGGCAATCCGGGGCCGCATCGACGGCATCTCAAACAGGGTGGAATAGTAGTTAGGGTGTTTGGCATAAGAGGCGGCACGGGCCAAAAGCATCCAACCGGCCCAGCCGGCGGCTAACGGTTCTAGAGCCGGTGTCCAAGGCTGCTGGTTTGCCGCTCCAGCAGGCCCCAATCGGTTCCGATCCTTCCACTGCTGCGCTACGTGCAGATATTCCTCCCAGGTCCTGGGCGGCTGGAGTCCAAGCCGATCCAATAAATCCGCCCGACAATAACAGACCAGCACCGGCGAACCCAAGGGCACAGCATAGACTTGCTGGCCCCATCGGCCCTCCTGATCCCGCAGCGGCTCCAGCAGATCGGTCCAAGCGGCTGTATGCGGCCTGAGTCGGTCCTCGGTGAGAGGCAGAATCTGTCCGCTTTCGGCCAACTGGCCCAACTGGGCCGACCGAAACATCAGCACATCGGCATTGGCCGAGGGGCTCTCTTTTGCCTTCTGCCAAGAGGCTTGTTCTGGCGGTAGTATTTGGACTTCTAATTGGCTGCCGGTTTCTGCCTGCCATTGGCCCTGGTAGGAGCGGAGGGTGTCGGCCAAGCGGGCGTCCTCCAAAACCACCACGGTCAACTTTGGAGGGAGCTTCTGAGTAGATTGCCCTTTTTGTTCCCTTTGGGGGGAAGGACACCCGGCTAAACCAACCAAGGCAAGCACCAGCCCACCGGTCATTACTGCGGAAAAAATCCGGAGCGGCACCTTCCTAATCGCTTTCCAGCACCTGTTGGTTTCCCCCAGCCGCTCCGCCACTAGGCTTCCATACCACTTCTCCTCTTGCTTTTCCTTTACAACTTTTAGAAGATGGGGCAGAAACCGCATAGATGGTTTTCTCCCTGGCAAACTTAGCCAATACCTTCCCCGGTGGATTGGCTCAACATTGTGTATATGTTGAATCGGAAAAGAAAACGATCCGGCCCTCTTGCCCATAGGTGTTTTTCTACGAACTAACTTCCCAAAAGGTTTTGCTTAGAAGACCATGAACAGTGCAGAATCGTTGCCAACAGGGATGATGCCTCTCAAACAAAGCAGTGGTTGGGTCCGAGGCGTGGAACTGGCCGGGGTGTTTGTGATCTTCTTCCTCCAAGGGGCCTGGCCGGTGCCCGACACCAATGAGCCGCATTACCTCGGCAAAGCCATCCATTATTGGAACCCGGATTGGATTCCGAAGGATTTCTTTTTGGATTCTCCGGATGCGCACGATGTGTTTTATTTTACCTTTGGGTGGTTGGCTCGGTATTTGCCACCGGCCGAGTTGGCCTGGGTAGGCCGACTGTGGACTTGGCTTTGGTTGGCCTGGGCATGGCAACGGTTAAGCTGGGCTGTGCTGCCCCGGCCGGGATATGCCGTGCTTTCGGCCGGCTTACTGGCTGTGCTTACCGAGCGGGCGCACATGGCCGGCGAATGGCTTATCGGCGGCCTGGAAGCCAAAGGGTTCGCCTGGGCTCTGGTCCTGATGGGCTTGGAACGGCTTCTCAAGGGCCGATGGAATTGGGCATTGGCCTGCTTTGGAGCAGGAACTTCCTTCCATGCATTAGTAGGCGGCTGGGGCGGAGTGGCTGCCGGGTTGACCTGGCTTTGGGCCGGTAAACAGCGGCCGCCGCTTTTTTCCCTTTGGCCGGGCATACTAGCCGGCCTTTTGTTAGCTCTGCCAGGGCTGATTCCGGTAGCCCGGCTGAACTGGGGCGTCGATCCAGAGATCGTCCGCCAAGGATACCAAATTTATGTCGAAATTCGGTTGCCGCATCATCTGGACTTTCTGGCCTTCCGGATGGAATATCGTCTGCGATTTCTGCTTTTGTGTCTGGCCTGCGGGCTGCTGAGCCGATCCGTCCTCCCAGGCCCCCAAACTCCCCAGCTTCGCCTGAACCAGTCAGATCCAGCCGAACAGGCTGTGGACCTGCTCCGGCGATATTGGTGGGCTGGGATGGTGATTGTGGGCTGTGGAATTTTGTTTTCGGTTGGGCTGCTTCCCTGGCCCAACCTTCGGATTAGTTTACTCCGGTATTACTGGTTCCGATTGGGCGATATAATCACACCGGCGGCTGCTAGCTTGTTGGTGCTGCGATGGGTGGCGGAAAAAACTGCTCTGGTGGCCTCAGCGGCGGCTTCGGCGCCTTCCGGCCAGTCGGTGCTGGTATTGCCTCCCATCGGTCAATGCCTCTTACCTGTCAGGAGGGCTAAAGACCGGCCTAAAAATCTGGCGATGCTGGCGCCGTGGGCGGTGATCGTGTTGGCTTCGGTGGGGGTGGGGGTGCATCTGGGCGGCTATGCGTGGCGCCGCCTGCAACCGACCGTACCTCGGGCTTTTAGTGCCCATAAAGATCAATGGAAAACTCCCAAGCACCAATTGGCCGACTATATCGCCTGGCGGCGGATGTGTCAGTGGATTCAGGAGCATACCCCGGCCGACGCTCGGTTTCTTACTCCTCGGCAGGAACAAACGTTCAAATGGTACGCCCACCGGAGCGAAGTGGCCACCTGGAAAGACATCCCCCAAGATGCCCCGGGGCTGGTGGAATGGTGGAAACGAATGAACACTATATATGGAACCGGCAGCAACGAGCCGGGCCGCCGTTGGCTCGATTCCCTGACCCAACGCCCGCCCGAAAAACTCCGTCAATTGGCCCACCAGTATCAAGCCCGGTATCTGGTGGTCGAGAGCCGACCTCGACTCCCGTTCCGGTTGGTCTATCGAAACACCCATTGGGCCGTCTATGAGATGGTGGATCAAGCCCGTTGATCCAATTGCCCCCAACAGGCCTCTCTAAAGAGGCGAAGTCTCTTCTTTGCGGAATATCCCCAAATCCGGCACAGGCGTTTTCATCGGTTTCTTTGCTTCCGAAGATAGCCTAAACTGCCGTTCCCCCCGCCATAACCACTATAAGTTGGTAGCTTGGTCAACCAATTTAAGGGGGATATGCCATACTTTCTAGGCTGATCCATCCACTCAGGGAGCTAGCTTTCCCCAACCCCCTGCCCCCTATGCTGTCTGCCAATGTGCAGGAAGTGTATATGGAACTGCGAGTGTTTTCGGATTTAGAAACCTTTTTGGCGAATGGTCCGGCATGGGATGATCTTTGGTATCGTTCGAGCACCATACTGCCGACGGCCAGGGCGGAGTTGGTCGCCCATTGGCTGAAGCATTTTGCCCCAACCACTCGATTCTGCGCCTTGGCGGTAGCCGAGGGAGACCGTTTGGTGGCCGGCTTGCCGTTGGTGCAACGCCGGATTAAGGGCTTGTTTCCGGCTGCGGATCTGCCCTCCAATCCCTGGGCCACCAATGGAGAACTCCTACTGGACGAGTCGGCGGATGCGGCCAAGGTGCTGAACTGCCTCTGCCAGGGGCTTCGGCAAATCGGGTGGCCCTTGCTGTGGATGGATATGGTACCGGCGCAGACACGGCGCTGGCAAATCTTCCTTCAGGAAGCCCAAAAGGTTGGCTTATCCACCTTGGTCCATTGGCGGTATCCGGTCGGAATCGCGCATTTACCCGAAGACTTTTCCACCTACTGGGCCAGCCGATCCGCTAAGCTGCAAAAGAAAATCCGGAACTCTCGCCGCCAATTAGAAGAAACTAGTGGGGTGCCTGAAATCCGGTTAGTTTGTGAGGCCACCCCCCTCCAGTGGGAAAAGGCATTAGACCAGGCTTGGCAAATCGAGGATGCCAGTTGGAAGGGGCAAGCCGGCAGTTCGGTCCTACGCACTCCGGGGATGAGGGAGTTTTATCTCGAACAGACCCGCATCTTAGCCCAATGGGGGTGTGCCCGGTTAGCCTTTTTAGAGGTGGCCAGTCGCCCGATGGCTTTTCTGTTCGGTTGGGAGGCCAAGGGGGTGTTTCAGGGGCTCAAAATCGGCTATGATCCGGCATTTGCTCGGTTTAGCCCAGGGCATCTGTCGTGGTATTTATTCTGCCAGACCCTAATTAAAAGGGGTAACCTAGTAACAGTGGATTTTTTGGGGCCTTTGCTGGATGCTCACCGGCAGTGGGCTACCGGAAGCTACCCCATCGGAAGGGTAATTATTGCCTCAAATTGGTGGGCAAAATCGCTCTTGGCCTGCTATCGGGCGTATCGCCGCCTCCGAGGAAGGGCTACAGAGCCGGATTGGCTCTCCACCTGTACTGCCTCGGCTCCTGAACCACTGGAACCAAAAAATCTCCCAGAATTATTAGAGCATATCTTCTCCTAAATTGTGTATATTGCCTATATTAACAAGAGAAACCTCTATCGCCCGCCGACTCCTTTTGTGGTAAACCATTTTCATTTTCACTAAAACCCCAGTGATCCCCTCCTGGCCTGGGAAGCAGCACCCGGGTTCCCGAGGTGAAGCGTTCCATCATTTCAGGAAAAAACCGCCTGGCTGGCCAAATGGGGGGCACCCCACCGCTATTAGGGGGTACCACCTACTCCTAAGAAGCGCCTTCCGGCTAATGGTAGCCCACCAGGTTTTCTAGGAAGCCCTCTTGACTTTTTCCAGGGTTCTTGTATGGTTATAACAGATTGTGCCACCCCTAAGTGTTTATAATGGCTCGGCATTATGACGCTGGCGAACGTGCTTAGCCTGTTGTTATTGCGGCTTCCTGCGGCCGGTCGGCCGTAGGGTTCGCTAGCGCTGTGCCACCCGAAAATCTCCCAGGCAAATCCGAACCCCAAGGCCGACCAAAGGCTTTGGGGTTTTTTGTTGTCTTTCAGGAGGATCCCCCCGGGGGAACGGGTCCCAGAAAGAGCATCCTTCAATCGAAAGCCCACCGTTTTCCTTAGAGGAGAAAGGTTTTTGTTTCAGCTAGAAAGGGTCTAGCCATGGCAGATCATGAGCCAACGGTCCAGGGCTCGGTCGGTGAGTCTCGGCGGATTCGGATTTTTGATACCACGCTGCGGGACGGGGAACAATCGCCCGGGTGCAGTATGAACTTGCGAGAGAAGTTGGAGGTAGCGCAGGCACTAGCCGACCTTCGGGTGGATATTATCGAAGCGGGTTTCCCGATTGCTTCGCCGGGGGATTTTGAGGCGGTCCGGGAGATAGCCCGGCATGTACGGGGGCCGGTCATTTGTGGCCTGGCTCGCTGTCGGCCCGAAGACATCGATCGGGCCTGGGAAGCGGTCCAATATGCGGAACGGCCTCGCATCCATGTCTTTTTGGCCACCAGCCCCATCCACCGGGAATATAAACTTCGGATGACCAAAGAGCAGATTGTGGAACGAGCGGTCGAGGGGGTTCGGAGGGCCTTGGGATATTGTCCAGATGTGGAGTTTTCCCCCGAAGACGCCACTCGCACCGAGATCGACTTTCTTTGCCAGGTGGTGGAAGCGGTGATTGCCGCCGGCGCAACAACGGTGAACATTCCTGATACCGTCGGGTATGCCACGCCTCGACAGATGTATGAACTGATTGCCAATCTCCGAAATCGGGTGCCCAATATCGACAAGGCGGTCATCAGCGTCCATTGTCATAATGATCTGGGGCTGGCGGTGGCCAACAGCCTGGCCAGCATTGAAGCCGGCGCCGGCCAAGTAGAATGCACCATCAACGGCCTGGGCGAACGGGCCGGCAACTGCGCCTTGGAAGAAGTGGTCATGGCTCTGCGAACCCGCCACGATTATTACCAGGCGCATACCGAGATTCATACGCAGCGCCTGGTGCCAACCAGTCGGCTGGTTTCGGGCATAACCGGCATGGTGGTGCAGCGGAATAAGGCCATCGTGGGCCAAAACGCCTTTGCCCACGAAGCCGGCATCCATCAAGACGGCATCCTCAAAGAGCGCACTACCTACGAAATCATGCGTCCAGAAGACGTCGGCTTTACCACCACGCAATTGGTCCTGGGTAAACACAGCGGCCGTGCTGCTTTGGCTGATAGAGCCCGGGCGCTGGGCTATCGACTGACGCCAGAACAACTGAACGCGGTTTTCGAAGAATTCAAAATCTTGGCCGACAAAAAGAAGGAAATTTACGATGCCGACTTGGCCGCCCTGATTGAGCAGGAAATCGCCCATGTGCCGGATCGATGGAACTTCGAGGCCTACCGAGTTTCCACCGGCAGCGGCCAGACGCCGCAGGTGTGGCTTCGGCTCCGCCGAGGTGAACAAATGGTGGAAACTGAACTTGCCGACGGCGACGGCCCCATCGACGCCGTCTTCTTGGCCGTCGAAAAACTCACCGGCCTTTCGCTGGTCTGTAAAGATTTCCGTGTCCATAGCGTCAGCGTGGGCAAAGATGCCCAGGCCGAGGTCAGCGTGGAAGTCGAATACCAAAATCGTCTCTACCGAGGCCGAGGTCTCTCGACCGACACCGTCGAAGCCAGCGCCCGGGCCTTCCTGAACGCCATCAACCGCATCCTGGCCTTGGCCAATGGAATGAATTCGGCCCGAAAGGCTCCAGAACCCCACTCCGCCCATTAGCTCCGCTTGCTCCCTTCTTCTTGTCTTCTCAGAGCATGCTGGGAAAGCGCTGGGCAGACGGCAGTTTCGCCTCTGCCTTGGTAGAAGAGGCTGACCAGGCTCTAGCCCAGCCGGGGAAGCACCATCTGGCAACGGTGTTCTATCCAAAGAGGGCTCTTGCACTGCTGCTTGCCGGGCAGGAAGAGCATCTGGCTGTTAAGCAGTCCGAACAGCGTTTTCTTTACTCGGAAGAATGGTTCCTTAGCCGATTAGCCGTTGCACGCTCTCGATGAGCCGATCCATCGCAAACGGTTTGCGAATGTAATCATCCACGCCGAGCATTTCGGCATAGGCTTTGTGGCGGGCGCCTTCGTTGGCGGTAATCATGATGACCCGGATCGGCACCGGTCGGGTCCGGCGCAACCGTTCCAAGACCAAAAACCCGCTCCGTTTGGGCATCATAATATCCAGGATGACCAAGTCGGGATTTTCCCGATCGGCCATAGCTAGGCCTTGATTACCGTCGCGGGCCACCAGCACCTGATAGCCCTTGGCTTCCAGAGCAATCCGGATCGTTTCCACGATTTCCGGATCGTCATCGACCAGCAGAATCCGTTTGCCACCGGCTGGTTGAGAGGGAAGAGATTGCTCGCCCATGGAAGTTCCTCAGACTTAGGGCAAAGGGGGGACCGATGCAAGCAAGCATCCTTCAGGGGGGTTTCTTTTAATTACTACCACACTGGCTTAGATATGGAAAGCCCCGGGCTGGATGGATAACCGGGAAGAGATACCCAAAAGGGGAATGGGTGGTAGATGCCCCCATAATGAGGGAGCATCCGATTCCTTCCCTCTCAAAATTAGGACAAGAAAGCGGCGAGTCTCTCTTGAACCCACCCCCAAAGGGTCTGAGCTTCTCCCCCTAAAGTGGCAATTCCCACAATCACCACCACCAAGATTAAGGCCAATAGGACGGCATATTCCACACTGGTAGCAGCTTCTTCCTGGCCTACAGGTTGGAACCAGGTAAATGGCTTCATAAAACCCTCGCTAATTCAGGGGGAATATTGTCTCTAAATGGGTATTTTTTTCTCTGCGAAGAGACTTCTCTTCAACCTTACTTCGCTGGGGGAAGTTGTCAAATCCCACAGAGGCGAAACCGCCGGCAGGGCTATTACTTGGCCGGTCCCTTGTCAAATTCAAGAGGCTTTTTTAAAAAGGAAAAACCTTACCCGAAGAAGGGGTGTTATTGTTTGCCTGTTGATAGGAGGCAGGCTGATGGGCCCCAGCGGGCCAGAAGCCCGCATTCCTAGCACGTTCTGGCAAAGGAAAGGGTTTTGGTATGGTACAGTCGCTGCGTTGTGTGCCAGAGTCCACCATTATTACCGGGGCGGATTTTAGCACCGGAGCGGTAAAGTTCTTGGCATTTAACCTGCAAGGGGAAGTGGCAGCGTCGGTGCGATTGCCCACCGACCTGTGGCATGGCGATCCGCCGGAAGAAGGCCTCTCGGAGCTGAACCTGATGCAATTGGAGGGGCAGGTTCGGGCCAGTATCCGGGCCATTGCGAGCCGGTTGCGAGAGATCGGTCGGCTGGAGGATTGGGCTGCCGCCGGGATCTCTGCCACCCATCATACAGCAGGTCGGATTGACCGGGATCGGGTGCAAGTCCGGCGGGCCATCTGTTGGAATGACCATACCTTGGCTCTCTATCATGGCCGTGGCCTGCGGCGTCTTGGCGGGCAGAAGAAAGTGCGCCAACTGATAGGCGGTCCCTGGGCGATCCGCTATACGCTTAGCCATCTGGTCAAAGACGAAGCCTGCCTCCCGGAGCAAGACTGGAAACGTACCTGGCGGATTTTGCCGCATGGCCCCCTGGCTGCTGGCTGGATGACCGGTAACTTTGATGTCATTAGTATCTCCTCGGCCGCTTCCACAGGCATCATGGACCTTCGGACCGGCCAATGGGAGCCAAAGATGCTCCAGTGCCTGGCCAAGGAAGACTATCGCCGTTTGGCCTGGGAGCAATTGCCTCGGATTGTGGACCAGTTTGAGCCGATCGGCCTGTTGGCCGAGCATCTGGCCTTGGAAGCCGGTATTCCGATGGACCGTCGGCCATTGGTCTTCCCGACCTCCGATGATCAACAGGCGGGATTGGTTGGCGGCGGGGCGGTGGAAGCAGGGCAGGTAGCGGTAGTGTTAGGTAATTCAGCAGTGGTCAATTCTTCCGCTCAAGAACCGCCTCGCAGCGGCCATCTCGACCTGATGCGCCTCAACTGGGGCCCGTATCTCTGGATGCGCTGCTACAACAACGGAGCGGGACTGCTGCACCATGTCTTCGGCGAAAAACCGCCATTTGAAAAACTCGAACAACAAGCCGAAAAGCTCCCCCCCGGTTGCCAAGGGGTGGCGGTCCTGCCGTTTGTGGCCCCGGAACCTTCCCGAAATATTTCCAAGCCCTGTTTCCGATGGCTTCCGAAAGAACCTCCACAACCCGGCGTAAAGTTCCGCGCTTGCTTGGAGGCCATTGCTTACTTGATTGCCCTGGGCATTCGGGAACACGAACAAGCTGGTCAGCACATCACTCGGATCACCGTCTCCGGCGGAATTGCCCGAAGCGACCTGATGTGCCGAATTTTGGCTTCGGTGCTGGGTCGGCGATTAGAACGGCTTGTGTCCGAGGAAGGTTCCGCCTTAGGCGCTGCGGTTACCGCTTTGGCTGCCCTGGAAACCTATCGGCGCCGCCAGCAAGGCGATCAGGAACCGTTCGAGGTGGCTGATGCGGCAGCAATCCTGGTGAAATTCCGTGATCCCGTAGATCCCGTGCCGGAATGGATCCCAGCGTACCAAAAAGGTCTAGCCGAGTTCGAAAAACGCCTCCAAAAACTCGCCCGATAAAGCTTCCTGTTTCATACCATTTCGGTGAAACAGATGCTGCTATTTTTGTCCTTCCCGCCCAACTGCCATCTCCGTCTGCCCGCAGTGCGAACGTCTCGTCCGCCAATCATGCTCTCTACCCACTGCGGGAGAGGCCGGCCGGAGCCTCGCCCGCAAAGGCGAGGGTCGTCGGCCGGGTGAGGGGGCGCCCCCGGAGCGCAGGCATCTCGCCCGGAGCATTATTCTGAATGCCCGCTTGCGCGGGGATAATAATGGATTCCCCCTCACCCTAACCCTCTTCCGCAGAGGGGAGAGGGGACTTTTGTCCCCCTCACCCTAACCCTCTCCCGCAGAGGAGAGAGGGGAGTTGTTTGCCTCTGCCCACCGCGGAAGAGGGTTAGGGGGTGGGTTTGGGTGCATTGGGGTTGGGCTGAGGCATTTGGGCGCCGACCGACTCTCGCCACTGGTGTAACATTTGGCGCAGTTGGGCGCCTTTTTCCGGCATTTTGGCAGCCAGATCGGTCGTTTCGCTGATATCCTCTTGTAAATTGTACAATTCTACATGCATATCTTCATAGAACTCAATCAGTTTCCAATCCCTGGCCCGCACCGCTCCATACGGCGTGGCGCCGCCTGGGTGATAATGCGGATAGTGCCAGTAGATCGCCTCCCGCGGCAGACGGGCCTGAGGGTCTTTTAGCATCGGGACGAAACTGATGCCATCTTGCTCTTCGGCTTTGAGCGGGTTGGCTAGCCCAGCAATCTCCAGAATGGTGGGGAAGAAATCGACGCTGATGACCGGTTCATCGCAGGCGCTTCCTGGCCGGGCGGCGCCGGGCCAACGCACCACCAGCGGCACCCGGACCCCTCCTTCGTAACAGGAGCCTTTGCCTTCTCGCAGAGGGGTGTTATTGGTGGGGTTGGGCCATTGTCGGCCGCCTCGGGTCAGCCCGCCGTTATCGCTGGTAAAAAAGATCACCGTCCGGTCGGTCAGTTTCAGTTCGTCCAACACGGTAAGCACCCGCCCCACCAATTCGTCCATGCTCTGCACCATGGCGGCATACTGCGGATTGCAGTGCTTCATGCCAGGCCGAACCGCCGCTTCATACTTGGGCACATACTCCTTTTTCGGTTCGATGGGAGTATGGACCTGGTAGGTGGCGATATAGAAAAAGAACGGTTCCTGGGCGTGTGCTCGGATAAGCCGAACCGCCTCCTCGGCCAACCGATCCGTTAGATACATGTGTTCCGTCTCTGGGGTTAAAGCCAGGTTGGGCAGACGGAGTTTGCCTCGTTCATAGGGCCAATAGTAGCTTGGCGGCTGGCCCAGGTGGCAACCGGCAATGTTCACCTGAAAGCCCTGATCCGTAGGCCAAAACCCTTCCGGTCCTAGATGCCATTTGCCGATATGGGCGGTGAAATACCCGGCTTTGCGCAGGGCCTCGGCCAAAGTGATTTCCTCTAGAGGCAAAAATTTTCGCCACGCTGGGATTTGCAGCGGGGCGTTGGGGCGCTGATGGCCAGGAATCCAATCCGTCAGGTGCAATCGGGCCGGGTATTTGCCCGTTAGCACCGCCGCCCGGGTAGGCGAACACACCGTGCAGGCCGCATAAGCCGATGTAAACCGCATCCCCTCCCGAGCCAACCGATCCACTGCAGGCGTCTGATACAGATCGCTTCCGTAGCAGCCCAGATCCGTCCACCCCAGATCGTCGATCAAAAAGAAGATGAAGTTCCACTTGGCGGGTGTCGATGGGGAGGTTTTGGCGGAATCGGCCCCCCAGATCGCCCCGCCCAGCCAACCCATCCACCCCACCAACACCCCCACAGCCCAGCAAAGAACTCTTCGTTTCATGGCAAGATTCCTTTGTTTTCTAGGGATCCCTGACCAACTAAATAGAACATGGACAAGGTTGTTTTCATTCTGCTGTCTTCCAGCAGGGTGTAATGGCCCGCCGGGCAAACGAAGCTAAACATGAAGAAGGACTACATCGAACCGGCAGAGGGCTATTCCAACGGCAATCGCACCGGCTGGCCGCCTAGGGCCAGCGACCGGTCGATAGCTAGGCAGAGTTCATGGCTCCAGTAGGCGTCGGCAATGTTGCAGTGGCTTTCCCGGTCTTCCAAGATGCATTGGACAAAATGGGCGATCTCCGCGTCAAACGGATGATGGTGGACATCGGCAGAATCGGGCAACCCCGTTGGTACCGTACTCCAGCCGGTCTGCGCCGGGAAAAGCCGACGGGACCAAATGCGGTTTTCTCGAATGGTTCCTTCGGTACCGGCCAGTTCGACCTGGAAGGTATAAGGCATTTGGCAATCCAGGAGGGCGGATACTTTGGCCACCGCGCCACCTCGGAACCGGATCCAGGCGGTTACATTGGGCGGATATTCAAATCGGCCGGTCGGGTTATTGCCCACGGCAGAAACTTCCTCGGCCTGATCGGCCAAAAGCCAGCGAAGCATATCCACCGCATGGCAACCGGCCAGCAGCATCGCACTGCCGGCCGTTGCCTGTTTGCTGTGGAATGGCCAGGCATGATGGGTGGATGGGATGTTATGCCAGTAATCGGCCTCGGCATAGAAAACTCGGCCAATGGCGCCGGACTGGACCAGCCGATGGATCGTCTGCACCATGGGATTCCACCGGAGGACGAAACTGGCCAGGCTTTTGACGCCGGCCTGCTGGACCGCTTCTCGCAGATGGCGAAGCTCCGGGAGGGAAAGCGCGATTGGTTTTTCCACCAGGACATGTCGGCCGGCCTGAGCGGCTTGGATGGCCTGTTGGGCGTGGAGATGGCTTGGGGTACAAATATCCACAATATGGACCGCCGGATCGGCCAACACCTCGTCCAAACGCTGCCGGACGGGGCACTGAACGCCCAACTGCTGGGCTAACCCTTCCGCTCGCCGTCGATCCAGGTCGCTAAGGGAGACGATCTGTACCTGAGGCTGTTTGAGCCAACTGCGCCCATGCGCACCGGCCACCCAACCGGCCCCATGAATCGCCACACCAAGCTGCCGTTCGACCACGGCTTGTGCTCCTGTTAGAATCCTCGGGAAGACGGTTCCACCGAAGGAATCGCCCTTCCAGACAAACACGCTCACTTGGGATCGCCCAGCAACCGGAAATCCAGAAATGCTCTTTGCCCGGATGCCTTACCTGGATCTCTGCTTTCGGAGCTTGGCTTGAAATCCCCCAGCGGCATTCACGGAAACTAGAAATGCTTTTTATCGGGAACGCTGCTTTCGCAGGGAGGACAGAACGGGATCCTTTGGTGGAAATGCCTCCGTGGGCCGCTCTGCTGCTATGTTACCTGTTTGCCGTGGGTCGTCAAGTCCCGATCCTCTCGGGCTTGGGTAAAGGCGCATGCTTCTCCGGGTCCCAAAACGAAAAATCCTGGTTCCTATACTTTTTCAGCTTTTCGGGGTATAATACCAAAGGAGTCGGGGGCGGCCTGGATGATTGTCTGGTTCATTTTGTCGGCCATTGGTATGGCGCACGCTCAAGAAGGAGTTTGCTATGTTCCATGCATTGCCGCCCGGCCGAGCAAAAGGATTTCCTTGGTTCCCAAGAGGCCCGGAGTTTGTTTCATTCGATGAGGCCAGTCTCTTATGGGGTTTTCGGTTCCGGAAGGAGTCTGTTGGAGTGTCCCTCTGGGAAAGACAAGCTTTCCCTACTCGGCTAGGGGTAGATGGTTTCACTCTGGTGGAACTGTTGGTAGTGATTACGATCATTGGTATCTTGATTGCTTTGTTGTTGCCGGCGGTGCAGGGGGCCCGGGAGTCGGGCCGACGGGCGCAATGTATGAATAATCTGAAGCAGCTTGGCCTGGCGGCTTTGCACCATGAGCAGGCCCAGGGCCATTTGCCCAGTGGCGGGTGGGGCTATTACTGGGTGGGCGATCCGGACCGGGGCTTCGGCCCAGGCCAGCCGGGCGGCTGGATCTACAATCTGCTGCCCTATATCGAACAAGAAGCCCTGCGCAATTTGGGCGCCGGCAGAAGCCAATCGGAAAAACTGGCTGCCGCTGCTACGGTGGTGATGACGCCGTTACAGATGCTCAATTGTCCATCACGTCGAAGGCCGGCTCTTTATCCTTCGAGTACTCCTCGGAATAGCGCCCCCATCTCCGGCGCCGCCAAAACCGACTACGCCATCAATACCGGAAGCGATCCGTATTCGTTTGAATGGTCTGGGCCGGGCTCGCTGAGCGATTTGGCGGCCATTGACGCCGGCACCTATACCGCTTGGCCCACCGCCGCTACTATCGTCAATCGAAACGGCGTCTGCTTTTTCCAAAGTCAGATCCAAATGGCCCATATTAAAGACGGCGCTAGCAATACCATTCTGATCGGGGAAAAGTTCATGAATACCGACCGCTATTACGATTCGGCCGAGGGCGGCGACAACGAATCGATGTACTGCGGACCGAATGTGGATAACTATCGGCTGACTTACTACAATCCGAGCAATCCGGCAGCCAGTGAAGTGCCGACGCGGGATCGGCCGGGGGCGACCTTGCCCTGGCGGTTTGGCGGTCCGCATCCGGCCGGGTGCAATATGGTCTTTTGCGATGGGTCGGTGCGCATGATCAGTTTCTCGGTTGATCCACTGACGTTCAGCTACCTGGGTAACCGGAAAGACGGCCAACCGATCGATGAATCAAAACTGTAAAATATAGCGCATTAATTTACATCATAACAAAAGGCCCTATAGTGTAGCGATTTCTAGTCTAGGCGGAATGTCTGACACACCAGGCGCCAAACGCGGCTGGCCAAGGTGAGGTTTTCGGTTCGGATGCGGGCCAGACCGGTTAGGCCCGGCTGGAGCAAGCCTTCCGAATTGTCCAGAAGCACCCGGGCTTGATACGTAGGCCGATGGGTGGCTTGGCGGCTCCCCTGAGTGGCGCCCGCCGGCATCCGAGTGTTGCCCGGCCGTTGCTGCCAGTCGGTCAAGGGGATCTGAGATCGGCTTAGCTCAGCAATGGTTAATTCCTCCACGCCGGTTTCTGTTTGGCGATATCGGATGGGCTGGTGCGGGTAGGCGTCCAGGAGAATTTTGACTGGCTGACCTTCTTGGAGCAATTTTACATCGGCTTGATCCACGAAGAGCACGGCTTCCATTTGGGTTGGCTGGCCCACCAGGCAAAACAACGTTCCCGCTGCTAGCCAGGCGCCGAGATTTTTTGGTTCTAAGGGCGTGCCGGTCCAGGTGGGCAATCGGCCAAGGGGGTTTTGGCCGTCGGCTTCTGGGGGTTCCCGCTGTTTGGCAGGTGGCCCCAAGACCATCCCAGCAGTAGGTGCAATTAATTTCAGTCGTCCTAAATCTTCCCGGCGTTTGGCCAGTTGGTCTTCGAGGGTGCGGAGTGCTTCTTCCAACTGGCGGAGTTGGGCAGCCGCTTCCGGGTCCCGATGCTGTTGCCACCGGGCCATTTCCACCCGAAGCCGGTACTCCTCTCGCATCCCTTCCAGCCGGGCTATCTCCAACTGGGCATCTGGGTTTTGCAGTTCCGCCAACCGTTGGCCTGCCTGGACCCATTGGCCGGGCCGAACACCTACCCACACCAATCGCCCAGGCACTTCCACATACACCGGCGCCGCCCCTGATGGCCGAATCTCCACCGGACAGGTTACATAATGCGGCAGGGGGATGGCCAAGGCGGCCAGAAGCAGCAGCCCCAGCCCGGCTCCGCTTAGCATAGCTCGGCGGCGGTCGATTCGGCCTGTAGCACCTGGCGTGGTGAAAAAACGAACCAATCGGTACCCTGGCCAGCCCATCAGGCCCACGAGCGTTGCTCCGGCTAATGCTTGGCCGATCACCTGGAGCCGAACCGGCTCTAGGGCTTTATACAGAAACCATAAGATTCCTGCCAACACCAGCCAACGATATACAAAAGCCGCCGCTGCATATACGACCAACCATCCCCGATACCGATCCGGTAGGTACCGGTCATGCGGGTGGGGTAGTCCCAGAAGCCAGTGGCCTGCCAGTCGGCTTAAGAGCATCGAAGCCTTCTGTTGTAAGTTAGGGATTTCCAGCAGGTCGGCGAGCACGTAATAACCGTCGTATCGCAAAAGGGGATTTCCGTTCAGTAATACAGTGTTCACCGAGCCGAGCAGCATGGCCGCCAGCGCCGCTTGCTGCAGCAGGCCCGGCTGAGTCCACCACCAAACCAACGTGGCCAAACTGGCCAGGAGCAGCTCCACATAGATGCCAGCCGCTGAAACAGCCGCCCGATGCCATTTGCTCCTCCATAGCCAGGCGTCCGACACATTGCAGTAAAGACAAGGCGTAAACACCAACAGCATCAGGCCCATTTCGATACAGGCGCCGCCCAACCGTTTACAGGCCAAGCCATGGCCAAGCTCATGGCAGACCTTCATCCCCCCCAAAACCAGCATCCATGCTGGCAGGTTGCCCAGATGAAAAAACTCCCGAAACTCTGGAAGCCGCTCAATGAACCGATCCCAATGCACCACCACACTGGCCAGGGCTAAAAAGATCACCAAACATCCGGCCAGCACAGCCGGGGGCGAAAAAAGCCAGCCCACATACGGCAGCAACCGATCCAAAAGCGGATCAGGATTGACGCCTCGGAATCGGATGGCCAGCAGATTGCTTGCCCCGGCCACTAGCCGCCAACGACGGCCCTGTTGGGCTTGGCGGTAAAGTTCGCCGCCCTGGCCTGCTCGGTCGGAAAGCACCAGGCCTGCCTGATGCAACATGGCCACAAACCGCTGGATTTCCTCCGACCGGATAGAGCGAGGCCGGAATCGGCGGCCAAACGCCTCCTGCATCTGCCGCAAGCTATGCCGACCATCCAACATCTGCCAAAGAAAATATTCTTCTTCCTGGAAGCGAAAATATCGAAGAGTTACCGGATCCTGAATCACCCAAGCAGGCCGACCTTGAAACTGCTGTGCAAAAACGGCCACGTCCGGCCGACGCCGCACCGGCAAGGCCCGCTCCGCGCTGCAAACCATCGGACTAACCGGCGTAACCACGGCCATACGGGGTTCCATCCCTTCCAGAGTTTTATGGAGTCTGCTGGGTCGACGGCAGGTGGACGGTAACCTCGGCCAGAAGTCCTGGCAGCAGGAGCCAATGATCGGCCTGTTTTCGGTTTTCTACTTCTGCCCAGAACCGGTATTGACCGCCGGCCTGAACGATCGGGCTGACGAACATCACCTGGCCGGTGAATATCTCCCGGCGTCCGCCTGGCAGCTCCACCTGAACCGATACAGGCCGACGATCGATTTCTGCTGGACTATAACCTCGGCTCAGGAGCCGACCGTCCCGATCTCGCTGATCCACCGCAGGGAGCATGCCTTCGACTCGAAGCCGATCCATCCGGACCACATGGACTACCGGATCGCCCGGCTGGACCCATTCGCCGCTACGGCGATAGAGTTTTACCACGACGCCGTCCAGGGGGGAAACGATCCGACGGCGCTGCACCTCCAAGCCCCCCGCCGCTGTCTGGGCTTCCAAGACTTTGGCCTCCAAGGCGGCTAGGCGCTGATCCAGCAGCGCTTGTTCCACGCCCAGGGCCGCCCGCTGATGAGCCAGGTACAACCGACGCACTTCCGTTTCCGAAATGGTGCCAGGATTTTTCTGATTGGCCCGCCAGGCCTGTTCATATTCAATCCGGGCTACCTCAGCCGCCGCCTGGGCATACCGAACGGAAATATCGTTCTTGGCCTTCTCCTGGGCTGCCTGAAGTTTCAGGGCGGCAATTTGTTGATCGGACATCGGCTGGGTGTCGTCGATTCGGGCCAGCAGTTGGCCTGTCGAGACGGCCATGCCCTCCTGCACGGCTACTTCAACCAAAACGCCGGCAACCTGCGCCGGCACTTGCACCTCTTGAATCAGCGAAACCAAACACTGACTGAGGGCAAGTTGACTGTCGCCTGTGGGGCGACGGTCTGGTCCGGCTTGCTTGGGAGGGCTCATCGGGGTGGTTCTTAGGGCAGTAGCCGCCTCTTGTCCACCCACCCCCATACCTTGCCCTACGATCATCCCTACCAAGACCAACAGAAATACCCCGAGCCTTCCCTTCCCAAAACCTTCCAGTCTTGGCTTCCGCTGTTTTAGGGGGTGGTTCATCTGCCTGGTCTCCTGGACCTTTAGCTTTTGTGGATGGCAACCTTCTACCATCGAAACCACATCCGCCGCAGCCAAGCCCAAAGATCATGGAACCATCGATAGCCTAGCGAGCAGCGGCCGCAGTCGATCCGGGCTCGCACTTGGCTACCCGGCAGCAAAGGGCTGATCTGGTTGGCCTCGATCTGCACCCTGGCCAATACGCAGCGTCCTTGACCCGGGTGGTCCTGAGTATTGCTGTCGATTTCCACCAATTGGCCTTCATAGGTTGTGGTCGGATCGGCGGCCAGGAGGAACCGGACTCGGAGAGGGGAATCACTGGTTTGTTGGGCCCGGAGGACATGGCCAATCCGGTCCTCCGGTACATGTAGTTCAACCTGCCAGGGGCCGTCCGTTTGCGCAATCCGCAGGAGCCGATCGCCTCGTTGCACCGGCCGATGCTGCAAAAGAGCAGCTACATCCCAGGTGATCACTTGGCCGTGGATCGGGCTATAAATATACAATTGTTCCTGTTTCCGCCGACACACCGCCAACTGGGCATCTAGGCTCTGGAGCCGCTGCCGCAGCCAGCCCTGTTCCGCCGAAAGCCGATCCGATTCCACCGGCGACAGAGGGCGTTCCAGTAAGGCCCGGTTCACCGCAGCCAACCGCTCCTCGACCGTGGCGCGTTCCCCAGTCAGCCGCGCCATCTCCTCCTCTAATTCGTAGTTCCGTAAGATGCATAGCAACGTCCCCGGCCTACCTTTCTGCGGGTCCGGACCCTCCACCCGGGCTCCATGCGCCGCCAGCACCTTTTCAACTCGGCCGTCGATGCCGGCGAAGACATCCTGTCGGACCACCGGTTCCAAGGTGCCGATAGCCTCTGTTTCCCATCGGGATGGTGTAAAAATAAACATCAACACTAATACCATCCCGGTCGCAGCCACCCAGGCCCATTTCGGCCAGCTCCGCGACCACACCACCCACCCCAGTCGGCCCAATGCCTCCCAAACCGGCCGCAAGAAAATCCCCTCATATTGGACACTGTGGCTCAGGGCAGTCTGCCCATGGCGAGCCAACATCTCCAAACGCCCCCGCATCTGCTCCGGGATCTCAGCAGTCTCAAACTGCTCGAGCACCAAGGCACCGATCGGCCAGGTTCTGGAGCTCCTGACACTGTCGGTAGCCGCCGCCTCCACCCCCAACGTTTGCCCAGTCGGCCCAGGGGCTGGCCGGTTCGGCTGGGGCTGGAGTTGTTCGCTGGGCCAAAGCGGCAGGATCAGCAGCGCCTTGGTATGCGTCCGATCGACATAGCTTTCTAGCAGGGGTTGAATCTGCGGCGGCAAGCCCTCGGTGGCGCCGGTGTAGCAAAGCGGTTCTTTACCGGCCAGGACTGCTGCGGTCAATCGGCCCAGCAGGCGCAACGTGGGGCTTCGGGGCTCTAATTCCGAAGAGCCACTGATGGCCAACGGTCGGCATCGGTTGCCTTCTGCAACCAGCAGGCTCAGCCGATCGCAGCCAAGGAGGCGTCGCCCTTCATTTACAAATGTATATCCAACCCATCTGCTCTCCAGCCGACCGTGTACCTGCCGGGAAAACTCCTCCACCTGCTGCCAAAACTTCAAATCAGCTTGGAGCTGAGCGATTCGGCGCCGGCGGAAATACCGGCTTGCCAACGCCACCATCTGCGCCAGAAGCCGTAATTGCTTGGGAGCTGCTAAACGGAATGGGCCTGGCAAGACCAACTCCACTACAGGCGCCGCCGCCTCCCCTTCGGAGACCATCGGGGCAAAAAGCAAAAGCCAGCCGGTAGGATTTCTACTCTCGGAGACTCCTGAGGCCGTATCGCCTCTGGGGTAGCTACCCGGATCGGGGCCTTGGGGTGGGGCTGCTAAGGGAGTCTGGACTGCCCGGTGTAAAAGTTCCTGATGCCAGGACTGCTCTTCCCAGCCTGGGGGGATAGGCACAGGCGGGGAGAGCTCAGCATCCGGGATGTGGACTTCGGCAAGCAGATTGGCTTTTTCTCCCTCTTTCGTAAGCCAAACCATCCCTCGATAGGCTCCCAGGCCTCTCACCACCAGTTTAAGAAACTCGGTGTAAAACTCTTCGGGCGGCAGATTGGCGTGGGTCAGTTGGACAATCTGAGCAGCCAATTGCCGGGCCTCCTGAAAACCGGGCAGCAGACCCTCAGTCCGGTGGGGACCTAGCGGTCCTCTGCGATTTTCATAAGAGGATGATGGATGCGAATAAGCCGCTGCGCTCTCTGCCTGCATCCGTGGGAACGCCTACTTCCAAGAGGGAATTCCGAAGAGAATTCTGGCCCGCAAACACCTTAGAAAAGGGATGTGAACATATCTGAGAAACATCCCAGGTTTTCTATTTTTTCTACTTTATCTAAACGAAGGGCCAGAATCTCCCGGATGGGTTTCTTTTCGGTAGAAGAGAAGCATAAAATCAGGAAAAGCGGTCCAAATCACCAGGTCGATTTGTTTTATCTATTTTCATTATTTTGTGTAAATTAAACTTAAAAATTATTCCGAAGGCGAAGGCTTCTTCTTTCCCGCTATTTATCCTGCTTATTTGTTTTCTTTAGATTACCCAAGTTAGCTCCCCAAAACTTTCTCTACTTCAATAAGTCCCGGTGGGTTTCGCCCCTCTTGGAAGGCAGTAATGTTTTCCAACGTCTCCCGAGCAATCGCCTCTAAGGCCTCTTGAGTGAAAAATGCCTGATGACCAGTAATAATCACATTGGGAAAGGTGAGCATCCGGGCAAACACATCATCCTGAATAATGCGGTTGGATAGATCTTCAAAGAACAGGTCGGCTTCTTCTTCATACACATCCAGACCCAACCCGCCGATTTTGCCAGTTTTTAACGCCCGGATGACCGCCCGAGTATGGATCAATGCGCCGCGGCTGGTATTGATTAAAATGACGCCGTCTTTCATGAGCTGGAGGGTGGTTTCGTTGATCAGATGATGGGTTTCCGGCAACAGGGGACAATGCAGCGTGATGATGTCGCTTTGGGCACAAAGGGTTTCCATCGGCACATATTCCGCCCCCAGAGCCACCAGTTCTGGGTTGGGCCGCACATCATGGCATAGGACCCGGCAGCCAAAACCAACTAAAAAAGCCCTACTCACCAAGCTGCCGATTTTGCCGGTGCCGATGACGCCTACAACCTTTTTATACAGATCAAATCCCAACAGGCCCTCCAGGTTGAAATTGCCTTCTCGAACCCGGTTGTAGGCCTTGTGCAACTTGCGGACCAAAGCTAGCACCAAGGCCACGGTATGTTCTGCAACGGCATGAGGCGAATAAGCCGGGACCCGAGCCACCGTGAATCCCAACGCTTCTGCTGCCCGCAAATCCACATTGTTAAACCCAGCACAGCGAAGGGCAATGAGCCGGGTCCCCCCTGAAGCCAACTTCTCTAACACTGGACGATCCAACTGATCGTTGACGAAAACACACACTGCCGGGAAGCCCTCGGCCAATCGGCATGTCCGCTCGGTAAGCCGAGCTTCAAAAAAATGCAGTTCATGCCCTGCCTTTTGATTGGCCGCTTTCAAAAAACATTCGTCATACGAACGGGTGCTAAAGACAGCGGTTTTCATAAAACCCTCCCGAAATAGGAAAATTTACCGGGGCCTAGTTTCCATGATTCTCCACGGTGCTGCCGTACCTCACAAGGCACCCCCCTTCCAGGAGCTCTTCCAAATGGGTTTCCTCACATTGGGGGGGTGGAGAATCGTTCGGCCTGCCTCCGGGCAGGGATCGGCTCGAACCATTCCGGAGGGCCTTCCAGCAGAAACATAGCCTAGGCTAGGGATCGACCGCATAGCTTCGCAACAGCAGCCCTGGGCCAGGCCGGCCGATCCGTACGGGTGGGAAGCACCGCTGGAGGCCTTGCCTCCCAGGGTTGGACCGGATTGGAAGTTCGCTTCGGAACCATGCCAGGACCTGGTCCATGAGGTTGAACGGTTAGGCGAGAGCTTCTTTTTCTAAACTTCCCAAATTTCCTAAATTTTCGCTGAGTATTTAAAAACCCTGGTGGAACAGTTCGTGATTTTTTCCATTTTTTCTAAGGTTTTTAATTTATGTATTTTGCCTAGACGATTGCAATCAGGAGAGGAACAGGAGTTTTGATTCTGGGAAAATCGGTCTTTGGACAAAGCCGATTCTGCCGGTACAATCTTTGAACCTGAAGGGAGAAACCTAATCGAAATAGGCCATCGGTTCTGGATCCAGTCTTCCTTTGGGGGCATTTTTTACGTCTCCGGCAAGGTGGAAGTGTGCTGGGAGGATTAGAAACGCCTTCCGGGAGGAGAAAAGATGGGAGTGGATTGGGCAGAAACATTGGGCAAAATATGGAGCTATGGGGTGTTGTGTTTTGGGTTGGGGATAGTGCAGGCTGGGCAGGGGTGGGCCTATGGGCCGCCGGAGCCGCCGCTACTGATTCCGCCCGAGGCTCGGGACCCGATCCCCCATCAAGTTCGTCCGCCCGATGCGCCGACGATCCAGCGTCGTCAGAAGCTGGAGGAAGCCCAGGCCCCGTTTCGGCTTACCTTAGAAGAGCAGCGACAAGTGGATTGGGTGTTGCAGAAGTGGGAAGCGTTAAGCAAAACCGTCAGGACATTTGAATGTAAGGTATGGCGATTTGAATATGATCGGGTATTTGGGTCGGACTCTGGAGGGGGGCCACCTCGGCCTACCCATCGGGACGAAGGAAAAATCTGGTATGCTGCCCCGGATAAAGGACGGTTTGAAATCTATGGGGATCGGGCGGAAAAATGGATTTGCGATGGAAAAGCGATTTACGAATATAACTATACAAAAAAACAGGTGATCCAATATGATCTGCCTCCGGAACTTCAGGGGCAGGGGATCGCCGAGGGTCCGCTGCCGTTTCTATTTGGTGCTACGGCGGCGGATTTACGGAATCGGTATTGGATTCGGCTCAGCGAGCCGCCGGCAGGAGTTACCGGCCAAATCTGGCTCGAGGCCTTCCCGAAGTTCCAAAAAGACCGAGCCAACTTCAAACGAGCGGAAATGATCCTCCGGGAAGAAGATCTTAGACCGGTAGCTTTGATGTTGGTGCTGCCCAACGACAACCGAGTCTCTTACCGGTTTGATGATCTGAAGATCAATGCAAAGAGTCTGTTAGGGGAGTGGTTTACCAGCGATCCGTTTCGGCCCACAGTACCTTTGGGATGGCAGCGGGTGGTGGAGCCAACCGGCCAGTGATCTAGGGTGGCCGCCTCTGGCCGAGCACTTCGATAACTCTGTTGGTTTCTCTTCGGTTTCAAAGCGGCTCATAGGGAGCGGTTTTTCTCCGCCCATCCCTGCCCTATCTGCCCGACCTCGCCGGTTCCTCTCCTAACTAAAAGGACCTGCATACCCTGTCTGATTTTGTAAGATTTCAGCCGAATGATGCAACCTGTCACTGCTGCCAAAGCAGGAATGTAGTTTTTGTACTGTTTATTTCTATATTTCTTCTGGATTCCCGCTTCTGTGGGAGTTACAAATATTCAGTTCCTTTAGGTGAAACAATGTATAGCTTCTCGTCTGCGCGGGAATGACCCCGGGGGGCATTCTTCCTAAAAAACAGGAACCTACTTCACTCGGCGGAAACGTTACCAGAGCCGAACCCGGGGGTTGCCCGCTCGTCGTCTGAGCGGGCTGAGCAAGTCTGCGGGTACAAAGGAACAGCTTGCCCACCGAGGCCTTCTCACCTGGTAACCACGCTCTGCTACCCAGAGGGTTTCTTTCCGTGCGAAGGGCGTAGTTCCACAAAGATCACTTCCGCCGGCGCCAATTGCCGAGAGAACTGCTGAGGCAATGGGAGGGCTTTCCAAAGGGGCCGGAAACCCTCTTTTTCTTGTTCTTGATCGCCGGTAGGAGAATCCTGGGGAGTTTCGATGCTGCGAGTTTCTAGGGAGGCTTCGGTAGTGTGGGAGCTATACAGGCTGGCGTCGGCGGCTGGCCAACTGGGGGCGTTCCGTGTGTCCAACCGAATACGTACCTGCTGGGGCGACTCGGAGATATTGACCAGGAGATGTCCCACACGGCCGTCCGGCGCTTGCCAGGAGCTGGTAAGCACTGCATGGTCTTCTACGGGCTGCGGCGGGGCATTCGGATTGTCCGTATGATAGTGGAAGGTGAGCTTTGGTACATCGAGCACCAGCGGGTGGAGCATCCGGCCGAGCATGAGAAAATCTCTGGCCCGGGTCTGAAGCAATCGGCCGTGGGCGCGGATCAGGCGGAGCTGGTCTGCATGGGCGTTGCCGATTGCCTGGTGTGCCCCCCACAGGGCCACTCCGGGCGTGCGGCCAGTTACCAGATTGATGGCATGGGTACGGACCAGCTCTCGGCTATTAGCCGGGCTAAGACCAGCGCTATCCCCGCCGTAGCCGATCGCATATTCGTGGTATAGATAGCTAAAAAGCGGAATGCCCACTGCTCCCGGATACGAGCGATACCACCGTTTTTCATAATATTCCCGCACATGGAAGCCGTCCACCAGCGGGAGCAACTGTTCGTGCGGCTCCTCATGGAACAGAACGAACTCTTTACTTTTCTGTTTACCATGGCGGCGGATGGAGCGCAGCAGATCATGGAAGGCCTGAGTTTGATGCAGGCCGGGGCCCGGCAGGTGGCCATGCTCTTTGGCATAGCAAACGGCACCGGCGCCAGAGACGGTCTGGTCCATCTGCAAGACATCCACGCCCCGCCCGATGGCCTGCTCAACCACCTGGCAGAAGAAGTCTTTGGTTGCCGGGGCTGCCGGGCAAAACTGATACGACAGCCGCCGCCATGGCCGGTTCGGCCGACTCTCGTCCAGAACGAAGACCTGGGGGGTGCCATCTTTATCGAGCACGAAGCAGGACAGGAAACGATCGGCACCGGGAATGTGGCCGGCATCAACGCCCTGGTTTTTGAACGTGTAGAAAAGCCCCGAAAGGAAGAAGAAAGGGCGGAAACCCTCCTGGCGCATTTGGGCCAGGACGGGCAGGGCGTTTGGTTCGTCGAAGATGGGGAAATAATCGCCGCCAGTCCAAGTGCGGTGTTTTTCCCAGCCGGCCAACATGACTACCATGGGGCTGCCCAGTTTCTCCCGCACCGCCCGAAGGTGTTCGCACATCCTCGGATAATATGAGCCGTTACACTGCCCTTTCTTGTCATAGGTCCGGGCACTGCTGACATACACCAGGGGCCCCTGCTTCCACCAATCGGGGATGTCGTCCCGTTGGGGCAAGGTTTTGGCGCACCAGGGCTGCCGGACCGCCCATTGTTTGTAAAGGTCGGCCGTCTGGTACCAACTGCCTTGTACGCCGGCCAAAACCACTGGATAGGGACTCTCCCACACTGGTTGCTGCGAGGCCAGGGGCAGCCACTGATGATACAAGAGCAGACCCTCCCGGCGTTTGCCAATGGTAAAGCCCATCGGATAGCCCTGGGCGTCCATGCTAGCCAGATACAGCCCCGCCGATTGGTCCTGATAGCTCACCAACTGCGCAGAGAGATTGCCCGGATAGGAAAGCGAGACGGTATAACCCATCGGCCAAGCCGAGCAGGGATTCCGGATGAGCGTACCTGGCAAGGCGGGCAGAACCAGCAGATCATCCTCCGGTTGGTCCAAGGCGCCGGGGGCCATAATCATTGGAAACCGCAGCCAGGCAATCGGTTTGCCAGTGCGGTTTTCCACCCGGAGAGTCCAGTAGAGCAGTGGATCGTTCGGTTTGGCCTCCACGGCAGCTTGTACGGCCAGATCAAGCCCGGCCAAACCTTGGTAGCTCAAAACTAGCCTCGATTTTTCCTGGCCGAAGTCCTTGTGAACCGAACCCTGTTTTGCCTGAGAACTGGACAGAGTGGTGATTTGGCCGTCCGGCTCCTGGAGGCCGATTTGGAAAAGGTCTTTTCCGGTCGGCTCGGCCAGCAAACTGGCATTGCTACCCTTATGAATCAGCCGGGCTAAATATGGTACAGGCGCCGCTTGCACCTGAAGCTGAACAGTAGAACTTTCCAAGGGGATCGCCGCTTCTTCCGCCATGCACCATACGGAGCTCGCCACCGCACACACCAACCATAAACTAAAGCCCTCCATAGGACAATCCTTTCTGGAAAAGAAAAAACACCCGGATTAATTGGCGAACTAGAAAAAATAGATGGAATGGCTTGGTTGGAGAAACCAAATTGGGAGAACAAGCGGGGAAAGCCCGGCATTTCCACACGCCAATAGGTTTTGGGTAGGGGAAAACTGGACAGGCTTACCAGAGCAATCTCACCAAGGCGGGCGAACATCTCTATCGGCATTAAAAAACAAGCCTCTTTGAGGGTCAACACCCCCATTGGGTTTTCTCCGCCTCTTCGATCCGGACGATCTTTGAGATGCTGACCGTTGGGAAAGCCGGTTTCCTTGTGGGGCTGGCCGGGGCGACCTTTGGAACCGGTACGCTTGACAACGGCGTTTGGGCTGGATTAAGTTGGTGGGAACATCGGGCCGTCCAGGAGGACAGCAGACATACCATGGCCTTATAAACTTCCATAGGGCGGCCCAGGGGACCTCTTCGGAAAGGGAGGAAAGCGACCTCTGGTGGAACCCCGCATGGGCAAACAATCCGGCAAGAAAGCAAAAACGTCCGTTCCCAGCAAAATTGCATCCAAAAAATCATCCAGGTCAACTTCTGCAACAGCGGCAGTTGCAGCGAAGAAATCCATACCGGCCTGTTGGCGGCGGCCGAAGTGGCAAACCGAGTTTCGGCGCCGGTTGCTCGGCTGGTTTGCGCGGAACAAACGGGACTTGCCTTGGCGGCGCACAAAAGATCCCTATGCCGTCTGGGTTAGCGAAATCATGCTCCAGCAGACGCAGACGCCGACGGTGGTCCGGTATTTTGAGCGGTTTTTGACCGCCTTCCCGACGGTGCAGGCCCTGGCCCAGGCGGAACAGGCAGAGGTGCTTCGGCTTTGGGAAGGTCTGGGCTATTATCGGCGGGCGGTGCAATTGCACCAGGCAGCCCAAAAGATCGTCTCCGAGTTTGGCGGCCAATTTCCACAAACGGTCAAAGAGCTTCTGCAACTGCCGGGCATTGGCCGATACACCGCCGGCGCGATTCTGTCGATTGCTTTCGATCAGCGGCAGCCGATCCTGGAGGCCAATACGGTGCGGCTTTGGGCAAGGCTATTGGCCTATTCCGAACCGGTCGGTTCGGCGTCGGCTCAACGGCTGTTGTGGTATATGGCCGAGACGGTCTTGCCCTGTCGGCAAGTGGGCCGATTCAACCAGGCCCTGATGGAATTGGGCAGCAGGGTGTGCCTGCCCCGGCAACCTCGGTGTTCAGAGTGCCCGGTCAGCCGATTTTGTTTGGCTTTTCAAAAAGGCTTTCAAGAGAGCCTGCCCCGGCAGCGGGCCAAGCCGACCACCCAGTTTTCCCAGGAAATGGCCCTCATCGTGCGGCGAAATGACCAAGTGCTTTTGCGCCGAATTCCCGACGGCGAGCGTTGGGCCGGTCTTTGGGAATTTCCCAGGTTTCCATTGCCCACCGAACTAGCAGAACAATCGGCCGACGCCGAGGCGCCTGCCGCCAAACAGCCTTGGCTATTCCCAGTGGCAGAGGAGGCGGTCGGCCCCCTAGAACCCTCTTCCGAACAGCAAACCGGGATAAGCAGAGTCAGACGGGACGCCCGCTTCGAGACAGTTCCAAAGCCCCCACGGCGGAGAAAAACGAGGGTGTCTTCCGATGGGTCGGCGCGTTTCATTCCAGCGGCGATAGGGGGGTTTCTTGTCCAGCAAATG
Organism: uncultured Thermoguttaceae bacterium; assembly: GCA_938042245.1. GTDB lineage: Bacteria > Planctomycetota > Planctomycetia > Pirellulales > Thermoguttaceae > JANXAQ01. Next base: position 37,059 of record CALIRO010000061.1, read on the forward strand.
CATAAGCAGGTTGGGATCGTAGTGCGGCCGATTCGCCCCCTGGGAACCATCCGGTATGCCGTTACCCGGTATCGGGTCCAGATGGAGTGTTATGAGGTGGAGTATTTGGGGCAGGCAGACCGCCAAGAGCGGACAGATCGGCTCGAGCAGCAATCGGTCGGCACGAAACCAAAGGGGCGTCGGTTGGAAGCTCCGGCGGCCGATTCGTGCCAGGCAGTGGAACCCGGGGGCGATTTTCAGTGGGTTCGGCTCGAATCACTGGAGGGGTATCCGATGAGCAGCCCGGCGCGCAAACTGGCCCGGTTGGCCCGGGCCAGCTCGGGCGATTTCGGGAAAGAAACATTTTGCGAGGGCCGAAAGTAACATTCGGGATATGTAAACATATTTACGCTTCTCTGCGAAGCCTTCCCTTATTTGGTCGGTTAATGGGTAGAGTTGGTCTGGCGCCAAAGGAGACCCAAACGATGGAAAGAAACTGGTGGTGTGTATGGGTGTGGGTGGTAGGCAGTGTATGTGGAGGCCTTTCTGCAGTGCTGGCGGCTGAAGAGCCGACGCCGATTGCCCTTTGGCCCAATGGTGCCCCGGGCGCTGTGGGCCAAGAAGAGGCGGATATACCGACGCTGACGCCGTATTTAGCGCCGGCGGATCGGGCTACCGGCGCTGCGATCATCATTTGTCCAGGTGGTGGGTATCATCATGTATCCCCGGCGCATGGGGAGCCGGTGGCCCGCTGGCTCAACTCGATCGGGGTCGCGGGATTGGTGCTGAAATACCGGCATCTGAAGGATAAGCATCCGGCGCCGCTTCAGGACATTCAGCGTGCCATTCGGTTGGTGCGAGCCCGGTCGGCCGAGTGGCGGCTGGACCCAAAACGGATTGGGGTGATGGGATTTTCCGCCGGTGGGCACTTGGCTTCGATGGCAGCAGTCCATTTCGATCCGGGTAAACCCGACGCCTCGGATCCCATCGAACGCTTCAGTAGCCGACCGGATCTGGTGATCCTTTCCGTGGCGGTCATCACGATGCGGCCTCCGTATGCTCATACCGGTTCGGTCAACAACCTGCTGGGCGAGAATCCTCCGCCGGAATTGGTTGCTTTTTGTTCCACGGACGAGCAGGTTCGGCCCGACACGCCGCCTACTTTTATCGTGAGCTGCTGGAACGACGAAGTAGTGCCGGTGGAGAACAGCCTCCGGTTTGCGATGGCGCTTCGGCAGGCCAAGGTCCCATGCGAAATCCACATTTATGAGCGGGGGCAGCACAACTTCCTGCTGGCCAAGGGCGAAGTGCGGCGGGTTTTGGACACCTGGTGGGAACGGCTGGCCGACTGGCTTCGGCTACAAGGCTTTGCCGCCCAAACCCCCGCCGGCCCCGCCCCAACCTGGGACTACAGCCAACCGAAAAAATAAAAAGGCCACATCCCCCCGGCTAATCGAAGGAACAAAAAGCCCGTTTAGAAAGACTTTAGCCGCCGAAATCATTCACCTCTCGCCAACAGGGGAGAGGCTCAGCTTGTCCTTCTCCGGCAAATGGTAGTTCGATGGGAATGGCTTTTTCCGCGCAAGCGCAGCCCAACGACTTCCCCCGGGCAGACGGAGGCTGCTGGCGGCCTTGGTGGTACAAAGGGCTAGAAACGATTTAGCACCCCTGCTTTCCCAAAGATGACGGGGCGGAATTTGCCCTTCGGCGGGGACGTAGTGTTTACGGGAAGTTATAGTTTGGGTTTTTCGGGTCGAAGTCCAGGTCGGTAAAGCCGTTGTTGAGTTTCAGGTTCAGGTAGGTGTATTCTTCGATCAGTTCGGGTTCGCCGCCGGGCTGTTTGGGCCAGTCGTAGGATTCATAGCGGATGGGTAGATTCAGCTCATCATCGACGAAGATGCGGGCGACATGGAACAGGAAGTTTCGTCGGGGCACTGGATGGACTACCTGAATACAAGTACATGAACGGTCATTGATCTTGGCCCCTTCAAAGAACTTCACTTCGCATTCGCCGTATTGGAGGTCTTTTTCGCCTACTTCAATGAGACGTCGGACCATATTGAGGATGCCGATTTCGGTAATCGGGTAGCGTTGGCCTTTCATGGCGACCGGTCCGGTGGGTTTGAGCGAGACGGTGCCGAACATGGTTCGCTGCACGCCGGTACCGTGGGCGATGATCATGTTATTGTTTTGGTTGTGGACGTAGATGACTTCCTGACCGCGGCGGTCTTCGGGGCCGAGGAAGTACATATAGACGCTGAAGGGTTGGTGGCGGATTTTAAGGAATATATGTTCATATTCTCCGAGTTTGCCGCCCACCCGCTCCCGTTTGACTAACGTAGCCGAGTAGTCCTTAATCTTTTCAATCTCAGGCAGTCCCTGGTAGGCCCAGCGCAAAGCGGGCATCAGCGGATGTTCGTTCGGATTAGGGGTAAGAAGGGATTGGGGTTTTTGAGGTGTCGTAGTGGGCCGTTCAGCCAACCGATGGGGGGGATCCCTTTGGGTCTCTCCCCCTACCCCACCTCCGAGACCAAAAAACCCCCCAACTGCAAACACGACTAATCCGATCATCATTTGGCAAAATTTCATGCGGGAAGCTCCTTCTCCCACGAAAAAGTAAAAGAAAACCCCTTCAGCTACCACAGGAGCTGGTGGGCAGATTCTGCTTTGCAAATTACATACCAAAAGCCGGCTCGGAAAGTGGCTTGGATACCTGTTCCATCCAGTTTTCAGAGGCCGATAAAACTCGACTATGGAAAAGCCGACTCCCTGGCCGAAGAAAAGCTACTTCCATGCCTCCTGGAACTTATCGCCTATTTGCCTTAAAAAGCATTACAATGTTTGGCTTGGTAGGCGTGGGTTTTGGCTGGGGGTAAACGCCCACAGACGGAGTTGCCCGTCCATTCCGCACAGTTTATCCAATTCCCCAACAAATAGGGAGACCAAATAGTGGCTTTTTCCTATTTTTCCCACCCGCACCTGCAGATCGCCTGTGTGGTCAACATGCTTTTTGAGGAAAATAGCTTTTTGGTGTGGCTGCCAGGTCAAGCGGACTGCCTGGTGATTGATCCTGGTCTGGAACCGGAAAAAATCCTGCAGGCCTTGGACCAACTGCACCTTCAGCCCGCAGCCATCTTGAATACCCACGGCCATGCCGATCATATCGCCGGCAATCAGGCTTTAAAAGCTATTTGGCCGGACTGCCCGATCGTCATTGGCCGGGCCGACGCCTCAAAACTGCAAGACCCCTGGGCGAATCTATCTCGGCCGTTTGGCTTGGATGTAATCAGTCCGCCGGCTGAGGTGGAGTTGGAAGATGGGCAACACTACTGGGCTGCTGGGCTGGAACTGGAGATTTTGGCCATTCCCGGTCACTCGGCAGGCCATGTGGTTTACCTTTGGAAAGCAGGCCAGCCGTGGGTAGCCTTTGTGGGCGATGTGATCTTTCAACAGAGCATTGGCCGGACCGACTTTCCCGATGGCAGCTTCAGCCAACTCCGCCGAGGAATCCGAGAAAAAATCTTCAGCTTACCCGATTCCACCCTCCTCCTGCCGGGGCATGGACCAGCTACCACCGTCGGCCAAGAAAAAAGAGCCAACCCCTTTGTCGGCCTAGGCACATGAAGCCCAACCCCGCCTGAGGCCACTCGTTTTCTTGTTTCGTGATCCCCTGGGGTGTTCTTTTTCCCAAAGGAGTAATCCAGAAAATCTCATCCGCGGAAAATAGACTGCCTGCCTCTTCCACGGAGGAAGAGGAGGATTTTCGGCCGTAGGCCCTGGCCCGCAGTTCCCCCCAGCAGGCCCGCACTGCCAGCTGCCTGGATTGCCGCTTGTGCGGGAATCGCAGGGTGGGGCTTTCCTCGGAAGAGGCAAAGGAGAACCTTATTCGCTGAAGTATTAGGAGTTCTTTAGCTGGGCGACATACTGGGCTAGTTCGGTCAATTCCCGCTGAAAGCCGCCGGAAAGGATCGGAAACCGGCACCAGGTCTTCGGATCGACGTTTTCGTCATCCACGTGGAAGCTAGGAGCGTAGCGCTCGCGTTTCCATTGGTTTCGGCACCAGAGCCGAAAGAACCGATCCACCCATTGGGCTAATTCCTGCAGGGTGTATTGGGGGAATTGGGCACGGAGCCGACGGAAGCATTCGACCGGATGTTGTTTATCGCGGATGGCGGCGCGTTCGATCCGATCGAGCACCTCGTAGGGCATGAGGTCGCCTTCGTCGGTCTGAGCGGCTTCGGGCGGACGGAGCTCGGCGGTAGGCGTCTGGCTGGTTACTTTTTCTAAGGCGGGGATGGGTCCTAGGCCGTCCGGCCCAACCGTCTGCAGCCAGCGGAGCCAACGGCGCAAGTACGCTTTGTCGATCCCGCCCAGAGGGGCCAGGCCGCCGCAGGTGTCGCCGTCCATGGTGGCGTAGCCGACGGCCGCTTCAGTTCGGTTACTGGTCGTCAGCAAGATGGCCTCCAGGACATTAGCCAACAGCCAGGCCGATGGCCCCCGTACCCGGGCCTGGATGTTTTGCAAGGCCACATCGTCGGTCTGCCACTGGAGCTTTCGGCCAAGCAGCTCCTCAATCGCCTGCACATAGTGATCCACTTGGGCGTCGATGGGCAGGCAGGCAAACCGGGCGCCGATGGCTTCGGCCACGCTGCGGGCCGCATCCTGGGTGATTTGGCTGCTATGGCGGCTAGGCTGGTAAAGACAGAATAAAAGCCGGCCCACACAGTCCCGTACTGTTGCCGCCTCCGCCAAGCCGGCCACATGGCCCAGCCGACGCTTGAAGCCCTCCAGGCCCAGTTCCTGGACGGCCAATTGGACCATCATGGCCACCAGGCAGGCAGTGGCCGACGAATCGGCCCCGCCGCTCAGATTGACCACAAACCCTTGGGCTCGACTCTTTCGTAAATAGTCGAACAGTCCCAGGGCGATGGCTCGGGTGAATTCCTCTTCTTTTAAATAGGACCCTTCTTCCCAGGCGGGCGGCGTCAGCCAGACTGATTCGGGTTCCAGATCGGGCCAATCCACCGATAGCGGCACCCGCACCGGATCGCTGCTGGGCAGTTGCAGCGAAAAACTCCCTTGCCGCGCTCGGACCATCCGAGTGGCCGTTACATCCACCAGGCCGCTGGTGAGCACCATTGGGTGGAAGGAAAATCGGGGGCCCAAGGCCACCCACTGCCCGGCCGAAGCGATCATGGCGCCGCCATCGTAGATGATCCGGCCTGCTTCGTTGCCCACCAGATTGGCATAGACGTAGCTCACGCTGAAAGCCCGGGAACCCTCCAGCACCAGACGTTTCCGGACCTCAAATTTCCCGAAGGCGAAGTGGCTTGCACTGGGATTCAGGAGCAGATCAATGCCCTGTAGCGACAGCTCGCTGCCGGGCCGACGGGCTGCCCAGGCATCCTCGCAAATTTCAAACCCGATTCGAACTCCCCCCACTTCAAAGACCAGATCCCCAATGGGATAACTTCGGTTTTGCACATGGAGCGTGTCCCGCAGTCCGCTCGGCCAAGGCTTGAACCATCGGGGTTCGTAGTGGAGGCCTTGGCTGGCCAGGAAGCGTTTGGCGGCAAAACCGGCAATATGTCCATCCACGGCCAAACAGGCCACATTAAACAGGGCGTCTCGATGCAAAAGCGGTAGGCCTATCGAGACAGCCATCCCCGCTGTGGCCGGCACAATCTCTTCCAGCACCTGCCAGGCGGTCTGCGCGGTGCTGGACGATAGGAACATATCTTCACATCCATAGCCCGTTATACATAGCTCCGGCAGACACAGCACCTGCACCCCGGCCTCTCGGGCTGCCTGAATGGCTGCCAAGATGTTGGCCCGGTTGCCTTCCCAATCCAACGGCGTTTGATTGAGCACCGCAGCGGCGACGCGAATCCGGGGCATACAAATAACCCTTCAACCCGACAAACCATGCTGATACTGTGTTCCCTACCACGCTACCACATGAACCGATGAATATATTTAGCAGAGAATGAGCCTATGGCTTCCCATTCCCGCCAAAGCGGAAATGCCATTCCATGAAAATCACCTCTCCCCTGGCGGCACAGGACGGCCTGCGAAACAGGCCGGGCGAACCGGCACCATGGTCATCCTTGCGAAAGCAGGAATCCAGGCCACTATGAAGTAGCTACGTTGTGATTGTTGGGCCGAGGAACCTCCTAGTAGCCTTGCCAATGGCCTGGATTGCCGCTTCCGCGGGAATGCCATACGGGGCGCGGGGAACAGGGAGCACGGGCGTCCCCGCTCAGGGCCTGCCAGCAGGCCACCTCAGCCGGCCTCTCCCAGGTAGGAAAGAGGCGAATACCGACCAGACGTCCGCACTGCTAGCGAATGCGCACGGGGCCTCCGCGCGGCCAGGAGGCCGGTCTCACCCGCCCCTGAGGGAGAGGCTGGTTGGTTGCTTCTGCGAAATTGGCGCCGAAAACATTTTAATTTATCTCCTGTCGGAGCGGGCTTTCAAGAGGAGCTGGGTTTTGCGATCAAAAAGGCTCTCTTCCAGGCCGACGAAATAGGTCTGTGGATTGACAAACCGCCGGACCGTGGGCGGCAAGAGGGCCAATTGCTCCTGACAGCGCCGCCGGGCCGATTCCAAATCGGGCAGGTCTAATACCCGTTGGCCTTGCCGAAATATAGGCACAAGCAGGTCTTCGCCCTCGGTGTCTGCCGGGATGCTACGCCGTTGGGTGATGTCGATCGGATCAATGAGGGTGCAGGGAGTGGGCAGTCCGCTACGGATGTCATAAATTCCATCAGCCATGGCCTCCCCTTGCCTGGTAAACCGCCGTACCTGCAAGATGCCCGGACAGGAGACTTTGGCCGTCTGTTCGGACAGTTTAATAGTATCCCGCCATTGGCCCTGCGCGTCTTGAATGGCCGATAGTTTATAGACGCCGCCCAGAGCCGGCTGGCCGAAGCCGGTTACCAGCCGGGTGCCCACGCCCCAGATGCAAATGTTGGCCCCTTGGAGCTTTAGATTTTCGATGAGGAACTCGTCCAGGTCGTTGGAAGCCACAATCACCGCGTCGGTGAAGCCGGCCTCATCCAGCATCTGGCGGGCCCGGATGCTCAGGGCGGCCAAATCGCCCGAATCAAGCCGAATGCCCACCAACCGATAGCCCTGCTGCCGGAGCCATTGGCCTACCTGGATGGCATGCCGCACCCCCTCCAAGCTGTCATAGGTATCGACCAGAAAGATGCAATTATTGGGCATGACCTGGGCGTAGGCTTGGAAGGCGTCCAGTTCGCTTTCAAAGCACATGATCCAGCTATGGGCATGGGTCCCACGAACCGGGATGCCGAACAGTCGGCCTGCGAGGACATTGGAGGTGGCCGCGCAACCGGCCAGGTAGGCGGCACGACTGGCCGATATGGCGCCGTCGATCCCCTGCGCCCGGCGCAGACCGAATTCCAACACCGGCTCACCCCGGGCGGCCTGTACCACACGAGCTGCCTTGGTAGCAATAAGTGTCTGAAAATTCATAATGTTTAAAAGCGGCGTTTCCAACAGTTGCGCTTCCAGCAGAGGCCCTTGGACTCGGACCATCGGTTCCTGAGGAAAAACCACCGTGCCTTCCAACATGGCGTCCAGATCGAGCGTCCAGCGGAATTGGGCCAAAAAGTCCAAAAAGCTCGGCTCAAAAAGCGGCCGACCATCGTTGCCTTTCAACCCGGCCAGATATTCCAGGTCCATCGGCTCGAAGCGAAAGTTTTCGATCAATTCCACCAGGGTAGCCAGACCGCAGGCTACCGCATAGGCGCCGCCGAACGGCTTTTCGCGGAAAAACATATGAAAGACCGCCTGCCTCCGCCCCAGACCTGTTTTCCAATACGCATAGGCCATCGTCAATTGGTACAGGTCCGTCAGCAGAGCCAAAGAAGAACGATACACTGCCGCCAAATGCCCTGACATAGGGATGAACCTACCAGGATTTTTAACAAAATCCTCTGAACCCTTTTTCCTAGCCTACCATGGACAAAGGGGTTTCTTCCATCGGGGGAACTGGGAGAATGGCGAGCCGGGAGGCACCGGCCGAGCGCCTTGCAGGCTGTCGGTGCGCCTAAACGGGGGCTAGTAGGGAAGAATGAAGCGGGCAGGGGGGACGGCGCCCTCCCTACTAGCGCCATGCATGTTCCGTACCGATGCCGGAAGCGCCAGAAGCTATTTGGCTTGGCCGTTTGGAGGCAGAGCGGCCAAGGCCTGTTGGACGGCCTTATCGATGTCGGCCGGTTCGATGTTCTGATAGCCGGAAGCGAGTTCCCGGAACAGTTTGCCGTCCGGGCCATAGATTCGTACACAGGGGACGGCGCCACCAGGGATTTGGAAGGCCTCGAACGGTTCAGGTGGGCCGAGGGCAAGAAAGTTTTCAAAGTCCGCTCCCTGTTGGGCTAGAAATTGGCGCACTAGCTGCTCGGAGTCCGGATCGTCCATGCTCACCGCCGCTACGAGCAACCCTTTGGAAGCCCATTGCCGGTGCAAATGCACCGTATGCGGAAACAGTTCCCGGCAAGGCATACACCAAGTGGCCCAGAAATCCACCAAAACCACTTTGCCTTTTTGGCTCTGAAGCCAGGCGTCGAAACCGGCTTTATCCACCTGCTGGAGCCGCACCTGAGCCGGACTCAGGCGAACCGTGGCTTCGGTGCGCGCCGAAGGAGTTTGGGTATCCGAACGCGGTTTTGCTGCCGAATGGCCTGTTCGACTGGATGTGGGAGGCGTGCTCGGCTCAGCACAACCTTCCATGGCCAGCCCTATCCCCAACCAAAATATCCATATTGGCAATATTGTCATCCCACCACGGGTCCCCCACCAGAACCAGACGCTAGGCTTTCCTTTGGGCAGTAGGGACATAGCGCATTCCTTTCGGAAAGGAGGAAAGTCGGAAAAGGAAGGCTAGATCGCTCCTCCCAGATCAAACCAGACAATAAGTAACATTTCACCCGAAAGTAATATTTCACCCAAATGATGGATCCAGTCGTTTCTGGGAAAGTAGGAATCCCAGTTTTTCTGATGGATTTCTGCTCTCTAGGTTCTCGCTTAGGCGGCAGTGACACTGGGAGGCGCTGGCCCTAAAAAACAGGTCCTTACTCCACTCGGCTGAGACGTTACGAAATAAAATAAAACCGAGGCCGGGATAGGATAAACCCACCCCGGCCTCTGCCGTGGAACGATGTAGTTTTCATCAAAAAGGCCAACAGCCTGAATCGGCTGGACAAAGCCAGACCTGCCACTACAGATCAAGCAAACCAGTTCTCCGCTAGTTCTTCTCCCATTTGACGGAGCAGCCGCGCTGTTGGGTTACCTGCTTGGGCGGGGTTTTGCCCGCTAACAAGGCATCGATGGCATCCAGCAGCCAGTGTTCTTTCACTTTGGCAGGATTATTGTTGTCGTCCATAGCGCCCATATAGACAACAGTGCGCTGTTGGTCCAACACGAAGAAATGCGGAGTGCAGGTGGCGCCATAGTTGCGGGCGACCTCCTGAGTTTCATCGAGAACATAGGGGAAGTTGAAGCCCTTTTCCTTGGCGCGTTCGATCATTTTATCAAAGGAATCGTCGGGGACAATTTTCGGACTGTTCGGGTTAATCGCCACGACCTGCACCCCTTTGTCTTTATAATCCGCTTGGAACTGAATGATCCGATCTTCATAGGCTTTGGAGACCGGGCAGTGATTGCAAGTAAAGACCACTACCACAAATTTGGCGTCGGCATAGTCCGACAGGCTATGTTTTTTGCCATCCACGCCAGGCAGGTCTTTGAAATCCGGGGCCTTATCGCCGATTTTCAGTTTATTTTCGGCGGCCTGGCAACCGAGGCCCAAGCCCAACACGGCCAGAGCGGCCAACCCCACAGCAGCCAGTTTCAGACTTCGCATGGTCTTGCCTCCTTCATGAAAAAAGTCAAACAACCTTTGGGACCTCGTCTGTTTCTCTTATTTTCTTTTGGCCAGAGTATCCCTTGGATTTCCCTTGGAAATACCTTTCGACGCGCTTGCGGGGCGACCAAATATTAAGGGGGGAATAATTAATGCTAGCTAGTGGGTGGAGAATGCTGGAAAGAAAAATCTCAGGCTGTTTTTAGATAATAATATTCCCCACCGCTCGGCTGTCAACCCCCCCGATCCCTGACTTATCCCCAGTTTTTGGCTTCGTCTAAAATTGCTTGCGTCAAGGCGGTAAGTGCTTGGAAGGCCGTCCGTTGCAATCGGCGAACCATTTTCCGGCCAATGAAAAATAGCCCGCAGGCCTCAGGGCGATTGTTGCTGCTACATCTTGGGCGGGTACTGCTTCATGGCCATCAGCCCAATCCCCAAAAGCAACCAGTACGCCAAGCTCAAGATCAGCAACAACCGGTCGAACCGCTCCGGATGTCGGATCAGCGTGGTGCGCAACGCCCAGCCGTGCCGACGGTTCTTTTCGTCGCGGAACAGTTCCTCGATCGTCATCCGACGCCCATCCAGTTGGGTCAGTTTTTGGACCGAGTAGTCCAGGTCGGTCATCAGAAACCAGCAGGCGTCGCGGTCCTTGGGCAGCCCTTTCTTCCAGCAAACCGCCACATGCTGGCTAACCGGGTTTTGCCTGCGGAATTGCACGTCTTTGAGCAGTCGCATGGTGCCGCGTTGGACTGGCAAGCGGGTGAGTTTTCCCCGAAATGCAGGGCATTCCACATAGACCTCGGGTTTGATGCGGATCACATAGTGGAAGCCCAGGGCTTGGCAGGTCCGAGCCAACTCCGTCCGTCCAAAGCCCCGGTCAGCCACCACAATCACCGTCATCCACTCCGGCAACAACGTCTTCAGTAGCCGCAGCAAGCCTTCTTCCAGGTTATTCTGGCTTCTGTATAACTCCCATTGTTGGTCACTGCCCCACAGCAGCGGCACGCCACGCCCACGGATCACCGCCGCCGCCATCAGGGTGTGAAAGGAGCGCAGCTCGGTCCAATCGAAGCTCACCACCAAGGGGTGGTTCTTCCAGCTTCTGCGACGGCCGAACAGCCAACGCAGCGGCCCTTGCATGGCATCGCTGACAGGAAGCCGCTGGTTGCTGGTGAACCGCCACGTCCGCTTGATGGCGTGTTTGGCGGCCCCCTGAGGCTCTTCGGCCAGCAATCGGCCAAGCTCCGACAG